>NZ_FOWM01000004.1:0-630282 GCF_900115455.1 Cupriavidus sp. OV096
AACCCCGCAACCCTTGTCGCTGCTGCGTTTGCAGCGCGGTTTGTGTTGCGAGGGGGCGAATATTAAGGGAGCCAACGCAGGCTGGCAAGGGGTTTCGCAAAAGAATTTTCGGGCGCAGTAGAATCGCCCCATGACGACACCGCCTGACCTGATGACCTACGTGCCCGAACGCCTCGCGAGCCGCGACGCCGGCGCCCTCGATGCGCACGCGCTCGCCACCGCCCTCGCGCGGCCGATCGTATTCGTCGACCTGGAAACCACGGGCGCCGATGCCCAGCGTGACCGCATTACCGAGATCGGCGTGGTCGAAGTCGGCCCGGACGGCATCCAGGAATGGGACACGCTGCTGGACCCACAGGCCAGCATCCCGTCTTTCATCCAGGGCATGACCGGCATTACTGAAGAGATGGTGCGCGGCAAACCCACGTTCGAGTCGATTGCCGAGTCGCTGGCAGAGCGGCTGCAAGGCCGCCTCTTCGTGGCCCACAACGCGCGCTTCGACTACGGCTTCCTGAAGAATGCGTTCCGGCGCGCTGGCATCACCTTCCGCGCCGACGTGCTTTGCACCGTGCGACTGTCGCGCGCGCTGTTCCCGTCGGTGGAGCGCCATGGCCTGGACGCGCTGATCGCCCGCTTCGGCCTGACGCCCAAGGGCCGTCACCGCGCGCTGGCGGACGCCGAACTACTCTGGCAGTTCTGGCAGAAGCTCCATGGTCTCTATACCGTGGATCTGGTGGAATCGGCCGTCAAGTCGCTGGTGAAGCAGGCGAGCCTCCCGGCCGGCCTGTCCGAGACCGCGCTCGACGAGGTACCCGATCGTCCCGGCGTCTACCTGTTCTATGGCGACGAAGACGCGCCGCTCTACGTTGGCAAGAGCATTCACCTGCGTCAGCGCATCAAAAGCCATTTCTCGGGCGACCATCGCCATGAGAAGGAGATGCGCCTGGCGCGAGGCGTGCGGCGCGTGGCGTGGCACGAGACCGGCGGCGAAGTCGGCGCGCTGCTGATGGAGGCGCAGTTGGTCAAGTCTCTGCAGCCACTGCACAACCAGTTGCTGCGCCAGAACAGCGAACTGTTCTCGTGGGAGATCCCCGATGGCCTGCCCGTGCCGCGCCTGCGCTCGGACCGGCACGTGGATTTCAGCCGCCATGCCAATCTCTATGGCGCGTTCGGCAGCCGCGCCGCAGCCCAGGCCCGGCTGCGGGAGTTGGCGGAGGAACACACGCTCTGTCTGACCACGCTGATGCTCGAACCCACGCACCGGCGCGGCAACCCGTGTTTCGCGCGACAGTTGCATCGCTGTGCGGGCGCCTGCACGGGCGACGAATCGCGCGCGGCGCATCGGGAGCGGACGATGGCCGCCATCGCCACGCTGGCATTGCAGCCGTGGCCATTCGCCGGCGCGGTGGCGTGGCGGGAATCGGATCAGCCCCAACAGCCATGGCACGTGCTGGAGAACTGGTGCTATCTCGGGTCCGTGACGGACCTCGACGCGGCGGCTGCCCTGCTCGCCGCGCCGGCCCGGTTCGATGTCGATACCTACCAGATCCTCGCGCCGCGCCTGGACGCCCTGCGCGCCTCGGCGGTGCCGCTCGCGGCGTCCCGACCGTTTGCGCTGACGCCACCGGAGCCGCCGGCGCCCAGCCGCGCTCCGTCGATCAAACGCCCCGCCCGGACAACCGAGCGTTCATCGGATACACAAACCCTCACCCTGTTCGCCTGATCGGAGTCGGGATCGGGGTCGGCAGGCAATGTGCGGCGGCGCGCATAGTGGCGTTGCCAGCCGGGCGCCCGCTCGGCTAGTCTGCCGAGGAGGGTTCGCTACCTAGATGGAGCCGCCATGCCCGCGTTGCCCCGCCTTCCGTTTGCCGCCGCCGTGCTCTGCGCGGCCGGCGTGACCATTGGCTGCACCAGCGTCGATGGCGGCGCCATGCATCGGATCTTCGCATCCTGGCAGGGCGCGCCTGTCGAGCAGGTGCAGGCTCAGTGGGGGCCGCCGCAGTCCGTGCAGAGCACGCCGGCCGGCACCGCCTATATATGGGTCGACGAACTGCCGACGGCGCACCCGCCCGGCAGCGGCCCGCGCGATGCGCAGCTTGAGCCACCTGCCTCCACGGCACGATGTCAGCGCAAGCTGCTGGCCGCCGCCAACGGCAAGGTCACCGGCGGGGAGTGGAGCGGTAATGCCTGCTGCGTGCAGACGCTGGTCGGCCAGTGCGCAGGCCTGCCCCGCAAAACGTCCGGATCGTAAACCCCAATTTGACGCTGCGGTATACGAAACCATAATGTGCGGACATAGAACCGAATCCGAATTCGAATACGGAATCCGCCATGCAAGCATCCTTTCCGAGTGTGACGAATAGCACGTCTTCGTCCACAGCCTTCCCCCGCATCGATACCCCCTCGATTCTCCAGCCACCCCGCCAGCGCCGCGCCAAGGAAACGGAACAGGCGCTGCTGACCGCCGGCCGCGAGTTGCTCGCGCAGCGCGACTTCGCCTCCGTCTCGGTGGCGCAGATCGCGGCGGCCTGCCAGGTGTCCGTGGGCGCCTTCTACGGTCGCTTCCGCGACAAGATGGCGTTCTTCGATGCCCTGCGCACGCTCGTGATGGAAGAGACCGACGCCTCCGTTGCGCGCTACCTGAACGAAGGGCGCTGGGCCGAGACGCCGCCGCGCCAGATCGTCGAGAAGACAATGCGCTTCCTGCTGACCGGCTGCCACAATAACCGGGGCGTGATTCGCGCATCACTCAAGCACGCCACCACGCGCCCTGAGGAGTGGCTGCCGCATCAGAAGAACGGCCAGGAAATCGTCGACCGGCTCGTGGCGCTGCTGGTACCGCGCCTGCCCGGCCCGCCAGAAGAAGCCGAGCAGCGCGTGCGCTTTGCCATGCAGGTGGTCTTCGGCATGATCGTCAACGCGGTGCTGAACGACCCCGGCCCGCTCACGCTCGCCGATGAACGGCTACCCGTGGAACTCACGCGCATGGTGGCGAGCTACCTGGACCTCTGAGCGCCCCCCGCCCTACCGCCACACCTCGCTTCACCCCCAGTTCCCCCGCTTTTTCCGGACGGCCCCGCTCCCAATGGGGCCATCCGATCTCGCCGCAACATAGCGGCGCCGCCTGTTTTCAGGCCGGATATAACGTGGAGACAACACCATGAAGCATTCCATCGCGTCACGCAGGAGACTGGCCGCGCGCGTTGCCGGCGTCATGCTCGGGCTGGTTTCACTGGCCACGCATGCGCAGGGTGACTACCCGACCAAACCGATTCGCCTGATCGTGCCGTATCCCGCTGGTGGGCTGACCGACACGATGGCGCGCCAGGTGGCCGACGGGCTGTCCAAGCGCCTGGGCCAGACCGTGGTCGTGGAGAACAAGGGCGGCGCGGGCGGCATCATCGGCACGGATTTCGTCGCCAAGTCCGCCCCGGACGGCTACACGCTGCTGATGACGATTCCCGGGCCGATCACGTCCAACATCGCGCTATATAAGAAGCTGCCCTATGACCCGCGCACCGATCTGCGGCCACTCTCGGACATCGCCATGGCGCGCACCGTGCTGACGGTCAACCCGACGGTGCCCGCGAAGACCGTCAAGGAGCTGCTGGCCTACGCGCAGCAGTCGCCGGGCAAGCTGCGGATGGGCTCGTGGGGCCCCGGCACCTTGCCGCACACCATCCAGGCTTATATGGACAAGACCTACGGCGTGGATATCCTCCACGTGCCGTATCGCGGCGAAGGCCCGCTGGTCACCGACCTCCTCGCCGGGCAGGTCAACATGACGATCAGTTCCGTGACCACGCTGCGGCAGTACGTTGCCACCGGCAAGCTGCGGGCACTGGCAGTGTCCGGCACCACGCGCGCCCGCGGGATGCCCGATGTGCCGACGTTCGCCGAAGCGGGCTATGGCGATGAGGCGTACAAGATCGTCGGGCCGACCACGCTGATGGCGCCCGCCAAGACGCCCGAAGCCATCGTCGAGAAACTGGGCCGCGAGGTCGTGGCGCTGGTCAAGTCGCCCGAGTTCCAGGCGAAGATCGACGAGATGGGTCTCGAGCCCATCGGCAGCTCCCCGGCGGAAGCGCAGCGCGCCTACATGGCCTACCTGCCGGTGATCCTGAAGCTGGCCGCCGACACCGGAGTGACGCTGGACTGACCCGGGCCGCCCTCTCCGCGCCGGACAATGCAGCGCGGAGATGGCCGGTATGAATTCCGGAGCAGCTTGCTTTGCGGGCGGGAGGCAGGCTTCTAGAATCCGTCTCACGATGATTTTCCGGCGCGAGACGCCCCCTTCCCATGGCAACGCTATTCCTGGTCCGTCACGGACAAGCCTCGTTCGGGGCCGCCAACTATGATTGCCTGTCCGACGTGGGCCGCCAGCAGGCGCGCTGGCTGGGCGAGTATTTCCGCGACCGGGGCGTCAGCTTCCGGCGCGTGGTGGCCGGCTCGCTGGTGCGCCAGCAGGACACGGCCACCGAGATCCTCGCCGGCATGGGGGCGACCGATACCGCCGTGGTGTCCCATCCCGGCCTCAATGAATACGATGGCGAGGCGCTGTATCGCAGTTTCACCAAGGGCGGCGATCATCGCGCCCATCAGAACGGCGACTACCAGGACTACTGGCGCACGTTCCGTGCGGCGTTCGCGGCCTGGACGCAGGACACGTTGACCGGCATGCCGGAGACCTGGACTGATTTCGGCGCGCGCATGCAGTCCGCGCTGACGCACGCCACCGAGGGCGCGGCGCGCGAGGATGCGCTGCTCGTGGTCAGCTCGGGCGGCGCCATCGGCCGCGCGGTGGCCGACCTGCTCGGCGCGCCGACGCAGACCGCCATTGAACTGAACCTGCAGTTCCGCAATACCGGTTTCTGCGAGCTGATCGTGGGACGCGGCACGCAGCGGCTGCTGAGCTTCAACAACGTGCCGCACCTCGAGCACGCCGAGCGCCGCAAGGCCATCACGTTCGCCTGAGGCGCCCGCCTCAGGCTACCGCCTCAGCGCTGCGACAGCGCGAGGCGCCCCGCCAGCGCGAGAAACACCGTGCCGGCAAACCAGTTCATCGCCCGCTGCACGCGGGCCGAGCGCATCAGCACACGGCCAAACACGCCCGAGAACCACGCAATCGCGCCGAAGACCAGCAGCGTGGCGAGGATGAACACGAAGCCGAGCACCATCAGCTGCAGCGCCACGTGCCCGCGCTCGGCCACCACGAACTGCGGCAGGAAGGCCAGGAAGAAGATCACGACCTTCGGATTGGTGAGGTTCATCACCACGCCGCGCCAGTACATGCGGCGGGGCGGATTGGCATCGGCATGTTGCGGTGACATCTCCCCCACCGGTGCGCGGAACGCCTGCCACGCCAGCCAGACCAGATAGAGCGCCCCGGCGACCTTGAGGACCGTAAAGGCCATCGCCGATGCCGCCAGCAGCGCGGCCAGCCCCACCGCCACCACCGCCGTGTGCACGAGCAGTCCGGTGCAGAGCCCAAGCACCACGGTCAGCCCGGCGCGCGTGCCATGCATGGCCGACTGGAGCAGCACGAAGATGTTGTCGGGGCCGGGCGCCAGGCTCAGCAGGACGGCAATCCCGAGGAATGTCAGCAGGGTGTCGATCGACGGCATCGGTGTTCTCCGTGCATTGAGAGCGCCATGGTAGCGGAACACCGCGCGGCGCGTGGGGCCTGACTATCCATCCACATCCTCGATCAATTCATCCAAACAATCAATTTATCAGCTTAATCGGTCACTCCTACACTGCTTTCACTTCGACAGCGGTGCGCACGAACGGGCGGCGACCGCGCGGGGCAATCCCATCCTTGAGGGCTGCCGCGCAAGCAATCCCGAACGACAACGAGGAGACAGACGATGCAAGCACGTGCACCGATGCGGCACGCGGTAGCGCTCGCCCTGACGGGCGCCATGGCCATGTTGACGGCCTGCGGTGGCAGCGACGACAACAACGGCGGCGGGAGCAGTGGCGGCGGTGGTGGCGGTGGCACGCCCCAGACGCATGCGCCCACGCAGACGCTCAAGATCACCGGCACGCAGGACTTCGCGGGCAGCTACGGCAGCGTGGGCCAGTACGAGCAACTGACGGGCACCCTCAGCGGCGAGGTCGACCCGAAAGACCCGAAGAACGCCATCATCCAGGACCTGGCGCTGGCGCCCGTCAACGCGAACGGCATGGTCGAGTACTCGGCCGACTTCGTCATGCTCAAGCCCAAGGACATGAGCAAGGCCAGCGGCGTGCTGCGCTACGACGCGCCCAATCGCGGCAATATCCTGACCATGGTCAACCCCGCCGCGAGCCCGAGCGATGCCGTCTACCTGGAGCGCGGCTACGTGCTGCTGTACTCGGCCTGGCAGGGCGATGTACCGAAATCGAGCCCGGCACGGCTGACCGTGACGGTGCCGGTGGCGAAGAATGCCGATGGCACCGCGATCACCGGCACCTATCGGACCGAACTGGTGCCGGGCGCGGCCGCGCCGGCGATGACGCTGCCCGGCGGCGTATTCAACGGCACGATGATCCCCTACGCGCCGGCCAGCCTCGACAACACCCAGCCCGGCTACTCGCTGACGCGGCGCGTCAATGAGACCGATGCGCGCGTGGCAATTCCCGCCAGCGACTGGAAATTCGCCACGTGCGACGCCAGCGCCAACGCGTTCCCCGGCAAGCCCGACCCGGCCAGCATCTGCCTGCGCGGCGGCTTCGATCCGAAGTACCTCTATGAACTCGTGTACGTGGCGAAGGACCCGAAGGTGATGGGCGTGGGGCTGGCCGCGCTGCGGGACACCGTGAGCTTCTTCCGCAGCAAGGCCGCGGACGGCGCCGGCACGCCGAACCCGGTGGCGGGTCGCATCACCCACGCGCTGGGCCAGGGGACGTCGCAGTCCGGCAATGCGATGAAAACCTTCCTGCACCTGGGCTTCAACCAGGCGCTCGACGGCTCGAAGGTCTTCGACGGCATCTACGCCCACGTGGCGGCCCGCCAGACCAACATCAACACGCGCTTCGCCGTGCCGGGCGGCGGTGGCGGCCTGCGTACCGACCACTCGGCGTTCGGCCAGACCGCGCCGCGCGGCCTCGACAAGGACTACGTGGACGATATCTCGGGCACCAAGGGCGGCGTGATGGCGCGCTGCTCGGCGTCGAACACCTGCCCGAAGTTCTTCCTCGGCCTGTCCGGCACCGAGTTCTGGCAGTTGCAGGGCTCGCCGGTGCTGACCGACGCCAACGGCTTCGCCGACCTGAAGCAGCCGGACAACGCCCGTATCTATTACTACACGGGCGCCCAGCACGGCGGGGCGGGCGGCACGGCCAGCATCAGCTTCGCGCCCACCCGTAATGTCTACCCGGCCGGCACGGTGATCCAGCACAACGACACCTTCCGTGCGCTGTTCATCGATCTCGAGGACTGGGTCGTGCGCGGCACCACGCCGCCTGCCAGCCAGGTGCCGGCGCTGGCCGATGGCTCGCTGGTGCGCCCAGCCGACGTGGCCTTCCCCGTCATGAAGGGCGTGACGTGGGCCGTGAGCGGCGTGCAGACGGCGGTGCCTGACTTCCAGTACCTGGCGCGCTACAACGGCTATCCGTTGCTCGACTTCGGCCCGCAGTACCGGCGCGAGGACGAGTCCGGGATCGCCACGGTGCTGCCGCCGGCGTACCTGAACCGCGACTACGCGATCCTCGTGCCGCAGGTGGACCCCTCGACGGGCATCCCCAAGGCGGGCATCCACAGCGTGGAGGCGCGCGCGCCGCTGGGCACCAGCGTCGAGTTCAACTATGTCGCCACGCCGGGCATCGTGGATCTGTCCAACCTGACCGGGTCCTTCCTCCCCTTCCACAAGACCGAGGCGGCGCGCGTCTCGGCCGGTGACGGACGGCCCTCGCTCGAGTCGCTGTACACGGACCAGGCCGGCTATGTGGCCGCGGTGACGGCGGCAGCCAACGACCTCGTGACGCAGCGGTTCCTGTTGCAACGCGATGCGGACGCGATCATCGCGCGGGCGGTGGCCCAGCCAGTGCTGCCCTGACGTCCACAAAAGAAAAGGCGCCGTGCGAGAGGCACGGCGCCTTTTTCTCCAACAATCGGGCATCAACCATCAGCCGCGGGCGCCATCCAGGAACGGATCGAAGCTGCGGGCGCCATCGGTGAAGGTGTCGTGCGTGCGGAAGCCATATCCATATTGGTCTGCCGGCACGCCGGTGCGGAACTGGTAGCCATACTGATCGGCGGGCACGGTGCCAGCCTGGGCGGCGCCGACGGTGGCCAGCGAAACGATCAGGGAAGCGGCGATCTTGAGGGCGGTGGTCTTGGTCATGATTTCTCTCCGGTATGTCATTAAGTGAATTTGAATGTCTTTTGGGCGGTGACTTCGTTTGCTTTGGCTCGTGTTCGCCGTCCATGGGTTGAATATTAGACCTTCGATGTGACCGATACGGGGATGAAGTTCCAATCAGTCATTCAGTTTTTTTGAATTTCCGTCGATCCCGTCCGGCCGGCCCGATAGCGCATCGGCACGGGCGATGCGCTACAGTGGCGCGATCCTGTCTTTTCGCCCCCCATGCGGCCGAAGGCTCTTGCCGCTGCGCCCCTTTCATGCCCCGTATCCCGCATCGTCCTGACTGGCTGGCCTGGCTTTGCTTCGTGCTTGTTGCGTGCATGCTGCCGCTGGCTGCCCATGCCGTCGGCGGCCCGCTGGCCGCGCTCGCGCTGAGTCAGAAGAAGGCGGCCCCGCCGCCGGCCTCGGCACCCGCAGCCGCGCCCGCCAGCGCGGCGCTCGCCCAGTCGCTGGATCAAGTCATTTCCACGCTGCAGAACGACGTCGAGCGCCAGAATCTGGTTAGCCAGTTGCAGGCACTGCGGCGCGGCGTGGCGGCGGGCGGCGCCTCGGCCCCCGCTGCGGCCTCGGACGTGGCGGCAACGGCCGCATCCGCGCCTTCGCCCTCGCCCGGGCTGATCGGCGCCGTTGCCAAGGCCCTCGAGGAAATCGACAAGGCCCCGCGCAAGGACCACGGCGCGTGGCACTACTGGGGCTGGCGCATCCAGTTCGCCGGGGAGGAATGGCGCGAGGCGCTGACGGTCCGCGACACCCGCCCGGCGTTCATGTCCGTGCGCGAGTTCGCCACCATCCTCGCCGGCTGGGCGCTGACCGGCTGGCTGCTTTGGGAGCTGTCGCGGCGCATCCACCGGAACCGCCTGCGGCCCGCGCAGCCGGCCCACCTGCCCTCCGTGCCGTCGTGGATGGATGTCGGCATCTATTTTCTGCGCCGGATCGGGCCGTGGGTCGTGGCATTCGCGATGACCGTGCTGCTCGCGTACAAGGTCTACGGCCGTACGCCGGCCAGCATGGGCGGCGTGATGGTGGCGTATGCGATCGTGGCCGGCGCGATCATGTCTGCCACGTGCCAGGTGATCTTCGCGCTGTTCCACTCCGCGCACCGATCAAACGCCATACGAGACCTGCTCAAGCACTCGCCATGGCTGCTCTTCGTGACCGGCGCGCTCGCCGCGCTGGGCGAGGCCAGTACCGACCCCCGCATCGTGACCGCGCTGGGCGTCAATCTCGCCGCGCTCGTCGGCACCCTCGCCAACATCCTCGCCGCCATCCTGATTGCCGTCTTTGCGGTGCGTTTCCGCCGCCCCGTCGGCCAGTTGATCTCGCTGCGCCCGCTGGCATTCCGGCAGGCCCACCCGGCCATCGTGGACCTGCTGCGCCTGGCCGGGCATGCCTGGTATCTGCCGATGCTGGCCGTGGTGCTGTCCTCCGTGGTCGGCACCATCATGGCTACCGGGCATGCCGACGAGTTCCTGCGCCGCGCCGTGGTCACGGTGGCGCTGTTCGTGGCGGCGCTGCTGCTGACGCTCGTGGCGGGCCGCTCGCCCAAGGCCACGGTCCGCGCGCCGCGCCTGCGGGACCGCCGGCGCTCGGCCTATATCCAGCGTTTTGCCCGCTTCGGCATCGCGCTGGTGCGCGTCATCATCTGGATGGCGTTCGTCGAACTGGTGGCGCGCGTCTGGAATTCGTCGATCATCCGCCTGGCCGACTCGACCACGCTGGGCCGGCACATCACCGAATCGATCCTCAGCGTGGTCGGCGTGGTGCTGCTGGCGTGGCTGGTCTGGCTGCTGATCGACACCGCCATTACCCAGACGCTGACGCCGGGCCACGGGCGCGGCCAGCAGCCGAGCCTGCGCGCCAAGACCATCCTGCCGCTGGTGCGCAACGCGTCGTTCGTGGGGCTGCTGGTCATTGCGATGATCGCGGTGCTGGCCAATCTCGGCGTCAATGTCACGCCGCTGCTGGCGGGCGCCGGGGTGGTCGGCCTGGCCATCGGCTTCGGCGCCCAGAGCCTGGTGCAGGACCTGATTACCGGCCTGTTCATCGTGATCGAGGATTCGATTGCCATTGGCGATTCGATCGAGCTACCCGACCACGCCGGCGTGGTGGAAGGCATGACCATCCGCACGGTGAAGCTGCGCGACGGCAAGGGCGCCCTGCACACGCTGCCGTACAGCCAGATCAAGGCGGTGAAGAACCTGTCGCGCGGCTATGCGTTCGCCGTGTTCAGCATCGCGGTGGGCTATGAGAGCGACATCGACCGCGCCACCGAGGTGATCCGGGCGACCGGCGCCGAACTGGCCCGCGACCACCGCTACAGCCGCAACCTGCTCTCGGGGCTGGATATCCTGGGGCTCGACCGCTTCGACCCCAACGGCATCGTCGTGCTGGCGCAGTTCAAGACCAGGCCGCTGATGCAGGCCGAGATCACGCGGGGCTTCAACATGCGGCTGAAGCGAAATTTCGACGAAGCCGGCATCCGCATGGCCGCGCCACAACTGACCGTGCGCGTGGATGGCGGGGGGATCAGCCTGGACAGCGCCGGCGGCAAGCCTGGCGCGGAGGCCACCCCGCCGGGCGTCGGACTCGTCACGCGGACTGCCGGGAAATCGGCCTAATGCCCTCCGGTTGTGCAGCATTGTCCCCAGCCGTCACAAAGTTGTCGCTTTTGTGCAATGCAAAGCCGGAACATTCGCCAGGAATGCTTCAAATAACAGGGGCCGCGCATTACTATCACGCGAGCCCGCGCCAGATTGGCCGGGACCGCGCCCTTGCCGGCTCCCTCCCAAGGCGGGATGGCCCGATACAAGGCTTGTGCGGGATCATCGTCGTGACGGCCGGCCAACCCCCGGCCGGCAGTATCCAAACATAAAACAGGGGACCACGCCTCGCCGCAGTGGTCCTGAGGAAAAGGCGTTTGCCACCGGGGGAAATGAAAATGGGCGAACACCCGTCTGCCGACGATGTCTTCCATCGTCTGGTCGATAGCATCTATGAATCCGCCATGGACGTGGCGGCCATGCCAGAGGCGCTCGACCTCTTTTCCCGCTACACCTGCACCGGCAGCCCGCGCTACCTGATCTGGGACAAGCTCGCAGGCCAGGCACGCCTGGGCGTGACGCCGAACGGCTGCTACACCAGCGTCGGCACCATGCCGGACAGCATGCGCGCCCTCCCGGGACACTTCGCCAGCGCAGACGCCGTACCGGCATCGGTCGCCATGGCATCCGGTGCCGACACCCAACTGCTGACAAAACCCGTGGCGGCCGGCGGCGGCTATGACTGCATGGGCCTCGCCCGGGGCGTGCGGCTCTTCGACACCTCCGAAGTCTGCGTGCTGATGAGCGCCACACCCGGCGGCTGCGATGACTTCATGCCCGCCGACCACCGCGAGCGCCGCCTGGCGCAGGTAATGCCCCACTGGGCTCGCGCCGCCCGCATGCAGCACCGCAATTTCGAGCTGAGCGGCCTGGCTTCGCTGGGACTGGCCGGCCTCGATACCCTCGACTTCGGCGTGATGGTGCTCCAGGCGGACATGCGCGTGCGCTACGCCAACAGCTGGGCCGAATCGCTGGTACAGGCCGACGCCAACCTGGCGCTCGACAACGGCCTGCTGCGCGCGCGGCCGGAATCCCTGCAAGGCGTGCTGCGCGACCTGCTCCAGGCCGCCGTCCATGGCGGCCGCAACGGCGGCGCCGCGGCGGGATCCTGGATGCACATCACGTCGGGCGGCCAGCCCGTGCCGATCATCGTCATGCCGTTG
This sequence comes from Cupriavidus sp. OV096, assembly GCF_900115455.1. Taxonomy (NCBI): domain Bacteria; kingdom Pseudomonadati; phylum Pseudomonadota; class Betaproteobacteria; order Burkholderiales; family Burkholderiaceae; genus Cupriavidus; species Cupriavidus sp. OV096. Next base: position 12,112 of record NZ_FOWM01000004.1, read on the forward strand.
GTCTCGCGCCAGCCGGTCGAAGGCCCGTGGCAACTGCCGGCGGCCATGATGCTGCTGGGCAATTCCGAGTCCCGCTCGGTGCTGGACGCCGCCGTGCTGACGTCGCTGTTCGGCCTGTCGAAGAAGGAAAGCATCATCGCCATCCGCCTCGCCGCCGGCGAGACGCTGAACGAGATCGCCGAGCGCGAGTTCCTGTCGCCCCACACCGTGCGCGTGCATATCCGCGACACGCTGCGCAAGACCGGCACGCACCGCCAGTCGGAACTGGTGCGGCTGCTGCACCTGCTGCCGGGCGTGGATCTGGACCGGGCCGGGGCGTCGTCGACAGCCCGGCCGAGGGCGGCCAAGCTGCGATAACCCCCTCGCACATCAGGCCTCGGCGGTGTCTTCCCGCAGCCGTGGCGCAAGCCACGGCGTCAGCACCAGCAGCGCCACCGATGCGGCAACCAGCACGCCGTAGGATGCCTGGAAAGCCCCCGTCACGTCGCGCAGGAAGCCAAAGACAAACGGTCCAAGCGCGGCAACAAGGTAGCCCACGAACAGCATGAAGGCGGTCCATTGGCTCGCTTCATGATGGGACGTGGTGTTGTCCAGGGGCAGCGTCATGGCCAAGGCGAAGCAGACGCCCTGGCCCAGGGCGAGCGCCACCACCGGCATCACCCCGAACATGCCCGGCGACCACCAAAGCACGCCGGCGCCCCCTATCGAGAGCAGAGCCGCCCAGGCCAGCCAGCCGCGACGGTCCAATGACTTGCCGGTGACATAGCCCGACAGGAAGCTGCTGATCGCGATCATTGCGGCGAACAAGCCCAGATTGACACCCGCGCTCAGCGCGTTGATCTGCAATTCCCGGCTGCTCTCCCCTACCCAGGCGAAGCAGGCGTAGCAGATGAACTGACCGATCCCGAAATACATGGCAATCAGCCAGGCCCGCCCCGAGCGCCATGGCGCACGGCTGACCGCGGCTTCCACACGGGCAGCGTGCGACTTCGACGGAAATGCCGATGTCAGGCGGCGCCAGCTCACAATGGCGAGGACGCAGACCACGGCCCAGATGCCGGCGCCCAGCCGCCAGCCGCCACCGGCGTGGGCGATGACCTCGCTACCCACCGCCGCCAACGTTGCCCCGATACCGAGCCCGGCGGCATAGATGCCCATGAAGAACGCGGCCTCGCCGGAGAAATGGCTCTTGATCCAGCCGCCGAGGAGCGGCCCGGAAATCGCGACCCCAATCCCAACCAGCAGCGTGGCGAACAACAGGCTGCCGGGCGATCCGGCGAATGCCCGCAGGGCCAACGCCACGCCCAACAACGCAAGCGAGAACAGCACCACCCGGTCGCCGCCGAAGCGGCGGCCGATTGCCGGCACGAAGATCGCGCAGATACCCATGCACAGGTCAGGAATGGCGGTCAGCAGCGCCGCCTCCGCGTGTTTCATGCCGAATTCCGACTGAATGGCATGCACCAGCGGCCCCATCGACACAATGCCCGGTCTCAGCGACAGCGCCATGATGAACAGGCCAAGTCCAGCAAACAGCCTGAGCGATCGGTCTTCCTGCGTGGTAGCAACCAACACTGGCTTCTCCTGGTTCTAAAAGGGGGGATCCGGCGTCAGGCGTCAGGCGCCGTCGGTGAACGGGCTGCGCTGGTCTTGCACCGAGCGGGCGCCGTCGAGATACGGGTCCGCCGAGCGGGCGCCTTCGGTGTACGGGTCGCGGGCCGCCGTCGCCGAGCGGGCACCTTCGCTGAACACATCCCGCGCGCTCTGCACGGCGCGGGCGCCATCGCTGTACGGGTCGCGGGCGCCAAGGACGGAAGCTTGTGCGCCGACAGCGGCGGCAGCGAGGGCAACGGCGAGAACGAGGCGGGAGGTGAAGGTCTTGGACATGATCGATTTCCTTGGTGGATGCGTGAGCGGGTTGCAGTCGTGTGTGATGCCAAGGCAGCGATCCGCTGTGTCGTTGTCGCGTTGCGCTGCCATGGATGCTATTTAAGCCCGCTCACGTATCGCGCTCGTGGCGTATTTGCCCCCTTAGTGTCGCGTCCCGTATCGCGCGTGCGGCCAGATACAAAGGCGTACAAAAGGACGGGGCGACGTGCCGGATCGGCAGTTCGCCCCGTACGGCCTACGCCGACAGCCGCGCCGCGACAGTCACTTCCAGCATGTGCAGCCGGTCCTGGCCCCAGAACAACTCCCCGTCGAAGACATACGACGGCGAACCGAATACCCCGGCGGCCACGGCTTCGTCGGTATTGCGCCGGTATGTCTCCTGGGTGTCTGCCGAGCGCGCCCGCACAAGCGTCGCGTCCGCGTTGAACCCCTGCGCGGCGAGGATCTCGCGCAGCGTGGCCTCCGACGAGATATCGCGCTCCTCGCACCATTGCGCGCGGAGGATGGCCTTGTACAGCTCCAGCACCGGCAGCCCCTGCGCATCCACGGCGATGACGATGCCCGACGCGAGGTCCGCGTTCGGGCACATGGTTTTCGGCAGCGGATTGACCTGGATGTTCAGGTGGCGGCACCACCGCGCCAGTTCCGTGATGCGGTATTGCTGCCGCTCGGGCGAGCGCTGCCCCAGCAGTACGCCCCCTGTTCGCGCATACACCTCGGGCAGGTTCACGGGCTTGTGCCGGATCTCGACGCCCTGGCGCCGCGCCAGCGCATCGAGCCGATCCGCGCCCAGATACGCCCAGTCCGAATTCAGCCAGAAGTAATAGTCGATGACAGGTCGGTTCGCGCGGGTCATACGTGTCGGCTCCCGTTGACCGCCGCTACCGGCAAGCCGACCAGTGCTGTTTCCCGCATGCAGGCGGCGCTCACGAATGCGATGACACTCAGCGCACCGAGGTACCAGACGATATAGGTCGGGCTGCCGCCGCCGTACTTCAGCAGCGACGTGGCGACGATCGGCGCCAGCCCGCCTCCGATGGCGCCCGAGACCTGCACGGCAATCGAGATGCCGCTGTAGCGCACCTCGGCGGGGAACTGCGCGGCGAAGAGGCTGCCTTCCGGTGCATAGAGACAGGCGTAGACCAGCCCGATGGCAATGGAGAGCGCGATGGTGATGTTGCGTGGATCCAGCGACTGCAGCAGGTCGAAGAACTGCGACGAGAACAACAGGATGCCGACCGTACCGGCCATGAACACCCACTTGAAGCCGATGCGATCCGCCAGCATGCCGCACAGGGGCATGGTGAACAGCGCGATGGCAGCGCCCCAAACCGTGGCGTCGAGCATCACTGTCTTGGGGATGCCCAACGTGCCGGTGGCATAGGCCAGCGCGAACGTGACCACCGTGTAGAACCAAGTCACCTCGGCCAGCCGGCCGCCCACCACGCTCAGGACCTGGCGCGGATACTGGCGCAGCACGACCATTGCCGGCATTTCCACCTTCTCGCCCTGCTTCTTCATCTGCTCGAAGTCCGGCGACTCGGCCACCTTGGCGCGAATGAACCAGCCTACCGCCAGCAGGACGACGCTCGCCAGGAACGGCACGCGCCAGCCCCACGTCAGCATGTCCTGCTCCGGCAGCGTCGCCACCATCCCCATCGCCAGCGACGACAGCACCAGCCCCGGCGCGACCCCAGCCTGCGGCAGGCTGCCGAAGAAGCCCTTCTTGCCTTCGGGCGCATGCTCCACGGCCATCAGCACCGCGCCGCCCCACTCGCCGCCGACCGCAATCCCTTGTAGCAACCGCAGCAGCACCAGCGCCACGGCAGCCCAGTAGCCGATGCTGTCGTACGACGGGATCAGGCCAATCAGGATCGTGGGAATACCCATCATGAACAGCGTGATCAGCAGCATCGACTTGCGGCCCATCCGATCGCCAAAATGGCCGAAGACGATGCCGCCGAGCGGCCGGGCGAAGAACCCTACCGAGTAGGTGGCGAAGGCCGCCAGCGTACCCGTCAGGGGATCGAATGACGGAAAGAAGATCTTGTTGAAGATCAGTGCGGCGGCCGTGCCGTACAGGAAAAAGTCATACCATTCGATCGTCGTGCCCATCATGCTCGCCAGGCCCGCGGTGATATACGCGCGGCGTGAGCGCGCGGCAGGAATCTTGTTCATCGTAACGCTCCTTGGATTCGGATAAGCCGTCGGCCATGCGCCGGCGGCAGGCACTCAGGCGGGCGGCAGCGGCGCGATGCCGTGCGTCTGGCGCGCCCAGTACGCGAAGGTGGCGTTGACGATGGAAGGCTTGAGCAGGTAGTCGTGGGCCTCGCGGGCGAGCGCATCGTCCACGGGCGTCAGCGGGCCGAAAGCCTGCGCACGGATCTGCATCCGCGCGGCGCGTTCGAGGTAGACCGAGAGATAGGTGGCTTCCTCGCAGGTCTTGCCCGCGGTCAGGTAGCCGTGGTGCGCCAGGATGATCGACCGTTTGTCGCCCAGCGCTGCGGAGATGATCACGCCCTCCTGGTCCGCGATCGGCACGCCGGGCCATTCGCCCAGGAATGCACAATCGTCGTGCAACGGCGTCATGTCCATCTGCGCGATGACCAGTGGCTGGCGCGCGGCGGCCAGTGCCGAGGCCCAGGGCGAATGCGTATGGATGATCGAATTGACGTCCGGGCGCGCGTCGTACACCCACAGATGGAAACGCGTGGCGGGGTTGGGCATGCCATCGCCCGTCAGCGTGTTGAGGTCACGATCCACCTCGATGAAGTCGTCCGGCGTCGCCTCGTCGAAACCGAGGCCGAAGCGCAGCGTCCAGTAGGCGCCGGGGCGCTCCGACCGCACGCTGATCTGGCCGGCCAGACCGGCTTCCTGCTCGGTCATCGCCAGGATGCGGCAGGCGTAGGCCATGGTCTCCTGCATGGTGCGCGGCCTGTTGCGCAGGTGCCTCGCCATCTCGTTGGTGGCGCGCGTGTCGAAGTACGACTTGTCTCTGAGGGGGGCGTTCATGTCTTCTCTTCTCCGTGGAATGCCATCCGGCAACCGGTGCGGGGCATGAAGGGAAGTATGAAAACCAGGCGCCTGCCGTGCTATGTAGCCACGCGCATAGCTGCTATCTCACTGCGTCACGGCTTGAGGGTGCGGGCCACCTGCAAGGCCGAGGCGAGCAGGACGTCCGCCAGCGGCAGCGCGTGGCGGGCGGCGTGAGTGACGGCCACCATACGGCGGCGCAGCAACGGGCTGCGGATCTTGAGCTTGTGCAGGCCGTACTCGCGGAGCAGCTTGTCGGGTAGCCGGCACGGCAGGATGCAATCGCCCACGCCAGCAGAGACCAGCTTCAGGATGGCATCGACAGTCTCGGCCTCGGCCACATACGTGGGCTGCAACCCGGCGCTCTCCACCATCCGGCGTAGCGCGTAGCCGTGCGGAAAGCCGACGAGGCGCAGCGGCTGGCCGCGCAAGTCGAGCCCGTCCTGGGACGCGGACTGCAGCCCATCTGAACGCTGCAGCGTGACCAGGCACATCTCGTCCTCGAACAGCGGATGCGTGGTCAGGGTGGCCGTATCGACCGCGGTGTCGTAGACCACGCCAAGATCGGCCTTGCCGCTTTCCACCAGCGCCACCACATCGGCCGAACTGCGTCCCATCAGCGAAAGATTGACGTTGGGATGGGCGCTGACAAAGCTGGCCACCACGTCGGCGATGAAGTAATAGCTGACCGTGTGGACGATTGCCAGCCGGACGGTTCCCTGCGTGGTGCCGTGGGCATCGCGGATCGCATCCACAGCCTGGTCGATCGCGCGGTACGGCCCTTCGAGGGCCTCCTGCAGCTTCTGCCCGGCCTCGGTCAAGGCCACGCCACGGCCAGTTCGCACGAACAGGGGCTTGCCGAACTGCGCCTCCAGCGTGGCGAGTTGCCGGCTGACGCCCGACTGGGTCTGATCGAGATCCTCCGCCGCCCTGGACAGCGACTTGAGTTCGGCAATACGAAGGAAAATGCGGAGAAGACGGTCAGGCGTATCCATGGGGGAGCGGCTGGCTTCCCTGGAAGGGCCAGTTTAGTGATGTGTCGACACGGTACAGCAGCCGCGTGCGGCCGCAATGCGCAGATACCCGGCCCAGCCATGGGGCATGGCCGAGTGCGGGTATCTGTACAGCAACGTTCGTGCCAGTTTTTTAAGCCGCCTTCCGATGCTGGTGCTTCCGCTCCGGCTTGCACTCGTACTTGAGTTCGCGACGGCCGTCCTCGTAGGCCACCTCGAGCCGCACGGTGAAGCCCCAGAGTCGCGTCACGTGGCGCACCACTTCGTCGAAGCTGTGTGCCAGCGGGCGGCGGTCGCTCTGCAGGTGGCGCAGCGTCAGGGAGCGGTCTCCGCCCACATCCACGTTCGTCACCTGGATATTGGGCTCCATGTTGGAGAGGTCGTACTGGTTCGCCAGCAGCTGGCGAATCGCGCGATAGCCTTCGTCGTCATGGATGGCCGTCACGCGCAGCTTGCCTTCGCGATCGTCGTCGAGGACCGAAAACAGCTTCAGCTCGCGGATCACGCGCGGCGACAGGAACTGGAGCAGGAAGCTTTCGTCCTTGAAGTTGCGCATCGCGAAGTCCAGCGTCTGGCGCCAGTCGCTGCCCGCGATCTCGGGCGCCCAGCGGCGGTCCTCCTCGGTCGGGTTCTCGCACATGCGACGCAGGTCCTGGAACATCAGGAAACCCAGCGTGTAGGGGTTCAGGCCGCTGTAGTAGGGGCTGTGGTACGGCGGCTGGTAGATGACGTTGGTGTGGGCCTGCAGCAGTTCGAGCATGAAGGCGTCGTTGACGAGCTTCTCCTCGTAGAGCTGGTGCAGGATCGTGTAGTGCCAGAACGTGGCCCAGCCTTCGTTCATCACCTTGGTCTGGCGCTGCGGATAGAAGTACTGCGCGATCTTGCGCACGATGCGCACGATCTCCCGCTGCCACGGCTGCAGCTTGGGCGCGTTCTTCTCGATGAAGTACAGCAGGTTCTCCTGCGGCTCCGGCGGGAAGGCGATTTCCGGCTCCATCGCCTCCTCTTCCTCCTTGAGCAGATGCGACCGGTGCTTGGGCAAGGTGCGCCAGAGATCGTTCACCTGCATCTGGAGGTAGCTCTCGCGCTCGGTCTGGCGTGCCTGCTCCTCGGTGATCGACAGCTTCTTGGGCCGCTTGTAGCGGTCCACGCCGTAGTTCTGCAAGGCATGGCACGAGTCCAGCAGCAACTCCACTTCCTGCTCGCCGTAGCGCTGCTCGCACTCGGCCACGTAGTTCTTGGCGAAGAGCAGGTAGTCGATGATCGCGTCGGCGTTGGTCCAGGTGCGGAACAGGTAGTTGCCCTTGAAGAACGAGTTGTGCCCGTAACAGGCGTGCGCGATGGTCAGCGCCTGCATCGGCATCGTGTTCTCCTCCATCAGGTACGCGATGCACGGATTGGAGTTGATCACGATCTCGTAGGCCAGCCCCATGTGGCCGCGCTGGTAGCTGCGCTCCGAGGAGAGGAAATGCTTGCCGTACGACCAATGGTTGTATCCCACCGGCAGCCCGGCCGATGCATACGCGTCGAGCATCTGCTCGGCGGTGATGATCTCGATCTGGTTCGGATACGAGTCGAGCCCGAACTCGCCGGCAATGCGGGCGATCTCGCGGTCATAGCGCTGGATCAGCTCGAAGGTCCACTCCGAGCCTGTGGATAGGTAAGCCATGAACTTCCTCCCTTATCCCATGAACGTACGCGGATGCGCCGCCGTGCCGGCGCGCCGCTACCTGCCGGGCCAGGCGGCCCGCTTCTGGAAGAGATCGTGCAGCACCGGGTAGATCTCGTCGGCACCGATGATGCGCTGCATCGCGAAGTGCTCGAACTGGTTCTTCACCGTGAGATATTCCTCCCACAGGTTCTGCGGCTCCTCGGATGCCACTTCCACATAGGCGTAGTACTGCACCAGCGGCAGGATCGACTCGCGCAGCAGCCGGCCGCACAGTTCGGAGTCCCCCGCCCAGTTGTCGCCATCGGACGCCTGCGCGCAGTAGATGTTCCACTGGCTCGCCGGATAGCGGTCGTGAATCACCTCCACCATCAGCTTCAGCGCGCTGGACACTACCGTGCCGCCCGATTCGCGCGAGTGGAAGAAGTCTTCCTCCTCCACTTCCTTGGCCACCGTGTGGTGACGGATGAACACCACGTCGATCCGCTCGTAGTTGCGCTTCAGGAACAGGTACAGCAGCATGAAGAAGCGCTTGGCCAGGTCCTTGCGGCTCTCGTCCATCGAGCCGGACACGTCCATCAGGCAGAACATCACCGCCTGGGCCTGCGGGCGCTTCTTGAGCACGCGGTTGTTGTAGCGCAGGTCGAGCTTTTCGATGAAGGGCACGCGGTCCACGCAGGCGCGCAGGTGCCGCATCTTCTCCATCATCTCCACCGCCGTGTCCGTATAGGGGCCGTGCGCCTCGATTTCCTCGCTGTAGGCAGCTTCGAGTTCGCGCAGACGCTTCTGGTACGGGCTCGACAGCGCGATCCGGCGGCCGAGCGAGCTACGCATCGTGCGCAGGATGGAGAGATTCGATGGGGTGCCGTCGATCGAGAACCCGGCGCGCACCTTGCGCACCTCGGCGATCTTGGCGAGGTGGCGCTTGGCCAGGTCCGGTAGCGCCATGTCCTCGAAGAAGAAATTCAGGAAGTCCTCGCGCGACAGGGTGAAGACGAAATCATCCTCGCCCTCCCCGCTGTCGCTGGCCCGCGAGCCGCCGCCACCACTGCCCTGCTGCTGGCGGTCGAAGCTGTCACCCCGGACGAACTTCTTGTTGCCGGGGTGAATCCACTCGCGCTTGCCGCCCTGGCCGTGATGAAACACCGGCTCGGTGATGTCCTTGACCGGAATGGACACCTGGCCACTTTGCTCGATGTCCATGATCTTCCGGCCGGACACCGCCTTCGCCACCGCTTGCCGGATCTGCTCGCGGTATCGCTTGATGAAGCGTTGCTGGTTGACGGCACTCTTGTTGCCGCCGTTTTCGCGCCGATCGATGACCGTAGCCATAAGCCGTCCGCCCGCCTTGATAAGCCGCAACCGCCAGGTCGCGTGGATGAAGGAGACCGCGTCCGGTTGCTGTTACGACGATTTCCTGACGCGCAGATACCACTCCACCAGTAGTCGAACCTGCTTCGGCGTGTACCCTTTCTCCACCATCCGGTTGACGAAGTTCTCGTGCTTGTCCTGGTCCTCCCGCGTCGATTTCGCGTTGAACGAGATCACCGGCAGCAGGTCCTCCGTGGTGGAGAACATGCGCTTCTCGATCACCATCCGCAGCTTCTCGTAGCTGGTCCAGACCGGGTTCTTGCCACCGTTGTTGGCGCGCGCCCGCAGCACGAAGTTGACGATCTCGTTGCGGAAATCCTTCGGGTTCGAGATCCCCGCGGGCTTCTCCACCTTCTCGAGTTCATCGTTCAACGCGTTGCGATCGAGGATTTCGCCGGTGTTCGGATCGCGGTACTCCTGGTCCTGGATCCACAGGTCGGCGAACACCACGTAACGGTCGAAGATGTTCTGGCCATACTCGGAATACGATTCCAGGTAAGCGGTCTGGATCTCCTTGCCGATGAACTCCACGAACGGCGTGGTCAGGTACTCCTTGATGTACGAGAGCAGCTTGGCTTCCTGCTCCGGCGGGAACTGCTCGCGCTCGATCTGCTGCTCGAGCACATAGAGCAGGTGCACCGGGTTGGCCGCGACCTCGGTATTGTCGAAGTTGAACACCTTGGACAACACCTTGAACGCGAAGCGCGTGGACAGCCCGTTCATGCCTTCGTCGATGCCGGCGTAGTCGCGATACTCCTGGTAAGACTTCGCCTTCGGGTCCACGTCCTTGAGGCTTTCGCCGTCATAGACGCGCATCTTCGAGAACACGTTCGAGTTCTCCGGCTCCTTGATCCGCGTGAGCACCGCGAACTGCGCCATCATCTTGAGCGTGTTCGGGGCGTTGGGCGCCGCCGAGAGCGAACTGCTGCGCAGCAGCTTGTCGTAGATCTTGACCTCATCCGACACGCGCAGGCAGTACGGCACCTTCACGATATAGATCCGGTCGAGGAATGCCTCGTTGTTCTTGTCAGCCTTGAAGGTCTGCCATTCCGCTTCGTTCGAGTGGGCGAGGATCACGCCATCGAACGGAATCGCGCCGAAGCCTTCCGTACCCTTGTAGTTGCCTTCCTGCGTAGCGGTCAGCAACGGGTGCAGGACTTTGATGGGCGCCTTGAACATTTCCACGAACTCAAGCAGGCCACGGTTGGCCAGGCAAAGTCCGCCGGAATAGGAATAGGCATCCGGATCGTCCTGCGGGAAATCCTCCAGTTTGCGAATGTCGACCTTGCCGACCAGCGAGGAGATATCCTGGTTGTTTTCATCGCCAGGCTCCGTCTTGGAAATCGCGATCTGCGCCAGCACCGATGGCCTGAGCTTGACCACGCGGAACTTGGTGATATCGCCATTGAACTCGTGCAGGCGCTTGACCGCCCACGGCGAGGGAATGGTATTCAGGTAGCGCACCGGAATGCCATAGTCCTCCTCCATGATCTTGCCGTCTTCGTCGGAAGAGAACAGCCCGAGCGGCGATTCATGGATGGGGGAACCCTTCAGCGCATAGATGGGAATCTCTTCCATCAGCGCCTTGAGCTTTTCCGCGAGAGACGACTTGCCGCCGCCCGGGGGCCCGAGCAGATACAGGATCTGCTTGCGTTCCTCAAGGCCCTGCGCCGCGTGCTTGAAGAAGGAGACGATCTGCTCGATCGTGTCTTCCATTCCATAGAAGTCGCGGAAGGCCGGGTAGACCCGGATGACCTTGTTGAAGAACAGTCGGGACAGTCGAGGATCGTGGTGGGTATCCACCAGTTCAGGCTGTCCGATTGCGGCGAGCATACGTTCGGCAGCAGTCGCGTAGGCAGTAGGATCCTTCTTGCAGATCTCCAGGTACTCCTGGATGCTGTATTCCTCTTCCTTGCGTGCTTCGAAGCGCGTGGCGTAGTGGCCAAAAATGTCCATACCTCACTCCCGTCAGAGTCCCACGTCCGAGGCGAAGGCAGTTTGACTCCCCTAAGACATTCGCGGCAATTTTGCGTTCCACCACCCCGGCCTGGCGGAGTTGCCATGTTGCGAAGTCTTTACTTCATCATAGTCAAATAACGGCGTTCATGAGGACAGAGTTGACGTGTGATGCACGTCCGTTCGTTCCTTGCGACACGCAACGCAACACAACTCGCTTCGCGTTTCGCACTGCACGAATCCCTCGCTGTTCTCATCCCGCTGCGACGGGCCATTGACCATGCTTGTGACACACCTTACACCTTTCCGGCGTGAAGTGCACAACGCCGTGTGTAACGATGCATCGAATCCAGTAACGTCTGACACGTCTGTCGGTCATGCACCGACATCGCTTCTGCAGAGCGCTTTCACTATGCCGCGACACGTGGCCATCCGCCATCGTGCAAACGAACGATCCGCGCATGACGTCATGCGCAATGCGTGCGCACAGCAGCATGACGGGCAAGCTTCGCGCCTGCCTTCATGACATAGCTTTCGACCACCGCGCGCATGGCGATGATGACCACGCGGACGTTGGTGTTTTCACTGCGGCAAGTTGCCGCGTGAAGATTCATGAGGGGCCGTCAGCAGTGTCGACCACCGAGTGCCAATCGGACTTCGCATGGCACGCCCCACTGCACGCCCGACCCGGCGCGCATGCACCGACATTGCGTTTGCTCCCGGTGGCAGCCTGCGCCACGCACCGCGCAAGTGCGCGCGGCGCTGGCCCGCCACCCTGCGGGACGGTACGAGCACTTTGCGTGCCACGGTCCGCGCGCGCGGCGTTTTGCGTCGCAGCAATTTCCGAAGCGGGCGCACACACGATCACACGTGTGGCGCCGCCAATGGCTTGGCGTGGATCAGATCGGATCCCAGTTGATCACGTCGGGCGAGCGATCGAGCGCGAAGAAGCTGCTGCGCATGGCCGGCATGGCGATCTCCGCCACGGTCTCCGGCGTCCAGCCCTCGCTGGTATGCACCGAGCGCACCGGGCGCGGCTGGCTCATCAGCATGATCTCGTTGGCGCGTACGGCGAAGATCTGGGCGTTGACCTCGTGCGCGGCGTCGCTGGCCAGGAACACGGCCACGGGCGAGATCTTGCCCGCCTCCATCTTCTGCAGCCGCGCCACGCGCGCCTTCTCCTCCGGCGTCTCGGACGGAATCGAGCTGGTCATGCGGCTCCAGGCGAATGGCGCGATGCAGTTCGAACGCACGTTGAAGCGCGCCATATCCAGCGCGATGGATTTCGAGAGCGCCGCGATGCCCAGCTTCGCCGCCGAATAGTTGGCCTGGCCGAGGTTGCCGATCAGGCCCGAGGTCGACGTCATATGAACGAACGCGCCGCTCTCCTGGTCCTTGAAGTAGTTGGCCGCCGCGCGGCTGACATAGAACGTGCCGTTCAGGTGCACGTCGATGACCGAGCGCCATTCCTCCTCGTTCATCTTGAAGAACATGCGATCGCGCAGGTTGCCGGCGTTGTTGACGACCGCGTCGATGCGGCCAAAGTGGTCCAGCGCGCATTGCACGATGGCATTGGCCGAACTCCAGCCAGACACGCTGTCGGTGTTGGCCACGGCCTCGCCGCCCGCCGCGCGGATCTCCGCCGCCACGCGCTCGGCCGGGCCGGCGTCGCCGCCCTCGCCGGTCATGCTCACGCCCAGGTCGTTCGCCACCACCTTGGCGCCGGCCGCCGCCATGCCGAGGGCAATCCCACGCCCGATGCCGCCACCCGCGCCCGTCACCACCACCACCTTGCCTGCCATCAAACCGCTCATCGTCTCGCTCCTGTTCTGCGCACTGGCGCGCCATTGCCGCCGCACCGGGGAACATCCCCGTTTTATTGCGGCGCAAGATACGATAGATTGTCGGCGCTGACTTTGGAATTCACAAATCACAAAAGTGGCCTTTGGCACGAACGAAACCATGCACTACGATTTGACCGACCTGCGCCTCTTCCTCAATGTGGGGGAGACCGAGAACCTGACGCGGGCGGCCGAACGCAGCTTCCTGTCCCTGCCTGCCGCCAGCACGCGCATCAAGCAGCTGGAGGAGGCGTTCCAGACCCAGTTGCTGATCCGCCAGGTGAAAGGCGTGCGCCTGACACCGGCCGGCGACGCCCTGCTGCGCCACGCGCGGGAGGTGTTCCGCGAGCTGGAGTGCATGCATTCCGACTTGCGGCCCTATGCCAAGAGCGTGAAGGGGCGGGTCCGGCTGCTGGCCAACACCACGGCCACCAACTCCTTCCTGGCCACGGCGCTGTCGCGCTTCCTGTCCGAGAACCCCGATGTCGATGTCGAGCTGGAGGAGCACCTGTCCGCCGAAATCGTCTCGGCCATCGGCGCGGGCGCGGCCGACCTGGGCATCGTGGCCGGCGAGGTGGCCACGCAGGACCTGGACGCGATGCAGCTCTGCAGCGACGAACTGATCGTGATCGCCCCGGTCAACCATCCGCTGCCGGCGTTCAAGACGCTGCATTTCGCCGATCTGCTCGATAGCTGCCGCTTCGTCGGGCTGAACCAGTTCTCGGCGATCCAGTCCTTCCTGGACCGGATTGCCAATGGCATGGGCAAGCGCATCAGCCTGCGGATCCAGGTGGGCAGCTTCGACGCGGTGTGCCGGATGGTGGAAGCCGGCGCCGGCATCGCCATCGTGCCGAACAGTTGCGCGCGCCGCTACGCCAGCCGCAAGGTGCTGCGCTTTATCCGGCTGGAGGACGACTGGGCGCGCCGCGAGCTGCGGCTCGTGCGCCGGCCCGGGCGCGAACTGCCCCAGTTCGCCGAAACGCTGATCCAGTATCTGGTGGAGGCGGCGCGGGAGCCGGTCTAGCCGGTCTCCCGCCGCCCCGGGGTCAGCGGGCCGTCAGTCCGCCTTCACCCCGGCTTCCTTGATGATCGGCGACCATTTGTCGATCTCCGCCGCCAGCCAGGTGCGCAGCCCCTCAGGCGTCTGCTTGTCCGCCGGCACGATCACCGCGCCGAGTTCCTGGAGCCGCGCCGCCACCGCCGGGTCCTTCAGCGAGGCGCGCAGCGCGCCGTTGAGCTTGTCGATCACCGCCGGCGGCGTGCCCTTGGGCGCGTAGATGCCGTGCCAGACCTTGACTTCGAAGCCCTTCAGGCCGCCCTCGCGCAGCGTGGGGGTATTCGGCAGCGCGGGAATCCGCTCCGCCGTGGTCACGCCGTACAGCTTCACCTTCTCCGCCTTGATATGCGGCAGCGTCTGCGTGGTCTGGTCGCAGAGCACATCCACCTGACCGCCCAGCAGCGCGGTCAGCGCCGGCGCGGTGCCCTGGTACGGAATCGTCTGCAATTCCACGCCGATGGCCTTCTGGAACAGCATGCCGCATAGCTGCGACACGGCGCCCAGCCCGGCGTTCGCCAGGTTCACCTTGTTCTGGTTCTGCTTGATATAGGTAATCAGTTCCGGCAGCGTGTTGGCCGGCAGGTCGTGCCGGCCCAGCAGCGTCATCGGCACGTCCGCCACCTGGCCGACGAAGCTGAAGTCCGTCAGCGGCTTGTACGACAGCTTGGAGTACAGCGCCGGCGCCGTGGCCATGCCGTTGTGATGGATCAGGATCGTGTAGCCGTCCGGCGCGGCCTTGGCCACGTAGGCGGCGGACACCGTGCCGCCCGCCCCGAGGCGGTTTTCCACCACCACGGTCTGGCCCAGCGACTTGGACATCGCCGCCGCCACCGAGCGCGCCACCACGTCCGTGGGGCCGCCCGCCGCGAATGGCACGACCATGGTGATGGGCTTGGCCGGATACGGATCTGCCGCGTGGCTGCGTCCCGGCAGGGTCAGGGCCACGGCGGCGGCCATGCCAAGTGCCGCCCACAGCACGTTTCGGCAATGATGGGCGATCACGGCGGTCTTCGGCCTGGATGATTTCATACAGCGTCTCCTGGGTGCGCGTGTTCCACGCGTCTGGTTTGAGAATCGATGGCCGCAGCGTGGAAGCAATCGCCGCGCGGCACAATTCCGATTTGCCGAAGGCGGAGCACGGCGCCCGTGAAGTGCAAGGGTTCCCCCTAATGGGTCCCTGCCCCCCCCCGGACCGGCCGGGCCAGATTTCCCAAACCCCCTGGCCCCGCCCCAAAGCCTCGCTTCGGCAAATCCGAATGTCCCCGGCGTGGCCCCTCGGGAATAATGGCCACACTTCGACACGGACCGACATTGCCATGCTTCCCGAACAGGACCAAGACCAGATTTACCCGGAAATCCGCGAAGCCGTGCGCGACCTCTGCGCGGGTTTCGACTCCGCCTACTGGCAGCGGGTGGAGGAACAGAACGCGTTTCCGGAGACCTTCGTCCAGGCGCTGACGCAGGCCGGCTGGCTCTCCGCGCTGATTCCCGAAGCCTACGGCGGCTCCGGCCTGCCGCTGACGGCGGCGTCGGTGATCATGGAGGAGATCAACCGCAGCGGCGGCAACTCGGGCGCCTGCCACGGCCAGATGTACGTGATGGGCTGCCTGCTGCGCCATGGCTCCGAGGCCCAGAAGCAGCGCTGGCTGCCGGCCATCGCCTCCGGCGAGCTGCGCATGCAGTCGATGGCCGTGACCGAGCCGACCACCGGCACGGACACCACCAAGCTCAAGACCACCGCCGTGCGCCAGGGCGACAAATACATCGTCAACGGCCAGAAGGTGTGGATTTCGCGCGTGCAGCACTCGGACCTGATGCTGCTGCTGGCCCGCACCACGCCGCTGGATCAGGTGAAGAAGAAGTCGGAGGGCCTGTCCGTGTTCGTGGTGGACCTGCGCGAGGCCATCGGCAAGGGCCTGACCGTCCAGCCGATCCGCAACATGGTCAACCACGAGACCAACGAGCTGTTCTTCGACAACCTGGAGATCCCCGCCGAGAACCTGATCGGCGAGGAAGGCCGTGGGCTCAAGTACATCCTCGACGGCCTGAACGCCGAGCGCATCCTGATTGCCGCCGAGTGCATCGGCGACGGCTACTGGTTCGTCGAGCGCGCCAGCAGCTATGCGCGCGAGCGCATCGTGTTCGACCGCCCCATCGGCCAGAACCAGGGCGTGCAGTTCCCCATCGCCCGTTCGTTCGTCAACGTGGAGGCGGCCAGCCTGATGCGCTACAAGGCCGCCCAGCTGTTCGACGCCGGCAAGCCCTGCGGCAAGGAGGCCAATATCGCCAAGCTGCTGGCCGCCGATGCCTCGTGGGAGGCCGCCAACGTCTGCCTGCAGACCCACGGCGGTTTCGGCTTCGCCGCCGAGTACGACATCGAGCGCAAGTTCCGCGAGACGCGCCTGTACCAGGTGGCGCCGATCTCGACCAACCTGATCCTGTCCTACGTGGCCGAACACGTGCTGGACCTGCCCCGTTCCTACTGAGATTGCCGAGATTCCCATGTCCGACCAAGCCGCACCGCAATACCCGACGCGCCAGCTTTGCGACTTCCTGGCCCGCCTGACGCTCGACGACGTCCCCGCGCCGGTCATCGAGCGCACCAAGGACCTGTTTCTCGACTGGATGGCATCGGCCATCGCCGGCAAGGACGCGCCCGCCGTGCGCCGCATCCAGGAATTCGCCGCCGCGATGGGGCCGCAGGGCGGCGACGCCGAGGTCTTTGTCGACCGGCGCCGCACCTCGCCCTACTTCGCCGCGCTGATCAACGGCGCCTCGTCCCACGTGGTGGAACAGGATGATGTGCATAACGGCTCGGTGCTGCATCCGGCCGCCGTGGTGTTCCCGGCCGTGGTGGCCGCCGCGCAGGCCGAGGGCAAGACCGGCGCCGAGGTGCTGCTGGCCAGCATCGCCGGCTACGAGGCCGGCATCCGCATCGGCGAATTCATGGGCCGCTCGCACTACCGGGTGTTCCACACCACCGGCACGGTCGGCACGCTGGCGGCTGCGGCGGCGGTGGCCAAGCTGTTTGGCCTGGATGCGGAAGGCATCAACCAGGCGCTCGGCTCCGCCGGCACGCAGGCCGCCGGCCTGTGGGAATTCCTGCGCGACGCCGCCGACTCCAAGCAACTGCACACGGCCAAGGCCGCCGCCGATGGGCTCCAGTCGGCCTGGCTCGCCCGCGCGGGCTTTACCGGCGCCCGGCAGATCCTCGAAGGGGCGCAGGGCATGGCTGCCGGCATGTCGAGCGATGCCAACCCCGCCGCGCTGACCGATGGCCTGGGCACGCGCTGGGCCACGGCAGAGACCTCGTTCAAGTTCTTCGCCTCGTGCCGCCATACGCACCCCGCCGCCGACGCGCTCAAGGCGCTGATGCAGCGCGATGGCCTGCGCGCCAGCGACATCGCCGCCGTCACCGCCCATGTACATCAGGGCGCCATCGACGTGCTCGGCCCGGTGGTGGACCCGCGCACCATTCATCAGGCCAAGTTCTCGATGGGCACCGTGCTCGGGCTGGTAGCCTGGTATGCCCACGCCGGGCTGGGTGAATTCGAGGAGCACGCGCTGCGCGACGCCGAGGTGGCCGCGTTCCGCGACAAGGTCACCATGGAGCTGGACGACGAGATCAACGCCGCCTATCCGCGCCAGTGGATTGGCCGCGTGACCGTGCGCACCAACGATGGCCGCACGCTAGGCGCCCGCGTGGACGTACCCAAGGGTGATCCGGACAACACGCTGTCGCGCCCCGAACTGGAGACCAAGGCGATCCAGCTCGGCGCGTTCCGGCACGGCGCCACGGAAGCCGAGATGCGCACGATCATCGCGCGCGTCTGGCAACTCGAACAGGCGGCCGACGTGCGCGACTGGCTGCCGTTCGCCCGCTGACAGGAAGGAATCCAATCCCATGACCCAGACCCCCACGCTCGAACAACTGCGCGAATGGATCGGCCGCTCGGAGACACGCACCGAGACCCTCGCGCCCGAACCAGTCCTCGCGCTGGCCGCCACGCTGGACCTCGATGGCGAAGCCGTCGCCAGCCAGCCCCTGCCGCCGCTATGGCACTGGCTCTACTTCCTGCCGCGCGCCCCGCAACGCGACCTCGGCGCCGATGGCCATCCCGCGCTGGGCGGCTTCCTGCCGCCCGTGCCGCTGCCGCGCCGCATGTGGGCCGGCGGCGAACTGACGTTCACGCGCGGCCTGCGCGTGGGCGACACGGTGACCAAGACCTCCACCATCACCGATGTGCAGCACAAGTCCGGCCGCACCGGCGAACTCTGGTTCGTGACGGTGGACCACGTGCTGACCGTGGACGGCGAGACCGCGCTGACCGAGCGGCACGACATCGTCTATCGCGCCATGCCCGAGCGCGGCACCCCCCAGCCGCCGCGCCCACGCCTGCCCCACACGGCGCAGTTCGGCCGCACACTGCAGGCCGATCCGGTCATGCTGTTCCGCTTCTCGGCGCTCACGTTCAACGGGCACCGCATCCACTACGACCTGGACTACGTGCGTGACGTGGAAGGCTATCCCGGGCTGATCGTCCACGGCCCCCTGCAGGCCATGCTGATGCTGGAACTGCTGCGGCACGCCCGGCCTGAGGCACGGGTGGCGCGCTTCGGCTTCCGTGGCGTGGCGCCGCTGTTCCATCAGGACACGGTGAGCGTAGGCGGGCAGGACGACCCGGAGCGCGATGGCCGGGTCATCCTGTGGACCGGCGACGATGCGGGCGGCCAGGCCATGCAGGCCTGGGCCGAGGTGGCGCGCTGAGCCAGCGCGCTCAGAGCGGATTCAACGCATAGAGGTACAGGATGGCGCCGTTCGCGCCCTCCTTGCTGTCGAACTTGAAGGCATTGCCGGACGGGTTGCCACGGATGCAGAACGAAATGGTGTCGTGGCCGCCGGCAATGGCCGTCTTGACCAGATCCGTGACGTTGAAGTACCGGTACGCCTTGGCCGTATCCAGGTACAGCGTAGCGGATGGCCCGCCGCAGGTCGGCGCGTTATGGTTGTTGATATGGTCCTCGTGCCAGTTGGTCGCCGTGCTCTGCGCACTGATGATGGCCGTGGCATCCACGCCGCCGCCCCAGATCATCAGCCGGTACTCCGGCGTGAACTCGGGCGGGATCTCCACGGCGCCCTTCGGAATCGGCATCATGATGTAGATCTTCGATTCCGGCTCGCTGCCGACCGCACGCTGGGTAAGCAGCGATGCCTCCTGCCCGAAGTTATCGTTCGCGGTTTCGCCGCCACGGACGGTGGCGTCCGCGGTAGGCCGGGTGAACGCATAGGCCACGGTGCGGGAGCAGGAACGGCTGAGGTTCAGGCAGTATTCAACGATGTACCGCATCGCGTCTTCGGTCCAGCCATTGAAGAAATCGGCGTGGGCCGTGTAGATCGAGCCCCAGTTCAGGCTCTCCACATTCCCGTTCTTGTCCAGCGTCGGGTCCATCGAGAGCTGCGCGTCCGTCAGATCCCTCACATCACCAATCTGGTAGGCGAGATTGAAGCTCAGGTGCGGCAGCGGCACGGGGTAGTCCGTCGGGCAGACCCCGTCGGCATTGGCATAGGCGATGTTGTTCCGGCCGCTTCGGAACGGATGCAGGTGCACCCCGTCCCAGCAGTTCGGAAACGCCAGCGCGATATTCAGCTGGACGTTGCCATTCGCGTCCGGCACGCAATCGTTCGGCGGCGTACGGGTGTAGCCCTTCTTCGATCCCGTGCAGAGGAAGTTGACCGCCACGCTGGGCCCCGTGCCACGGTGATCGCCGGCCAGCATCTGCAGCCCGGGCGGAATCACCGTGACCCGCCGGTGCGTGTTCGCCGGGAAGGCCCGGTTCTGGTAGTAGGTCTTCTGGTACTGGGGCGCCACCACGCGCCCATCCGGCAGCTTCAGCGAAGGCGCCCAGTAGGACGTGTTGTCCGCCGCGTTCTCGCAGGTGGAACTGTGCTCCGTGTACAGGTCTTCCGCCGTGGTGTTACCAGTGGTGGTGGTATGGCCGAAGAAGTCATGCGACATCGCGATCCCCGGCTTGCCGGGGTAGATGATCGGATCGTCCGGTAGCCGGTGCGAGTACGTGCAGCTGACGTTGGCGGCCCCCTCGCCAATCGCCTCGCCGCGCGCACTTGGGGCGCCGAACCACACGGCGGCCAGCAACACGCCGCCGCAGAGCACCGCGATCGAGTAATACAGGCGACTTTTCATGATGGAATCTCCCTCGCTGTGTGGATGCGAAGGATGTTCCCGCCATGGTCCCGACGGGACAATGGACGATGATGGGTCATCCCTCACCGCGCGCCGGGAGTCCCCCGCGCGGGTGAGGGAGGCGGGTCAGAGCGGAATCAGAGCGCCGCCGCCGTACCCAGCAGCGCGGTGGACTGGCTGGACAAGGTCCCGCCGTTGCCGTGCACGAGCGCGATCTCCGCCCCCGCCACCTGCCGTTCGCCGCACTCGCCGCGCAGCTGCCGCACCGCCTCGATGGTGATGAACATGCCGTACATGCCCGGATGCACGCATGACAGGCCGCCACCGTTGGTGTTCACCGGCAGCCGCCCGCCCGGGGCGATGGCCCCGCCGCTGACGAACGCCCCGCCCTCGCCCTTGGCGCAGAAGCCAAGGTCCTCGAGGAACAGGATCGTGTTGATCGTGAAGGCGTCATAGAGTTCGAGCACGTCCACGTCGGACGGCTTGAGCCCCGCCATCGCGAAGGCCCGGGCGCCGCTTTCCTGCGCCGCCGTCACCGTCACGTCCGGCATCGACGAAATCTGCCGGTGCCAGGTGGCCGTGGCGTTGCCGAGCACGTACACCGGCGGCTTGGCCAGCGACTTCGCGCGGTCGGCCCGCACCATCACGTAAGCGCCGGCGCCATCGGTCACCAGGCAGCAGTCGCGCACCGAGAGCGGGTCGGACACCATGCGGGCGCCCAGCACGTCCTCGATGGAGAGCGGGTCGCGCATCATCGCCTCGGGGTTCATCCGCGCCCACTGGCGCGCCGCCACGGCCACCTCGGCCAGCTGCGTGCGCGTGGTGCCGTACTGGTGCATGTGCCGCGCGGCGGCCAGCGCGTAGGAGGTGATCGGCGCCAGCGGCTGGTAGGGGTTCTCGTACGGCTGCGGGTCCAGCACGGCGCGCACCTTGCCGATGCCTGCCCGGCCCACCGTGGAGGTGCGCTGGTTGCTGCCGTAGCAGACCAGCACGGCGTCGCAGAGGCCGGCTTCCAGCGCCATCATCGCGGGCAGCATGTGCGAGACGAAGCTCGAGCCGCCGATCATCGTGCTGTCGACGAACTTCGGCTGGATGCCGAGGTACTCCGCCACCGGCATGACCCACATGGTGGCGCCGACGCTGGCCGTGGCGATGCCGTCGATGTCGCGCATCGACAGGCCGGCATCCTTGACGGCCGCCTTGGCCGCCTCCACGAGGATTTCCATCTCGGTCTTGCCATGGGCCTCGCCGAGGCCGGCCTGGCCCACGCCGACAATGGCCACGCCGCCGCGCAGGTGCGATCCGTTGCTTGCCATGGTTCAGCCCTCCCCAACCAGATCGAACACGACCAGCGCCGGTTCGGTATCGCTCTTTGCCGGCGCCACACGCGCCTTGACGCGCATGCCGATGCGCACCTCGGCCGGGGCGATGCCCTCGACCCGGCTCATCATCCGCACGCCTTCGTCCAGGTCCACCAGCACCACGTTGTAGTCGCCGCCCGCGTCGGGCTTGCGGCGCACCACGCTGGTCGAGTAGACCGTGCCGGTGCCGGCGGGGGTGGTCCAGGCCAGCGCATCACCGCCGCAGTGCGGGCAGATATTGCGCGGATAGAAGACATGGCGATGGCAGCCCCCGCAAAGCTGGATGCGGAACTGGCCGGCGGCCAGCGCCTCGGCGTACTGCTTGTCCGGACCGGGATCGGTCACGGCAGGAATGGATTGCGGCATGGGGTCTCCGGAAGGCGGGTCAGATCACCAGTTCGATCAGGAACGGGCCCTTGCGCTGGTTGGCCATCGCGAAGAGATCGGCAAAGGTTTCCATGTTGTCCGCGCGCGCGGCCTCCACGCCCATGCCGTTGGCCATCTTGACCCAGTCCAGGTCCGGATTGCCGAGGTCGAGCATGTCGAGCGCGGTCTTGCCCGGGTTGGCGCCCACACCGGCCAGCTCACCCAGCAGGATCGCGTACTTGCGGTTGGCCAGCAGCACGATGGTGACGTCGAGCTTCTCGCGCGCCATGGTCCACAGCGATTGCAGCGTGTACATGCCCGAGCCATCGGCCTGCAGGGCCACCACGCGGCGGTCCGGTGCGGCGATGGCGGCGCCGGTGGCCAGCGGCAGGCCGGCGCCGATCGCACCGCCCGTCAGTTGCAGCCAGTCGTGCGGGGCGGCGTGCACGGTGCCCGGATAGAAGGCGCGGCCGAAGCTCACGCTCTCCTCCACCACCACGGCCTGCTCCGGCAGCAGCGCGGCCAGCGTCTGCGCCACGGCCTCGGAGGTCACGGCGCCCTTGGCGGTCTCGCGCGGCACCTGGGTGGCGGCAGCCGGCAGCGCGGCGTTGCGGGCGCCCAGTTCGTCGGCCAGCCGGGCCAGCGCCTCGGCCAGGTCTTCCTCGGCACGGGCCAGCACATGGATATTGGCGTCCTCGGGGTACGGGCGCGGCGACTGGCCCGGGTAGGCGAAGAACGTCACCGGCGCCGGCGCACCCACCAGGATCACGTTGCGGATGCCGGCGAGCTTGGCGCGCGCGACATCGCCCGAATACGGAATCCGGTCGACGGCCAGCCGGCCCCGGCCACGCGTGACGCGGGCGTTGGACATCGGCGTGATCAGGCGCGCGTCCGTGGCGGCGGCGATGCGGTGCGCATCGGCCAGCGCGGCTTCGCGCAGCGCGCTGCCGGCCAGCACGATCAGCGTGGGCTGGCCGCTGCGCAGCACGCGCGCGGCGTTCTGCACGGCGTCCGGGGAAACCTTGGGCACCGGCAGCGCCGGCAGCGGCGCGGCCACCTGGCCGCCGGCATCCCAGCACACGTCTGACGGCAGGATCAGGCTGGCGACACCACCCGGCGCGCCGCGCGCAGCCTGCACCGCCACGGCGGCGTCAGCCCCTACCGAGGCGGCACGGGTGGCCGTGCGCGTCCACACGGACACCGGGCGCGCCCAGCCTTCGGTATCGGCGGTCAGCGGCGCGTCGAGCGGCCGGTGGTAGGTCGCCTGATCGCCAATGATGTTGACGATGGGCGTCTGCGCGCGCCGTGCGTTATGGAGATTCGCCAGCCCATTGGCGAGGCCCGGGCCGCAGTGCAGCAGCGTGGCTGCCGGCTTGTCGGCCATGCGGGCGTAGCCGTCAGCGGCGCCGGTCACCACCCCCTCGAACAAACCCAGCACGCAGCGCATGCCGGGAATGCGGTCCAGCGCGGCCACGAAATGCATCTCGCTGGTGCCGGGGTTGGCGAAGCAGGTATCCACGCCGCAGGCCAGCAGCGTCTTGACCAGGCTTTCCGCGCCGTTCATCGGGGATTGGGTCGTCTCCATGTCTCGGGTTCCGTTCGGGTTATTTGTTGAGTGGGATCTGAATAATGTGCGGCATCAACCACGTGATGCCAGCAAGTCGAAATCTAGGCAGACGAATTCCGTCGGGAACTCGATGCGCGCGTAGTACACGATCACGTCGTCCACGCAGGCGAAGCGGCGCAACTCCGCCACCGGCGCGCCGACTGGCAGCTCCAGCGCCTTGGCGGCGTCGCCGCCGGCCGCCACGATGGACAGCCGCTGGCGCGCCGCCGAAACCTGGAGGCCGGGAAAGCGGTCCAGCACCGGCACCGAGGCGCCCTGGCGGAATGCCTCGGGCTCGCGCGCGAACACGGCTGCTTCTATATAGACCTCGCCCACGGCGAACGGCCGGCCGTCCAGCCGATGGGCGCGATGCAGGAAGTGATAGGCGGCGGCGCGGCGGGCGTCGCACGGCATGCCGAGGTCATCCGGCAGCGGCACGTCGGCGGTGGATTCGACGATGGCCTCGGTGGACAGGCGATCGCCCACGGCCACGGCCTGATCCCAACTGGTCGGCAGCGCCAGCGGGCGACGGTCACGCCCTGCCGCCTTGACGAAGGTGCCCCGCCCGCGCGAGCGCGCGACCAGCCCTTCGGCATCCAACTGGGAGATGGCGTGGTGCATGGTCATGCGAGCGACGCCGTATTCGCGACACAGCGCCTCGAGTGACGGAATCTGCTCACCGGGCCGCCATGCGCCGCTCTCGATCTGCCGGCGGAAGATCGTGGCGAGCTGGAGATAGACCGGCTCGCGGCTGCGGGAGAGAAGTTGGGCGGCGGCGTCGGACATGCGCGGCGCGAGATGCGCACTAATAAGATAAGGCGACTTTATAAAAGTCTAGTTGGCTAGACTACTAGGGTTTACGGCAAACCCCTTCCTCTCCCCCTTATCTGGCGCCGCTCTCGCGTGTGTTTACCCCTCCACGTCCGCCCATGGCCGGTGACAAAGCCCCGCAGAATGCCTCCATGCCCCGCGCGACGCCGGGGCGGGCGTGGCTGCCGCTTTGCAGCCATCTAAAGGAGTCATTCCATGTTGATGCGAGACGTGATCCCGCAAGTGCTGAACCGCGGTACGGCCCTGCTTGGCCAGGACGTACTGGAGACCCCGCCTCAAAAGACCTTCCACCATGCGATCGACATCTATCTCAAGGATTCGAATGCGTTCATGAACACTTACTTCGCCCGGTACTTCGAATGGCAGGGCATCTGCCGCGAGCGCTGGTTCCACGAGTGCATCCACGGCAACCTGCTGGCCGCCGGCGGCGTGTTCGTGACCAAGCGCGCCCACCAGGAGTACGTGGAGGAAACCTTCCCGTTCCAGCGCGTGGACTGCTACCTGAACACCTTCCAGGTGCGCCAGTGCTCGGCCTACCTGCTGTTCCGCTTCTGCGTGGAGGGGCGGCCGGTGTCGCTGGGCTACCAGCAGATCGTGTTCGCGGACCGGGACAAGCGCATCACGCGCTTCCCGAAGGAAATCATCGACAAGGTGAAGGAATACGAGCTGGTGCTGCCGCCGCTGACTAACTGATGGGTCGCGCGCCGTCGGGCTGGTTCAGCCGGTGGCGCGCGTGGGGAAGGGGCTGTCCGGCTCCACCGTGGCGTGGAAGCACGGCAGCCGCAGCGTGAAGGTGGTGTGCACGCCCGGCACGGACTCACAGTCGATGCGGCCGCCAAACGCCTCGGCCACGCGACGGCAGAAGGCCAGCCCGAGGCCGTTGCCGCTCCCGTGCGCCTTGGTCGAGAAGAACGGGTCGAAGATACGCGGCAGCACATCGGCGGGAATGCCCGAACCCGTATCGCGGCAGCGCAGCAGGTAGAAGCCGCCCTCGGCCGCGCCCGAGATCTCGATCCCGCCCTCGCCCTGCGCCCGCACGGCGTAGAGGCCGTTCTTCAGCAGATTGAACAGCACGTAGACCAGCAGCGTGTCCGAGCCGACGAAGCGCCAGCCGGCCGGCATCGGCGCCAGGTGCACGCGCTCGCGCTCGCCGGGCTGGAACGGGTAGCGCGCCAGCGCCGCCTCCACGCAGGCCGCCAGCCCGTGCGGGGCAAAGCTGCGTCGATCCACACGCTCCAGCGTGACGGAGGCCAGCGCCATGTCGATGACCGTGCTGGTGCCATCCACCTCGCGCGTGATGCCCTCCACCACCGTGCCCATGCGCTCGAGCTGCCCCGGCCGCAGGCGATCTTCGATCAGCCCGTGCGTCACGGCCAGCCGGTAGCCCTCGATGACCTGCGGGAAGGTCCGCGCCATCTCCTGCGCCTGCATGCGGATGGTGGCCAGCGGCGTGCGCACCTCGTGCGCCACGGTGGCCGCCAGCGAGTACGGATGCATGAGGTTGTAGCGCACCACGGTCACGGCGAGGATGCCCAGGCTCAGCGCGATGCACACCACGCCCGGCGGATAGAACGCGTAGCCGTAGTTGACCGCGTAGTCGACCGCAGCCAGCGAATAGAGGCCCAGGCTTACCAGACAGAGATTGAAGCGGCGGCGGCGCTCCACGGTGGCATTGGCGCGCGCCACCCAGAGCAGCCATGCGCACCGGCACGCCAGCACCGCGGTCTGCGCCACATGCAGCGGATGCAGCGGCCCGGCCTTCGGATAATCGCCAAAAAACAGGGTGTAGTAGCCGGACACCACCTGGCTCGTGGTCAACAGCAGCACGGCGAGGATCAGGCTCAGGCCGTATGAGGCCAGCACGGCGGGCCGCTCGCGGCGGCACTCGGTGACCTCGCAAATAAACTGATAGAACGTGGTCGGCAGGAACAGGATGAACAGGTAGCCGACCTTGGCGAGTACCACCGCCACGTCCGGGTGCGTGGCCTGGAACAGGAACGCCCAGGTGCCCTGCCACGCGAAAGTGGTCACGCACATCAGGAAGAACGCCGCCGACACGCGTGTCACGCCCTGGGTCACGAGCACATAGAGCCCATACCCAAGGAAGATCGCGGAAACGAAGGCGGGAAGGATCGCGTACATGCACAGCCGCGATGCGCGCGGCGCAGCAGGAGGGACCGCCATGGTACGGGGTGCGTGATCTGTCCGCACTAAAATTGGCTGTATTCAGACCTAAGCCGCGCTGAATTCGCAACGGTTACGGCCCTGCCCCACCGAAGGGGAATGGTGCTCCGTGGAGAAACAAAAACGGCGGGACTGATCGTCCCGCCGTGCGGAATGCCTGCCGGCATCGCTGCCGGCCCGTGCTGGATTACCAGCGCGTGTCGCGTTCCCAGGCCTTCAGTTCTTCCTCGGTGCGCTCCTTGGTGTAGCCATAGCGCTCCTGGATGCGGCCAGCGAGCTGGTCCCGCTTACCGTTGATGACCGTGAGGTCGTCGTCGGTGAGCTGGCCCCACTTCTCCTTGACCTTGCCCTTGGCCTGTTCCCACTTGCCTTCGATCTGGTCCCAATTCATGTACCACTCCTGTTGGCTATCCGACGGATTGGATTACTTGGCGTACTTGGCCTTCACGTTGGCCTGGCACTTGTCCTTGGCATCGCCGGACATCGCATCGCACTTTTCCTTGTCAGCCTTGTAGGCGGCGTCCACGGTGTCCTTCTTGGCGTCGGCGCGGGCTTCGGCCACATCGGTGCTGGTGCCCGTGGCGGCGGCCTTCTCAGTCTTGGCCGGGGCCAGGTTACGTTCGTGCGTGGCCTTGGCTTCCTTCACGCACACGTCCTTGTCGTTACCCTTCTTGTCGTCGCACATTTCCTTGGCGACGTCATAGTCACGGTCGGCCTTGGTCTTCATGGCCTTGGCGTGGGCTTTCTCGGTGCCGTCGCGCTTGGCTTCGGCGTTGGCCTTGGCCACGTCACGGTCACGCTTGGCTTCGGCCTTGCAGACGTCCTTGGCGTTGGCCTTGAGGCCATCGCACTTGCTGCTGGCCGCCTTGTAGTCCGCATCCGCCTGCTTCGTGGCGGCGTCGTAGTCGGCTTTGGAGCCGGCCTGGGCGTAGGCGACGCCTGCCGGGGCGGCGAACATCATCGAACACATTGCTGCGGCAAGCCACTTTTTGGTCATCATGTCGTGCTCCTTTTCTTGGTGGATCCTGTGGACGGAACCCTGTTCTAGCCACACGCTGCATCACACTCGCCGCGTCATGGCCACGCTGTACTTGCAGGTTACGTTTCCCCACCAGATCGAAGCAGAAGACCGCTGCTGAAATGTACGTAAGACAATTCCGACACTTCACATTTTTATTCAGTGGCGATGGAATAAAGTCGGGCATGGCGGGAATAAGCGCCCATGCCGTTCGTCTTACGCTGCAAGCGGTACAAGAACTTTTCCGGACACTCGCCATGAGCCAGACCTTGACCGACGACGCCCTGCGCGAAGTCATTCCGCGCCTGCGTCGCTTCGCCCTCACGCTGACCCGGCAGGAGGCGAGCGCCGACGACCTGGTGCAGGCGTGCCTGGAGCGCGCGCTGTCGCGCGGCGCCGCCCGCCACCACGACGGCGACCTGCGCGCATGGTTGTTCACAATCCTGTACCGCAAGTTCCTCGACGGCCAGCGCCGCGCCAAGCGCTACGCCGGCGTGCTGGCGCTGTTCGGCGTGGGTGACGATGCCGACATGGCGCCCTCCACCGAGGACGTGGTGCTGGCCCGCTCCGCGCTGCAAGCCTTCAACCACCTGCCGGCCGAGCAGCGTGCGCTGCTCACGCTGATCACCGTAGAGGGCCTGACCTACCAGGAAGCCGCCGATACGCTGGGCGTGGCCATCGGCACCATCATGTCCAGGCTGTCGCGCGCCCGCAAAGCCATGCGCGACATGACCGAAGGCCAACCCGCCCGTCCCACCGTCCAGGTCCTGAAATGACCATCCACAAGACGACCCAACACTCCCTGATGCCCGCCGACGCCGAACTCCACGCCTATGTGGATGGCGAACTCGACACTGCGCGCCGCGCCCAGATCGACGCGCTGCTGCCCACGCACCCGGACCTCGCCCGCCAGATCGACGCCATCCGGGCCGCCGCCCAGCAACTGCGCGCGAGCCTGCCGGAGCCCTCCCCGGCGGACACCCCGGCGCGGCTCGACCCCTTCCGCATCCGCCGCACCCTGCGCGACCGCGCGCAGCGCCGCATGGCCGTGGCCGCCTCGCTGGTGATGGCGCTCGGCATCGGCGGCGTGGGCGGCTGGCAGACCCGCGAACTCGCCATGCGCCAGAACTATCTGCCGATGGCCGACGCCGTGCAGGCCTACCGCATGTTCGCGGCCAGCGAGGGGCCGCAGGTGGTGGATGTGAGCGCGACCGATCCGCGCGCGCTCCAGTCCTGGCTCGACCGTCACTTCGTCCAGCCCGCCCCGCTGCCCGATTTCACCCAGTACGGCTTCCGGCCCGCCGGCGGGCGGCTGATGCCGACCGAGCAGGGCACGGCGGCGATGGTCCTGTACCGCAACGACCAGGGCCAGACCATCGTCTATTACGTACGGCCGCCGGGCAACCTGCTGCGCTTCGGCAACGGCAACCGGCAGGACGGCAACCTGCTGGCGCAGTACTGGCGGCAGGGCCGCTACTCCTATGCGGTGGTCAGCCCCACCGATACGCCGGTGACGCGCACGCTTCAGCAGGCGATCGAACCGTCACGCCGCGATGCCACCTAAATAGATAGCTCGATTCCCCGCTTGACGGGGCGCGCCATGCTCAATATTCTTTTTATGAACTTTCCGTTCATATTTGAACATTTCATTGAGCAACCGGCCGACGCGTAACGCATCGGCCACAAGACGGAGCGCCCCCATGGTTTCAGGAAAGATCGGCATCAACGGTGCCGGCATTGGCGGACTGGCCGCCGCCATTGCCCTGCGCAAGCTCGGCATGGATGTCGTGGTCTACGAGCAGGCGGCGCGGTTCGCACGTGTCGGCGCGGACATCAATCTCACGCCGAACGCGGTGCGCGCGCTGGACGGCCTGGGCGTGGGCGCCGCGCTGCGCGAAACGGCGGCCCGGCCCACGCACCGCATCAGCCGCACCTGGGACACCGGCGCGGAAACCTCCCGCCTCGCCATGTCGGACGAAGCCGAGCAGCGCTACGGTGCGCCGCAGCTCACCATGCACCGGGGCGACCTGATGGCCGCGCTGGAAGCCGCCGTGCCGGGCGCCTGCGTGCGGCTGGCGCACAAGGCCACCCACATCACGCCGAAGGACGGCGGGCGCGGCGCCACGCTGCGCTTCGCCAACGGCAATACCGAGGAGGTGGACGTGCTGATCGGCGCCGATGGCATCCACTCGATCGTCCGCACGGCCCTGCTGGGCGAGGAACACCCGATCTTCACCGGCGTGGTGGCCTACCGCGCCGTGGTGCCGGCGGAGAAGCTGGCCGGCGTGCCGAACCTCGGCGCCTTCACCAAGTGGTGGGGGCCCGAGCCGACCAGCCAGATCGTGACCTTCCCGCTCAATCGTGGCCGCGAGATCTTCGTGTTCGCCACCGTGGCGCAGGACAGCTGGCGCAACGAGTCCTGGACCACGCCGGGCCGGGTCGAGGACCTGCGCGCCGCCTACGCCGGCTTCCATCCCGATGCCCGCGCGCTGCTCGACGCCTGCGACGACGTGCTGATCTCCGCGCTGTACGTGCGCGACCCGCTGCCGTCCTGGTCGACCGGCCATATCGCGCTGATGGGCGATGCCTGCCATCCGATGATGCCGTTCATGGCGCAGGGCGCCGGCATGGCCATCGAGGACGGCGTGGTGCTGGCGCGCTGCCTGGCCGAGGCCAGCGACGACACCATCCCCGAGGCGCTGGCGCGCTACCAGGCGGCCCGCCATGACCGCACCAGCCGCATCCAGATCGGCTCGCGCGGCAACGAGTGGCTCAAGGCCGGCGGCAATGCGGACTGGGTGTACGATTACAACGCCTGGAACGTGGCGCTCGGCTGATCCTGCCTGCACCCGTTCCGTTTTTCTTTTCCACGTGCCGATGCCCAAGACCGCCGCGCCAGACGACTCCCTCGACAACCCCAATGCGTTCGATAGCGACGATGCCAGCGGCGCGTCGCAGGCGCTCGTGACCCCGGTCATGCGCGGCCTGCGGCTGCTGCGCTTCATTGCCGAAGGCGGCTCGACGGCCAATCTGAGCGAGGTGGGCCGCCGCATCGACGTGAACCGCGTGACGGTGATGCGCCTGCTGGCCACGCTGGAGCACGAGGGCATGGTCGAGCGGCTGCCGCAGGGCGGGCACACGGTGGGGTTCTCGTTCCTGAAGCTGGCGTCACGCGTGCTGGCGGCGAACGACCTCACCACCTTCGCGCGGCGCGTGCTGGCGCAGCTGAGCGGCTCACTGCAACTGTCGGCCTATCTGGCGGTACCGGACGGCGGCCACGTGCTCTACCTGCTGCGGGACATGCCCAACACCGGGCTGGTCAGCAACATCCAGGTCGGCAGCCGCGTGCCGGCGCACCTGACCACGCCGGGACGGATGCTGATTGCGCACCTGTCGCCCGAGGCGCTGCGCGAGCGGCTGGGCGATGACCCGCTGCCCACCGTGACCGGCCAGAGCCCCGCCACGCACGCCAGGCTGGCGGAGATCCTCGGCGCGGACCTGGAGCGCGGCTGCGCGTGGAGCTTCTCGGCCTTCGAGCCGGGCATCGACGCCTGCGCCGCGCCGGTGATGGATGCCACGGGTGACGTGATCGCCGCGATCAGCGTGGCCGGCCCGCAGCAGCGCTTCGAAGCGGACGGCACGCTGCGCGAACGGGTGGAAAAGGAAGTGAAAGCGGCAGCGAAGGACCTGTCGGCGCTGCTGGGGTATCGGGTGGGCAAGCGCTAAACGGCTTCGGGATACGCCGCCCCTCTCCCCCGGCCCCTCTCCCGCTAGCGGGCCACCGTCAAGCCTCCAGCTTCATCGGCATCGACCTGCGCCGGGCCTTGGTCGCCAAGTACAGCGCGTGCGCCACGGCGGGCGCCACCGGGCCGAGCGACACCTCGCCGCAGCCCTGCGGGGGCCGGTCGCTCGGCACGATCACCACGTCGATCTTCGGCATCTCCGCCAGTTGCAGCAGCGGATAGTCGTGGAAGTTGCTCTGCTGCACCACGCCCGCCTTGAACGTGATCTCGCTCTTGAGCGTGTTGGTCAGCGCAAAGCCGATGCCGCCCTCGATATTGGCGCGGATCAGGTTCGGGTTGATCGCCCGTCCGCACTCCACCGCACAGACCACGCGCCGCACCCGGAACGCCTTGCCGCTGCGCTCCAGCTCCAGCGCCATCGCCACATAGGTCTGGAATGCCTCGCCCCGCCCCGTGTAGAGGTTGAACGTGAACCCGCGCGACACCCCGGGCGCCGGCTTGCGGTCCCAGTTCGCCGCCTTGGCCGCCGCGTCCAGCACCCGCAGCGCCAGCGGGTTGTGCGCCAGCAGCGCGCGGCGGTAGCGGTACGGGTCCATGCCGGCCGCGTCGGCCATCTCGTTGACGAAGCTCTCCAGCATGAAGATGCTCGACGTGGAGCCCACGCTGCGCATGAAGCTGACCGGAATTGGCTGCTTCACGTCGATCATGTCGACCTTCAGGTTGGGCACGCGGTAGACGCAGTCGTAGAGCGCTTCCAGCATGGTCTCGTCCCAGCCGCCGTTCTTCGCCATGCGCTCGGCCTTGATCACGCCGTAGAGCGACTGGCCGGTCAGCCGGGCATGCAGCGCGCGCGGCAGGCCCTTGTCGTCGAGCACGGCGCGGAAGCGCCCCGACACCCCGGGCCGGTAGAAGCCATGCCGGATGTCGTCCTCGCGCGAGCGGATGACCTTGACCGGCTTGCCCACCGCCGCCGAGGCGCGCGCCGCGTGCACCACGAAGTCCGGCAGGAACTTGCGCCCGAAGCTGCCGCCAAGGAAGGTGGTGTGGACGATGATCGTCTCGGGCTTGCGCTGGTAGAGCTTGCCGAGCGCGTTGCGCACGAAGTCCTGGCCCTGGATCGGCCCCCAGACCTCGATGGCGTCCTCGCGCACGTGCACGGTGGCGTTCACCGACTCCATCGTGGCGTGGACGATGTAGGGCGTGTGGTAATCGGCCTCGACGAGCTTGCCGCCGGCGGCCAGCACCGCGTCCGGGTCGCCCAGCTGCGTCGCCACCACGGCCTCCGGAGCGCCGAGCGCGGCCTGGCGCGCGGCCAGGATCTGGTCGCTGTCGAGCGACCTGGCCGGGCCGGGATCGACCTCCAGCTCCAGCGCATCGGCGCCCTTCTTGGCGAGCCAGTAGCTCGTGGCGACCACGATGGCGGCGTCCGGCGCCTGCACCACGGCCTGCACGCCCGGCATGGCCTTGACGGCTTCGGCGTTGCGCAGGCCGGTGACCTTGCCCGTCACGGTAGGGGCGAACTTCAGCGCGCCGTACAGCATGCCCGGCACCTTCACGTCGATGCCGAATTCGGCGGACCCGTCGACCTTGGCCGGGGTGTCCAGCCGCTGCAGGTCCTTGCCGATGAGCTGGTGCGCGGCTTCGTTCTTGAGACGCGGCGTGGGGTTCAGCGGCAGCTTCGCCGCCTCTTCGGCCAGCTCGCCATAGCTGAACGAGCGGCCCGTGGCGCCGTGATAGACGCGACCCTTCGCCGTGTAGCACTGGCCCGGGCGCACCTGCAGGCGCTTGGCGGCGGTCATCACCAGTACCTCGCGCGCCTGGGCGCCGGCAATGCGCAGCCGCTGGTAGAACAGCGTGGCGGACATCGACGCGCCAACGAACTGCTGCGGCTCCTCGTACGCGGCGCCGGTGCGGTAGGCGTCCCGGCCGGTGACGAAGGTCACGGCCACCTGCTGCCAGTCGGCGTCCAGTTCATCGGCCAGCACCTGCGGCATGCCGGTGTAGACGCCCTGCCCACACTCGCACTGCGACAGCCCGAGCGTGATCTTGCCGTTCGGCTCGATCCAGATCCAGTCCGTGATCTCATGCGTGCCGTGCGGGCCGCTGTCCACGGTGCGGGAGGCCAGCGCCGGCAGCGGAATGCAAAGCGCGCCGGCCAGCGCCATGCCGCCCTTCAGGAAGCCGCGCCGCGCGGGGCTGGCGATGGGGTTACTTTGCGGCAGCATGAACGGCCTCCCGGATGCGGTGGTAGGTGGCGCAACGGCACAGGTTGCTGACCGAGGCGTCGATCTCCTTGTCGGTGGGGTGCGGATTCTGCTTGAGCAGCGCCGTCACCGCCATGACCATGCCGGACTGGCAGTAGCCGCACTGCGGCACGTCCTTGGCGATCCACGCCTGCTGCACCTTGGACGAGCGGTCCGGCGAGAGCCCTTCGATGGTGGTGACCTTGCGGCCCGCCACGCTGGAGACCGGCGTCACGCACGACCGCTGCGCGTTGCCATCCACATGCACGGTGCAGGCGCCGCATGCGCCGATGCCGCAGCCGTACTTGGTGCCGGTCAGGCCGGCGTCATCGCGAATCACCCACAGCAGCGGCGTATCGCCGTCGCCGTCGAAGCGGGTCGCTTTTCCGTTCAACACAAAATCCATGATTGCCCTCGCTCGTGCAAGAAGTCACGCTGAAATGACGGCCGCAGGCCACCCTGCACGGCGCAGGGTGCGGCCAGGTACGACTGGGTTGGAAACTTGGGGAGGGGCGTCTGAGGGACGCCCGGAGGCTATTCCGCCGTGATGTGGTACGTGCGGATCAGCGTGGCCCACGCCGCGGTGTCGTCGCGGATGCGCGCGGCCAGGGCGTCGGGGGTGCTGGCCACGGGCTCGAGGCCCTGGCGCTTCAGGTCATCGCGCACGCTCGCGGTGGCGAACAGCGTGCGCACATCGGCGGCCAGCGCATCGGCCAGCGGCTGGGGCGTGGCGGACGGCACCAGCAGGGCGTACCAGGAACTGACGTCGATGCCGGGCATGCCCTGCTCGGCCAGCGACGGCACGTCCGGCGCCGCCGGGGAGCGCTTCGACTGGGTGACGGCCAGCGCGCGCAGCGCGCCGGACTGGATGAACGGCGCCAGCGTGGGCCACGTGCCGAACAGCACGGGCACCTGCCCGCCCACCACATCGGTCACGGCCTGGGTGGTGCCTTTGTAAGGGACATGAAGCATGGTCACGCTGGCCTTGTTGCGGAACAGCTCGCCGGCCAGATGCAGGCCGCTGCCGACGCCGGGACTGGCGTAGCCGAGCGGCGACTTCGCCTGATCCGCCTGCTTCGCCAGCGCGATCAGTTCCGGCACGGTGCGCGCCTTCACCGCCGGGTTCACGGCCAGCACGTTGGGCGAGCTGGCCAGCAGCGAGACGGGCCGGAAATCGCGCGTGACCTGATAGGACAGCGCGGGGAACAGCGTGGGGTTGATGGTCAGGTTGCCGGCCGGCACCACCAGCCAGGTGCAGCCATCGCCCGCCGCACGGCGCACCGCGTCGATGCCGATATTGCCGTTGGCGCCGGGCTTGTTGTCGACGACCATCGTGGCGGCCTTGCGGTGGGGTAGCTGCTGGAGCCCCTGCGACAGCGTGCGGGCAAGCTGGTCGGCCGGGCCGCCGGCCGGGAACGGCACCACGATCCGCACTGCGTGACAGGCCGGGGCGGCCTGTGCCATACCCGCTGCTCCCATCACCACCATCGGCAGCACTGCCGCCATCCCCATCCACCGTGCTTTCCTCATGCCAGCCCCGTTCCTTCCGTGATTTCGCCATCCGCCGGGGCATCAGCCCGGCGTCATTCGTTGGCCACCCTGCCCTGCAGGGTCGGCCGGTAATCCAGCAGGCGCGACAGTTCCCCTGCCGCCTCGCGCACCTTCTCGACCATCGAATCGAGCAGCGCCGGATCGATCCGGGCTGCCGGGATGGTCGCCCCCAGCGCGGCCACCACGCGCGTGGTGCGGTCACGCACCGGCGCGGCGATGGTCGAGATGCTGGCCTCGAAGAAGCCTTCGTGCAGCACATAGCCGCGCTGGCGGTCACGCTGCACCATCTCGTACAGCTCTTCCACGGTGCGCGGCGTGCTGTCCGAGTACACCTCCAGCCGTGGCTCCGGATACAGCTCCCGCAGCGCCTCCAGCGAGAGGTCTTCCAGCAGCACGCGTCCCAGCACCGTGGCATGCGCCGGCAGGCGGGTGCCCACGTTCACCGTGCTGGTGAACGGCCGCGCCGCCACCGACTTGGCCACGTACACGATCGACCGGCCATCCCGCACCACCAGGTTGCACGGGTAGTGGATGTCGTCGCGCAGGCGGTCCAGCAACGGCCGGCCCAGTTCGGTCAGCTCCAGCGAGGCCAGGTAGTCGAAGCCCAGCCGCAGCACCGCCATGCCGAGGCGGAACTCGCGCCCGCCGTCGGTCCGTTCCACGAAGCCCATCATCTCCAGCGTGGCCAGCAGCCGGAACACCGTCGAGCGCGGCACCTTCAGCCGCCGCGCCAGTTCCGCCGCCGACAGCGTGCGGTCCTTGCTGCTGAACTCGCCCAACAGCCTGAGCCCGCGTTCGAGCCCCGGCACGATGTACTTATCTTGTGTGTCCTGTACTTCCTGCTGCGTTTCCTGCTGCGTTTCCTCTCTGGGAAGGTCCTGGTTCATGGTCTCTCTCTGCGTAGCGTTCGGTCCTGCCGCCGGCTTTTCGCACTTCAGCCGGCTGGCAACGGATCCGTATAACATGCGGCGTCGCGCACAGCACGAGCCCCCGCACGTCTCCACTCCGAACCCTAGCAGATATGTTTTATCTATGAAACCCGGATTCACATCAGGAACGAATTCAGATTAGGGCGACTTTGTTGATGACTCAACTTAAGTTAATCCCGGATTGACATAGCCCTTGTGATCTGTCGTGTTTTGCTGCGTGGCACAAAGTTGCGGGCCCCGCCAGCTGTGAGACAATCGCCGCCGGTTTCCGGCCGTCTTGCGGCATCCCGCGACATTCCGCGGCATCCTTTCCCGCCTTCCACTTCGCCATGTCCAGCCCCACCTCCGCACACGAACAAGCCACTCCGGCCGCAGATCCCTGGTCCCAACTCGACGAGGCGGGCACAGGACTGACCGTCAACGACTTCCTGACGACGATGTTGAGCCAGCTAGTGACGGCGCTGCGCAGCAGCGTGACCGAGCCGTACGCCACGCAGTTCGAACTGACCGTGCCGGAATGGCGCATGCTGGCGCTGCTGGCGCATGGCAAGGAGCTGTCCTTCGCGGAGATGGTCAAGCAGTCCACCTCGGACAAGGCGCTGGTCAGCCGCACCCTGCGGCTGCTGGAGGACCGGGGGCTCGTCACACTGGAGTCGGAAGGCAGCACGCCGCGCCGGCGCCTGATCTGCCGCATCACGCCCGCTGGCGAGGCGCTCCATGCGCAGGTGATTCCGCTGGCGCAGCGCGGGCAGGCATCGGTGATCCGCCTGCTGACGCCCGAGGAGCGCCACGGGCTGTACACGGGCCTGCGCAAGCTGCACGGCATCTGCACCGGCGCCGGCCGCGACTGACCCCCTTCAGCGTTGCCGAGGCTAGGCCTCCAGCGCCTCCAGCACCTGACCCTTGGTCTCGATGCCGAGGAAGAACACCGTCACGGCGGCCACTAGCGGCACCACAGCCAGCCCGTAGAACGCCAGGCTCAGGTTGCCGCTGCCGATGGTGCTGGCGATCAGCCCCGGGGCGAAGATCGCCGAGATCTTGAGCCACGCGCCGCCCAGCCCGCAGCCCATGGCGCGGATGCTGGTGGGGTACAGCTCCGGCGTGTAGACATAGGCCGTGATGAAGCCGCAGGCCAGGAAGCCCATCGCCAGCGCGCAGAACGTGGCCACCACGTAGACCGTGGAGGCGTGGAACACGCCCGCCAGCACCAGCGACACCGCGCACAGCACGAAGGACACGTTGATCACCGGCTTGCGGCCCACCTTGTCCACCACCATCGCGCAGATCAGCGACCCGACCACGCCCAGCACCGAGGCGCCCGCCGCGAGGTTCAGCGCCAGTTGCAGCGGCGCGTGGTAGACGGTCTTGTAGACCGTGGGCAGCCACGTCGACAGCCCGT
Source organism: Cupriavidus sp. OV096 (assembly GCF_900115455.1). NCBI lineage: Bacteria > Pseudomonadati > Pseudomonadota > Betaproteobacteria > Burkholderiales > Burkholderiaceae > Cupriavidus > Cupriavidus sp. OV096. The sequence goes on from NZ_FOWM01000004.1 coordinate 49,376, forward strand.
ACTGGATGAAACCGCAGGTCGCCCACAGCATCCACACAGCCAGCGTGCGGCCGATATAGACGCGGCCGACGAGGTCGCGCACGCGGCGGCGCGGGTGGCGGGCCGCCATGGCGTCGAAGGCCGAGGTATCGCCCACTGGTGGTAGCGGCTGCTTGGCGCGGGCCTCGAAGGCGCTCAGCGCCGCGTCGGCCTCGCCCAGCCGGCCCTTCTCCGCCAGCCAGCGCGGCGACTCGGGAATCAGCTTGCGCAGCACGAAGAACAGCACGATCGGCACCCCGCCCAGGAAGTACATCACCTCCCAGCCGTAGCGCGGCACCAGGAAGGCGCCCATCGCGTTGGACACCATCAGCCCGATCGGGAACACCACCTCGTACAGCAGCACGAAGCGGCCCCGGCCATGCGCGCGGGTGACCTCGTTGATATAGGTGGCCGCCACCGGCAGTTCGCCGCCCAGCCCCAGCCCCTGGATGATGCGCAGCAGCGCGAAAATCTCGAACGACGGCGCGAAGCCGCAGGCAATGCTCATCAGGCCGATGATGCCCGCGCTCCAGCCCACCGAACGCAGCCGGCCAAAGCGCTCGGCCAGCGCCGGGAACAGCAGCGCGCCGACCAGCTGGCCCACCGAGGGCGCCGCGATCAGGAAGCCGATCTGGCCCGGCGTGAGCGACCAGTTGGCGATCAGCAGCGGCAGCGTGGCCGCGATGGCGATCACGTCGAAGCCGTCGAAGAAAGTGGCGAGGCCGATCAGCAGCCGGGCGCGGATATGCATCGCGTTGCCGGGCATCCGCTCGATACGGGCGATGATCTGGCCGCGCGTAACGGCGCGGGGGTTGGCCTGGGGGTGTGCGGGGGCCGTGGCGCTGGCTGATGCCGCGCCGTCTACGCTATCGATATACATCGGTGGGGGTTTCCTCGGCGGCTCAGAGATCCAGCACGAGCCGCTGGCCCTTGCATCCGGATACGCACACCATCATGGTGTTGTTGGCGGCGCGCTCGCTGTTGCTGAGCACGCTGTCGCGGTGGTCTGGGCAGCCGTCGAGCACGGCGGTCTCGCACGAGCCGCACACGCCCTCCCGGCAGCTGTACTCCATTGCCACGCCGGCTTCCAGCAGGGCATCGAGCAGCGACTTGCCGGACGGCACGCGCACGTTGGCGCCCGTGCGTTGCAGCGTGACGCTGTACTCGCCCTCCTGCACCGCCTCGGTGGCCGGGTCGGCGGCAAAGCGCTCGATGTGGACGTTGGCGTAGCCGTGGGCCGCGCAGGCGGCCTCGAAGGCGTTGAGCATCGGGCCGGGGCCGCAGCAGTAGAAATGCGTGCCGGCCTCCTGCCCGGCCAGCATCGCCTGGAGGTCCGGCGGCGCGCCCTGCTCGTCATCGAAATGGAAGCGCACGGCGTCGCCATAGACCGACAGGGTGTCGACGAAGGCCGCCTCCTCCCGCGAACGGGCGCAGTACACCAGCGTGAACGCCCGGCCAAGCTCGGCCAGCCGGCGCGCCATGCAGACGATGGGCGTGACGCCAATGCCGCCGGCCACCAGCACCGTGTGCGCGGCGTCCTCGTCCAGCGCGAAGTGGTTGCGCGGCGTCGCCACGGTGAGCGTGCTGCCCACGCGCAGCTGCTCGTGCACGAAGCGCGAGCCGCCCCGGCTGTTGCGGTCCTGCAGCACGCCCACGGTGTAGCGGTCGCGCGCCTCGGGCGCACCGCACAGCGAATAGCTGCGCACCAGGCCGTTGGCCAGGTGGAGGTCGATATGCGCGCCCGGGCTGAACTCGGGCAAGGTGGCGCCGCTGGGGTCGCGCAGCTCGATGCTGACCACACCGCGCGCCTCGAACCGCATGGCCTGCACGCGCATCGTCAGGGATTGACTGGCACTCATGACTGCTTCCTTCTCAATGCTTGCCTCGCCAGAGGCAACAGCGACTTCAACACCGATTCAACGCTTTTCCGTGAGGAACTTGCCCTGCGGGCCGCCGGCGTTCTTCTGCCGGCGCGTATTGCCGTCGATGCCACCCTCGATGGCCCATTCGGCGAACACGGTCGGGCCCGGCTCGAACGCGCGCGGCTCCCAGTGGGCGTCGAGCTGGTCCTCGTCGGCGTAGTACTCGATCAGGCCGCCGGCCGGATTCTTGAAGTACCAGAAGTAGGCGGACGAGATCGGGTGGCGGCCCGGGCCGAGCTGGGTGTCCCAGCCCGTGCGGGACATGTGCATGCCGCCGCCGAAGACCTCGTGGATGTCCCGCACCGTGAAGGCGACGTGGTTCAGGCCGCGCTTGGGCTGCGGCAGCTGCAGCAGGAACAGGTCGTGGTGGCCGCCCTCGGCCGCGCAGCGCAGGAAGGCGCCGCGCTCCGGATAGTTGTCCGACTGCACGAAGCCGAACTTCTCCACATAGAAGCGCTCGGTGGCCTTCACGTCCGTGACGAAGAACACCACGTGGCCCACCTCGATCGGCGCGGCGCGCTCGTAGACCGGGCTGCGCTGGTTCAGGCGCGGCTTTTCGTTCCACGTGTTCATCACCGCGCATTCCACCTCCACCTCGCGCTTGCGCGAGACCTGGAAGCGCACGGCCAGCCCGTTCGGGTCGGTGCAGCCCACGCGCGCGCCGTCCTGCTGGCGCACGAAGGTCGGCTCGGCGCCGATGGCGTCGGCAATCGCCTCCAGCGACGCCTGGTCCGCCACGCCCCACACCACCTCGCGCAGCGTGGGGCCGTCCTCGATGGCCGGCGCCAGCGCCGGATCGGCGATCTTGCGCACCAGCACGCGGCAGCCGTTCAGCGTTTCGAAGTCCAGCGCCTCGGCGTCGTCGCGCTTGACCGTGAGGCCCCAGTCGCTGAAGAAGCCTCGGCACGCGTCGAAGTCGTCGGCGCCGTAGGTGATTTCGTCGATTCCCAATACCTTCATCTTGCTTCTCCGTCCTGCCGGTTGATACCCGGGCTCAGTTGGCCCACGGCAGCGGTTGTTCGTTCAGGCCCCAGTACACGGCCTTCTGTTCCATGTATTGCAGGATGCCCAGTCGTCCCTTCTCGCGGCCCAGGCCGCTGTCCCGCCAGCCGCCGAACGGCGTCGAGATCGAGAACTGCTTGTAGGTGTTGATCCACACGTTCCCGGCTTGCACGGATCGTGCCACCCGCCAGGCGCGCTTGTAGTCGCGCGTCCAGATGCCGGCGGCCAGGGCGTAGATGCTGTCGTTGGCCTGGGCGATCAGGTCGTCCTCGTCGTCGAACGGCATCGCCACCAGCACCGGCCCGAAGATCTCCTCCTGGCAGATGCGCGCGTGGTTATCGAGCCCTTCGATGATGGTCGGCGTGTAGAAGTAGCCGTTGGCCAGCCCCGCCACGTCCGGGCGCATGCCGCCCGTGCGCAGCTGGCCGCCGTCTTCCACGCCCATCGCCACGTAGGACTCGATGCTGTCGCGGTGCCGGTCGGTGATCAGCGGGCCCATCTGGGTGCGTTCGTCGGCCGGATCGCCCACGCGCAGCCTGGCGGCGGCGGCGGCCAGACGGTCCATGAACGGCTCGTACTGCGCGCGTGCCACGAACAGGCGCGAGCCGGCGATGCACGATTCGCCCGACGAACTGAAGATGCCGTACAGCACGCCGTTCACCGCGTGGTCCAGGTCGGCGTCGTCGAAAATCATGGTCGGGGACTTGCCGCCCAGTTCCAGCGACACCGGCATCATCTTGTCCGCGGCGATGTGGGCGATGTGCTTGCCCGTGGTGGTGCCGCCCGTGAACGACACGCGGCGCACCAGCGGATGCTTGGTGATGGCGTCGCCGATCACCGAGCCCTTGCCCGGCAGCACGCTGATCAGGCCCCGGGGCACGCCAGCTTCCTCGCAGATCGCGGCCAGTTCCAGCGCCATCAGCGGCGTTACCTCGGCCGGCTTGACCACCACGGCGTTGCCGGCGGCCAGCGCGGGCGCCATCTTCTGTGCCTCGCTGGCAATCGGCGAATTCCACGGCGTGATGGCGGCCACCACGCCCATCGGCTCGTAGACGCTCATGGTCAGGCAGTCGCCCCGCTGCGGCGTGATGGATTCCTCCATGGTTTCGCAGGCGGCGGCGAAGAACTGGAACGTGCCGGCGGCGCTGGCGACGAGCGCACGCGTCTCGCTGATCGGCTTGCCATTGTCCAGGCGCTGGCGCTGGGCCAGCGGCTCGGCGCGCGCGCGGATCATCTCGGCCACGCGGTACAGCACGGCGGCGCGCTCATGCGGCTTGCGCTGTGCCCAGCCGCTGGTCAGGAAGGCGCGATGGGCGCCCTGCACGGCTTCTTCCACATCGGCCAGGCTGGCCGCGTTCAGTTCGGCCACGACTTCGCCGGTGGCGGGGTAGCGCGTGGCGTAGCGGTCGCCCGAACCCAGGCGCCAGGCGCCGGCGATGCAGATCGGGAGGACTTGTTGTGTGCTCATGTCAGATTCACTTCAGATCGACACCGCGTGGGCGCGGTTGCCGAGGGCGCGCACCACGCTGAACACGGTCAGCGCGGACGTCTTGGGATTGGCCGCGAGCGGCTTGCCGCGCATGGTCAGCTCGAAGCCGCCAAACGCGCCGCGTGCTTCCACGTGGTGGACGTTTTCCTCCGCGTGCGGATCGGCCAGCAGCTTGACCGACGTGCGGTCCAGGCCGAGCCCGGCCAGCGAGACCGTGGCGGCCACGTTGGCGTTCTTCGGATAGAGCCGCGCGGCGTCGCGCGCGGTGCCTTCGAAGATCACCGTGGCTTCGGTCAGGGCGTCGAGGTCGAACAGGTCGGCCGCCGGCGTGCCGGCCCAGGCGCGGGCCGGCTTGCGGCCGGTGTAGATGACTTCGTCCAGACCGCCCACGCGGGCGGCAGCCAGCGCGTCGATGGCGCCGATGGCGCCCGACAGGAGCTGCACCTGCGTGTTGCCACGGCGGGCTGCCGCCTCCAGGCGCTCGGCCATGCCCGGCTCGGACAGCGCGCCGACTGACACCACCATGCACGGAATGCCACGCTCCAGCGCCGGCACGATATGCTCCTCCAGCGCGCGATGGCCCGCACACTCCACGAGCAGGTCCGGGCGACGGTCGCCATCGGCCAGCCCGGTGGCCACGCGCACATTGGGCGCCAGCGCCGACAGCGCGCCGCGTGCCGCGTCCATCGTGCCCGCCGGCACGATCACGACGTCGAACACGACATCCGGATCCGACTTCAGCAGTTCCAGCACGCCGCGGCCAATCGCCCCGCAACCCACCATGGACACATGCAGCATGGACGTTCTCCTGGTTGGCTTAAGCCGCCGCCGCAGCGGCTGCTGCCGCCGGGGTCGATACGGGGCTGGAAGTCGGGCTTGCAATCGGCTGCTGCTTGTTGACCGGCGGGCCGGCGAACACGGTCTTGAAGCTGCCGATGGACAGCATGTCGATTTCCAGCAGGAACGGGCCCGGCTCGACCGTGGCCTCTTCCAGCGCCGCGCCGATGTCGGCGAGGTTGCTCACACGGCGGTGACGCAGCGCGAGCGACTTCGAGAGCTGGGCGTAGTCCGGCGTGTGCAGGTCCACGTAGTGGCGGCGACCGCCGTACTGCGCGTCCTGGATGTTCTTGATCACGCCGTAGCCCTTGTCGTTCATCAGCACGATGACCATGTCGGCACGCTCCTGCACCGCCGTGGCGAGTTCGCCCAGGTTCAGGATGAACCCGCCATCGCCGGCCAGCGTGAAGGTCTTCTTGCCCGAAGCCGTGGCCGCCGCGCCGATGGCGGCGCCGATGCCCATGGCCAGGCCCTGGCCGATACCGCCGCCGAGCGCGTGCACGCCGGCGCGGGAATCGAAAATCTGCAGGTGACGGTTGCCCCAGGTGCTGTTGGACACCGTGACGTCGCGCACCCAGTTGAAGTTGCGGCCCACCGCCTGCTGGAGCGCCTGCACCAGCGCGCTGTACGGGCCGAGGCCGTCCACCAGCGCGCCCACGGCCACGTCGTGGGCACGGCGCAGGTCGGCGGCGAAGCCGGAGTCCACTTTCAGGCGGCCTTCAAGCCGATCGGCGAGGCCATCCAGCGCCAGCGCGGCGTCGCCGCTGACGAAGTGGTCGCTCTGGTAGCAGCGGCCTTCCGAGGCCGGATCGGCGTCGATGCGCAGCAGCGGGCGCGGCAGCTTCAGCTCGTACTTCAGGGTTTCATTGCCGCGCAGGCGCGAGCCGACCACCAGCATCGCATCGCACGTCTGGTAGAAGGTTTCGATGGGCTTGTGGAGGTTGTAGGCGCCCAGCGAGCGCGGATCGTCCTCCGCCACGATGCCGCGACCCTGCGTGGAGGTGACCACGCCAAACCCCATGTCCAGCAGGCGCTTGACCTGCTGGCTGGCGTGGCGCGCGCCGCCGCCGAGCCACAGCATCGGCCGGCGGGCCTTGGCGAGTTGGTCGGCCAGCGCGTCGAGCGCATGGGCCGAGGGCTGGTGCTGCGGCACCGGCAGCGGTTGCAGGTCGGCCGGCATCGGGATCAGCGCGGCCTGGATGTCGATGGGGATTTCCACGCTGACCGGGCCGGTCGGCGCCGTCAGCGCGGTCTGCACGGCCAGCTTGATGGTCGAGAGCGCGGTGTCGGCGCTGCGGATGCGGAAGGCGGCCTTCGACACGGCCTTCAGCATGGTGAGCTGGTCCGGGGCCTCGTGGATATAGGCGAGGCTCTGGTCCAGGTACGGCGTTTCGATCTGGCCGGTGATGTGGAGCATCGGCGTGCCGGCCGTCAGGGCCTCGACCATCGCGCCGGCGGCATTGCCCGCCGCCGTGCCCGTGCTGGTCAGGCACACGCCCAGGCCACCCGTGGTGCGGGCGTAGGCATCGGCCATATTGGTGCCGCCCGCTTCGCCGCGCGCCGGCACGAAGCGGATCTTGCCGCGCTCGCCCATCGCGTCGAGGATGGGCATGTTGTGGATCGAAATCACGCCGAAGGCAGCCTTGACGCCGCACTGTTCGAGGAAGGCCGCGATGGCGCAGCCCACGGTGACTTGTTGTTGTTCGTTACGCATGACGGGAGAGTCCTCCGGAAATATCGATGTGGCTGCCCGTGGTGTACGAAGACAACGGCGAGGCAAGGAACAGGATGGCACGCGCGGCTTCCTGCGGCAGGCCGAGACGGCCCAGTTGGATGTTCTTCTGGCGGGCCAGACGCGCGGTCCACGCGGTCCAGTCCAGGTGGCGGTCTTCCTCCGGGCGCGCGTCGAAGCGGCGGCGCCACTGGCCGGACTCGACGAGCCCGATCAGGATGCCGTTCACGCGCACGCCGCGCGGCGCGAATTCGGTGGCCAGCGAGCGCACGAGGTTGTGCACGCCGGCGCGCGCCGCCGAGGTGGCGACCATGTGCGGCTCCGGCTGGGTAGCCAGCAGCGAGTTTACGCAGACCACGGCGCCCTGCCCCGACTGCTCCAACTGCGGCAGGAAGGCGCGGGTCGGGTGGATCACGGAGAAGAACTTCAGTTGCAGCTCCTCCATCCAGGCGGCGTCCTCGGTGCTGGCGAAGGTCGACACGCGGCCCTGGCCGGCGTTGTTGACCAGCATGTCCACCGGGCCGAGTTCGCGCGCCACGTCGGCGGCGAAGGCGTTGACCTGCGCAGCCTGCAGCACGTCGCACTGGGCCGCGTAGAGGCGGCAGCCGGTGAAACGCGCGCGCAGCGAGGCCTCGGCCTGGCGCAGGCGCCGTTCGTCACGGCCGCACATGGCCACGGCGGCGCCGGCTTCCAGCAACAGTTCGACGGTCGCCAGCCCGATGCCGGAGGACCCGCCGGTCACGACGGCCACTTTGCCGTCGAGTTGAATCATGGACATCGTCCTCACTCCCCTCTTTTGCTCATTCCCGATGTAAAGACACGACCTTGCCGTGCCCGTTGGCGCGATGCGGCCGGTAGTCCAGCAGCCGCGACAGCTCGCGCGCGGACGCCCTCACCCGTTCCACCATCAGCCCGAGCTGCTCCGGGTCGATGCGCGACGCCGGGATCGTGGCGCCCAGCGCGGCGGTGACCTTGCCGGTGCGGTCGCGCACCGGCGCGGCGATGGTGGAGATGCTGGCTTCGAAGAAGCCTTCGTGCAGCACGTAGCCGCGCGAGCGGTCTTGCTGCACCATCTCGAACAGCGCGTCCACGGTGCGTGGCGTGCTGTCCGAGTAGATCTGCAACTGCGGCTCCGGATAGATCTCGCGTAGCTGCGCCAGCGAGAGGTCTTCCAGCAGCACGCGCCCCAGCACGGTCGCATGCACCGGCAGGCGCGTGCCCACGTTGACATTGCTGGCGAACGGGCGCGACGCCGCCGACTTGGCGACGTAGACCACCGAGCGGCCATCGCGCACCACGAGGTTGCACGGGTACTCGATTTCATCGCGCAGCTTGTTCAGCAGCGGCGCGCCCAGTTCGGTCAGCTCCAGCGAGGCCAGGTAGTCGAAGCCGAGCCGGAGCACGGCCAGGCCCAGCCGGTATTCGCGGCCGCCGTCGGCACGCTCCACGTAGCCCGTGGCTTCCAGCGTCGCCAGCAGGCGGAACACCGTGGAGCGGGGCACGTCGAGCCGGCGCGCGAGGTCGGCCGCCGACAGCACGCGGTCACGCGCGCTGAACTCGGCCAGCAGGCGCAGGCCACGCTCCAGGCCGGGCACGATGTACCGGTCCTGGATCTCGGCGGGCAGTGGTTGGGTGCTCATGGCGGATGGCTGGATGGATCGACGATCGGCGCGGTTCAGCGCTTGACCTGGGTGAGCGGATGCTCGGGCGGGTACGTCGGCGTGATCGGCTTCTTGGCGCCGAGCATCACGCACATCAGCGCGTCTTCGTCGCCGATGTTGATTTCCTCGCGGTACACGCCCGGCGGCACCGACACGAGGTCGCGGTCGGTCAGGATGGTCTCGAAGCGCTCGCCGTCCTTCTCCAGGACCAGCTTGATCTTGCCGCGCAGGATGAAGAAGACCTCTTCCACATCGGTGTGCAGGTGCGACGGGCCTTCGTGGCCGGCCGGGATGATCATCGTGGAGAACGTGAAATGCTCCGACGGCACCGTGTTGGTGTCCGCGGCCACGCCGGTGCCGCCCGTACCGAGGTAGCGCATCTGGGCGCGGCGGTACTTCGGGTCGTAGTCGGCCTGGAACTTCAGGGCATCCCAGTCGTACCGGCGGGTGGAGAAGCGCGCCACGCGGCTTTCCATCCACTGGTCGAACGAGGCGTCGGCAGGTTGCTCCCAGCTACGCTTGATGTTTTCCTGTTGGGACATATCGCTCATTGGATCGGGTTCCTTGGTTTCAGTGCATGACAAAGCCGCCGTTCACGGCCAGGGTCTGGCCGGTGACGAAGCGGGAGAGGTCGGACAGCGCGAACAGCACGGCGCCGCAGACATCGTCGGGGACTTGCTCGCGCTGGAGCGCGCGCTGGTTGCGGTACAGGTCGTGGCGGTGCTGCGGCACGTATTCGGTGGCTTCCACCAGCGTGAGGCCCGGCGCCACGGCGTTGACCGTGACCTGCGCATCGCCCAGTTCACGGGCCAGCGAGCGGGTCATGCCGATGATGGCGCTCTTGCTGGCCACGTAGGCCAGCAGGTTGGGCGCGCCCCACAGCGGGGTGTCCGAGGCCAGGTTGACCACGGCGCCCCGGCCGCTGGCGCGCAGCGCGGGCGTGCAGGCGGCGGTCATCAGCCAGGTGCCGCGCACGTTCACGTTCATCACGCGGTCCCAGGTGGCCACGTCCAGCGCGGTCAGGTCCCGGCCGCCGGAATCGGTGACCGCGCCGTTGTTGACCAGGCCGTCGAGGCCGCCGAGGGCCTCTGCGGCGGCGGCGGCGCAGGCCTGCACCGAGGCCAGGTCGTTCAGGTCCAGCGTCAGCGGCACCACGTTGAAGCCGCGCGCCTGCAAGGCGGCGGCCGATTCCTGCACGCGGTCCGCGAGGATGTCGGCCATCGCCACGGCGCCGCCGGCTTCGGCAATCGCGGTGGCGAAGGCCAGCCCGAGGCCGCGCGCGGCGCCGGTGACCAGCACCTTGCGCCCTGCCAGCAGGTTGGCGGTTGCGGCGTCACGCATGGCTGGGGACTCCGCCTGCCGGTTGCAGCATCGCCACCGGTTCGTTGGCCACTTCGGCATCGGCGCGGCGCTTCAGCAAGCGGCGCACGCGGGTGATGCCGGCGTCGTGCTGGTACAGCATCTCGTGGTCGCGCGCGTTCGGCGCCATCGACTCCAGCACCACGCGGTCTTGCTCGAGGACGTCCCAGTGCAGCCCTTCCAGGCGGTTGCGATACAGGAAGCGCCACACGTCGCGCTCCCAGCCCTGCACGTGGCGGGTGCGCCAGAAGAACACCAGGCAGTGATCCTCGTCCACCGGCGTGGCCATGCCGACGATGCCGAACGGGCCGCCGGGGCCCACCTTGTCGCGGTAGGGGATGGACAGGCGCAGCCACAGCGTGCCGGTCTCGCCGAATTCCACCCAGTCGAAGTTCACGCCGCGCTGGCCGGTCTTCTCGAAGATCAGGCCGCTCTCGGTCTCGCGGATCTGCATGACGGCCGACTTCTCGCCGCTGGCCATCGAGTGCGAGACGGCGTGCAGGTAGGCGCCGTGCATCGGGTCCATGACGTTGTCGATCGCGTAGCGGTAGTTGCAGTCCCAGTGGGCCACGCAGAGGAAGTTGGTGTGGTCGTCGCTGACCAGTTCCTCGGGCAGGCGCAGGGCATCGGCTTCGGCCGGGGCGCTGTCGCCGAACCACAGGAAGATCGCGCCGGCCTGCTCCTGCACCGGGTAGCTGCGCACGCAGGTGCGGCCTTCCAGCGGGCAGCTCTCCACGGCCGGCACGCTCTTGACCTGGCCGTCGCCGCCCACTTCCACGCCGTGGTACCAGCAGGCCACGCGGTCGCCGAGGTTCCAGCCCATCGACAGACGCGCGCCACGGTGCGGGCAGCGGTCTTCCAGTGCGTGCAGCGCGCCGGCGTTATCACGCCACACGACGATGTTCTGGCCCAGGCGGGTGATGCCGATGGGCGCGTGGGTGACCTGCCACGACGCCGCCACCGGATACCAGTAGTTGCGCAGGCCGCTGTTCAGACGCGCCTCGGCACGTGCTTGCTTGTTCGATTCCATGTCTTGTCTCGCTGGGGTTCCGGCGTCAGGCGCCCAGGCGGCGCATTTCGGCGAGGAAGGCTTCCTCGGTCCACGGCTGGCCATCGGCGGCCAGGAAATTCGTGCGGTTGAGCGCGCGGACGATGTCGCCGGGGTTCTTGGCGCCGCCCTCGAAGGCCGCCTCCAGCGCATCGGCGAGCGCGTTCTCGTACGCGGTGGGGGCCGCCGCACGGGTCTGCCAGACGATGTTGGCCACCTTGCCCGGCTGCTCGATATGGCCCTTGCCCGCTACGTTGTTCGGCGCGGGGCGCTCCCACGGCACCAGGTTCGGGTTGTACGAGAGGCTTTCCATTGCGCTTTGCTCCATGGCTGGCTTTGTTGGGGACGGCGGGTTCAACCGCGCTCGCGTTCTCAGGCTCGCTTTGTTTTACCTGTGAAACACGAGTTTAAATATTGAACACAGGTACGACTATAGACAACGACGCTTCAAAAATTGACTGGGGTTAACCCCGTGAAGCGCCGGTTCGTGGCGGAGAAGTGCTGAAACCCTCGCCTTAGTCGTGCAGCGTGGCGCGGATGCGTTGGGCGACGGCCCGGGGCTGCTCGATGTAGCAGGCGTGGCCGGCGTCGGCGATCAGGTGGAACGGGAACTGGCATCGCCCGGCCAGCGCGGACGAGGCGGCGGGCGTGGTCACCACGTCCTGCGCGCCGCAGCCGACATCCACGGGGCGGGAGGCATCGGCAAGGTATTCATCGATGTCATCGCCACAGAGCAATGCGACCGCCTGGCGGTAGCCGTCCGGATGCAGGCGGCGCATATTCCAGCGCACCCAGGCTTGGGCATCGGGCGTGGCAGCCGGGCTGAGCAGGCGGGTGGGGCCGCGCTGGGCGAGACCATCGACGCCGAGGGTGTCGAGCGCTTCGAGGCGCTGGGCCGAGACCTCGCGCGACTTGGCCTCATTACCCGGCGCGCCATAGCCGAGTGCGGGACTCAATAGAAGGAAGCTGGCCGGTTGCATGTCCGGCGCGGCCTGGGCGGCGTAGCCGGCGGCCATCAGCGCGCCGAGCGAATGGCCGACGATCAGGTCCGGGCGGACCTGGAGAGCGGCCAGCAGTTGCTCGAGCCGCGCGGCGTAGTCGCGGGCCGTGGGGGCGGGCATCGGCAATGGGGTGGAATCGCCGTAACCTGGCGCATCCCAGGCAATCACCCGCGCGCCGGCGGCGAGCAGGCTCGCGCAGGGCAGCCAGGATGCCGCGCCGGAGCTGATGCCGTGCAGCAACACGATCACCGGACCATGCGCGCCACCGACGCGGCAGGACACGCGTGTGCCTTGCGCATCGACCGTCACGGTACGCGCGGCGAAATGGTTGTCCAACGCCGCCAGCAGGTCGGCGCCCGGTTCAAGTGCTCGATGGGGCGCGTTTTGTTCCATATGTGAAACCTGTATTTATAAATAAAACTCCTCGACTATAGGCCGGGTTCCGGGAGGGGTGGGATCAGGGTAAACAAGTAGAAAAAATCCACGTCTGAAGCGCCGCCGCCGCGCGCAGTCCGGACGGCCTCGGCATGCCCCGCAACGGGGCATCGTCAGATTTCACCCGAAAGCGGCTTGCTGCCTCGGTTTGCCGAGCGAGGACTGACTTCGCCCGCCCGGCCACTTTCGCAAAGGCGGTGCGCTGCCCTGGAAGCCGCGCACCACAACGATTCCAGGCCTTTGTGGTATCCGCGCCATGCCACGGCGTCGCCATGTCGCCTCACTAGGGTTCCCCCTGATCTACGCCGCAGGCTCTCCTGTCTATATTTCGCTGAACGTTTCCTATGTAGTTCATTGTTTTACTAATGAAACGCAAAGACGGATCGGTCCCCCAACATGCCCCGGCCGGACGGAAACGCAGACGAGCCCACGAAAACTAGAGAAGGAAACGGTAGATGAAGATCGGAAAGTACGCGGCAGGCCTGCTGGCCGCAGCGCCCCTGCTGGCCTCGGCGCAATCGTCCGTCACACTGTATGGCGTGGTGGACACCGGCGTCGAGTTCGTCAACAACGTCGGCGCGGCCGGCAACAGCGTGGCCCGCATGAATACGCTGACCGGCACCGTGCCGTCCCGCTGGGGCCTGCGCGGCACCGAGGATCTCGGCGGCGGCCTGAAGAGCGTCTTCGTGCTGGAGTCCGGCTTCGCGCCGGATTCCGGCACCGCCAACCAGGGCGGGCGCCTGTTCGGGCGCCAGGCGCTGGTCGGCCTGAGCGGCAAGTGGGGCCAGGTCTCGTTCGGCCGCCAGTACACCATGCTGTTCTGGGCCGTGCTCGATCCGGACATCCTCGGGCCGAACGCGTTCGGCTCCGGTTCGCTGGACAGCTACATCCCGAACACCCGCGCCGACAACGCCATCGCGTACAAGGGCACCTTCGGCGGCCTGACCGTGGGCGGCACGTACAGCTTCGGCCGCGACGTGGCCAACGCCGGTCCGAGCCCGGCCGGCACGAACTGCGCCGGCGAGAATCCGGCCGACAAGTCGCAGTGCCGCGAGTGGTCCGCCATGATCGGCTGGGACCAGAAGACCTGGGGCATTACCGCCGCGTATGACTCGCAGCGCGGTGGCCCGGGCGCCTTCGCCGGCCTGACCAGCAGCAGCCTCCGTGACGACCGCGCCTCGCTGGCTGGCTACGTGTTGCTCGATCGCACCAAGATCGGCGCCGGCGTGATCCGCCGCGAGAACCAGGGCAGCGCCACGCCGATCTCGGCGCTGTACTACATCGGCGCCGCATACGACATCACGCCCGCGTTCACGCTGGCCGGCCAGGTCTACTATCTGAACTACAACAGCAGTGATAACAAGTCGATGCTGTACGCCATCCGCGGCATGTACAACTTCAGCAAGCGCACGGCCGTGTATGCGACCGCCGGCTTTATCAACAACGACGGCAACCTGACGTTGTCCGTCAGCGGCGCGCAGGCCGGCGCCAACACGAAGCCGGGCGGCCAGCAGTTTGGCGCCATGCTCGGCATCAAGCACATCTTCTAAGAACGGCGGACGCACGCGGCGCCGGGCAGCGTGTCCTCTGCCTTGCGCGCCGCTCGCCACAAGCCCGATGGGAAATCCGGCACAGCACCGTTTCCCCGACTCCTTCGCGCCGCCATGCCCCCGCATCGGGCGCGAACCCTGACAAGAGGTGTTTCGACCATGAAGACTGTCCGCCGCAACGTTCTCGCCGCCATGGGTGCGGCCTTCGGCGCCGCTGCCCTGCTCGCCGCCCTGCCCGCGATGGCCCAGGGCGGCTACCCCAACAAGCCGATCACCATCGTGGTGGCCTACCCCGCCGGCGGCGACGTGGACGTGCTCGCCCGCCTGATGGCCGACAAGCTCGGCGCGCGGCTGAAGCAATCGGTAGTGGTGGAGAACCGCACCGGCGCCGCCGGCACCATCGGCAGCGCCTACGTGGCGCGCGCCGCCGCCGACGGCTACACGCTGCTGATGGCGCCCAACACGTTGTCGATCGCCCCGCTGGTGTTGAAGTCCGGCACCGGCGCCACCTACGACGTGCAGAACGACTTCACGCCGATTGCGCAGCTCGGCACGCAATCGCTGTTCGTGGTGGTGGCCAAGACCACCGGCATCACCAAGATGAGCGACCTCGTGGCGCGCGCCAAGGCCGGCAAGCTGGAGACGTACGCCACGCCGGGCAATGGCTCGCCGATGCACATCATGGGCGAGATGTTCAACAAGTCGGCCAGCGTGAAGATCGCGCAGGTGCCGTACCGGGGCACGGCGCCGGCCATCGTCGACGTGCTGGGCGGGCAGGTGCCGATGACCTACGTCACCTACGGCGCCGTGGCGCAGTACGTCGGCAACGGCAGCCTGGTGCCGCTGGCCGTGGCCGACACCAAGCGCTCCCCCTTCGCGCCGAACGTGCCGACGCTGGGCGAGCTGGGCTACAAGGACGTGGAGATTGGCGCCTGGCAGGCGATGCTGGGCCCGAAGAATCTGCCGCCGGAAATCGTCCGCACGCTGAACGGCCATGTGAACGAGATCCTCAAGCAGCCCGACGTCATCGCCAGGATGGCGACCATCGCCGTCACACCAGTCGGCGGCGAGCCCGCCGTGCTCCAGAAGCTGATTGCGGCGGACACCGCGCGCTACACCAAACTCGTGAAGGAATTCAATATCCAGGCCGATTAGACGTCTGAATCTTGAAGGTGCCGGCGCCGAAAACACCGGTAGTACTGGCCACCCCGGCATTGCTGCCGGGGTTTTTTTGTTTGAGCTGATCCCGAATCCAGAACACGGAGACGGCGTACGACATCACCAAGAAGAGCATGCCGGCTAGTAACATCCCCACCATTCGCCATCGATAAACATGGCGCCTCAGGAAAGCGATCACGAGCACCACCAGCCCGGCAAGGATAAGCAAGAGTCCGAAGAACGCGGCAATGGCGAAGTAGGCGGCGGCAGGTCCGACGTACAGATCGTTGCGCTTGAACGGTGTCAGCATCAATGCGATGCAATAGATCATGCCGTCCAGGGCAAACAGCACGGCGATCCCTTGCATAACCCTCAGGAGCACAGCTTTCGGCCTCATCGCAGCCCCTCTTGGCGCAGTCGCTTTGCCAACTCCGTCCAGCGGCGTGGGCTGTCATCCATCACATGCGCGTAGTAAAAGTGGCCTTCCCCTTTATTGGCAATGAACTGCTTTGCAAGAACAGGTGAAGTGGCAATCAATTCACCCCAAGGCATGCCCGCGTAGATCGGGTCACCGTGCCTCCCGAGATCGATCGTCACGACCTTTCTGATGTTCGGGTGCGCAAGGAGGTCCGACAGGAATTCGACATCGATCGGTGACGCGATTAAGACGAGATGGTCTATCACGTGCCCTCCTCGCGCATATGACCACGCGGTCTGCGCAGCGAGCAATGAGCCATAGCTGTAGCCGACAAGGTTGAACTGAGGCGCCTCAGGCACCATTCCGCTCGTAATCGTCCACTCGCCATCGTCGCGATAGCGCACACTGAATCCGGATCTGATCGCGTCCAGGATCATGCCAACCGGCGCCGTTCCCTCTGGCAAATCCGCTGTCGCCGAGTTCGTCAAGCCAGCGAAACAGTGCTCGATCCCCGCCTTCCGGAACGCCTCCAGTTGTGGCCGCACGTAGTCTCCGTCGAGCCCAGCTCCGCCCCAGTACAACGTCCCGCGCGGCCGCAGAAGGTATTCCTTCGTCGACGGTTTTTCCGCAGCCAAGTGCGTTACACCGGGATTCGGCGTGGCGGCTACCGCGGCTTCCTCCTCCTGCTCTGGCGACCGGTCTACTTCGATCGAAAAGATATGCTGCGACGGCAGCACGCGCGGGTGCTCCTTGCACTTGCAGAACACGCGCGCCCCCGAAACCAGAATCTGCTTCCCATGCAGCGAGTATCTTGGATCGCAGTCGTTGTACACCGGCCCGCCGACCTTGCACGCCGGGCAGGTCGCATGGTCGCCTTCCACGCCAACATTGACGCCGTGGTGAATCGTGTACGTGTTGAGCGCGATCAGCACGCCACCTGTCGTGGTGGCGTTCCCGTTCAACAGTGCGTAGCGTATATCCCGCATGATCCTTCCTCCTTATCGAGACGATGGCTGGCACCTTCGCTCCATTCGAGGAAGAAATCTTTGGCGCAAATCAAGGAAGGGATGCGGCGAGATCCGCCGCTTTCGGGGGGGATCCGGAGGGGAATAGGAAGGTTCTGACCGGCTCGGAAATGAAGTGGGGCGGGAGCCGGCTCTGCGGCCGGTCCGCCCCTGTTACGCCTACCCGCTCCTAGGACTTGGTGATATCGAACACCACGTTCACCGGCGATGGGCCGAACGAGCCGTTCGGGACCACGCCGGACTGGTTGACGCCCGGCTTCGACCAGTCGCACACGCCGTTGGGGAAGATGGCCTGCAGGCGCGTCATCTCGGCGCCCGAGAACATCACCGTGTAGTCAGACGCCGCAATCGGCTTCAGCGTGCACTTGATGATGTTGCCCGCCACCGGTCCGCCCGCCGCGATGCGCGAGGCCGTCCACGAGGGGAACAGCCCGTTGCAGGTGGTGTTGCCGATGGCACTCAGCGTCTGCTTCTCGTTGACGAACGTCGCGGCGTCGCTCCAGCAGCCGTCCACCGCCGTGGCCGGCTTGTGGGTGACCACCTTGTCCTTCTGCGCGGTGGTCGTCACATCGGCCTTGTACGCCGCCACCCACTGGATGAAGGTGTTCCACGCCGTATCGGCCGGCACGGGATTGCCGCGCCACATCACGTGGTTGTTGCTGTCGCCGTTCGCCGCCACCATCCGCTCGCGCAGGGCGAAGTGGAAGTACTGGTAGTGGTAACCCGAGTCGTCGTTGTAGATACCCGTCACGTCGAACACGGGGATGCTCGCCAGCCCGCCGTTGGTGCCGATCTGCAGGCCGCTCTGCTGCGCCCGCAGGATAGCGCCGGGGTCGCCCGCGGTGCGATTGGTCACGTAGTTGGCATCCTGGTCATAGCCGCCAACCTTCTCGTTCAGGTCCAGGAACTGCGTGGTGGTGATCGCCCCGCTGTTCAACGCCGCGAGGCCGTACTGCACGCCCACGTTGTCGTAGGGCCTGAGCGCGAAGCCGGTGGCCTTGTCGACACCGTAGATGTTTTTCGCGGCATCGTAGACCGTGGGACGCACGCCGGTCTTGTTGTTGACCGGGTCATAGCGCACCGACGTCGGCACCACGCTGTTGAACACGCCGGAGTTGTAGCCCGCGTAGTCCACACGCGCCGGCACCGGATCGGTCCGGCCAGCCTGGTTGGCGGCGTCCTCGAAGGCCTTGCGGCTCTTGTAGCCGGTTACGGCCGCGATCTGCGCGTCTGTCAGCGCCGTTGGGAAGAGCGTGATGTAGTGCGTGATCAGGTGCCCATCAGACCCGGCGAAAGCAATCGACAGCGGGTCGGGGAAGGTGCACGAGATGAGCACGCCGTCGAACAGTCCCGGGATGCGGTCTGCCGGCTGCGTGCTGCCATAGGAGCCGCCCGAGCAACCCGCGCTCACCGTGAACGCCGGCACGCCGAAGCGTTCGATCGTGGCTTCCTTCGACATCATCGCCGCCTCGCTGGCCAGCACCGCGTTGCAGTTGTTCGACGCATGCTGGAGCGTGTTGGCGAACGTCGCATAGCCCTCGGCCAGCCGCTGCGTGTTCAACAGGCTGAAGTCGAAACCGGCGCTCTGGATGTTGCCAATCGCCCCGCCCTGGATATACCAGCCGCCGGGGCAGCCGAAGCCTTCCACGGCGATGAGGCGCCGGTTCCAGGCTTTAGGCGGCGAAGTCGGCGTGGGCGCGGATTCCGTCGTCGGGTCATGCAGGACGGCGTTCTGGTAGATACCGCGATCGACGGTGCCCGTTTCCACCCGTACGATGAAGGGCGCCTGGGTGCCGCTGAGCGTGGTGACCGTCGCCACGTCTGCGGGGCGTGTCCTGGTGTCGGTCATCGGCTTCAGCGCCCCGCCCTGCGTGGACTGGTAGAGATAGGTCACGCGCGTGGTCACGCTGCAGTTCTCGTCGAGCGGCGCGCCAAGCGTGGAGCCATCCGGCAACGCAAACGTGCTGGTCTGGCAGACGAACGGCGTCTGCCAAGGACCCGAGATCACCGGACCGGTGATCGGGTAGTTGGTCATCGTGATGGTCTTGGAAGCCTTGCCCACGCTGGCCGTGACGGAGTTCGTGCCATTCACGAGCCCGGTCAGCACGGCTTGCTGGTGGGAGGAATCGGTGGGGCTGGTCTTGAATTGGGCGCTGACGTCATTGCCGTTCAGCGAAACCTTGAGGGGGCGATCGTTGTTCACCGTGGTGGGCACGCCAATGTCGATCAGCGCATTGCCGCCGGTCACATAGTCGGGTTGCGACGAAAGCAGCTGGACGGTGGGCGCGATGCCCGGGTCATCATCCCCGCCTCCGCCGCACGACGAAAGGCCGATGAGCATAATGCCGGCGAGCGCAACGCCGAGCATTCTCCTGATGGATTTCATGGGGAGTCTCCTAATGTTTTTAATGTTCCAGACAGCCCTGTCATGGATCAGCTGCCTGAGGCCAGCTTAGGAGGCAGTTTTGGGCTTTACAACGGGCGTGCGAATTCGCAACGATGGCTTGAAAGAACTGCGCGCGTCTGTGATGTGAGGCACATTGTCTTGAGGCCTGGTGTGTAAGAACACCAAGAAACGTGATGCAGTGCGGGGTGGAATTCCTGCGCGGGTTGAAGTTTTGTGCGCTGTTTTTTACAACGCGGCGTCGACCATCGCGACAGCCAACCCCACGAGCAAGGCCACGGCCGAGCCGATAAACCAGCGCACCGTCTGCCGATATTCATCGACGGCGTCATCCTCGATGCGCAGCGCGCGAAACAGCGCCACGATCTGCAGCGCCACCGCGATCAGCAGTGCCGCAGCGGCGAGAATAGCGAGCGTGCCCCATCGCCCCGGTGTCTCGAGCCCCCAGAATTTCCAGAACGCCAGGGAGAAGCCAAGTAGGACCGTGATCGCCGTGATGATGCCTTGTCGGAATCCGGAAGGAACGACTTGCGGCGTGGGAGGTTTGGGCGGGGTGGACGCGGCGTCTTGCTGGGCGGGCGGTGGCAGGGTCATAGCTTGCCTTGTCTTCTGGGGCGCCCGTCGAGTATAGGTGCCGGGATCCACAGAATGCGAATCGTCTCATGGACTGGCGGGGTGGGATGGGGAAGACTGATCCGACTGAACAGCCCACCTCCCAGATCTAAGATGCGTATGTCCGAATCTAAACTGCCTTCGCCCGCCGGGACGACAACCGGTCCATCGAGCCGCGCGGCCAATGCCGAGGCCGTGCTGGCCGGCCTCGACGGGGTGCTGGAATTGCTGGAGAAGCAAAGCGAGACGTCCGAGCCTTCGTATAACGCTTACTGTTTGCTGGGACTGGTGCGGGGGAAGTTGGCGGAGGTGTTGCGGGAGGGTGGCCAGCGGTAGAGAAGGGGCCGCCCTCACACTTTCGGCCTGTTACCCCATTTCGGCAATCAGTTGCTGACGGCGACGCCGGATGTCTCGGCCGATATGGTCTCCACGCCCAGCAACGGGGCGCCGGTCAACTTGACCGGACCCGCGCCTGGCGCGAGCCAGACCGTGCTTTCGAGCGTGGGAAACAGGCTGTTTGCTCGCTCGTACCGGACTTTCACCTTGCAGGCATTTGGGTAGGCCTTGCCCATGGCGGAGACATCTTCCCGGCCCAGGTACTGGATCGTCAACTGCACGGTTCGACTAGGCGTGGTGGAAAAGGCCGGTTGTGGGTTGGTCGACAGGCGGACTTTTGGAATTCGCTCATCGTCACGGTGCGGGTTTCGTTCGGCAACATCCCGACCAGATTCGGCGCACCGGATGCCCCCGACGTCACATCCGAGTAGGAGAACCGGCGATATTTGGTGTAAGTCGTGCCGGTGCCATCAAACACGCTGCCTCCAACGGCTGCTCGCCTTGGGACCGTTGTCCGTCGGTGCGGCGGATGTACCGGCGCTGCCGGTGTCGTCCGACCCACCACCGCAAGCCGCAATCGCCACCGCGGCAGAAACCATTGTCAACACGAGTGACTTCTTCATGAATGACCCATCCATAGGAGATTGAAAAGAGAACGGTCTGATGCCGTCTTCAGGGGCGTTTTAGTACTGATAGACGAGTTGCATCCCGCCCGTGACGCCTGCGGTATGGAACGCTTCAGGCTTGTACACAGGTGTTCCAACAAAGACGTCATAGGAAACACTGCCGAAACGGGAGCCGAGACCACCACGGAGACCGACAACCGCGCCCGCGAGTTGTGTCCCGACCAGGGCGGCGGTAGTGGGTCCATATACCCGCCCATAATCGATGCCGGCATAGATGGCCTGCCCAGTGCCGCCGAGTGGCGCCTGCAGTTCATTGCGCCAGTAGAAGCCGCGTTCGCCAGCCAGCTGGCTTTCACCATCGAAGCCGCGCACGGTATAGCGGCTGCCGATCGTCAGATCGTCAACGTAATAGAGTCGATCATTGGTGAATTGCCCGCGAACCGTGGTCACATAGCGGAAGCCCTGCTCTGCGATCTTGAAGGGCACTGACAGGTTGGCGTCGAGCACCATCATTCGATACCGCCACGTGGGACCGTCTTCGGCGGCCAACGCATCGGGCTGGGCACCCAAGGCGCCGATGCCTTGCCGAAACCCGAATGACGCGTCTAGCTGCGATTGGCCGAAGTAATGACGATCTGTTACGCCAATCTCGAGGATCGTGTTGTTGCGGCGCTGTTGCGGAATCTCCGTGTCCTCGATATAGCTTTTGCCAAAGCGCCGCGTTAGCCGGACCTGCATACCAAATACATCGTTCTGGTTACGATGCAGGACGCGATGCAGCTTCAGATCAACGTTCTGTGATTTCCCGCTCGATATGAACGTGGTATTCACCCCCGCGATCTGCTGGAAATAGTTGCTGCTATAGGCGGACACCGTGGCCGTCCAGTAACCCCAAGGTACCGAGTAATAGCCATTCCAGCCCCGCGTGCCATGCTCCTTGTTGCTCAGCATCAGGTCCTGGTTATAGCCGACGTTGAACATGTCGTTCAGGCCGAGCGGATTATCGATTCCCAGGCTCAGATTCCCTTGCCACCGCCCGGTGCCACGCGAGCCGGAGTTGTCGACCGACGCCACCACCGTCCACGGCTTGTTGCGCTTGATCGCGATCACGACGTCGCTGCGCCCCGGCGTGGCAGTCGGCACGATCTGCATATCCACATCCTGGCTGGCGACGCGCTTCATCTGCTCGAGGCCCTGCTCCAGGTCACGCAGGTTCAGCAGTTCGCCAGGGCCGGTCGGGAACGCGGTTCGCCACGTGCCCCATAGATCCGGCTCCGCGAAGCGAATCTCGCCGACCACACCGGGAATCAGCGCCAGCTTTAGCATGCCCGTGGTCAGGTCCTGCTCCGGCACCAGCACCCGCGTGGTGACGTAGCCCTTCGACAGGATCGCCTGCGAGATACCCTTGACCAGCAGTTCCACACCGGCCTTGCCGACGCACGCACCGGTGTAGTGGTCCAGCCATTGCTGCGCGAAGGCGAACGGGTCCATCGGCAGCGCGGAAGCGCCGCTGATCTGCAGATCGGCGGGCAGGTCCTGCGGCACTTCGAGCAGGATGCGGCCGATGCGGAAGCACGGCGCTTCCTCGGGCAGCGTCGGGAACTCCGCTGCGGCGATGGCTTCGGCGCGTACGGCCGGCGCTTGTACGATCGCGGCGCGCTCACGGGCTTCCTGTTGCTGGCGCGTACGCTGGTCCTGCTCGGCGTTGGTCAGGGCGGCGGATTGTGACGGAAGAGCCTGTGCAAGAACGGGGAACACAGGCAAGCCGATGCTAGTCGCAAGCGACGCCGCGACCGCTAGCCGCAATGTTATGGAATGCATTTCAGGCGAATTCGGGCCAGGAACGCCTCAAAGGCGTACTCCTGTTTCAGGTATATGCGATATCGTGGCTCGAAAATCAGGCTTTCACGAGTCCTTGCCAGGACTCTCCCCATTGTAAAAATTCAAGCCACACTTCCAGCAAGTCTTCGGAGCCAAATCCACGGCATTAAACCCTCTCATCCTAAGAATATAATTACACTTTGGACATCTATACTTCGTAAATACCCAATAAAACATCCACAGCAAATACCCCAACATTACGACGAAATTCCAGATTATTCCCGCAGAAATTACAAATAACGTTGAGTAAACGTAAATGAATATTGCGGTTACACCTATTAAAATCCACCTAGCCCTATGAAACCTTAGCAGGTCATCTTTATATGCCAGCATTCAATCCTCGCTTATATGTGAACTCAATAAAATTGACTTTACCTTCAAGGACCAGCCCATATGAGGGTGTTACAGCCACCCCCGCCTTCATTTGAGTGTATGTTCCAACTCCTTTGCCGGCGCCAGTAACATTGGACCAGCCGCCAGCCGAGATGGACGTCTCAACGCTGCCCACACCAAGTTGGGCCGACCCGCCTATCGACGTTCCAATTCGATACTCCCCGCTATTAGCGTCTCTTCCTTGCGTCCAGAGGTCGCCTTTAATCGCTGCGGACTGACCTTTCACCCAACCGTGCCCTCCAGCACCGAATCCGAATCCGACTTTCACATCAGTTGGCGTCCATCCGACGAGCCCAATCTCGCCTTCGCCTCCCAAACCGAAATAGACGCCCGCGCCAACCGACCAAGGCACACCTACTGGCGGCTTCCCCAGTGCTATGCACTCAGCCGATATACAGCCATTGCCCGAGGGAACAAACGGTCGAGAGTCTGAGTACTTTTCTCCTCCGTCGCCCAATACAGGCGCACCCGCCCCAAGCGTCGCGGCATCCCAGCTATACGGCGAATTGCTTCCACCGGTCATCAATTGAACATACGCAGCCAGCCCTGGATCAACTTGAGTCTGCACAGACTGCACCAATGTACGCCCGTCCCCCGAAGGCACGGTGAACGTCCCACCGCCGTCACCACTGTCATAGACACCCTGCGGATTGCTGACTCCGTCCACCACCATCCCAGTGGTCACGTTTTCGCCCCGCTCCGCATTGCTGGCTGCCCGAAGAATGTCACTGACTTGCTTCTCGGTGTACTTCCCTCCGCTAGCCGCAGCTATCGCCGCGCCAGCGCCCGCTCATCCGGATGCAACTGCCTGTTATAAGCATCCGCCATCCCCGCCGTCGCCGCAGCAGCATTTCCGCTCGCCCCTTCCCCCCCAACAATCTTGGCAACCGCCATACCAACAACCTGCAGCATCTTGTCGCGGGTTCCAGGTTCCACGCCGAGGCTACCCATGTTCTCGTCCAACAACCTAATCGCCGCCGTAGCCGCCGCAACCCCTGCCGCTCCAGATCCAAACCCGCCGCCCAGCGCCTTGCTCACCAGCCCACCGATCAGCCCGTGGACAGCCACCTTTACCGGCTCCGGCGCCCCCTTCAGTTGATCGCCCACCACGTCATACAGATAGGGCGCAGCCTGTTGCAGCGTCTGCTGCTTCAGTTGGTCGTAGGCCTGCTGTTCCTTGATCTTCTCCGCGTCGAATATCTTGCCGATGCTCTCGTTGGCGTTCTCCGTATCGCGGTTCAGGCTGGCAATGGTCTCTTCCGCAGTCTTGCCGGTACGCACCTTCTGGCCTTCGGCGTCCGTGATCGTTACCGTACCCTCCGCAATCGCGCTCCGCGTTGTTCCAGCCGCGTTGCCCTTGATCGGCGCACTGCTGTCGCCGGCCAGCGTCGCGATTGCCGTCGCGGCGGCCGCGCCCATCACGTCGGTCTTGCCCAGATCGATGTGGGGGTCACTCGCCAGAACGCTGCTGCCAGCAGCGCGCGTAATACCACAATAATTGGAATCTTATTAATAACCCTCACTCTTCACCGCGCTCCTTGTACGTCTCCTTTGCACGCCTCCACGCCGACTTCTCAAATGGCCTAATTCCTAGCAACGCCGCCCGAGAAGCAACACCTCCAACTATCATTAAAAAGAACCCAGCCATAA
Organism: Cupriavidus sp. OV096; assembly: GCF_900115455.1. Lineage (NCBI taxonomy): Bacteria > Pseudomonadati > Pseudomonadota > Betaproteobacteria > Burkholderiales > Burkholderiaceae > Cupriavidus > Cupriavidus sp. OV096. Next base: position 73,933 of record NZ_FOWM01000004.1, read on the forward strand.
ACATGATGACTCTTAGAATCGGCATGAGCCATTCAAAATAAAGGCCGGACCACCCAATAGCGACCCCCCCCACAATAAATATTGTTCGGAACATTGGGCTAACATTCCCATTTTTTACGACACATATCTTCATTTTTGAAAAACTCCATTCCATTTATCATTTATCCATGTCTTTATAGCACCCATGCTATCAGTCGACTTCACAGCTTCGCCCATTTCGTTAATGACTGGACCTGCCACGGGGTACCGCTCACCGAAATAGAATCCCATCGTTGCAAGCGTAGACTCGGCCGTGTACTGCCCCACGTCGGGCCTTGCTACTTGCTCGATCCCCCCGGCGATTAGACTTGCCCCTGTCATCGCATAGGAGAAAGCTCCGGCTGGTAGGGCTATTAAGGGATTCGCGCTACTCACACCCGCAACGGCACCCGAAATTGCACCAACGCGCCCCGCTTGAGTACCAAAGTTGCTAGCGGCGTCCGCAACGAACTGTCTTCTACGCGCGAGCTCTTCCGAGCCGTATGGCATTGCTAAGCCGGCTACGCAGTCTGCTTGACCAGACCCGCATCGCGCGGTCGGGAGGGGAGTCGTATAACTGATCTTCGGAACGCTCGAGTAATCTTGACGGGTCTCGTAGGGTACATCCCCTAACGCGAGCTTTTGCTGTGCCTCAATATAAGCAATGATCTCCGCGTTTGCCTGTGCCGGTATTTCACGGATTTGAGTGGTTCCAGCGACGCTGATCCATTTAGCACCATCATCTGTAGGCTTCGTTGTAGCAGCATTAATCTGGTCCGGCCCACCTGTCTCAACCACTTTGCCGCTCATGTCTACTCGGTTGGACAGGCGCATTTGGGCTTCGATCTCATCCACGGTGTACTTACCGTTGCTGTTCGCCGCCATGCGCTTCGCCAGATCACGTTCCTCTGGATGCAACTGCCGGTTGTAAGCATCCGCCATCCCTGCCGTCGCCGCAGTTGCATTGCCACCAACAATCTTGGCAATCGCCATACCAACAACCTGCAACATCTTGTCGCGGGTTCCAGGTTCCACGCCGAGGCTACCCATGTTCTCATCCAACAACATAATCGCCGCCGTAGCCGCCGCAACCCCTGCCGCTCCAGATCCAAACTCGCCGCCCAGCGCCTTGCTCACCAGCCCACCGATCAGCCCGTGGACAGCCACCTTTACCGGCTCCGGCGCCCCCTTCAGTTGATCGCCCACCACGTCATACAGATAGGGCGCAGCCTGTTGAAGCGTCTGCTGCTTCAGTTGGTCGTAGGCCTGCTGTTCCTTGATCTTCTCCGCGTCGAAGATCTTGCCGACACTCTTGTTGGCGTTTTCCGTATCGCGGTTCAGGCTGGCAATGGTTTCTTCCGCCGTCTTGCCGGTACGCGCCTTCTGGCCTTCGGCGTCCGTGATCGTTACCGTACCCTCCGCAATCGCGCTCCGCGTTGTTCCAGCGGCGTTGCCCTTGATCGGCGCACTGCTATTGCCGGCCAGCGTCGCGATTGCCGTCGCGGCTGCGGCGCCCATCACGTCGGTGTTGCCCCAGTTGGTATGCGCCTGCTGGACCGGGCCGTCCATCGGATTGCTCGCTGGAACGCTGCTGCCAGCCGTAAAGCTCCCCGCAATCGTCGACGTATCGCTCTTGTACTCGGCCTTATTCTCGATATCGCTCGTCGTCAACGTGCCGGTAGTCAAGGTGTTCTTGTCCTTGTCCGCCGTGCTGGCGATCACCGCGCCCTTCAGGTCGGTGTTCCCCTCCACGTTGATATCGAACCCGCCCTTGCCGGCATAGAGCCCGGTTTGCTCCACCACGGATGCATAGGTGCTATCCGTCTTGCCGCTGCTCACACTGCCGCTGGCGCTCACCGTGGTGCCGTAACAGATCGGCGGCACACAGATGCTGGCTTGCATACCCGATGACGATTCGCGGCTGTGGTAATCGTCCGTGTCCTGACGGCTTTCAATGTTCAGGTCACGTCCGATATCAGCCTTGATGGTGTCGCCGGTAGCCGTGGCGCCTTTCAGGTTCGTGTCACGGCCGCTGGCGATGGTCAGCGTGTCGCCAGCCGTGACATGCGTGTTCTGGTTCGTGACTGCGGTGCCGTCAGCCTTGGCCTTGTTCTGTGCCGCCGCCAGCTCAATCGTGAAGCCGTTCTGGGTGCCGCCCAGGGACAGGCCCACGCCAATACTGGCGTTGCTGCCGCTGCTCTTGCTGTTCTGGCTCGCGGCATCCTGTGCGCTCTCCAGGTTGATGTCCCGCGCGGCAGTCAGCGCGACGTTCTTGCCGCTGATCTCCGCACCGCGCGCGTTGATATCGCCATCGGTGAAGTAGCCTTCAGCGTCTTTTGCACCCGAGCCTGCCGCAATAATGTTGACCGAGCCGCCTGCGTTGACCGTAGTGCCCTGGCTGCTGCTTTGGGCGTTGTGGACTTCTGCCTGCTGGCTGCCGCCACCGATGCTGACCGTGGCCTTGATGATCGACCCGCCGCCGTTGCTATTGCCCGGATTGCCCGTTGCCGAGTTACTGACGGGGGGCTTGCCCTGGCCTTGCAACGCATTGACCGCGCCCACCGAATTGGCCGCCGCAATGCCCGCCTGCACCGCATACAGCGCAGCCGACTTGCCGTCACCGCTCTCCATTGCCCGTGCTGCGTTCTCTGCCGCCTGTGCCGCCTGCACGGAATAGCCCGAGAAGGCTAGCGTCACGCCATATTGGCTCGACTTGTCCTTCTGGTTCATCGTGCTGGAATCCTCGCCCGGATCGAGCACGACGTTCTTGCCGATCAGGGTCACGTCCTGCCCTGCGGAGATATCGGCGCCGCGCGCGGTGAGGTCGTCCTTGGCGGTGATGCTCACATTGCCACTGTCGCTGACCACCTGGCTGCGCACAGTGTTCTCGCTCGTGCTGTTTGCATCAAGATGGTGCGATTCAGACCGTACGCCGAAGGTCCCTGCATAGCCGTTGCCACCCAGGTCGCCGATGGCCTTGCTGCTGCTGTCGCTACGCTGCGACTTGGTTTCCTGCCCCGAGAGGATGTCCACCCGACCCTGCTTGGCCGAGATGGCAATGTCATGCTCTGCGGCCACGCCGCTGCCTGCGATCCGCACGTCGCCGGTGCGGCTGGTAATCGTGACGGAATCGCCGGTGATCGTGCTGGCGTTCTGCTGGCTGGCGGACAGTTCGCTGCTGGAATTGGCCTTCTGGCTGCCATACGGCACAACGGTCACGCCGCTGCTGTTGGCACCGCCGTTGATGCTACGGCCGATGTCGCCCAGCGTAGCGCCGGCCGTGCTGATCTTCCAGCCGCTGCTCTGCGACGAAGACGACTCGCTGTACGTATCCGTCGATGCCTCGATGTTCACGTTGCGTTGCGCGTCCAGCACCGCCTTGCCGCCCGCGCTGACCATGCCGCCATGCAGCAGGATGTCACCATCGAGCGCTTTGCCGGCATCGTTCTTCGCCCCGCTGCCGGTGGCGCGCAGGATGATGTCACCCGCGCCGGTCAGCGTGCTGCCGCTGTTGGTCAGGCTTTCGGAATGAAACTCGGCGCTGCTGGAGTTCCGCCCGTAAGTCACCGCGATCTGCGGCGCCGTTCCCGCCGAATGGCCGATTTCGCCCGCCACCTGCTTTGTGGCCGTGACCTTGCTGTCGGCTTGGCTGTTGGCCTGGATGTTGCGTACAGAATCCAGCGGCGTGCCGACGACGGCGACGCCGAAGCTGCTGGACTTGCTACTCTGGCTGCTGTCCTGCACGACCCGGTCGATGCCGGTAGTGATGGCGATGTTCTCGGCCTGGATGTCGATGTGGCCGGCGCTCTCGTTGTCGCCGCTCCGACCTGCGATCAGGTCGCTACCGATGATGACAGCGTCCTTCCCCGCTGTGATGGTGACGCTGCCGTTGGTGGCACCCACTGCGGAGCGTGCGTCGCTCTGGGTCACGGCCACGGTATGCGACGACGATTTAGCGTTGCTGCTGCCAGCCGACACGCCGATTCCACCCTGCCCCGCCGAGAACTTAACGCCGGACGAAGAGCGCTCGTGCGTCTCGGTCACTTCGCGAACGTTTTCGCCGGCCGTGATCACGACGTTTCCTCTGGCTGCCGTCAGGTCAACGGCATCCGTTGCCGTGACAGTGCTCTGGCGGATGAGCAGGTCGTTGCCAGCGACTGCCTGGACCGTGTTGCCGCTGATGGCGCTACCCACGCCCACGTCCGCGTAGCTGGCGATTGCATCGTGGCTCGACGAGCGCGACAGGAACCCGCTACTGCGCGAACGTTGCTCCGCACTGGATGCATGCACCTCACGGCCCTCGGCCACGATCACGTCTTCCGTGGCGACCATGGTTACGCCGCCACCGGACGCACCCGTGCCGGCCGTCACGCTTGAGCCGATGACCGCCACGCTGCCTGCGCCTGACGTCTGCGTCGCCTCGATGCCGTTGGCGGCAAGTACCGTACCGACCAGCGCCGTCTGTCCAGCCGCCAGCTTGGCGTTGCCGCCCGCTTCGATCTCGCTGCCGCGCACCGTCTCGTCATAGGACGACTTGGTGTAGGAAGCACTCTTGCCGCCCAGCGATGCTTCGGCATGGACCTGCGAGTCCGTCGTGTTGAGTACGACCAGGTTCTGGCCCGCCACCAGCGTGGCATCCGTGCCTGCGCTGACGGCGGCATTGGCCAGGACTACGTCTCGCCCGGCGACAGCCGTCAAACCCTTGCCGGCCGTGACATCGCTCCCCTGGTAGGTGGTCGCGGCATCGTGGCTGTAGCTTTGGCCGTTGCGCGTGTCCTGCGTTGTGCCAAGGGCCACCGTGCCCATGTTGATGTCGCGGCCCGCACCAATTAGTGCATCGCCGCCTGCAGCCAGCGTCGATCCGGCCAGCGTCACATCGCGGCCGGCAAGCACTGCGACATTGCCCTTGCCTTCGATGACCGCCTGCCCACCCACGGCCGTGGCGCTGGCACTGGATCTGTCGACCGATTGCACTGCAGAGATCGTCTGCGTCTCGTTGATGACATCACGCCCAGCTGCGACGACCACATCCTGCCCACCAATCCGGCCGCCCAGGTTGCGCACATCCTGCGCGGCCTGGACCAGCGTCGTGCCGGTGGTGCCGCCGATGGCGCCCCGGTTCACGATATCGGTGCCCAGCACCTGCGTGGCCACATCGCCGACGATATTGCCGCTGTTGTTGACGTTCCCCGTGGCGTTGATCGCCACGGCATTCCCCGCCACCAGCGCACCAGTGGCGTTGAGGTCCACGCCGGGGCCCTGCGCGAGATAGACCTTGGGCACGAGCACTGACTGCGTCGTTCCGTCCGGCAGGGTCACGTCCTGCGACACCATCCACACCATGTCCGTGGTGAGCTGCCGCATCTGCTCCTCGGTCAAACCCACCCCCGGCGCCAGGCCAAAGGCCTTGCCGTAGGTCACGCCGTTGTTCATCAGCGCCTTGTATTCCTCCATCTGGTCGGTGTAACCCGTCAGGAAGGTTTTTCCGGTCAGCGCCGTTACCTGGTCGCGGATCAGCTTTTCTTCATAGAAACCGTCGCCAAGGCGTTTCTGGGTACGCTGAGGATCCAGTCCGAGCGCGCCGAGCATGTAGTCGCTCGAGATGAAGTTGTTGTACTGGGTGAAGCGCGAATCGGTGGCGACCAGGTAGGTATCGCCCGGCGCGCTGCGATAGATATAGAGCCCGTTGGTCGGCAGGTGCAGGTTCGGAATGCCGCCACTGGCGGTACCCAAGGTCTGCGGACGCGAAGTCTTGCCGGCCGCACCATCGATGTGCGCGCCGCTACCGCCACCGCCGGCCACGCCGCTGCTGCTCACATCCACGCCGACAGCGTTCACCGCACCCACGGAGACATCCCGGGCGCTCGTCTGTACGGTCTGATTGGACGTTACAACGCTCGGGAGCGCTGCCACCGTGGTCGGGGCCTGCGGCTCGGGGGCATAGACCACAGTCTGCTGATCCGAGTTTCCGCCGCTCTTCTGGTGCCAGTAGAAGGTCGAGGTACTCGTTGTGGTAACCGTCTGCTGCAGGACCGTACCGACATCGTCAATGGTGCCGCCCGCGGCACGGCGCGAAAGGTTGCCGCCCGCCGCCATTGTCGATGACTGGTTGAGGATGGCGCCACCGTCCGCATTGATGCGAATGGCACCGCGTGCCTGGATTTTTCCGGCGTCCGTGGCACTGATCAGTCGGTCAGTAGCCGTCATCGTGACAGTGGTACGCGCGATTTCGCTGTAGTCGTGTACGTCCGGCCCGAGGTCGTAGCGGACGATCTGCTGGTCCGGCCGGATCTGCGTAGCAGGGTTCCAGTTCGGCCAGAACGTGATCTTATAGCCGGCGCCCGTGTCTTCGATCGCCTGATAGTACTGCACGGGATTTGACGCGATGTTCCTGTCTACAAGCAGGTTTCCGCAGAAATCACCGTTCTCCGGGCACAACCACTGCCCCTCATATTGGTCTATCGGCGCCTTGGAGAACGATAGCGTCTTGTTACTGGTGTCGACGTAGACAACGTCTGACTTGGGGACCTCGACGGTAATCGGGTTCCTCAGCGCATTCATCATGTCTGCGCTGATGGGCGCCTCGTTCGAATTCCAGCGCCACTGCGGAAACACAAGGCTGTTGTAGCCCCCTCTGCCATCGCCCTCGAATCCGGCCATCCAAGCCGTCAACGTCTGCCGCGCCGTCTCCACCGGCGTTCCACCCTCCGTCACGATGCTCGTGCGCTTGTTCACCACCGAACGCGCTGCGATGTCGATATCCCCATCGGCCTCGATGGTTGCCGAACTATTGACCAGCGCGTTCATCTGGTTCGCCGGCATGCCGCCGCCGTCCCGCGTGCCATCGCGAGCGATCTGGAGGTTGCCCATGCTGTAGATCGTGGCGCCGTCGGTGTTCGAGACGGCATTGCTGGCGTAGATCTTCACATCCGATGCGCCAGCGATGATCGCGGCCGCCCCGGCGTTGGAAACATCGCTGGCTTGCACCTGGATGGCGTTGCCGATGATCGTGCCCGTGTTACCAAGCGCTGCGCTATTGGTCATTACAGCGTCACCGTCGATCCGGCCAGCGTTGCTGATCGTACCGCTGGCGCTGACGTTAGTCGTGGCGCCCGTCATGGTGGCGCCGGCGGCGTTGACCACGTTGCTGCCTTGAACCGTCAGATCCTCCCGCGCAGCCAGGCGCCCGGTGTTGGTGACAGCGCCCGTGGCCGTCACACGGAGGTCGCCATTTGCTGCCAGCCGGTTGGCGGCGTCATTGACGTAGTCCCCGTTGACGTCGAGGCTCAGGTTACCTCCGGCGGTCATCTCGCCACTGCCGGCCAATGCACCGCCGACGCCGATATCCTGGTTGGCACGTACGCTGCCCCCAAGGTTGTTCATCGCACTCACGTTTAGTGCGATGCTCTTTCCACCCAGCAGCGTGCCATCGCTGTTATCCATGTAGGCGCCGGCCTGCTGCATCGTCAGTGCCTGCCCGCCGTAGATTCTGCCGCCACGGTTGTCCACGCTGTTGCTGACGGATAACGTGAGCGAGCCCCCACCGGCGACATTGCCGCCGCCGGTGTTGATAAGATCGCGGGCGGCGAGCGTCGTGTTTCCGTTCCCTCCCAGCGTGCCCCCCGTGTTGTTCAACGAACCTGCGGTGCTGACTGAGGTTGCGCCGGCCCCCGCATTGGTGAGCCGGCCACCGGTGTTATCGACCCCGGCAGCCGTGACGCTTACGGTGGAATCCGCGCCGTTGGCGGAAATCGTTCCACCATTGTTGGACAGGACCCCTGTCGCACTCAGCGTCAGATCGCCGCCGGCCTGCAGCGAGCCCGCCGCGTTGTCAATTTGGCGAAGGGTTCCGACGCTCAGCGACTTGTCAGCGTAGACGGCGCCCTGATGGTTCGTGATGCCGTTCCCCGCGACGAGGCTCACATCGCCCTGCGCGGAGATGACGCCCCTGGTGTTGTCCAAAGCGAGGAGGCGAGCATCAATGGTGCCGTTCGATTGAATGCTGCCGTCGGTGTTGTCGGCAGCGCCCCTTTCGCCAAGTACGGTCATTCGGCCAGCACCCGCGTGGGCGATCTTCCCGCCTTTGTTGGTCAGCGTGCCAACATCGAGGGTCCCACCGCTTCCATTGATGGCGACGGAGCCGCCAGTGTTGTCGAGCGTACCGCCAGCGACAATCGTCGTATCGGAAGGCCCATATTGCGCAATCGTTCCACCCGCATTGTTCAGGTCGCCGGTTGTGCGGAGTGCAAGGCCGTCTGCCTCGATCCGGCCGCCGCGATTGTCGATCGTGCCGCCATTGAGATCCACCGAGGCACTGGAAATCATGCCGTTGCGATTCGATACCGCGCCGGACGCGGAGATGTCCGCGGCACCGCCCGCGATGACCGCGCCGGCATCATTGTCAAGCCTGTCCACGTGCAGCTTTGCGCCGCTCCCGGCATTGATCTGACCGTGATTGACGAGCACGTCCGCATCGATCCGCACGCTGCCGTTGCCACCGATGACCCCACCCTGCGCTCCGCTCGCGGTGGTGCCAGTAGTGTTTTCGATGGTGCCTCGTGCGGCGATCGTCAAGTCATCGCCATTGAGCGAGACCACACGCCCTGCCTGATTCCCGAGCGACGCCGTGTCCATTGAGAGTCCACCGCCCGCCTGCATCACACCGCCGGCGTTGTCGACCGCGCCTGCCGAACGGATGTCGATGGCACCGTCCGCGATCAATTGCGCGTTCCGGTTCGAGACGCTTGCGGCCGTCACATTCGCGCTTCCGCCGGCGCGTAGTGTGGCACCTGACGCATCAAGGGCGCCGCTTGCATGAGCGCCGAGCGCACCGCCCGCCGAAAGCGTGGCGCCGTGCAGATCAATCTCGCCTTGACTGGCCTTGATCTGCACGGCGCCAATGGCCGATGTCTCGCTGCCGGCCAGATTCACCGAACCACCTTGCACCGTAGCGTCCGCCCCGGCGAGCACCTTGCCGCTCGCCTGCACCGCGCCGCTGGCATTCAGCGCCAGCGTCCCGGCCTGCGAAACGGTGCCGTCGGCGCCCACGCCGGACGCCAGCGTGCCGCTCGATGCAATCGACGCTGCGTTCGCCGAGAGGCCGCCGCCCGCCGCGAGCGTGCCACTGTTGGTCAGCGCGCCCTGCGTGCCGAGTGCCAGCCGTTGGCCGGCATAGGTGGTACCGCTGTTATCGACCCCGTCCCGTGCGCTGACGGTCATCGCGCCGGTCGTATTGGTCTGCCCCGCAAGTTGCAGCCGCCCCTGCGCCGTCAGCGTAAGGTCGCCAGCCTGCGCCGCCACCACGCCGCGCGTGGAAACCCCCACGCCCGCCTCGGTGGACGCCAGCAGGATCTTGTTGGCATACATGCCGCCGAGTTCGCTGACGTCGATGCCCACGGATGGCGCCGGACCACTGCCCGCAATGGCCGAGGCGGAGAGCGTCGCGCGATCCACCTGGGCGGCACCCGCCACGACGTTCAAGTTATTGGCATACAGGGCGGCATTCGCCTTGACGGCTCGCGCAATCAGGTCCACCTGATCCACGCCCGTGGCATGCAGGCCACCGCCTTCGACGAGGATCTGCCCGCCGGTCACGCGGAAGGCATCAAGGCTGCCACTGCCGCCATAGACCGGAATCCCGGTCGTCAGCGTCGCGCGGCTCGTGTTGATGAATCCCGCGCCATCAACCAGGATCCCGTTGGGATTGGCCACGATGACTTCCGCACGCGGGCCGGCCACTTCGAGGTAGCCACGCAACTGGCTGGGCAGCGTGCTGGTGACCTGATTGACGATGATCCTTGCTGACCCGCCGGGCTGCAGGTTGGGATTGCCGTTGATGTAGCCCGCCTGCTGCGTCGCCACGATGCCCGGCGAGTTGTTGAGGATGGCACCGGCCTTGTTGACGTCGAACTGGTTGTAGTGATTGACGGAGACGCCTGCCCCCGATGGCCGCGTGATATTGACCTGCGGCAGGCCGTTCGCCGTCTGGACAACCCCGGGGCGGCTTGCGCCCGCATTGGGGTCGGCGACGATCTGCGCGCCGGCCACCATCGGCACCCCCATCGCCATCCACGCTGCCAGTTGCAGCACGGGCACGCCAACGCAGAGGCTTCCCGTCCAGACCCGCCGCGTCTCACCCCCCACAGCCTTCCGGCCAGCCCGCCGCCCGGACCCGGTACTGCTTGCGGTTTCCTGCACGGCCATCAGCATGGCGCGTGTCTTGTTGAAAACGAGACGGTAACAAAGACGATTCATTCTGGACCCCGGCTGCTGGCGCACGCGTGGCCGCCGTCAGCAATTCGGGTCCTACTCGCACAGAAGATGCGCGAAACGCCGTACTACTACCGCGAGCCTACTTGTAACCAGTTGTAAGTTTTTTATAAGCGAGGCGGAGCGTACGGCACTACGCAGGGTCCGGCATACCCCACTTTTTTCTGATTCCATCGCCATCCCAAGGCACAAATCTGTTCCGCCCGAAAGTGGGGTCCGCCCCAGCAAACGGTTTCCGGGAAAACCGGCAGCTTTTACGATTCCGTCAAATCTGGGTCATAAGTGATATGAATCATTTTTAAATCAGATTTCAATGACGTGCCCTGACAACGCATGGTCGCCGTCCCGTTACAGTCCACGAGCAAACAAAAACGGCGGCCGTCGTTGCAACGGCCGCCGCCTATCCAGCCAGCAAACGCTCAGCTCAAAGCGCCCCACCCACTCCAGTCCAATACGGATCCCGCCCGTAGTACTCATGGATCGTAGTCGCCCACTGCGGATCGGCCATGCCGGGCCAGCTGTCCTTGTTGAAGCCTGGGGCGTCCTTGATGCGGTCCGCGGTCAGGCCGAGGCGGAAGCATTTGGCGTCGGTGTCCATGACCAGGGCACTCCAGGGAATGGCGTGGAGGGTGTCGCCGATGCCGAGGAAGCCGCCGGTGCTCAGCACGGCGTAGGCCACGCGGCCGCGGGGGACATCGATCATGATTTCCGAGATTTCGCCGACGTGCTCGCCGTCGGACGAATAGACCTTGGTGTCGTCGAGGCTCGATGCGGCCATCACCTCGGGGCCGGGGCCTTCGCCCACGCCGGAGCCGACGATGCCGGCGCCCTGGCCGGAAGTGAGGGTGGGATCAGCGGTGTTCATCTGCAACTCCTTGCGTGGGGGTGTGGGACCCGTGATCCGCAACGAGCGTGCCGAGGGAGCGCCCGCCTTGCCGGGCGCGTGCAGCGGTCCGGGGCGGCGTGTCGCGCACCCTTTGCCGTCGCGGACAAATTACAAGCACCGGTAACTTGCCACGGCGTTTCTATATTAGAGAGCGCGCCGCACGAGTGGGGTGGCGGCGCGTGTGCTGGTACGGAACCTGCGCAGGCATGTGTTGCATCAACTTTCCCGCACCTTCCCCCGCACCTTCGCACTGCCTGACAGGAGACACGCATGGATCCGAACAACCTCAATCCACAGAACTCGAGCGCCGATGCATCCGCCGCGCGAGCCAACCTGCGCGCCGACACCAACCAGCTGGCCAAGGATCTCGACGATCTGCTCTCGCAGTTGCCGAATCTGACCGGCGAGGCCGTCGACGCCGCCAAGAAGACGTTTCTCTCCAAGGCGGAGCGCGGCTCGCAGGCGCTGGACTCGATCAAGTCGACGGTCAGTCACAACTGGCAGCAAGGCCAGGAGTGCGTGACCGAGTACGTGAACAAGCAGCCGATGCGCGCCATCGGCATGGCGCTCGGGATTGGCGTGCTGCTGGGCGCGGTGCTTTGCCGGCCGAGCCGGCACCGCTACGACGACTGACTAGCCGCCCGCGCTTCCCGCAACGACGCCAGCAGGATGTCCGCCAGCCGCTCCACCTCGGGCGGCATGATCGGCGCCGCCCGCAGCATGACCAGCGGTAGCGACGGCAGCCCGGGCAGGCCGGCCTCCCCGGCTGGCACCGCGCGCACGTTGGCAGGCAGGCCGTAGCGGGAACGCACGGTCAGCCCCAGGCCCGCGGCGGCGGCGGCCCACAGCCCGCCGAGGCTAGGGCTCGAGAACGCCAGGCGCCATGGAATGCCGGCGCGATCCAGCGCAGCCGTGGCTGCGGCGTGGAACTGGCATGGGCGGTCGAAGGCGATCAGCGGTAGCGGCTCGCCCGGTTCCCAGATCATCGGCGCCGTCGCGGAGCCGACCCAGCACATGGGCGGTTCGTCGATGGGCTCGACTGCGCGCTGGCCCAGCGCGTAGCCGGGGATGCCCGGATCGGGCGATCCCAGACCGCCATCGGACCAGATCAGCGCGAGGTCCAGCCGCCCGGTATCGATCCGCGCCAGCAGTTCGGCATTGCGCGCCACCACCGCCTCGATGCGCACCTTCGGGTGCGCGCGGGTGAACCTGCCGAGCACGTCGGGCAGCAGCCCTTCGCCAAATTCCTCCTGCAAGCCCAGTCGGATGCCGCCCGCCAGATCCACGCCGCGCACCGCCGCCGCGGCTTCGTCATTCAGGTCCACCAGCCGCCGGGCGTAGCCGAGCATGGCCTCGCCGGCCGCCGTCAGCGCCAGTCCGCGTCCGGATTTGCGGAACAGCGCCGTGCCGGCCTGCTCCTCCAGCTTCTTGATCTGCGCGCTAATGGCGGACGTGGAGCGCCCGACGCGATCCGCCGCCCGTGCAAAGCTGCCCAACTCCATCCCCGCCAGCAGGCTACGCAAGGCGGCGACGTCGAAATTCGTGCGTGACATCGATCATCCTGTTTTGTCGAACGATTGCTGAAGTATTTTCTGATATTCAGGATGAATTGTGGGTGAGAGACTCGGTCCGGTCAAATCATCGATCGGCAACCAGCCATGTCATCCCAGACCCTTGCCTCGGCGCCCGCGTCGACAAATCATCACTTCGGTGCAGGCCACCGCTGGAAAGTCCTCGGCGTGGGCGTCGCCGCCAATGCCAGCGTGATGGCCGGCGCCAGCGGCATTCCCACCACCGCCGTCTGGCTGCGGACGGGGTATCACTTCGACAACGCCGAGCTGGGCCTCGCCCTCGGGGCGCTCGGTTTCGGCGTCGCCCTGTCCGAACTGCCCTGGGGCGTGGCGGCGGACCGCTGGGGCGACCGCCCCGTGCTGCTCGGCGGCCTCGCCTCCACCGCCATCGCCCTGCTGGTCATGGCGCTGTGGCTCGCTCCGGCCGGTGGTCATGCGCCGCCGCTGGGCTGGCTGATGAGTGCGATGGCGGTCGTCGGGCTGTTGAGCGGGAGTGTCAATGGCGCGAGCGGCCGAGCCGTGATGCGCTGGTTCCGCGAAGGCGAACGCGGGCTGGCCATGAGCATCCGGCAGACGGCGGTGCCGCTGGGCGGTGGCATTGGCGCCCTCACGCTGCCGTGGCTCGCCTCGACGGTCGGCTTCACCTGGGTCTATGGATGGGTAGCGCTGCTGTGCGGCGTGTCGGCGTGGCTGACGTGGCGATGGCTGCATGAGCCGCCGGCGGCAGGCTGCGTGGCGTCACCGGCGTGCCGGGTTCCCACGGCGAATCCCCTGCGGCAACCGGGCATCTGGCGCATCGTCGCGGCCATCGGCCTGCTCTGCATGCCGCAGTTCGCGGTGCTGACGTTCGCGTCGATATTCCTGCACGACTTTGCGCACGCCGGGCTCGGCGTCATCACCGCCACCATGGTCGCCGTGCAGGGCGGCGCGATGGCCATGCGCGTGTGGAGCGGCCGTTGGACCGACCGCCGTGGCAACCGTCGCGCCTATCTGCGCGGCTGCACGCTGGTGTCGGTGGCCGCCTTCCTGGTGCTGGCGGCCTGCGTCCAGGGCAGCGCCGGCAACGCCCACGGCCTGTGGATGGCCCTGCTGCCGGCGATGATCGCCCTCGCCGGCATCTGCGTCTCGGCCTGGCATGGCGTGGCCTATGCGGAGCTGGCGGCCATGGCCGGGGCCGAGCGCGCGGGCACGGCGCTCGGCATGGCGAATACCGCCGTGTTCCTCGGATTCTTCCTCACGCCACTAACCCTGCCGCACTGGCTCGCGGCCACCTCATGGCCGGTGGTCTGGGCCGGCACTGCTGTGATCGCGCTGATGGCGTGGCCGCTGTTTCCGGGAACGAAGCCCAGAATGTGAATCGCCCCCGGGGGACCGGGGGCGATTCACGATGCTGCGGGCTTACGATGCCAGCGAGGGCGAGATCCGGTTGTGGTCTTCGTCCTCCGGCTCCTCGTCCGGCCAGGAGCGTCCCACCATCCACTCGTACAGCGTCGGCAGCACGATCAGCGTCAGCATCGTTGCCGTAATCAGGCCGCCGATGATCACGATGGCCAGCGGGCGCTGCGTCTCCGCGCCAATCGCGCGCGAGATCGCCATCGGGAACAGGCCCAGCATGGCCAGCATCGCCGTCATCAGCACGGTCCGCAGCCGATCCATCGAGCCAGCCAGCACGGCCTCGCGCACGGAGAGCCCTTCATCGCGCAGCTGGTTGAAGTACGTCACCATCACCACGCCGTTCAGCACGGCCTGGCCGAACAGCGCGATAAAGCCGATCGCCGCCGAGACGGACAGCGGAATCCCGGTCAGGAACAGCGCGAACACGCCGCCGATCAGCGCGAACGGGATGTTCGAGATGATCAGCGTGGCACTCTTGAACGACTTGAACGCGTTGAACAGCAGCAGGAAGATCACCAGCACCGACAGCGGCACCACGATCGACAGCCGCGCCATGGCGCGCTCCTGGTTCTCGAACTCGCCGGACCAGCTGATTTTCACGTCCTCGGCGTTGACGTTCTTCTTCACCAGCGCCTGCATGTCCTTCACCACGCTACCCATGTCCCGGTCGTGGATGAAGATGCCGATCGACGTGGTGCGCTGGCCGTTCTCGCGGCTGATGTTCATGGCGCCCGAGGCGGCCCGGAACGTCACCAGTTGCGACAGCGGCACCTGCGCGCCATCGGCGGTCTGCATGAAGATGTTCGGCAGGTTCGGCAGTTCGCGCTCGCCCGCCTTCAGGCGCACGGCCACGCTGAAGTGGCGCTCGCCCTCCCACAGCTCCGTGGCGGCCTTGCCGGCCAGCGCGGTTTCCATCAGGTCCTGCACGTCGGCCACGTTGATGCCGTAGCGCGCCGCCTGGGCCCGATCGAACTCCAGCACGTACTGCGGCAGTTCGCCGTCGCGGTCGATGAACGCGCGCATCACGCCCTTGACCGACTGCACGTTCGCCAGGATCTGGTCCGCTACCTGCTTGTTCTGCTGCAGGCTGTCGCTCTGCACCTTGATCACGATCTGGCCCTTGATCTGGGAGATGCTCTCAAGAATGTTGTCGCGCACCGGCTGCGAAAAGTTCGGCTCGATGCCGGGCATCTGGCGCAGGTTGCGGTTGATTTCCTCGATGATCTTGCGCTTGTCGTAGCCGGCCCGCCACTTCTGGTCCGGCTTCAGGTCCACCAGGATTTCGACGGTGTTGATCAGCTTCGGATCCGTGCCGTCGTCCGGGCGGCCCACCTTGGAGATCGTGGTGTTCACCTCGGGCGTCTGGCGGATCACGGTCCGCAGCTTGCGCGCCTGGTCGCGGGCCTCATCCAGCGAGACCGACGCCGGCAGGTCGAAGCTGACCCACATCGAGCCTTCGTCCAGCTCCGGCAGGAACTCGCTGCCGAGGAACTTGCCCACGCCCACGGTGGCGACCAGCAAACCCAGCGCGATGCCAACCACCATCTTCTTGTGGTCCAGCGCCCACTTCAGCATCGGCTCATAGAGCCGCTTGCAGTGGCGCACCATGAAGTTGTCTTCGTGCGCGATGTTCTTCTTCAGCAGCAGGTGGCACAGCAGCGGCACCAGCGTCAGCGAGATGATCAGCGAGCCGATCAGCGCCCCGGTCACCGTATAGGCCATCGGCGCGAAGATTTTGCCCTCATGGCGCTGCAGCGTGAAGATCGGGATGTGCGCCGCGATGATGATCACCATCGAGAACACGGTCGGCCGGCCCACCTCGGTCGTCGCCAGCAGGATGGCGTTGAGCCGCGCCTTGTTGTCCTGGATCTGCTGCTCCTTCAGCTCGCCCAGCCGCTTGAAGATGTTCTCCACCACGATCACCGCGCCGTCCACGATGATGCCGAAGTCCATCGCGCCGAGCGACAGCAGGTTGGCCGGAATGCCCACCCAGGTCAGGCCGATGAAGGTGGAGAGCAGCGCCAGCGGAATCACCAGCGCCACGATGGCCGCCGCACGCACGTTGGCGAGGAACAGGTACAGCACCGCCATCACCAGCAGCGCGCCTTCCACCAGGTTGCCGAACACCGTGTGCAGGGTCTTGTCGATCAGCGTGGAGCGGTCGTAGTACGGCACGATCTTCACGCCCTTCGGCAGGATCGTGCTGTCGAGCAGGTCGATCTTCTGCTTCAGCGCGTCCAGCACGATCGACGGGTTCTCGCCCTTGCGCATCACCACGATGCCAGAGACGATATCGTCCTCGTCGTCCTGCCCCATCAGGCCCTGCGGCGGCGCCGAGCCCACCTTCACCTCGGCGATGCCCTTGACCAGGATCGGCGTGCCGTTCTTCTCGCTCACCACCACGTTGGCGATGTCCGCCGAGGTGCGGAAGCTGCCCAGTGAGCGCAGCAGGAACTGCTGCCGGCCATGCGCCACCGCGCCGCCGCCGGCGTTCGAGTTGCCACGCTGGAGCGCCGTGAACAGTTCGGACAACGAGATCCCGGCATCGCGCATCCGCGCCAGGTTCGGGTTCACCTCGTACTGCTTGATGCTGCCGCCAATCGTCACCAGGTCGGCCACACCGGGCACCTGGCGCAGGTTCTTCTCGACCACCCAGTCCTGCAGCGTGCGCAGTTCCTGCGGCGAATAGCCCTTGCCGGTCAGCCGGAAACGATAGATTTCGCCGATGGCCGTGGAGAGCGGCGCGAGGTCCGGATGCACGCCGTCGGGCAGGTCCACGCTGCGCAGCCGCTCGATGATCTGCTGGCGGGCGGTGACGTCGGTGGCCTTGTCGTTGAACGTGACCATCATGAACGACAGGCCGAACTGGGTGTGCGAGAACACCCGCACCGAGTTCGGCGTGCCGGCCAGGGCGGTCTCGATCGGGATCGTGACCTGCCGCTCCACTTCCTCGGCCGCACGGCCCGGGTAGAGCGTGATGATGTTGACCTGGATGTCGGAGACGTCCGGGAAGGCCTCGATCGGCAGGTTCTTGAAGGCGGCCAAGCCGCCGGCGACGAAGATGATCAGGCCGAGCCAGACGAACAGCTTCTGGTGCAGCGCAAAGTTGACGATACGGGAGATCATGTGTCCGCCATTCCCTTACTTGGCGGACGCGCGCGCCGCATTGACCGCCGTGGCGTCACGCAGGATGTCCTGCAGATAGAGGTTGCCGTCGGTGACCACCACCTCGCCGTCGGTCAGCCCTTCCAGCACCTCGGTCATGCCCGGCAGTGACACGCCGGTCTTCACCAGGCGCCGCTCGAACGTGTTCGTGCCCTTGCGGACGAACACGTAGTTCTTGTTGTCAGCCAGGAACACGGCCTTCGACGGCACCGCGATCCCCTTGAACGAGGCGGCCTGGAGGCGCGCCGTGACGAACATCTCGGCCTTCAGGCGGCGGTCCGCGTTCGGCACGGTCAGCCGCACCTTGATGCTGCGCGACGACGGATCCACGTAATCGGCGATCTTGACCACGGTGCCCTGGAACGTCTCGCCCGGATAGGCGGCGCTGGTCAGTTGCACCGTCACGCCCGGCTTGAACAGGCCGAGGTCCGCCTCGGCCGCATCCACCTGGGCCCAGAGCGTGGTCGGGTCGGTGATCAGGAACAGCGGCGAGCTGGGCGCCTGGTCCGGGCGCAGTTCCATGCCCGTGTTGATATTGCGCTCCACCACCAGGCCCTCGATCGGGCTGCGCAGCGCGAAGCGCTGGTTCACCGCATCGCCACCGGCGGCCGCGCCGTACATGCGCAGCGCCGCCTGCGTGCGTTGCTGGTCGGCGGCGGCACGGGCGCTATCGGCCTGCGCCTGCTCCAGTTCCTTCTGGGCGACGATGCCGGCGCCGTACAGCTCGCGCTGGCGTGCCAGGGACTTGGCGGCCACGGCGCTGTCGGCGGCGGCCTTGCGGGCATCGGCCTGGGCCAGGCCATAGTCGGGCGAGGTCAGCGTCGCCAGCGGCTGGCCGGCCTTCACGGTCGCGCCGGGTTGCACGAGGATGTCCATCACGCGGCCCGCGAACGGGGTGGTCACGCGTACGGTCTTGTCCTCGTTCCAGACCAGCCGGCCCGGCAGGCTCAGCATGCGGTCGCCGCCCAGCTTCACCGGCTGGCCGACGATGCCGGGCAGGGTCTTCACCGACTCCGGAAACTGGATGGTCTGGCCGCTGACCTTGGGGTCGTCATCAGCCACGGGTGCCTCCTTCTTGCCACAGGCGACCAGCGCCAGCGCGCAAAGTGACCCGACGGCTGCCAGGCGGAGAGGACGGAACCACTGGGACGAAGACAGCATGTTATGGACGCGACGCATCGGTACGGACCTGGGGAAGCTTGTTGATATCGGAATTGGTAGCTTGCAGCGCGGTGCGGTAGGCGGCCAGCGCCTTGGCGTAGTTGCCCTGCGCCTCGACGGCGTCCACGCGGGTCTGGCGCAGCGCGCGGCGCGCGTCGAGCAGATCCAGCACGCCCGTGGCACCCTTCGTGTACGCGAATTCGGCACTGTTCGCGACGGACTCGGCGGCCGGCAGCACGGCGGCCTGCATCTGTTGCAGCGTGGCGCGCGCGGCCTCTAGCTGGCTGCGCAGGCGCTCGATGTCGTTCTGCGCCTCCAGCAGGATGCGGTTGCGGTCGTCCAGCGCGGCGTAGTAATCCACCTCCGCGCGGCGGGCCTCGCCGCCATTGCTGTGCCGCACAAACAGCGGGATCGAGATGAACACGCCGTAGCTGTTGCCATCGCCATAGGTATTAGTGGGCGATTGCGGATAGTGCTCGGCCTGCGCGCCCACCGTCACATCGGGCACGCGGCCGGCGCGGGCCAGGTCGCGCGAGGCGGCGGCGGCGGCCAGCCGGGCTTCGGCGGCGGTCACGTCGGGGCGGCGTTGCAGCACGTCGGGGTCCACCGGCGGGACCGGGGTGTCCAGCGCCGGCCAGTCCGGCACGAGTCGGTTGTCGATCAGCGTGCCCGGCACACCGATGGCGGCGGCCAGGGCGGCCTTGTCGCTGGCGTGGTCAGCCTGGGCGTTGCGCAGGTCGCTCTGGGCGCGCAGCGTTTCCAGCTGGAGCTTGGTGACGTCGGCGCGGGAAATATCGCCGGCCTTCAGCCGGGTCTCATTGGCTTGCTGGGTGCGGGAATAGAGGCCGACGGTCTCGGTCAGCACTTCCAGCCGGGTCTGGCTGACCACGGCTTCGTACCAGGCCTGGTCCACCGCGCCGAGCTGCTGCGCCACGATGGCCTGGGTGGTCTCCCCGGCGGCGGCGCTGGCCTTGCGGGCTGCGTCCACGCGCAGGTTGCCCTTGTTGGCGGTTTCGATGACCTGATCGATGCGCAGCGTGGAATCCACCGTCTTGCTGCGCAGGCTGCCCGATCCCACCCCCGCATGCGGATTGATATTAGTGACACCGAGGCTCAGGACCGGATTCGGCCGTTGCGAGGCAATCTGGACATCGGCCTGGCTGGCTTCCTCGCCGCGCCGGGCGGCAATGATGTCGCGATTGCAGCGCTGGGCGTCAAGCCGCGCCTGGGCAAGTGTGAGCGTGGCCTTGGCCGGTGGCGGCACACAGGGGCCGTCTGGGGGCATCGGCTGGCTGGCGGCGTGGCCAGCAACGGCTGCCACGGCCAGCAGCACGGCCATGGCGGCGCGGGAAACTGAAAAATGCACGATCGGTCTGGCTCAATGTCACTTCGGTCTGACGTAAACGACCGTGCCAGCCGAACGGTGCACCGGGCGGGCGATTTTCTTTCATCGCTCCCCGGGAACCCGCTCTTTTAGCCGCGCTGCCTTGCCGCGCACGATCTCCCGTGCGCATTCAATCGCAATCTCATTACAAACGGCTTTCATCTTGTCGGCATTCCCACCCAAATTCGCCCAACGTGTGGGTCGGGAAAACACCGATTGGCGCTGCGCCCGGTTCAGGCGGAGGTGGCGGATGAGGCGGATGGCGCCGCTGGGCCCGGCGCTGCGGCGACGATCCGCAGCGCACGTTCGAGCACCGGGCGGTCCACCATCTTGCCGTCCACGGCGATGGCCGCGCCCTGCGCGGCGGCGGCTTGGTCCACCACGCGCCGTGCCCACGCCACTTCCTGGGCAGACGGCGCCAGCGCCGCATGCACGCCTTCCACCTGGTTCGGATGGATCAGCAGCTTGGCGCCGAAGCCGAAGCGGCGGCCCCGGGCGGTGTCGTCCGCCAGCGCCTCGGCATCGCCGATGGCGGTGCAGACCCCGTCGACCGGCGCCGGCAGCCCGGCCGCGCGCGAATGGAGTACCAACTCGCTGCGGAAGTGATGCAGCGGCTCGCCATCGTCGGCCACGTCGAGATCGAACATCAGGTCGATGCTGCCGAACACCAGCCGGGTGACGCCGGGCGCGCGCGCCACGTCGTACAGGTCGGCAAACCCGGCGGCGGTCTCCAGCAGGGCATGGCAGTGGGCGTCCGGCAGCTCGGCGTGGAGGGCGGCCAGCGCGGTGGCATCGGCCTTCGGCAGCATGATCTGGCGCACCTGATGCGCCCGGCACCAGGCGAGATCGTCGGCGAACCATGCGGTATCGGCGCCGTTCACGCGCACAAAAAGCTGCACGCCGCCGACCTGGGCGGCAGTCCGCAGGCCGCTCCAGGGGTCGGACAGCCCCGCGCGGGCCTCGGCCTTGGCATCGGGGGCGACGGCATCCTCCAGGTCGACAATGACCGCATCGGCGCCGGCCGACAGGGCCTTGCCGATGCGCTCGGGGCGGGAGGCGGGAACGAACAGGTAGCTGCGCGGTACGCGGGGGGTAGTCATGGTCGGCTCCTGATCAAACCGCGCCGTCGGCGTGAAGTTGGGCCACTTGCGCGGCGGAACAGCCGATTTCCGACAGGATGGCATCGGTATGCTCGCCGACTGCGGGAATCGGATCCATGCGCGCATCGGTCAGGCCCGGCGGCAGCAGCGCCGGGATCTCGCCGACCGGCGACGCCACGGTGCGCCACCGTTCCCGCGCGGCCAGTTGCGGGTGATGCCAGACATCGGCCATGGTATTGACGTTGGCATTGGCGATCTTGGCCTCCTCGAGCCGCTGCACCACCTGCTCCGCCGTCATATGCGAGAACGCTTCGACGATCCGCGCCCGCAACTGGGCCCGGTTGGCGCTGCGCAGGCTGTTGGTGGCGAACGCGGCATGCGTGGCCAGCGCCGGCTCGCCCAGCACGGTCTTGCAGAAGACCGACCACTCCCGCTCGTTCTGCAGCCCCAGCATCACGGTCTTGCCGTCGCCGGTCGGGAACGGCCCGTAGGGGTAGATGGTGGCGTGGGCGGCGCCCGCGCGCGGCGGCGGCTCGGCGCCATCGAACGCGTAGTACATCGGGAAGCTCATCCACTCGACCATCGACTCCAGCATCGACACGTCGATCCGCTTGCCGCGCCCGGTCTGGCCGCGCTCGATCAGCGCCGCCAGGATATTGCTATAGGCGTACATGCCGGCGGCGATGTCCGCCACCGAGGCACCCGCCTTGACGCCCTCCTCGGCCGTGCCGGTCACCGAGACGAACCCCGATTCGCTCTGCACCAGCAGGTCGTAGGCCTTCTTGTCCCGGTAGGGGCCGTCGCCGCCGTAGCCCGAGATGTCGCAGACAATCAGGCGCGGATAGCGGGCCGAGAGCGTCTCGTAATCCAGCCCGAGCCGGGCCGCCGCGCCCGGGGCGAGGTTCTGCACCAGCACGTCCGCGCGCTCCAGCAGCCCTTCCATCACCGGCGCGGCGCCGGGCGCCTTCACATCCAGCGTCAGGCTTTCCTTCGAACGGTTGGTCCAGACGAAGTGCGAGGACAGGCCGCGCACGCGCGTGTCGTAGGCGCGGGCGAAATCCCCCGGGCCGGGCCGCTCGATCTTGATCACGCGTGCACCGAGGTCCGCCAGCTGGCGGGTGCAGAACGGCGCGGCAATCGCCTGTTCGAGGGAGATGACGGTAATGCCGGCAAGGGGTCGGGTCATGGCGATGGGTCCGGGGGTGCTCGATGCCGCCAATCTACCCGCGCGCCCCGACTATGTGAAATAGGGATTGCCGAAGCCTCCATAAGTAGAATCAATACCCTCAACGAGACGACACCCGACGAACGGGGCAGGAGGCAGCAGCGATGGACATCCGGGCAATGCGGTATTTCGTGGCGATCGTCGACCACGGCAGCCTGACGCGCGCCGCCGAGGTCGTGTGCGTGGCGCAGCCGGCGCTGAGCCAGCAACTGGCCGCGCTCGAGGAGGAATTCGGCGTGCCGCTGGTGCATCGCGGCGCCAAGGGCGTACGGCCGACCGAGGCCGGCAAGACACTTTATCGTCACATTCGCAATATCCTGCGCCAGGTCGAGATGGCCGGGGCGGACGTCCGGGTGGCCGGCTCGGAAATCTCCGGCAACGTCGCCATCGGCCTGCCGACCACGGCGGCGGCGGCCTTCGGCATGCCGCTGGTGCGGGCCGTGCGGCAGCGCTATCCGCAGGTGCGGCTGCAACTGTTCGAGAGCATGAGCGGCTATATCTCCGAGCTGCTGAACCAGAACCGGCTCGACTTCGCGATCCTGTTCCGCGACACGGCGTCGCGCGCTGTGGAGCCCGAGCCGCTGGCCAGCGAACCGCTCTACCTGATCGGCACGCCGCCCGGGCGCGCCACCCGCTCGGCCACCATCGCACTGAAGGCCCTCGACGGCATGCCGCTGGTGCTGCCCAGCGGCTCGCAGGGCCTGCGCGAGGTGGTGGAGCGAAGCTTCGCCAAGGCCGGTATCGCCCTGAACGTGGTGGCGGACCTCGATTCGCTGCCCTTCCTGCTGGCCGCCGCCCGCGAGGGGCTGGCCTGCACGGTGCTGCCGGCGTCGTCGCTGGGCGAGAGTCCGGGCGCAGAAGGGAATGGGGATGGGGCTGGCGATGCCGAGGGGGGCATCGGGCGTCGCCTGATCCTGCCGGAGTTGCGCCGCACGCTGTCCCTGTGCTGGCCGCGCGCGCTGCCGCGTTCGAATGCGGCCGAAGCCGTCGCCGACATCCTGCGGGAGATCGTTGCAGCGCGCATCGCCCAGGGCGGCTCCCTGGCGCCGCCGCCCGCCCCTACGGCACCTGCCAGCCGATAAGAAATCCTTATGGCCATAGTCGGCGATTGAATTTCTCCTGCGCACCGGCCTCGGCTAGAGTGGGCGCCAGCATGGGCGGGACCGACATCCCAGATAACCGCCCGCCATAGGAGACAACAATGCTTCGCACCCTTCCCGCCCTCGCCGGCATGGCCGTGGCTCTCACGCTGGCCGCCGTGGGCAGCGCCCACGCCGACACCTATCCCAGCAAGCCCATCCAGATGATCGTGCCCCAGGCGCCGGGCGGCACCAACGACATCGTCGCGCGGCTCGTGGCCGCCGATCTGTCGCAGCGCCTGGGCCAGCAGGTGGTGGTCGAGAACCGTCCCGGCGCCGGCGGCAACATCGGCACCCAGGCCGCCGCGCGCGCCACGGCCGATGGCTACACGCTGCTGATGACCATCAGCAGCACGCAGGCGATCAACCCGTCGCTCTATCGCCAGATTCCGTTCGATCCGATCAAGGATTTCGAGCCGATCGCCCCCGTGGCGACGGTGCCGAACGTGCTGGTCGTGAATCCCGCGTTCCCGGCCAAGTCGATGGCGGAGCTGATCACGATGGCCAAGGCCAAGCCGGATTTCTATCGCTATGCGTCGGCCGGCAATGGCACGCTGAACCACCTGCTCGGCGAGATGCTGAACAGCATGGCCGGCATCAAGCTTGAACATGTGCCCTACAAGGGGGTGGCGCCGGCGCTGAACGACGTGCTCGGCAACCAGGTGCCGATGGCCTTCGCCAGCCTGCCCTCGGTGCTGGCCCATATCAAGGCCGGCAAGGTGCGGGCGCTGGGTGTGAGTTCGGCCAAGCGGTCGCCATTCGCGCCGGACATCCCGGCCATCAGCGAAACCGTGCCCGGCTATAGCGGCGATCTCTGGGTTGGCCTGTTCGCCGTGCGCGGCACGCCGAAGGCGGTGACGGAGAAGCTCGCCAAGACCTTGCAGGCCGCGCTGGCCGACGCACCGCTGCGCGACAAGCTCGCCGCGCAGGGCGCCGAGGTGCTCATCGGCACGCCGCAGCAGTTCTCGACCATGTTGCGTGCGGATATCGACAAATGGGGCAAGATCGTCAAGGCCTCGGGCGCCCAGGTCGACTGAACGGCGTTAGCCGTAGCCCCTCAGTCGCGGTCCTGCACCGCGCGCAGCAGCGTCAGCCGGGTCTTGCCGTCAGGCATGAAATGCGTGCCGAAGCGCACCAGCCCGGCGCGGCGCAGGTGGCAGGTCATCGTGAAACTCAGCAGCATCCCGGGCTCGGTATCGTCGATGTCGATATCGATGCCCCGGAGCCTCGGCTCGTAGCGCAGCAGCGTGGTTTCAATCTCCCGCTTGAGCGTGTGGGCCGACGCGGGCAGGTGCCGGTAGATGCGCGACAGGTCGCCCAGCCCATAGTCCGGCAGATGAGCCAGCCCGCCGCGCCGACTGTTCAGAATGCGCTGGATATTGTCCTGGACGGACAGGAAGGTCTGCGTCGCCAGATCGAATTCCTCGACCGGCACCCCATTCGCGAAATGCCCTGTCACGGCCTCGAACAGGCCCGGACCGCCGGCCATTACTGGCCAGCCTCATCGAATTCCAGCCCGATGCCGTCTGCGTCCGAGAAGGTCAGCCGGATCGTAGCCGGGGCGCTCGTCTCCGCTGTCTTGTTCCCCATTCTTATTAGCAGCTCGCGGGCCAGCACCGGCAGGATCTGCTGGTCGAGCAGGCTGTCGATATTGCGCGCGCCGGTGTCCGGCAACAGGCAGCCGGCGACCAGCGCGTCCACCAGCCCATTGTCGTAACGCAGCGGCACGCCGAACCGGCGCGCCACCCGCTCGCTCACCTTATCCAGCTTCATGCGTACGATTGTCGCCATCGGCCCGGCGGCCAACGGCCGGAACACCACGGTCTGGAAGCGCGCCAGCAGCGCGGGCTGGAAATGCTCGACCAGCGTCGGGCGGATCGCCTCCATCAGCATGCCGGGGGTCGCCGCGCCGCCGGCCTCGGTCACGGCGTCCGTGGCGGCCAGGATCTGGTCGCTGCCCAGGTTCGACGTCATCACGATCACCGTGTTGCGGAAATCGATCACCCGGCCTTCGCCATCGCGCATAAATCCACGGTCGAACACCTGATAGAACAGGCTCAGCACGTCGCGGTGGGCTTTCTCGACTTCGTCGAGCAACACCACGCTGTAGGGGCGCTGGCGCACCGCCTCGGTCAGGACGCCGCCCTCGCCGTAGCCGACGTAGCCGGGCGGCGAGCCCTTCAGCTGCGACACCGTATGCGCTTCCTGGTATTCGGACAGGTTGATGGTGATCAGCGCCCGCTCGCCGCCGAACATCAGGTCGGCCAGCGCCCGCGCCGTCTCGGTCTTGCCGACGCCCGAGGGCCCCACGAGCAGGAACACGCCGATCGGCGCGTCCTCGGCCTTGAGCCCCGCCTTCGCCGCCCGCAGCCGCTTGCCGAGCGCTGCGAGCGCCTCGTCCTGACCCACCACCACGCTGCCCAGGTTGGCCTCCAGGTCCAGCAGCGTGGCCAGTTCGCTGGCCAGCAGGCTCTCGGCCGGCACGCCGGTCCAGTCTGCGATGACTTCGGCAATCGCGTGCTCATCCACCTCGGCGCGGATCAGGGCGGCCTGCCCGGCCGAACCCACCGCGCGGTGGGCGGCTTCGATCGATGGGGAGAGGTCCTGCCGCAGCGCCTCGTCCGCGGCCTGCCATTGGCGACGCAGGCCGAACAGGGTTTCCGTTGCGGCCTTCTGGGCGGCGAGCGTCTGCGTGAATCGGGCGAGGTCGCCGTCCAGCGCCTCCAGCCGGCTGTCGATGGCGCCGATCCGTGCGGCGTCACGGATGCCCGTGGCGCCCTCGTCCTGCGCCAGCGCAGCCCGCTCGGTCTCCAGCGCCGCGCGCTCGGCCTCGCACCGGGCGAAGGCAATCGGCGTGGCGTCCTGGCTCATGCGCACCCGCGCGGCGGCGGTATCGAGCAGGTCGACCGCCTTGTCGGGCAACTGGCGCCCGGTCAGGTAGCGGCGCGAGAGGCGCACGGCGGCGACGACCGCCGCATCGGTGACATGCACGTCATGGTGCCGCGCATAGCGCTCCTTGAGGCCGCGCAGCATCAGGCACGCGGCCGCGTGGTCGGGCTCGTCCACCTTCACCATCTGGAAGCGGCGTTCGAGTGCCGCGTCCCGTTCGAAATACTGCTTGTATTCGGACCACGTGGTCGCCGCGATGGTCCGCAGCTCGCCCCGCGCCAGCGCCGGCTTCAGCAGGTTGGCCGCGTCGGCGCCGCCAGCGCTGTTACCTGCCCCGATCAGCGTATGGGCTTCGTCGATAAACAGCAGGATTGGCGTCGGCGACTGCTGCACCGCCTCGATCACCTGCTTGAGCCGCTGCTCGAACTCGCCCTTGACGCCGGCGCCGGCCTGCAACAGGCCGAGGTCAAGCGTCAGCACACTGGTGTTGGCGATGATCGCCGGGACATCGCCCTCCGCAATACGCAGCGCGAGCCCTTCGACCAGCGCGGTCTTGCCGACGCCGGGCTCGCCCACGAGGATGGGATTGTTCTTGCGGCGCCGCGCGAGGATGTCGATCATCTGCCGGATCTCGACATCACGGCCAAAGACCGGATCGATCTGCCCGGCACGGGCCTTGGCGGTGATGTCGATGGTGAAGCGGCCCAGCACCGGGTTGTCGGGGAGGTGCGCCACGGCCGGGGTGTCGGTCGGAAGGGGAAGGATCTCGGGCAGCCCGTGCGCCTCGCTCGATATCTGATCCAGCTCCGGCATCAGTCGTTCGATCTGCGCGGCGGAAATGCTGAGCAGCGGCCAGGCATCCGGCGCGCGCAGCCAATGCGGCGCTTCCACCAGCGCGGCGAGCAGGTGCGCCGAGCGAATGTCGGTGTCACCCGGTGCCGCCGCAGCGAGCGACGCACGCATCCATGCCGCCTCCAGCCACTGCCCCACGCGCGGCGAGAGCCCGGGCCGGCCGCGCAGGTCATGCGGCAGGCGGTCGATGGCGACGAGCAAGGCATTCCAGATGGCATCGACATCGATTTCATAGCGCCGCAGGATCGCCAGCAGGTCGCCCTCGCCCAGTTCGAGCAGCTTGATCAGCCAGTGCTCGACCTCAATGTCCCGGTGGGCGCGGGTTTCGCAAAGGCTGGCCGCCTCGGTCAGCGCGCGGGCGCAATGGGGGTTCAGGCGGCGCAGGAACGGGGAATAGTCGCGGGCAATCATGAGGGAGGGATGGCGATGGGCGGGAAGAATGCGCGGTCGAGGGATGGGGCGGCCGGCGGCGCGGCCGAGGGGCCGAGGGGCCGAGGGGCCGGCGCGAGGCCGGCCCGACCTTACTCAGGCACGCTCGTTCCAACTATCGGCGTGGATGATGTTGCCGTCCTTGTACGACCAGGTGATCTTCTCGTAGCGCAGCTCGATGCTCTCGAGGTGGTTGTGCTTCTCGAAGGCCGGGCTCTTGATGTCGTGCATCTTCGGCGTGACGCCGACCACCTTGACGTTCTCGAGCTTGGTGTTGAAGTACTCCTTCTCCTTGCCGGCGTCGTCGATCTTGTACCAGCGAATCTCCACCGCCTTCAGCGTCTGGCCGCTGGAGACGGCCTTGTAGAGATACGGCGTCGAGGCGTCGGTCTCCTTGGTGAAGACGATCGGCTCGTGCACGCGCGTGCCGGTCAGCTTGCCGGTGTTGGCGTCCGTCGGGATCTTGACCGCGTGATCGAACGCCACCACTTCGACGCTGCCCTCGCGGCCCGAAACCGTGACCGAACCCTTGATGTCGGCGCCACCATCGTCCTTGATCCACATGTATGCGGGAATTGCCATTTACTTACTCCTTCTGCTGAAATGAACAGGCCGACTGGCCAGAAGTGACCCGATCGCCGTCACGGCAATCGGGAACAAGGGTAATTTCCACACGGCGATTGGCGGCGCGGCCCGCCTCCGTGTCATTGCCCGCCTTCGGGCGGGTGTCGCCGTAGCCTTGCGTCGCGAAATGCGTCAACGGCAAGCCGGCGGCATCGGCCAGCCAGTTGCGGACGGACACCGCGCGGGCCTCCGACAGGCGCAGGTTGCTGCGCGGGTTGCCGGTGGCATCGGTATGGCCAGCCACCAGCACGCGCTTGTCCGGATGCGCCCGGATCATTTCCAGCGCACCGATCAGCACGCGGTTGGAGCCGGGATTCAGGGTGGCGCTCCCGCTGCGGAACAGCGACAGGCTGTCCAGCTCGATCGTGGCCGGCGGCGGAGGCGGCGGGCGGTAGCCGGCGATCAGCGTGTCGATTGGCGCACGCAGCGCGGCCCCGCGATACAGACCGAGGCCGAGCCGCAGCGGCACGCCGTTGCGGGCGTGGCGGTCGAGTTCGTCCCGGTCGCGTTTGATGACCTTGAGCGCATCGATACGCGCGGCGTCCTGTGCCGGCGCCAACGCGCGATAGCGGTCCATATTGCCGGTGACGCGCGCCACCAGCGCCCGGTTCTGCCACGCCGAGGCGGCCGCAGCCGCGCAGAACGCCACCGCGAGCCACGCGAAGCCATGCGCCAGCGCACGTGGCAGCGCGCGCCGCACCGGCTGTCGACCGATGCCACGGATCAGCGGGTCCGGCAGTGGGTAGCGACCGCTGCCGCCCTCTTGTGCCGGGCGGGCTCCGACCAGACCGGTGATGCGGGCCACGGCACTGGCAAACAGCGAGTTGTCGGCTGGCGTGCCGCGTACCGCGATCGCGCCGAGAGCGGCCACCTGCACCGGCCTTCCCGTACGGTGGCCGTCGCGGCTGTCGTCCCGTAAGCGCGACAACAACGTCGATTGCGCCCATCTGGCTAGCGCGTGCAGCCGATTAGCGCGATACCAACGTGCGGCGCGGTCGGCCGGCTTGGCGGCGCGGGCGTACTGGTCGAGGCTCGCCGCGACTTGCGCGATCCATGCCTCGTCCGCCGGCATCGCTTCGCCAGACATACCGAACCATGGGCTTTCGTCCGGCGGACCCGCGGCGTCCTCGCCGTAGACCGCGATGCACACTGGCAGCGGATAGCCGACGGCGCGGCTCGCCTCGCCAATCGCGTGACGCAAACGGCCGAGGCGCGCGCTCAGCGTTGCGGCGTCATAGATCCGGTCGGCGGCGGTCAGGCATGCCACGGCGTCCGGGCCCTGCCCGTCGCGCCAGCGCTTCAGGGCATCCGCCACGTGAGCCAGCCGCGACGGGTCGCCCACACGTACCCAGATCGCGGACTCGGTGATACGGACCAATTCGTCGCCGAATGCCCGCACCAAGGCGCCGTCCGGCTCACCAACGGCGAGCACGAGCGGCGTATTCCGGCGCATGTCGCCGGGCAATGCATCGAGTGACGCGTTCACGGCGACCAGCACCGCCTGCGAGGCCTGACGGCCAGCACGCCCGCGCCGCGTGGCGACAATCATCGCCACCAACATCAGCGCCACGACGAACAGCCCCAGCAGCAAATTCCACGTGGTCGACCACGGCGAGCTGAATCCGAGCCACGCCAGACAAAGCGCCGCGATCCAGCCGGCCAAGGTGCGATAGGGATAACCGGTCACGTCGCGCCCTTCAAACAGCCAGCCGCGCGATGGCCGCGTCGAGCCAGCGGTCCAGCGCCAGATAGACCAGCCCGGCGCCAACGAGCGCCAGCACCACCCATGCAATCGGCGAGATGCGCCTACCGGCGCGTGCCTTGCCGTGGGTGACAATGACCGGCCCGTTGCCCTGGTCGAGCCCCGCGCGCGCCAGTCGCTCATCGAGCGCGCGCAGCAATGCGGCGCGGTCCGTGGCGCCGTTCAGGGCGAATCGCCCCTGGAAGCCCAGCCCAAGCACCACATGGAAGACCGCGAGCAACGGCAGCACCGGTTGGGGCGCTGCGAGGCGCCGTTCGATGCGGTCGATCAGCGCGTCACCCGCGTCGTGACTCTGGAACTCCTTGACTTGCAAGGGCTCGTGCTCCCACTCGTCCCGGCTCGCCCCTTCCAGGTGGCGGAGCGCGAACTCGTCGATCAGCGCGCATTGCGCATAGATCGCGTCCTCGACGACATCCGGGGATTGCCCCGCCGCCCGGAGTTCCTCACGCAGCCGGGCGATATGGCCCAGGCACGTTTCACGGAACGCCGCGAAGGTCACGGGCCTGTCCCCGCCGGCCAGCGAAGCGACAGTCAGGGCCGTATCGCGTAGCGCGAGCGGAAAGATCGGAAGCGAAGTTGTCATGCCGGCAATACCGCGAAGAGTTCGAGCGAGACGTCCGGCACGGAAGCCGGCACATAGAACTGGCACGCCCGCGCGTCGAGCATGCGCCGGAACGCCGGGTGGGCACTGTCAAGCGCGAAGTACTGGTTTTCGATCCGCACGGGAATGGCGGCAGGCAGGCGCGACATCGTCCGCAACGGAATGCCGGGCAGCGCCGAGTTGACGATCTGCGAGACTTCATCCGGCGCCCCCGCCTTGCAAAGGCGCGGCAGTTGTTCGAGCAAGGCGTGCGCGGGCATGCCCGCCTGCACCGACAGGTAGTACTCGGTGCCCTCGACCAGGCGCTCATCGAGGATCTTGCCGTCCCAGATCGTGGGCCGCAGCCGTTCCAGCGCGACCGGCACGACGCGTGACGGCACTACCGCATCCACCAGCCGTCGAATCATCGACTCCAGTTCCGCGAATACGGGCTCTGGCGCCATGTGGTCGTAGGCCGGAATGGCCTGCAGGGTCTCCGTGGTCGAGAACGTCAGCAGCGCGCCCGCCAGCCGGGCCAGCACACGGTAGAGTTGCTCGGGATGCTGCTGCGGGGCCGCGCGCAGCCGCGCCAGCTCCGGCCAGGCACTGTTGACACTGTGCAGCAGCCAGAACAGCGCCACATCGGCCACGGCGTAATCGGCCATCTGGTCGGAACGCTCGCGCCGGCGCACGCCCAGGCTCGCACTCTTTGCGCTGAGGATGGTCGACAGCCGTGCCATGCGGGCGGTCAGCTGCTCGCTTGCGGACAGGAACAGGCTTGGCGGCACGTAGGCCGGATCGAGTTCGATCTGGCCCTGCGGCGTCCGGATAAGCCGAGCGATCGGGCAGGTCACGTAGTCGCCTTGTGCCTCGCCGTCGAACAGCAGGGCCAGTGCGTGACGTTCGACGCTGATTTCCTCCTTGCCCTCACCGTGCAGGTCGGCGACCTCCAGGTACTCACGCACGAAGCGGCGTGGCCGCGCCGGCCGTTCGCCATCGTCGACGCAATTGCCACCCAGCGCGTCCATCAGCGGCAGCCCGATCAGGACCACCGCCGAGTCTGCACCGGCCGGCAGATCGGCCAGATCGCGCGCGGGAGGCGTCCGGTCGGCCGTCTCCGTGTCGATCACGGTGCCATCCGGCAGGCGTGCGGCAAGCGAACTCACCGCCAGTCGATTCACTGTCAGTGCCTGGGAATCGATGACGACGCGCACGACGCCCCATGGTTCCGGGGTGGCGATACGCGCAATCTGCTCGCCGGCGTGGCGCTCCCATAGCGCCTGCTGCTGGAAATGCTGCGGCGTCATAAAGATGCCCTGCGCCCACAGCGGTCTTGTGATCTTCATGGTATCGGGCCGATTCCGCTTCAGTTCTTCGCCTTGGGCATCTGCGAGACGAGCGACAGGTTGATGTCCATCCCCTCGATCTGGAAATGCGGCACGATGAACAGCTTCACGCGGAAGAAGCCCGGGTTGTCTTCGATATCCTCGACAATGACCCGCGCGTCGCGCAGCGGGTGCGATGCCTGCAGTTCGTCGCCCGGATCGGTCATCTCGGTCACGAGCGTCTTGATCCAGCTGTTCAACTCCAACTCGAGGAGGCGGCGGTCCTTGGTGGTGCCGATGTTCTCGCGCTGGATCAGCTTCAGGTAATGCGCAATGCGCGACAGCAGGAAGATGTACGGCAGGCGCGCGTTGACACGACTGTTGGCGGTGGCTTCCTTGGTGTCGTACAGCGCCGGCTTCTGGGTCGAATGCGCCGAGAAGAAGCACGCGAAATCGTGATTCTTGTAGTACGACAGCGGGATGAAGCCAAGGTTGGCGAACTCGAACTCGCGCGTTTCCGGAATCAACACCTCGGTCGGGATCTTGGCCTGGTTGCCGGTGCCCAGGTCATAGAGGTGAATCGGCAGGTCCTCGACCAGACCGCCAGCCTGCGGGCCCCGGATCTGCACGCACCAGCCGTTCTTGATGAAGCTCTGCACCATGTTCGCGGCGAACGAGAACGATGCATTGGCCCAGAGGTAACGGTTGTGATCCGGCCCCTTGACGGCTTCCGTATAGTTGAACGCCCGGACCGGCACGGTTTCCGGACCGTACGGCAGGCGCGCCAGGAAGCGGGGCAGCGTCAGGCCGATGTAGCGCGCGTCGTCGGACTCGCGGAAGCTCTTCCACTTCAGGTATTCGGCGCGGTCAAAATAGTTGCCGATGTCGCGGATCGCGGCCACGTCCTCCATCGACGTCTTGCCGAAGAACTCCGGCGCCACCGCGCCGACGAACGGCATGTGCGCGGCCGCCGACACCTTCGAGATATTGCGCAGCAGGGCGATGTCCTGCGGGCTGCGGTCGAACGCGTAGTTCGAGATGATCGAGCCGATCGGCTCGCCGCCCGGCGTGTCGTACTCCTGGATATAGGTGTGCAGGTACAGGCCGCTCTGGATCACCTCGGGGGTGTCCTCGAAGTCCTGGCGCAGCGCTTCCTTCGAGACATCGAGCACCTCGATCTTCACGTTCTTGCGGAAGTCAGTGCGATCGACCAGGAACTTCAGGCCGCGCCAGGCCGATTCGATCTCCTGGAACGTCTCGTGATGCATGATCGCATCGAGCTGCCGGCTGATCTTCTCGTCCAGATGGGCGATGTGGAAGTCGAGCAGGCTCTTGTCGAGCCGGTCCACCTGCTGTGACGAATCCTGGATCATCTTCAGGAACACGTGCATGGCCTGCGCCACGCGCTCGTCGAGCGACGATTCGGACAACGCATCGGCGCTCTGGAACGACTCCACCGGCCGCGTGCTGCGGACCGGCGACAGGTTGATCTTCTCGCAGAGCGCCTCATAGACGCTCTTGCCCGGTGCGTCGAGGACGGCGGCAGCGGCGGCGCTATCGGCGGCGCTATGGGTACGTGCGGACAGTTCGTGCTTCTTTTCCATGGGGAAAATCCTCGGGTAACGGGTTACGGGGCGGAGGCGGGAGCCGGGGCAGCCTGGCCGATCTTCTGCAGATCGGCGCGCAGGCGTTCGGACAGCCCGGGGTCCTTGAGGATCTTCTCGAGCTCGCGGCGAAACATCGCGTTGTCGAGCAGGTTCGACTTGAGATCGCGCAGCAGATTGCGCGCCGCCATCAGCGCGCGCAGCTCGGGCACCTTGCCGGCGACTACCTCCGGCTTGAAGTCATCCATGGAATGGAAGTCGAGATCAACGGGCAGCTCGGAGCCATCGGCGGCGAGCGTGTTCTCGACGGCAATCTTCGCCCGCGGATTGAAGTCCGCCAGGACCGCATTGAAGTTGTTCTTGTTGATGGAAACCTTCTCCCGCTCCGCCAGCGCGCGGGTGTCCTGCCCATTACTGTAGTCGCCCATCACCAGCAGCTTCAGTGGCAATTCCACCTTCTTCTGCGCGCCGCCGGTATGCAAATCCAGCTTGATGTTGACCCGCGCCTTGGGCACTTCGTTCTGGAAGCTCTCTGCCATTCTCGATTCCTTCTCCAACAGGTTTTCAATCCGCACGGCACTCGATTCGTCGATCGCCGCATGGCCGGTAGACACGCAAGTGCGGGAGACTATCTTTTTTATTTCCCACTGTATTTAGGTGACTTCCTAAAATTCATCGGATTTTTGATCTTTTTTATCTAAATCAATAATTCGATCCAGTCCTATTTTCCTGAAAGCCACAAGACGGTAAGGTGCGGCGCGCAGGAGCATGTCGCTTGCGAAGCGGCACGCCTGACCTGTTACGCCGGATTGCCCGGCCTTGGAGAGAGACGATGTCGGGTGGGGTTGCAACACTGAAGGCATACGGGGAAGCGCTGCTCAAGGGACTGGGCGGTGGCCAGCAGTCTTACTTCCTGAAGGTGCCGGGCGCGGAGACCGCCGTGGGTCTGTCGGTGGTGTCGTTCGAAGCGGTGGAGAAGCTCGGCGCTCCCTACGCCGTCACTGTCCAGCTTACGCATCCGCTGGAGCTTGAGCGCGCCAGCTACCTCGGCAAGCCCGCGACATTCGAGATCGACCCTGGTGATGGCACCGAGCCGCGCAAGTTCGCGGGATGCATCACACAGTTCTCCAAGACCGCGCGGACGCAAGACTTCCACGGCTACCAGATGGTGGTGGAGCCCCTTGTGGCCCGGCTTCGGCTCACCCGCTCCACCCGCGTCTACCAGCACCAGACCGCGCCGCAGATCATCGAGGCGATCCTGCGGCGGCATGAACTGGTCGGCCACCAGTTCGTCTTCAAGCTGCGCCGCGAGTACCCGCAGCACCCGTTCCGCTTGCAGTACCAGATGTCCGATTGGGACTTCATCCGGCTACTGATGGAGCAGGAAGGGCTCTATTCCTATTTCCTGCCGGGGAAATTCGGCGAGATGGTGGTGTTTGGCGACGACATCGACCATTACCTCTACAAGCCTGAATTGCGTGTGCCCTATCGGGAATCGGCCGGGCTTGAGGCCGGCATCGAAGCCGTCTTTGGCATTCGTACTAATGCTAAAACGGTCCCCGAATCGTTCCTCGTGGCAGATTACAACCCGGATCTGGCATGGGAACCCTTGAAGGGCGAAGCCAACGTCGCGAGGAAGGACAAGACCACTTACGGGCAACCGTATGTCTTCGGTACGCATCACCTTGATTTCGATGGTGCCAAATGGGAAGCGCAGCTTCGTCATGAGGCGGCGATGGCGTCTCAGGTCGAATACGAGGGCGAGAGCAACGTCCTGGAACTGCGTCCGGCGCGGATCCTGAGAATGGATCTCGACTTGCCCGACGCCCCAAACGGGCAGGTCATCACCGAAGTCACCCACACCGGCGCGCGCGATGCGGCGTATCGCAATACCTTCAAATCGATCCCATCCGATCGTCGCTTCCGGCTGCCGCTGGATGAGGCCAACTGGCCAAAGATCGCAGGCACGCTGAGCGCCCGCATTACCTCACCCAGCCAATACACGTACGCCTACCTGACGCAGCAGGGCTACTACACCGTCCGCTTCGACTTCGATTTCGAGAAATGGCCCGGTGGTGGTGAGTGCGTGCCACTGCGGCTGGCAAAGCCATTCGCCGGCGCATTCCAGACAGGATTCCACTTTCCGCTGATCGACGGCACCGAAGCCGCCATCGCGTTCCGGGACGGGAACCCGAACAAGCCCTACATCGCCCACGTCCACCACAACAGCCGCCAGACGGACCTGATCACCAATCACGACCGCTGGCTGTCGCGCAACGTCATCCGCACGCAGAGCGACAATAAGCTCGAGTTCGAGGACTGGGAAGGCCAGGAGCACGTCAAGCTGTCCACGGAGCATTCCGGCAAATCGCAGCTGACACTTGGCCATATGGTGGATGGGAAGTGGAAGAAGCGGGGGGAGGGGTTCGAGCTGCGGACGTCTGGTTGGGGGGCGATTCGGGGCGGTAAGGGGTTGTTTATCTCGGCGGATGACCAGCCGGGCGCGCGAGGGGAACAACTGGCCATGTCGGAAGCAGAAGACTCTCTGCGCCAGGCAATGGAGATGATGCGCAACTTGAACGAATCGGCGGAGGCCGCCCATGCCTGGCTTGCCGACGCTGATCGGCAACGCGAATTGGTAGAACAGACACTAATGAAACTGAAGTCATCCGCCATTCTCGCTCACGCCCCCAAAGGTGTCGGTATCGCTAGCGGTACAGATATGCAGATCGCCGCGCGAAGGCGAATCTTCGTGAATGCACATGACGGGGTGGATGTCGGGGTCATGAAGCGACTCACGCTCGCCGCCGGCGAGGCTATCTCGCTCTTCGCGGCCCGGTTTGGAATTCGAATCTTCGCAGCCAAGGGAAAGGTTCAGGTGCAAGCGCAAGACGATGCGCTGGAATTGATGGCTATGAAGAACGTCCTGATTAGCGCCTCCCATGGCGAGGTCATCATGACTGCCGCAAAGGGCATTACGTTGGGCGATGGATCAGGCGCATTTATCAAAATCGCGAACGGAAGGATTGAAATCGCAAGCCCGGTGGGCGAGGTCAACGTCAAGGGCAACTTACGTGCACAGAGTCCGGCGGGTGGAAGCTTCACCTTTCCGGCCTGGAATTCGATGCCGGTTCAGGATGTGAACGGCACCATGAACTTCAGCTTCTCGAAGTGAGGGCGGTCATGACAGCGACTCCATCTAATCCCACGGGTACTCCGCCTCTGAAGAAACTGAACTTTGCTTTTCCTTTTCGCAAGGCATCCGAAGATCAAAGTAAGCCGTCGAAAGAC
Source organism: Cupriavidus sp. OV096 (assembly GCF_900115455.1). Classification (NCBI taxonomy): domain Bacteria; kingdom Pseudomonadati; phylum Pseudomonadota; class Betaproteobacteria; order Burkholderiales; family Burkholderiaceae; genus Cupriavidus; species Cupriavidus sp. OV096. The sequence continues at coordinate 110,602 of NZ_FOWM01000004.1, forward strand.
TTTACTGACGCACAAGAGTTCCACGGGCTGCTGCGCAAAGAAATTCATGGCGCATACCCCGTGAGTCGCGAGTGGCTTTGGCACGGCGGGATCCATGTCACCGATACCGGCGCAGGGTCATCGCTGGATCTCAAACACGGTGTCCGATGCATGGCGGATGGCGCGATTGTGGCATGGCGCTTGAACAAGACATATCTCGTTGACGATTTGCCCGCAGAAGGAGAGGTGCCAGCATTCCAAGCCCAGTACAGTTCGGGCTTTGCACTCGTGCGCCACGTCATGGAGTTCCCCGCCGATAACTCGCTGACCTTCCACAGTCTGTACATGCACCTGCAGGATTTCGCGAGTTACGAGTTGGACGAGTCCCAGTTGCACCCGGCGTACTGGACCAAGCGGTTCCGCGTAGCAAGCGGGGCCAATGACAAGCCTAATCCGAGTGCGAGCGGGACGTCTGCCCCGCCGGAACATACTGGATTGCGAGTCAGCGCGTCCAAGTCGACAGGAAGGATTATTGGCATCCTCCCTCGGGGAGCGCAGTTCAGCCTCATTAAGCAGGAAGGAAATTGGGGACAAATCGATGCCGTCCATGCGTCAGCGTTGGTGCCGCCCAGGGTTGGCGGCTTCGTCGAATCCGACGCCGCAGTAGGCGGCTGGATCAATCTGGAGAGGAACGGGGATACGCACGTAGTCACCCCTTTCACGCCCGAAGACGCACTTGATCGCATCGTGGTGCCCGTCGTTCCGTTTCCCATAAAGGCGGGAGATTTCATTGGTCACATCGGCCGGTTCGATTCCGTCACCGATCGAAACGCAGCACGCATGGTCCATCTGGAAGTATTCGCCGGCAGCGAGATTGAGCCGTTCATAGAAGAAAGCCGAAGCTGGCTCGTGGAGAACGCCGCCAAACCGGCGAAGTGGAAGCAGTTAGGCCTATCCGCCGCACCGACCATCCTCCGGATAGACACCGGCACTAAGCTTTTTGCTAGCCCCAATCAGGAAGGCAGGGACGCCCCGACGACTGGTGTCATTCAGTCCTATTCGCTGGCGGAGCTCGCGAAGGGCGCCGAGAGTGCTGTGCTCGAAACCAACCGGGGCAGCGATGGCAAGAGAATGCGCTGGTGGAAGGTCGAGAGCGCCGATGCGCGCAGACGCGAGATTTCGGGCTGGATACGCGAAGGGAATTTCGCCGGCGGGCGCGTATCTCGGGAGTTCGCCCAGAAGTGGGTTGACTTTGAGGTCTTAGCCGCTCCGCATGATACGGCCCACACCATCTTCGCCTCGGCCCAGCATTGGGCGGACTATGCCAGAGGGGCCGATGTTCCGGCCGCCGGCGGAATTGACAAGCTCAGCCCGCTGATGCACGCCGTGTTTCGACAACTATATGAAACCGGCGACGGAAATCAGGCGGCGAACGATCTGGCCGTCGCCTCACGGCAAAAATGGACGGCCTTGCGGGCGTCTCACCTTATCGTCAGGCATGAGAGCGAGTGGGCCAATAGTGAAAAGTGGCTCCAACTTATCACGGCGATCGAGAAGAGCAAGGGTGCAACGGCCACGCTGAGAGCTGAATGGGACCGCATTCAGAAGCTCGTATGGTGGGAGGAGGTCAGTGCTCAACTCCCTGGCCTCTCCGACCCGAATGTTTTCCATATCCATCCGATCGCCATGATTGGAAATTTCCAGACAAGTTGCTCCTGTACTGGCCAGCTTCTATCTGAGGAGGATCTTCAGCAGATCGCCCAAGGTACGCCGAGAGCGAAGATCCAAGAGTATGTATCAGCTCTGAATACTGCATTTAACGATTACAAGTTCGACACATGCATCTCACGCGGACATTTTCTAGCGCAGATTCTCCACGAAAGCGGCGGTCTCAATTTTACGCTAGAGAGCAACGGAAGAGGCGAGTTGTCTTACGATCCTTGGCGCGGTCGCGGCTTGATACAGATCACATTCAAGAGTAACTACGAGGAATATCAGCTATACACAGGGGAGGACGTCACTTCAAACCAGCTCGCCATGGAGAAACTCGAGCAAGCGCCGCACGCCCTCCTCTCCGCCGCCTGGTTCTATGCAATCAAAGCAAAACTAATTGAAGCCAGCGACGCCGATGATTTCATTTGGATCACGCGAGTCATCAATGGAGGCTTCAATGGATACGATCATCGGCTTCAATATTTCAATCGATCGATCCAAATTCTAGGCCTCCAAGGCTGTTTGAAACTGAACAGAAATGGGTCATATCGATTTGAAGAAAGCAAAGCATATCGGGAAAAAAGAGCGTCGTTTGCCTGGGGCCTATGGAATGACCCAGGACTCACTAAGCGAGGGATCGCCGAAAAAACGAAATCCGAAGCGATAAAGGGATACGCACGCTACTTAGAACTGGACGATAAGGTAGGAAAAGCCACAGACAAGAAAGGCGATCCAAAGGACAAAGGGTGGTATGGAATCGGCCGTCAGGTGTCCGTCCGTCATTACTGCGAAACCCGACTTACGGAAATTTCAAACAGAAGCCGAGGCCAACATGATTAAGCATCTCACTCGCGCGAGCGGCTCGCTTTGCCTTCTATTTTCGTTGGCTTCCCAGGCCGCAGATCCCACCTCATCGATATCTGGAGAATTTGAAGGTGAAGGCGCCTCAGGGCGACTTATCTATTCGATTGATCACGACACATTGCTTCTGAAATATTCTTCATCGCGCACGACCAGACAATTGGCATACAAGATCCAAAAGTTTGACGCCTGCAGCACGATGACGGTCTATCAAATACCCCACACACGTCAAATTGCCATTGATGGCAGCTGTTTAAGCCGGGGCGGACAAATCCTCACGGAGGTCTACGAATGGAAAGTACCACACTCCAACTGGTGCCTTGTTCGCGGCATTACCGGAGAGCGGAGTGACGATTTTGACGAGCCAAATCAAACCTTGAGCGTCTCGCGCGCGATTGGATGCTCTACCCCCGGAAGTCGCGGCGATCGAGACTTCGCGTCTCCAGCGGAAACGGCAAAGCAGGTGAAAGTGGGCATCGAGGCGCTGAAGAAGGTTATCAAGGATGGTACTCAGCTAACGGAATATGCACGCACGACTCCCTATTATGCGATCGCCGAATTCGTCCCGTACACGGATTCCGACAATGTAGAAGCGCTTAACCGCCTCGCGATCTGCCTTATCAATATTGGTCGAGCATCGGAAGCCACCCCGCTTCTCCAGAATATAGTCGCAAGATTTCAAGCCGTGCAGGACGCAAAATTGAACCTCGCAGATGCCTACTGGGAATCAGGTCACGAGACCATCTCCTCGCGGACATATCTCGAGTACTACGAACATGCAATCAACGAGGGGATTCAGGACATCCCAGAACGAGTACTTGAACGGAAGGCGAAGTAAGACATGAGGGAGCGTGTTATGAACATGATGGACTTCACTGCGGCGGGTGGGACCGATGCCTATTGATTTCCGACGCATCCCGCCCAAGACCGTGGTGCCCGAGCTGCCACGATGGTCAGTCACGAAATGGACAGCGCTCTTCGTCGCCATCGTTGGTGGCGGAGCAATCCTTGCGCTCTATATGTGGCCTACATCCCGACCGACTGATACCGCTTGGTTTTGGGTTCGTATCGTTGGTTATCCGCTACTTGCATGGATATTCCTCTGGAGCACTACGCTGGCAGGCGCACATGCCCGCCGCAGCGTTGCCTTCGCGAAGAATGAAGTGAGTGAGCGATACGAGCTGGCATGTCATGCGCAAGCAAGCAGGCCGCTCGCACTCCTCGGGCATGCCTGGCGCTTTTCTGCCGACGATATGGAGAACAACGTCAACGCAATTGTCGCAGGCGACGTCGGAATGGCGGCACGAACTAGCGCCGCATTTCCAAAGTCCGCAACGACAGCGCGCTGGATCGCCATTCCAGAAAAGCCGTTCTATCCGGGCAACGAACTCTCGGAACATTCCCGGCATGAAGTCATTTCCGGCTGGTTGATAGACGATCTCCTCGACCCATTGCGCGGCGATCTCGGAAGGTTGGCCCCTGGCACACGCGTACGCGTTCGACCGATTGTCGCGTCGTCCCTGGCGCCCGAAGAGGTATGTGCGGGTATAGGAGAAAGACTTCGGGATTGGTTCCCTGACCTTTCCATAGCCATGTCGAAGGAGACCGACGCGCTCACGTTGTCCAACATCGACGCGTGGGCCGATGATCTTTCGCCAGCCCAAGCTCAACTGCTCGTCGCAATCCAACTGCGCCGGGCAATTAGTGAAGAGCTCCCCGAATGTTCCGCGGAAGCCGGTGTCGCGCTGCTCATCGGTCCACCATCCGATGACGTGTCGACTGCCGCCGGACTGCATCTGCACCGGCCCGCCATGGGCGATGCGACATCCGCAAGTGAGGTCAGTGCTTTGGCGACCCGATGGGGCCGGAGCAATGCCACCGACATTGGCGTCGTTTGGAGCAGTGCATTGACGAGCGAAGTCATGACACAACTCCGATCGACATCTGTTGCAGGTGACAACGCCACCTGGATCGATCTGCACAACACCATTGGTGACTGCGGCTACGCGGCGCCGTGGTTAGGTGTCGCGCTGGCCGCCGACCGAGCTGCACGGACGGGATCCTCCCAACTCTTTATCGCCCAGGAAGGCGACCAAATCACCGCACTTGTGTGCCGCAAGCAATCATGAACTCATCCAGGTCGTCAGGTGTGACGATTTACCTTCGACTCGCGATACTCGCCCTCTTCAGCGCCGTGGGCGCTGCGGTTTGGTTTGAAGGTGCGCGGCTCGGCTTGTCGCCGCTCCAAGCCAGAATGGCAGTCGGTGCCTTGGCGACAGCATGCGTCGTATCTCTGATCCTCGCTAGCTATTACGAGTGGGTCTTGCTCAAGGTACAGGAATTGCACGCCCGACTCGGGAGGCCCGATCAAGCGAGCGACCCGCAGATGAAGAGTTCCTCGCCCCCCTCTCGGGGCGACATCGCACAGGAGAGCGGGCTCCACGCGATGGTCAAAGCGCTTCAAGAGGAGCAACGTGACTGGCGCTATCACAAGCCGTGGTTCCTGCTCGCCGGCGATGCGCTAACAGTCAACCGGCTGCTTCCTGGACTTGTTCAGCAGGGCTGGCATAGTTCCGACGCGGCGGTCCTCTTGTGGAATCAAAGCAGCAAGGGAGGTGAACCTGACGCAGCACGGCTCAAGCAACTTCGGAGACTACGCCGTCGCCGTCCGCTCGATGCCGTCGTTATTGTGAGAGAGGGCACTCCCGAGAGCCAGAAGCGATGTATCGGCGGATTCGGTCTTTCGCGCATCGCCGAGCGTCTCTACTGGTCCGCGCCCGTCTATACACTCGAGGTCGCTCAGGCACCCGCCACTGATAAGCCGGTCTCGGTTGTTGGCTTCGACCTTCCCGCTCGTTCAAATTCCGTCGTAATCAACGCGGCGATCTTGAACCTACGCCACACCCTCGCCCGTCGCGGCACCACCCAACTGATGGCCGATCCCGCAGACAGCTACATCGCAACGCTGTCCCAGCAACTCGACAAGCGCATCAACGACCTGACCGAATGGGCGACAGGGTTGGCAAATTCCCGCAGCAGCCCTGTTCCGCTTGCCGGGATGGTGTTTTCTCCCTATCCAAACTCCGATACCACCACCCACCTCCCCCTCTGGCAACACATCGCCGATTCCGCCCGCCGTCATCCCGGCCGGCGTGTCGGCTTCCATCCCGTTACCGTGCTCTCGACCATCGCCCTCGGCGCCATCGGGCTGTGGACGGCCGGGATGCTCCTTTCAGGCTTCCAGAACGCCCGCAACATCCACGCCACGCAGTGGGCTATCGATGCCAACGCATCCGAGTTGAGCCCAGCCGGGCGCCTCCGCTCGCTCGTCGCCCTCCAACACCAGATCGAACGCTACGAACCGCGCCCCGGTCATCACGCGCCGCTCACCACCCGCTTCGGCCTGAACCGCGACGCCGCCCTGCTTGCGGCCATGTGGAAGCCCTATGCGGCGGCCAGCCGCGAGCTTCTCGTCAGTCCGATTCAGCAGGATCTGGAGGATGTGCTCGTCGATCTCTCCCAGATGCCGGTGGATGGGCTCGACGCGCAGGCCAGCCAGTGGGCGCTGGACGGCCATCACACGCTCAAGACCTATCTGATGCTGGCCAACCCGGAGCGTGCCGAGCCGGACTTCCTCGCGCCGCAGCTGGTCCGACACTGGCAGACGGAAGCCCGCATCACGCCCGGCGAGCGGGACGATCTGGCGGAGCGGCTGCTCACGTTCCATGCCGCCCGCGTCAAGGCCCATCCCGACTGGCGCATCGAGGCGAGCCCCGAGCTGGTGGCCGGCGCGCGGCGCACGGTGCTGGCGGTCATCGGCCAGCGCAACGCGCAGGACACGATCTACCGCCAGGTGATCGATGGCATCGGCAACAAGTACGCGGATCAGACGCTGGTGTCGCTCACCCCCGGCACCGACGCGCGCGGGCTGGTCCGAGCCAATGCGCTGGTGCCCGGCGCCTACACCCGGCAGGCCTACGAGGGCCACGTGGCCGAAGCCATCGCGCGGGCCGCCAAGCGCACGGAAGTCGCCAGCGATTGGGTGCTGTCAGACGGCGATGCCCAGCAGTCGGCCAGCCCAAATGACTTGCAGGCCACGCTCACCGCCCAGTATTTCGCCGATTACGCCGAGCAGTGGCAGCGCTTCATGAACAGCCTCCAGTGGGAGCCCGCGCCCACGTTGCCGGCAGCCATCGACCAGTTGAAGCTGATGGCCGATGCGCGCCAGTCGCCCGTGATCGCGCTAATGAAGTCGCTCGATTACCAGGGCGGCGCGGGCGCGCGGAAGGACTCGCTGTCCGACACGCTCGTCGCCAAGGCGCAGGACATGCTCGGCAAGAAGGCAGCCAGCGCCGGGATCGTCAAGCCCGACACCGCCGGCCCGCTGGGCTCGACCTTCGGACCCATCCAGCGGCTGATGGCCGTTGGTGAAGGTGCCGGCGGCGACATGAGCCTGCAGCGCTTCCTCGATCGCGCGACGGCCCTGCGGTTGCGGCTCCAGCAGGTCAGCCACAGCCCGGACGCCGACGCCCAGGCCCGCCAGATGGCGCAGGCGCTGTTCCAGGGCAAGGGCTCGGAATTGGCCGATACCCAGGCGTACGCGCAACTGATTGCCGCAAGCCTCGGCGCCGAGTGGGCCGGGATGGGGGAGGCGCTGTTCGTGCGTCCCATCGCCCAGGCGACCCAGACCGTGCTCCAGCCGGCGCAGGCCAGCCTGAACGCCGCCTGGCGAGACAGCATCGCCATGGCATGGGGCCGCGCCTTCGCCGGCCGCTACCCGTTTGCGGATACCGCCAACGACGCCTCGCTGCCGGAACTGGCCCGCTTCCTGCGTCCGCAGGGCGGGCTGATCCACGGCTTTCTCACGGCCCAGCTCGCCGGCGTGCTCGAACTGCAGGGCGATGCGTGGCAGCCGGCGGCGTCGGGCGGGCACGCGCTCGCGTTCGATCCGGCCTTCCTTGCGGCGATCAACCGGCTCCAGCGCATCGGCACGCGGCTGCTCACGCAAGGCGAGCCCCGCTACCAGTTCGAGATGAAGCCGATTCCCACGCCGGGCCTGACCGATACGCTACTGACCCTCGACGGCCAGACCCTCCACTACTACAACCAGCGCGAACACTGGCAAGCCATGACGTGGCCGGCGAGCAACCTGGAGAACCCCGGCACCCGGCTCCAGTGGCAGGCCGAGACGGCCGGCACCAACAAGCACTATGAGTTCACCGGACGATGGGGCCTCGTCAGGATGCTCGAGCGGGCCAGCATCGAGCCGATCGACAGCGCCACGTTCCAGCTCACATGGCAGGGCCAGCCGGATAGCCCCGTCGTGGCTGCGGCGCCGGACCCCGACAGCCTCACCGCGCGCCCGGCCATGCAGCCGCCGGCCAAGGACGTCACCTACCCCATCCGCTACCAGTTGCGCACCGAGCTTGGCCATGGGCCGCTCGAACTGCTCTCGCTGCGCGATTTCGTGCTGCCGTCCCGGATCTTCCTCGACAAGCCCCAACCATCCACCACCAAGGGGAACGATGTTTAACCAGTTGCTCAACGCGCTGTTCGGCACGCGCGCGCCGTCGGATCTGGCCCGGGCGGCCATCGCGCGATGGGAACCGTGGCTGCGGCCCATCCGCCCCGATGCGCCCGCCGGGGACGACCCCGGCTACGACGACGATTTCCTCGCCATCAAGGACGAAGTCGCCAAGCTGTCCGATGTCAACGACACGCTGATTGTCGAGACGGCGGAGCGTCTGCTCCAGGGCACCGCCAAGGATGCGCGGCTCGCCGCCTACTATCTCTACGCGCGCATGCGGCGGGACGGTGCGGAGGGCATCGCGTCCGGCTTCGAGCTGCTGGCGGCGCTGGTGGACCGCTTCGGCACGCAACTGCTGCCCGTCCGGGCCGAAAGCCGCAAGGCGTCGCTCGAATGGCTCGCCAGCGCAACGTTCACGGATCGGCTCGATCGCGTGCACGGGCTGACCGGGCTGCCGCTGGAGCGCACGCTGTCGGCGCTGGCGCTGATCCTCGAGCGCACCGCGCAGTGGCCGGAGGCCGCCCGGCCGGCGCTGGACGCCCTCTTCCGGCGCTTCGAGGGCCGCGTGGAATCGCCCGCCGCCCATGACACCGGCGCCGAGGCCGCCCCGTCCGCGACGCCAATGGCGCTGCCCACGGGCGATGTCTCCTCCTCGCGCGACCTGCTGGACCGCGCGCGCCAGATGGCCACGTTCCTGCGCGAGCAGCCGCAGGGCTATCTGGCCGCGTACCGGCTCATGCGCTGCGTCCGTTGGGACACCCTGACGGAGGCGCCGCCGCACGAGCCCAGCGGCAAGACGCGGCTGGTCGCCCCGCGCGCCGAGCTACGCGCCCAGCTCAAGCGCCTGCTGTTGCAGAAGCAGTGGCCGGAGTTGCTCGATCGACTTGAACGCGCCTTTGCGGAGGGCGCCAACCATTTCTGGCTGGACCTCCAGTACTACGCCTTCACGGCGCAGGATCAGGCCGGCGGCGACTACGCGCGCGTCCGGGACCTGCTGGCCACCGACTGCGCGCTGATGCTGGAGCGGCTGCCCGGCATCGAGCAACTGAGCTTTGCCGATGGCACGCCATTCGCCGACGACACCACGCTCGAGTGGATCGCGCGCCACGCCACCGTGCGCGATGTCGAGCGAGGCGAGGCCGTCGCGCCGGTGTCGGTCTCATCCGCCAGCACCGACTGGGCGGAAACCGAGGCCCAGGCCATCGATCTCTCCGCGCAGCAGAGTCTGGACGTGGCGTTCGCGTGGCTGCAAGGGCTGCCTTTGCCCGATGGCGAGCGCGACCGCTTCATCCGTCAACTGGTGATGGCGCGCGTGGCCGCCCGCGCGGATCGCGCCGATACGGCGCTGCACCTGCTCGCCACGCTGGAAGCCACCGCCGCGCGCTTCCAGCTGGCCGCGTGGGAGCCGGGCCTCGCGTTCGAGGCCAAGCAGCAACTGCTGCGGTTGCTCCGGGCGCGGCTGTCGCGCAAGGACGCCGACAAGCCCGCCATCGCCCACCGCATCGACACCCTGCTGGCCGATCTGATCGCCATCGACCCGGCGCGCGCCATCGCCACCGCCTAGCCTTTCCGAGACATGAAGCACCCGACCCAAGACAACGAGATCCTGCGCTACTACGAAGCGGAGATGCGCTACCTGCGCGAAGCGGGCACCGAGTTCGCCCAGGCCTACCCGGACCGCGCGCGCATGCTGAACCTGGACCGCATCGGCGAGCGCGACCCGCACGTCGAGCGGCTGTTCGAGGGCTTCGCCTTCCTGATGGGCCGCCTGCGTCACAAACTGGACGATGAACTGCCGGAATTGACCGAGGGCCTCGTCAGCATGCTGTGGCCCCACTACCTGCGCATGATCCCGTCGCTCTCGATCATCGAGATGTCCCCGGCCATGGGCACGCTGCAACGCCACGAGGTGCTGCCGGCCGGGCTGGAAGTCGTTTCCGACCCGGTGGCGCTCGGCGCGCAGCCGGGGCAAGGCCAGAGCAGTCAGGCCGACAGCGTTGCCTGCATCTACCGCACCACGCAGGCTGTAGACCTGTATCCGCTGCGCCTGACCGAAGCGGCCACCTATACCCGCGAGGACGGCCGCTCGGTGATCCGCCTGCGGCTGGCGTTGCAGGCGCAGGCCAAGATCGCGCTGCTGGAGGTGCCACGCCTGCGGCTGTTTCTCCATGCCGACCGCCCCTTGGCGCTCGCGCTCTATGCCGCGCTGACCGCCCAACCGGTGGCGATGCACGTCCGGGTGCCGGGTCACCCGGCCGACCGCCCCGGCACGCCCCTCCCGATGCCGGGCCTGTCGCTGCGGCCCGCCGGCTTCGCGGCCGACGAGCGGCTGTGGCCCAAGCCGGACAACGCCTTCGGCGGCTACCAACTGATGCTCGAGTACTTCACGTTCCCCGAGAAGTTCATGTTCGTGGACCTGTTCGGGCTCGACCTCCCCGCCATCGCCCGGCTGGCGCCGGAGGCGGAACAGTTCGATGTCGAGGTCGTGCTCGCCCGGCCGTTCCCGGACGACCTGCGCTTCTCCGCCGAGAATGTGCGGCTGCATTGCGCGCCGATCATCAACCTGTTCGAACTCGAGGCTGACCCGGTCACTCTTACGCACTGCGAGACCGAGTACCGCGTGCGGGCGATGGCGCAGCATGGCCGGCATGTCGAGGCGTACTCGGTGGACACCGTGCGCGGCTTCGAGCCCGCCAGCGGCGAGCGCTTCGAGTACGCACCATTCGCGGCGTTCCGGCATCGCGGCGGCATGCTGCGGCACGAGATGCCCGAGCGCTACTTCCACACGCGCGTGCGGCGCGGGCCGTCAGGCCGGGTGGACACCTGGCTGGTGCTCGGCGGCCATGCCTGGGAGCAGCAGGACACGCTGCCCGAGGAAACGCTGTCCCTGTCCGTCACCGGCACCCACGGCATGCTGCCGCGCAAGGGCCTGCGCGAGGCTGGCATCACGCAGATGCGCGGTGGCTTCACCAACGTGGCGTCGATCCGCAACCTCACGGCGCCGACGCTGCCCGTCTATCCGCCCACCGGCGACCGCTTCCACTGGCGCGTGCTCTCGCATCTGGCGCCGAACTACCTCTCGCTGCTCGACGCGGAGGTGCTGCGCGGCACGCTGGCGCTCTATGACTGGACGGACGGCGAGACCAACCGGCAACGGATCGACGCCATCGCCGAGGTGCGGCACCGCCCCTTGCAAAAACTGGAGAGCGGCGGCCTGCTGCGCGGCGTGGAGATCGAGGTCTGGCTGGACAGCACGCGCTTTGCCGGCGCGGGCGACCTCGAACTGTTCGGCGAGATGCTGAACCGCTTCCTGTCGCTGTACGCCACGCTCAATCTCTACACGCGGCTCGTGATTGTCTCGCAACCGTCCGGCCAGCGGCTGGCGTGGCCGGACAGCAAGGGCCAGGGGGCCCCGTTTTGAACGCACCGGACAACCGGGCGCCCCGCCCGCTGAGCGAGGCATTGCTGGCCGATGCCCCACGCATGAACTTCTTCCGCCTGTGCGAGTTGATCGAGCTGGCGGCGCCAGGCCACCCGCCGCTCGGCACCACCGATTCGCCGGCCAATGAGCCGGTACGCTTCCGCTCGAACGGCCGGCTCGGCTTTCCGGGGCGCGAGATCGACGCCGTGGAGCGTGACCCGGACCACCCCGGCGCCCCGCCCGTAGTGCGCACCAACTTCCTGGGGTTGTATGGCGTCGATGCCCGTATGCCATCGTATTTCGTCGACGAAGTGGCCCAGCGGCGCGATGGCGCGGAGCCGCTGGCGGCCTTCCTCGACCTGTTCCACCACCGCATCGTCACGCAGTTCTATCGTGTGGCGCGCAAGTACCGCTACCCGCTGGGCTTCCGGCGCGACGGCGGCGACGAGGTATCCCGCTACCTGCTCAGCCTGCTCGGGCTCGGTCTTGGCGGGTCCGCCGTCAGCAACACCGTGCCCACCCAGAAGCTGCTGTCGATGCTGGGGCTGGCCAGCCAGCGCACCCGCACGGCCGAGGGCCTGGCCGGCGTGCTGCAACACGCGGTGCCCGACGCCGGCGTGCGCGTGGATGAGTTCCATCCGGTCTGGACCCGCCTGCCGGCCGGCGCCGACGAACGCCGGCCGCTCGGGCAGAACTGCGTGCTCGGGCGCGGTTTTTTCGATCGCGCGAATGCCGTGCGGGTGGTCATCACGCCCCGCACGGCGGACCTCGTGCAGGGCCTGATGCCCGGCCACGCCCAGCACCGGGAGGTGATGGCCCTGTTGCGCTTCTACCTTGGGCACACCGCGCATGCCTGTATCGAAATGCACGTGCGCACGTCGCTGATGCCGGCGCCGGCGCTGAACGACGGGGCGGTGCGGCTGGGCTACTCCACCCAGCTGCCCGCGCCCGAGGAAGCCGTGACCCGGGTGCAACTGGGCATCTGGAACGGCATCGTCCAACCCGCCGCGCGCCCGGAGCGCCACCCCTCCAGCCACCACTAATCATGAGGACAAACACGATGAGACAGCCGTTCCGCACCGGGGCGATGTGCCTGTTCGCCACCCTCGCCACCAGCCTTGCCGGCTGCGGCATCGGCCAGGCCGTGAAAGACAACACCGTGGACGCCGCGAAGTGGGCCTTCACCACGCAGGTCAAGACGATGAATCTCGACCTCGCCAGCCGGTCGTCGCTGAACGCCACCGACGCCGGGAAATCGTTGTCGACGGTGGTCCGGGTCTACCAGCTGAAGACGCCCGACGCCTTCCGCGAACTGAGCTACGCCCAGATCCAGACCAACGACCTGGCAGCGCTGAAGCCCGACCTGCTGGCGCAGCGCGATGTCGTCCTGCGCCCGGACGAGCGGGTCAGCCTGGCCGAGCCGATGCATGCCGATGCCGAGTTCGTCGGCATCGTCGCCCTGTTCCGCAACCCGGACGAGGCAGCCGGCTGGAAGCTGGTGGTGCCCCGGCGGCAATGGAAGCAGACCGATCCGGTCAGGGTGGAAGTGCGCGCCAATACGCTGGCGCTGACTGCGCCGGCGAAGGGGTAGTTAGCGGATCGCTAAAGGGTAGCCCCCGGGCGGCGGCCATGTATCCCCCAATGTCCGCGTATCATCGACGCTCTTCGCCCCCCTGATGCCCCCGGATTCACCATGCCTGACCATTCGTTGCTGTCTGCCCTGCTCATCTTCGGACTTGGAGGGCTGCTCGGCGGGGTCGGAGGCTTGTTCGGCATCGGCGGCGGGCTGATCGCCATTCCGGCCCTCGGCCTGCTCTACGGGATGGACCAGCAGCTCGCCCAGGGCACCTCGCTGGTGATGATCGCGCCCAACGTGGTCATCGGCTTCTGGCAGTACCGCAAGCGGGCCGATATCGAACTGCGCACCGCCATCGTGCTCGGCCTCTCGGCCGTGCTGGCCACCTACTTCTCCGCCCGGCTGGCCACCGCCATGGACGCCCAGCTACTGCGCCGGATCTTCGCGATCTTCATGATCGGCCTTGCCCTGTATTTTTTGTGGCGCCTGATGCCCGGCCGGGCCGTGACCCAGCAGCAGGCGCGGCTGTCACCGCGCTGGATTCCGGCTGTGGGCGTGGTGGGTGGGCTCTTCTCGGGCTTCTTCAGCGTGGGCGGCGGCGTGGTAGCCGCGCCGGCGCTGGTCGGCCTGTTCGGCATGCGGCAGGCCGCCGCGCAGGGGCTGGCGCTGGCGCTGGTCACGCCGGGCGCCGTGGTCGCGCTGATGACCTATGCCCAGGCCGGGCATGTCGACTGGACCAGCGGCATCCCGCTCTCGCTCGGCGGCATGCTGACGATCTCCTGGGGCGTGGCGCTGGCGCACCGGATGCCGGAGCGCCGCCTGCGCGCCGCGTTCGCCGTCTGCCTGATCGTCACGGCGGTGATCATGCTCGTGCGCGGCTAGCCTGCCGCCGGCTTGCGGAAGACCAGGCTGAAGTTGTTCGCCGGCATCGGGATGGGCGCGTCGCAGGTCATGCCTTGGACAGCCCCGAGGGCGATCACCGCTTCCATGTCGCGCACGCCCCATTCGGCATCGGCGGCACGCAGCTGCGCGTCGAAGGCTTCGTTGCTGGGCGCCGTGTGGGCGCCGTCGCGCTTGTAGGGGCCGTAGAGATAGAGCACGCCGCCCGGCCCGAGCCGCTTGCCGGCGCCGGCGAACAGCGCCTCGGCGGCCGCCCACGGCGAGATGTGGACCATATTGATACAGACGATGGCGGCCACGGCGTCGATGCCCCAGGGTTCCGCGCGCACGTCGAGGGCCAGCGGCGGCAGCACGTTCGTCGCCCCGGCGTGGGCCGCCCAGGCCGCGATCGACTCGCGCCAGGTGGCATCGGGGTCGCTCGGCTGCCAGGTGATGCCCGGCAGCGCGGCGGCAAAGTGCGCGGCGTGCTGGCCGGTGCCGCTGGCAATCTCGAGCACCGTGCCGCTGGCCGGCAGCACCTGGCGCAGCACGGCAAGGATCGGCTCCCGGTTGCGCTCGGTGGCAGGCGCCATGCGGCGCGCGGCGAGGTCGGGGGACGGGCGGTTCATGGGCGCTCCTGTTTTCGCGGGTGACAGGCGCAAGGGTAGCAGGCGCGGCGCCCCGGCGCGGTCAGACCCGGACGGCGCAGCGCCCCGGCTGCGCTACACTCCCCTCCTGCCCAGTCACCCCGCCGGTTTCGGCCGATTTTCGCCGCCTTGCCCACCTACACGCTTGCCACCCCCGTCCACTCGGACCTCGAGATCCGCAAGAGCCGCTTTATCGGCCTGGCCACGCCCGTGCCGGACCGCGAGGCCGCCATGGCAGTGCTCCAGGACCTGCGCGCGCAGCACCCGGGGGCCACGCATGTGTGTTGGGCGCTGCTGGCGGGTGGACAGTCGGGCATGTCCGATGACGGCGAGCCGTCTGGCACGGCGGGCCGGCCGATCCTCGAAGTGCTGCGCCACCATGATCTCGATGGCGTGCTGGCGGCGGTGATCCGCTACTACGGCGGGGTCAAGCTCGGCGCGGGTGGACTCGTGCGCGCCTATACCGATGCGATCGCCGCCGCGCTCAAGGACGCCGAGCGCGTCGAGCGCATCGCCTACGCCACGCTGGATGTCGAGGTGGACTATGCCGACGAACCGCGCGTGCGCCGCTGGATCGAATCGATGGCTGGCGAGGGCTGCATGCTGGCCGACACCCAGTACGGCGCGCTGGCCCGGCTGGTGATCCGCCTGCCGGCCACGCTGCGCGATTCCGCCATCGCCACCCTGCGCGACGCCACCCATGGCCGCGCCCAGTTTCCGGAAGCCGATGCCTGATCCGGACGACATCACCACCCACGACAGCGCCGAATTCACCGCCCGCGTGCTGCCCGGCGAGACGCACTACGCCGCGCCGGCCGCGCTGAGCCTGTTGGAGGCGGCCTTGCTCGAAGGCGTCGCCCTGCCCAGCTCCTGCCGCAACGGCACCTGCCGGGCCTGCATCAGCCAGCTTCACGCGGGGAGCGTGCGCTATCGGATCGAATGGCCGGGACTCAGTGCGGATGAAAAGGACGAGGGCCTGATCCTGCCGTGCGTGGCGTGTCCGACCAGCGACGTGGCCTTCGAGCCGGTCGGCACGAACTAAACCCCGGGGTAAGTCACCCCATCAAGCCAGCCCGCGCCCGTTCACGGAGAAGAAGCGCAGGGCGATCTTCAGCGCATCGGGGCCGGTCGGGTCGGCGAAGGCCTGCCCCGGCGCGCCACCGCTCCAGGCGTGGCGCAGCCCCTCCACCTTGACCAGCCGCATAAAGGGCCGCACGCCGGCCTGCCAGTCGAAGACATCCACCGCACGCCGGGTGCCGCGCCGCACGCGCCGGGGCGGCATGGCCTTGGGGGCGGGCGCGCCGGGCGGCAGCAGCTCCAGCCACAGTGCAGCGGCCGACGTGGCGTTGTCGTAGGTGACCACGGTGTCGTCATCGCCATGCAACAGCAGCAGCGGGGG
Organism: Cupriavidus sp. OV096; assembly: GCF_900115455.1. Taxonomy (NCBI): domain Bacteria; kingdom Pseudomonadati; phylum Pseudomonadota; class Betaproteobacteria; order Burkholderiales; family Burkholderiaceae; genus Cupriavidus; species Cupriavidus sp. OV096. The sequence continues at coordinate 126,604 of NZ_FOWM01000004.1, forward strand.
CGGTCGCCGGCCCGCCAGCGCCAGCCGGGCCGCCACGGCGTCCGGTACGCGCTCGCCGCGCATGGCTCGCGGGGCCTGGGCCGCGTTGACGGCGCTGTAGGGCACCGCGCCCGAGTGCGAACCCACGGCGGCAAAACGATCCGGATAGCGCAGGCCGAGCATCATCGCCATCGCCCCGCCCGCAGACAGCCCCAGCGTGCAGACCCGTTCGCCGATGATGGCGTAGCGCCGGCAGACATGGTCGATCATCGACATCAGCAGCGCCGCCTCGGATGCGCCCCGGGCGTCCGGCCGGAACCAGTTCCAGCAGCGCTGCGAGTTCGCCTGCACCGACTGCTCGGGCATCAGCACCACCCAGCGCGCATCGCGCGCCACGGTGGTCACGCGCGCGCAGGCGGCAAAGCTGGCGGCGTCCTGCCCGCAGCCGTGCAGCAGCACCAGCAGCGGCGCGGGTCGCGCGGCGCTCACGCCTGGCGGCACGAAGATCCGGTAGCGCCGCTGGCCCAGCGCGCCCAGGCCAAGGGTGAAGCCCCAGACCCCCTCCTCCCAGACCCCGCCGCCCTTGCTGACCGGCGACGGCGCCGGCGTGACCACGCCGGTCAGCGCCCTGTGCGCAGCCTTGCCCACGGCGCGGCCCACGGCCTCGCTGACCGCACTGCTTTGTTGCTTGGCCGTCTTCAGCACGGAATTGGTCACCGTGCGTTGCAGGCGCCGGGCGCTACGCGCCGCCTGCTTGCCCAGCGTTGCCCACAGTTGGGTAGTACCCCTGCGCCGTGTCATGCCGCATCGCCCTTTCGTCGTCTGGTGCCGTGGCGGATGCCACGCTGCGATCCTGCACCAGTATCGGGGGCGATTGTGTCAGGTTTTCATGCCATGTCCGGTCAGACGATGCCGCGCAGGGCCAGATCCGCCCCCAGCAACAGCAATCCGCAGAAGAACAGGCGCCGGAAGCGCTCCGCGCTGATCCGGTGCCGCAGCCACTGGCCGAGGAACATCCCGCCCAGCGCGGGCACCAGCGCCAGCAGCGAGGCCCCGAGCACCGGCGTATGGAGCAGCGCGCCGCCCAGCGCCAGGCTCACCGCCAGCGCGATGGTCGAGACCGTGAACGACAGCCCCAGCGCCTGCACCATGCTCTCCTTGTCGAGGCCGAGCCCCTGCAGGTAAGGCACGGCGGGAATGACGAAGACCCCGGTCACGGCGGTGATCGCCCCCGTAACCAGCCCGGCCAGCGGCGCCATCCAGCGTTCCGCCCGGGGCGGCACGACCAGCCGCACGGCGGCGAGGCCCATCACGGCATAGACGATCAGCGCCACGCCGAGCGCGTTGGTGGCGTGGTCCATCATCCTGGCCGGCACCAGCGCGGCGCAAAGCCACGTGCCGGCGCAGATGGTGACCAGCATCGGCCACAGCCGCAGCAGCAGCTGACCGAAGCGCGGGCCGCTGAACAGCTGCACGACGTTGGTCACCATGGACGGCGCCACCAGCAGCGCGGCGGCCTGCACGGGCGGCATGACCAGCCCGAGCAGGCCCACCGCCACGGTCGGCAGGCCAAGGCCCACCACGCCCTTGACGAAGCCGGCCAGCAGGAAGGTCAGGCCGATAAACGCGAATTCAGGACCTACGTGGAACATCGACAAACTCCTTCAGCGGGGGGCGGGCATGCCGGTGGGCACCTCGGCGTGGACCGCCCGGCTGTCCGCCGGCGCCTCGTCGCGCTCGTTCAGGCCGTAGTCGCGCAGCACCTGGGCCACGCGCAGCCGGTAGTTGGCGAACACGCCGCCGCGCCCGGCCGCCTGCGCCTGGCGGTGGTCTAGCGTGTTGCGCCATGCCATGACCGCCGCTTCGTCGCGGAAGAACGAGAGGGACAGCAGCTTGCCCGGCGTGGTCAGGCTCTGGAAGCGCTCCACCGAGATAAAGCCATCGATGGCCTCAAGCGTCGGCTTCAGGTGGGCGGCGATGTCGAGATAGGCGTCCTGGCGGCCCGGCGCGGGTTCGACTTCGAAAATCACGGCAATCATGGGGGCTCCTCTATTTATTAGTGGGATGGTGTGAACAGCGGAATGCGGGCGTTCACGGACGGACGATAGCGCAAGCCGGCCAGCAGGCGGCGCGGGTCGACATCGCGCTGGAGCAGGCTGTCGACGGTGGTTGCTGCTAGAAGACGCGCCAGCGCGTCGCCGGGGCAGCCGTGGCGGCCGGTGCCGAAGGTCCAGGGGCGGTCGGGGCGCGCCCCCGCCGGGTCGTGCGATGCGGCGGCCAGCAGCACCAGCACGGCATCGCCAGCCTTCAGGGATTCGCCGCAGAGCGTGGCGTCCGCCGCCGGGAAGCGGCGCGTGTTCTGCACCGGCGGATCGGTACGGGCGACGTCCGCGACAAGTTCGTCCAGATCGCCCGATGCTTCGCCCAACCGCCCCAGCCGCACCAGCGTATTCCCAACCAGCCCGGCCGTGGCCTCGCACGCCTGGATCATCAGGCCGATGGCGTTGGCCAGCAGCGTGGCGGGGTCGATATCGGCGTCGATAGCGGTGTCGATAGCGGCCTGCGACATCGCCGCGAGCAAGCCGCCGGGGGCGGCATGCTCCCCCGCCCAGCGCGTCAGCCATTGCGCGGCCACGGCGCCCGCCTCCACATCGGCAGGCCGGGCGAGCGGTGACATGGCCGCGGCGAACGTCGCCACGAAGCCCGCCACCCGCGTGGACACATGGCCGGCTTCGTCCCGCTCCAGCGGCAGCCCGAGCAGGTCCGCCACGCAGAGCACGGGCAGCGTGAACATCCAGCGATTGGCCTCGTGGGCGTCGTCCGCCTCCGCGCGCGGCAGGTGGGCGGCCAGCGCGCGGGCGCGGGTGCGGGCATCCGGAAGGTCGATGCCGGCCATCGCCCGCATGACCACGGCCTTGAGCGCCGCATGGGGCGCGCCGTCGGTCATGCGCACCAGCCGGCCGAACAGGGCGCCCGCCGGGGTGCCGGCCAGCGCGGGCGGCACCGGCTGGGCCACCGGGCGGACCCGGCAGTCGGGATGGGCGAGGACCTCGGCGGCCGCGTCGGCGCTGGCGGCCACCCACAGGCCCAGCCCGGCATCGTGGTGGAACGGCCGCGTGGCGGCCAGGTGCCGGTAGTACGGATAGGGGTCGGGATCGGTGACGGCGGCAATCGGATCGGCAACGTACATGGGGACGGCTCCGTGGCGAATGGATGCAGTGTGCGTCACGCCGTGCCGCCGATGCTTCATGGCGACGTGAAACGTCGAATGCCGGCGGGCAGGCCGGGCGAGGGCGCAGGCGGGCGCGGGCGGGCTCGGGCATGTTTTGTGCGCCGCTCTGCCCGCACTGGCAGCCGCCCCGCTCGGCCGGCCCGCGCCGTGTAATAACTGCGCGCAACCGTCGCCACATTGCAATTTCTGGCGTCCCCGCCCACGGACGATAACAAGGACCCCACCCCATGGAAGACTTCCGCGACCATCAGCCTCTCAAGCTATCGCGGCGCGAACTGCTCAAGGCGAGCGCGGTCACGGTGACCGCCGCCGCCGTGCCGGGCGCCGCCACCGGCCAGCCCGCCGCCGCGCCCTCCCCCGCCACCACGCGCCCGCCCATCTCCCACAAGGTGTCGCTGATCGTCAACGGCCAGCGGCGCGACCTCGACCTCGACACCCGCACCACGCTGCTGGACGCCCTGCGCGAACACCTGCACCTGACCGGCACCAAGAAAGGCTGCGACCACGGCCAGTGCGGCGCGTGCACGGTCATCGTCGATGGGCGCCGGCTGAACTCCTGCCTGACGCTCGCCGTGATGCACCACGAGGCCAAGATCACGACGATCGAGGGTCTGGGCACGCCCGAGCGCATGCATCCGATGCAGGTGGCCTTCGTGAAGCATGACGGCTACCAGTGCGGCTACTGCACGCCCGGCCAGATCTGTTCCGCCGTGGCCGTGCTCGACGAGATCCAGGCCGGCATCCCGAGCCACGTCAGCGCGGACCTCAACGCGCGCCCGCCCCTGAGCGCCGAGGAGATCCGCGAGCGGATGAGCGGCAACATCTGCCGCTGCGGCGCCTATTCCAACATCCTCGACGCCATCGGCGACGTCGCCGGGAGAAAAGCATGATCCCCTTTACCTACGAACGCGCCCAGTCGCCGGCGCAGGCCGCCGCGTCCGCCACGCGCATCCCGGGCAGCCGCTTCATCGCGGGCGGCACCAATCTGCTCGATCTGATGAAACTCGGCATCGAGACCCCGCTGCACCTGATCGACGTGAACGGCCTGGCGCTGGACAAGATCGAGGCCACCTCCCAGGGCGGGCTGCGCATCGGCGCGCTGGTCCGCAACACCGACCTCGCCGCCGACCCGCGCGTGCGGCGCGACTACGGCGTGCTGGCGCGCGCGCTGCTGGCCGGCGCCTCCGGGCAGCTGCGCAACCGCGCCACCACGGCGGGCAACCTGCTGCAACGCACGCGCTGCCCCTATTTCTACGATACCGACCAGCCCTGCAACAAGCGCGTGCCGGGCAGCGGCTGCGCGGCCATCGGCGGCGTGACGCGGCAGCATGCGGTCATCGGCGCCAGCAATGCGTGCATCGCCACGCATCCGAGCGACATGGCCGTGGCGATGCGCGTGCTCGACGCCTCGGTGGAGACTGTCAACCCGAAGGGCGCCGTGCGCGTCATCCCGATCCTCGATTTCCACAAGCTGCCGGGCAACACGCCGCATATCGAGACCGCGCTGGAGCCGGGCGAGCTGATCACCGCCGTGACGCTGCCCCCGCCCATCGGCGGCGCGCAGTTGTACCGGAAGGTGCGCGACCGGGCCTCGTACGCGTTCGCGCTGGTGTCCGTGGCCGCCATCGTGCAGCGCGACGGCACCGGCCGCGTGGCCGTGGGCGGCGTGGCGCACCGGCCGTGGCGCCTGGAAGCCGCCGAGACCGAGTTGCCGCGCGGCGCCCAGGCCGTGACCCAGCGCCTGTTCGCGGACGCCCGGCCCACCCACGACAACGCCTTCAAGGTGCCGCTGTTCCAGCGCACCCTCGCCGCCGTGCTGGCGCAGGCCCGCACCTGACCGGAGGAGACGGACGATGAAATTCGACACCCCCGCCACCACCAATCCGATCGACCAGCTTCGCGTGGTCGGCAAACCCACGGACCGTATCGACGGTCCCCACAAGGCCACCGGCACGGCGCCCTACGCCTACGAGCGGCACGACGTGGCGCGCAACCAGGCCTATGGCTATGTGCTGGGCGCCGGCATCGGACGCGGCCGCATCGTGTCGATGGACACCGCCACCGCGCGTCGCGCGCCCGGCGTGCTGGCCATCGTCACAGCCGCGAATGCCGGCAAGCTCGGCAAGGGCCAGCGCAATACCGCGAAGCTGCTCGGCGGCCCGGAGATCCAGCACTATCACCAGGCCGTGGCGCTGGTGGTAGCGGAGACCTTCGAGCAGGCCCGCGCGGCGGCGCAGATGATCCGCGTGCGCTATACCGCCGAGAAAGGCGCGTTCGACCTGGCCGCCGCGCGCGATACGGCCGTCGCGCCGAAGGGCGATGACTTTTCGGGCAAGCCGGAGACGGCCGTCGGCGACTTCGCCGGCAGCTTTGCGGCAGCGCCGGTGCAGCTGGACGCCACCTACACCACGCCCGACCAGTCGCACGCGATGATGGAGCCGCACGCCTCCATCGCCGCCTGGAACGGCGACAAGCTCACGTTGTGGACGGCCAACCAGATGATCGCCTGGGGCCGCGAAGACCTGGCGGCCACGCTCGGCATCCCCAAGGAGAACGTGCGCGTGATCTCGCCCTATATCGGCGGTGGCTTCGGCGGCAAGCTGTTCGTGCGGGCCGAGGCGCTGCTCGCGGCGCTGGGCGCGCGCGCGGCCAAGCGGCCCGTGAAGGTGGCGCTGACGCGGCCCCTGATGTTCAACAACACCACGCACCGGCCAGCGACGATCCAGCGCATCCGCATCGGCACCACGCGGGACGGCAAGATCACGGCCATCGCCCATGAAAGCTGGTCGGGCGACCTGCCCGGCGGCGGGCCCGAGACCGCCGTGCAGCAGACGCGCCTGCTCTACGCCGGCGCCAACCGGATGACCGCGCTGCGACTGGCCACGCTGGACCTGCCCGAAGGCAACGCCATGCGCGCGCCGGGCGAGGCGCCGGGCATGATGGCGCTGGAGATCGCCATCGACGAGATCGCCGAGAAGGCCGGCATCGACCCCGTGCAGTTCCGCATCCTCAACGACACGCAGGTCGATCCGGAGAAGCCGGCGCGGCCGTTCTCGCAGCGGCAGTTCGTCCAATGCCTGCGGCTGGGCGCCGAGCGCTTCGGCTGGCAGACGCGCAATCCCAAACCCGGTGCGACCAAGGCGGGGCAATGGCTGGTCGGCATGGGCGTGGCGTCGGCCTTCCGGAACAACCTCGTCATGAAGTCCGGCGCGCGCGTGGGGGTGGACAAGGGCGGCCGGGTCATCGTGGAGACCGATATGACCGATATCGGCACGGGCAGCTATACGGTCATCGCCCAGACGGCGGCCGAGATGCTGGGCGTGCCGATCGAACAGGTGGTGGTGCGGCTGGGCGATTCGTCGTTCCCGGTGTCGGCGGGGTCCGGCGGGCAGTGGGGCGCCAACAGTTCGACGTCAGGCGTCTATGCCGCCTGCGTGAAGCTGCGCCAACTGCTGGCCGAGCGTGCCGGCCTGAGCGGCACGGACGCGGTGTTCGAGGGTGGCCAGATTCGCGCCGGGGGCCGCAGCGTGCCGCTGGCACAGGCGGTGGGGGACGGCGTGACCGCTGAGGACACCCTGGAATTCGGCGATCTCGACAAGAAGTACCAGCAATCGACCTTCGGCGCGCATTTCGTCGAGGTGGGCGTGGACATGGCAACCGCCGAGATCCGCGTGCGCCGCATGCTGGCCGTCTGCGCGGCGGGGCGGATCCTGAATCCGAAGTCGGCACGCAGCCAGGTGATCGGCGCCATGACGATGGGCGTGGGCGCCGCCTTGATGGAGGAACTTGCCATCGACAAGCGCGTGGGCTTTTTCGTCAATCACGACCTCGCCGGCTACGAGGTGCCCGTGCACGCCGATATTCCCCACCAGGACGTGATTTTCCTGGACGAGGTGGATCCCATTTCCTCGCCGATGAAAGCGAAGGGCGTGGGAGAACTCGGCATTTGCGGGGTGGGCGCGGCGGTGGCCAATGCCATCTACCACGCCACCGGCGTGCGGGTGCGCGACTACCCGATCACGCTGGACAAACTCCTGGCGGGGATGCCGGCGATGGCCTGATTCGTCGCCATATGCCCGTCCACCCGTCCGTCAGGCCTTGCGCGACGGACGGGCATTGCGCAGTGCCGAAGGCCGCACTTCCTGCAGCGATCGCAGCGAGCGCTGTGCGTCCTCCACCGCTTCGAGCCCCTCCCGCAGCCGCGTGCAGGCGTAGCCAAGGCGCGCCTGCACCTCGGTATCCAGTGAAGACAGACGCTCCAGGGCGTCCAGTTCCGTCTGCAAGTGGCCAATCATTCTTCGTAATTGCGCCGTGCTATGAGATGCGAGTGACTGGATGGCCATTCGTAATCCCCTGTGGCTAAGGATGCAAAATGAGAAGGGCAGTGCCCATCCTAATACCCTAGGGCGAGCCACCCAGAATTCCAGCGCTGTTACATATATGTTGGGAGCGCTCCCCGGGTAATCCGGCATTGCGCTGGGAGTGAGCAGCCCCTTTCGCTGTCAAGCCTGCTGGCTCTGTATTTCTTGCATGGTCGACCGGCACATGGATAATAAATGACAATCGCGAGATTGCGTTATGTCGATCGGGAAAATAAATATCAGACTCCGCAGGAAAATAAATCCCCCGCCCTGACATTAATCCACTTTCCCAACCCCTTCGCATCACATACACTGCCCTTCAAATCCACCCGATAATCCTCTGATAATCCAATATCACCCATTATCAAACATATTGGATTCAGTTTCCGATCCATGGGAAATTGCCGATGCCCGTTCCGTCCCGAGTTCGCATCGCTGTACTCCTGTTGTTCGCCACCGCCTTCCGGCCCCTTCATGCGACTGACCTGACGAGTTCGGAGGTGGGCTACAAACTGAGCCGCGCCGACAACCCGTTCGTCGTGGTACCCGGCGCGATCATCGACACGCGTGGGAACGGCGCCGTTGCCATCGACGCATCGGGCAGCTCCGGCTGGGCACTGACCAACAACGGCACCGTCTATGGCGGCTACAACGCGGTGCACCTCCCCCTGGGCACCTTGACCAACTTCGGCGTGCTGGCGAGCCCCGGCACCACCGCGGTGGCGATGTTCGCTGGCGGCACCGTGGTGAACCACGCCGGCGCGGTGATCGCCGGCAAGCTCGACGGCATCTACCTCGGGCAGTCCGGCAGCATCGTGATCAATGCCGGCGACATCGCCGGCGATGTGTTCGACTACTCCAGCACGCAGGCCGCCATCCATTTCGCCGAGAGCGGCACCGTGGTCAATCTGGCGACGGGCCGCATCGTCGGGCATGCGCACGGCATCCTGGCCACGCCTGCCCTCACCCTCGACAACGCCGGCTTGATTGCGTCGGACGAGGGCGCAGCCATCGACCTGCACTCGGGCCCCAGCGCGCCGGCCTCCATCGTCAACAGCGGCACGATCAACGGGCGCAGCGGCGTGGCCATCGCCTTCGGCCCGGCGGACGACCGGCTCGAGATCAGCGGCACCTCGCGGATCACCGGCGTCGTGGACGGTGGCGCGGCGGGCAGCGCCGGCAACATGCTGGTGCTCGGCGGCGCCGACGCTGGCAGCTTCGACCTCTCCGCGCTCGGCCCCGCCGCGCAGTATCGGAACTTCGGCGTCCTCCAGAAACAGGGCACCAGCATCTGGACACTGACGGGCGCGAACCTCGACGAGCAGGCGTGGCAGGTCGGCGGCGGCGGCTTCGTGGTGGCCGGGCAGCTCACCGGCAGCCTGACCGCCCAGCCCGGCGTCACCGGCCTCTATATAGAAGTGGCGCGGGGCGGAGTGCTCCAGTCGCCGACAACCAGCGCCATCACCCTCAACGGCGGGAGCCAGATCGTCAATGCCGGCACGATCACGGCCAGCGGCGCGGGCGTCCCGGCCATCCGGATCGGTGGCGCGGATGGTCCCGCCAGCGTGGTCAACCAGCCGGGGGCGACGATTGCCGGCAGCCAGGGGCCGGCCATCGTGGCGGGCGCCAACGTCGCCATCGTCAACGCGGGCACGCTGAGCGGCAGCGGCGTCGCCGTGCAGTTCACCGGGGCAAATAGCACGTTGACGCTCGATACCGGCAGCGCCTTATCGGGCGACCTCGACGGTGGCAACGGCGCCGGCAACGCCCTGATTCTGCAGGGCAGCGGCAGCCTGCCCGGCCGCGCCTATAGCTTCCCCAATTTTTATATGCGCGGCACGGACTGGTTGCTCGACGGCACCGCGGAGATCGGGACATCGGCCACGGTCGAGACCGGCACCCTGCGCGTGAACGGCACGCTCGCCAGCCCGGCCGTGGCGGTGTCGCCCGGCGCGGCGCTGGCCGGCACGGGCACGGTACAGGGCGCCGTCAGCGTGCAGGGCATCGTCGCGCCCGGGAACACCGTCTTGCCGACTACGCCGAGGGCGCCGCTGTCGGTCGGCACGCTGTCTGTCGTGGGCAGCTACAGCCAGGCGGCCGGCGCCGTGTATCAGGTCGATGTCTCGCCCACCAGCAACGACCTGATCGACGTCACCGGCCCCGCCGCGCTGGCCGGCGGCATGGTGCAGGCCCGTCTGCGCGCGCTGTCGCTGCGTCCTGCCGATACGTACCGCATCCTGTCGGCCTCGGGCGGGCTGACCGGCACGTTCGCGGGCGTGACCACGCTCAATCCGTTCGCCACGCCGTCCCTGGCCTACGATGCCGGGAATGCCTACCTCGTGGTCGCACGCGGCTTCGCCCTGGCCGGCGGTACACCGAACGAGATCGCCGTGGAAACTGCCCTGGACCGCGACGCCTTCGCCGCAGGCACCAACAACGCGCCGAGCCGGGACTTCCTGTCGGTGGCGGTCGAACTGTTCAATCAGGAAGGTGCAGGAGCCTACGCGGCGATCAACCAGTTGAGCGCGGAAGCCTACGCCGCGCTGCCGAACGCCCACTACGCGGCGGCGCGGGCGGGCATGAACGCCATCGACACCCGGCTTGCGGACAACACCTGCACCGGCGCGGCACCGGCGGCGCGCTTCTGCGCATGGGCCACAGTGCTGGGCAACACCGGCCGCATCGGCGGGTATGACACGTGGCTGTCGCAGGACATCAACCTGGCGGGCGTCATGGCCGGGGTCGACTATCAATGGACGCCGGCGTTCACCGGCGGGATGGCATTCGGCTACCTCCACGGCAATACCTTCACCCACGGCCTGCCGGTGCACGGCCAGTTCGACAGCTATCAGGCCGTGCTCTATGGCCGCTACACAGCAGGCCGTTTCTGGTTCCGGCAGGCACTGGGCTACGCGCGCAATATCGACGATATGCGTCGCGACATCACGTTCACCGAGGTGCCCCGTACGGCCACGGGCGGCGCGCACGGCAATCAGTTCTTCACCGCCCTGCGCACCGGCGTGGACCTGCCGCTGGCCCTGCCCGGCGTGCTGTCACCGTTTGCCGGCGCGGAGTTGCAGTCTGTGAAGTTGTCCGGCACGGTGGAATCCGGGGCGGACAGCGTCAACCTTGTGCTGCCTTCGCGCACGACGCATTCGGTCCGGTCGCTGCTCGGCACCGAGTGGCGCCATCTGTTCGACGGACCGGGCGGCGCGTGGCGTATCGACGCCGCGGCGGCCTGGGTCCACACCTTCGGCACGAACACGCTGGCCATCAACGCGCGCTACGCCGGCGCCCCCGCCACCGACTTCACGGTGCACGGCAGCGGCCAGAACCGCAATGCCGCTCAACTGCGGCTGGGCATGAGCGTCAGTCCCACGCCGCGTAGCCGATTGTCCATTCGCTACGACGGCGAACTCGGCACCCACGGCAGCACGCATGGCGGCGCGGTGGGCTTCTCCTATCACTGGTAGGTCCAGCGACTCGCAGATTATTCAAATCGATGTCGACGAAGGGGGTGGCCTGACAGCAGAGAGATTGCATTTTCAGGAAACAGCGATGGTGACATCACGGCTAAGCGGCTAACGTAGGCCAACGGTGTTCACACAGATCGCATATGCAAACAAATATTCCGCTGGAGGTTGAGACAGACCATCCGAGCCACCTCGGCACCCATCCCGCCGAGATGGAGGCTGCCCTGCTCAGGAATCGGTACTGCAAGACCATGGCCGAGTTCTTCGAAGCACCGGCCACCGTATCGCTATCGCGCGTGGCGCGGGCGATGTACCGACTGGGCCGGGTTCGCCAATGGCAGGCCATCAATGCCACCGCGCGCGGTGCGCCCGCGCCGAATACGGCCAGCCTGCGGTCCGGCGTGCTCGAAAGCCTGGCCGGCTCGCACGCCATGGTCGTGCACCGCAAGCACTGGTACGGCACCCACTATAACAAGACCGATCTGTCCGATCTGGCGCTCCAGGTGGCGATGCTGCTTGCGCTCGACTGGCGCGATCTGGCGGCGTTCGCGCTGCGGGAATGGTTTGGCGAGCACTCCGAACTCGACAATCTCTACCAGCCCACGCTGAGCGGCGTCACCGGCATGATCATCCGGGTGGCCGGGCAGGCGCTCGATGTCGAGGTGCCCGGGGCCGCGTTCCGCCCCACGGAATCGCCGCTTGCCGATATGGCCTTGCACTGGCGCGACAACGAAACCGCGTTCGTGGAACTGGCGCTACAACTGGCCGACCGCCATCTCGCGCAAAGCCACGGCCATTCGCCCACGGCACTCGCGGACTTCGACCAGCCCATCGAACAGGCCGTGCCGGTGGAACTGCTGATGCTGCTGCGCCTGCGCGGCTATGCGGCCACGCCGCGCTGGCTGGCCGTCCATCCGGCGCTGGCGCATCCGGCCGCGGTGCTGTGCACGGCGGCCTCCCCGGTGCCCTCGCAGCGCTGCGAACAGTTCGTCATGCAGATGGTCCGCCTCCTGCCCGAGTACCAGGCATTGCGCACGGCCCTCGCGGCGCAGCAGGCCAGCCTGCGCGCCAATCGTCCCCGATAGCTCTCCCCCTCACCCGCCGGCCGCCACGCGCCGGCGGGGCCTTGACCACGCCAGCATGACCTGTTCGGAGACAACGTTATGACCTTGATGGCCAATCGCATCGCCGTCGCAGACGACCACCCTCTCATCCTCAAGGCATTGCATGACTGCCTCGCCGCCACGCCTGGGTTCGAGGTGATCTGCGCATGCGCAAACGGCGGCGCGTTGATCCATGCGCTGGCCGATGCCGAACTCGACATCATCGTGACAGACTTCGCCATGGGGCAGGCAGACCGCAGTGTCGACGGCTTCAACCTGCTGCGGCAGCTCATCGCGCGCCATCCCGACGCCCGCATCGTGGTGATCAGCGGCCAGATGAACCCGGGCATCGTGGCCCGTGCCATGCACCTCGGCGTGCGCGCGTTCGTCAGCAAGCAGGATGAACTCGACGAGGTGGTCCAGGCCTGCGTGCACGTGACCACCACGGACGAGTGCTTCTATTCCTCGACCATCCGCACGCTGCTGAACGCCTCCGGCGCCATGAAGAAGGCAGTCCACGACCTGACCCTGCGCGAGACGGAAGTGGTGCGCCTCTACGTCCAGGGCTTGCAGTTACAGGAGATCGCCACCCGGGTCGGGCGGTCGATCAGCACCGTCTCATCGCAGAAATCCACGGCCATGGACAAGCTCGGGGTCAAGAAGAACACCGACCTGATCCGCTACGCCTACGAACACGGTGTGATCTAGGCGCCGCGCCCTGCCGCGCGTTCCTGCAGGAACGCGATCAGCGTGGCCACGGCGCGCGTCTGGTAGCGCGCCGGCATGTAGAGCAGGTACATGGTGGTCCGGAGGAAAGATAAATCCTCCGGCGGCAGCGGCAGGCGCAGCAGCGCCCCCGTGGCGAGGTCCTGATCCACCATGTAGTGCGGCACCAGTCCCACCCCCAGCCCCTGGAGGATGGCATCGCGCAGGAAGAAGAAGTTCGCCGACATCAGCCTGGGCCGAATGTCGAGCTGCCGGCTTGCCGGGCCCGGCCTCCCCGCCGCGTGCAGCTTCTGGCCCGTCAGCTCCGAGGTGATCAGCGGCAGGTCCTTGAATTGCTCGAGGGTCTGCGGCATGCCGTAGGTGCGCACCAGATCCGGCGTCGCGCAGGCCACATATTCGACGTCGCCCAGGCTGCAGGCCACGGCGTTGGTGGGCGCGTCGCCCATCACGCGGACGGAGAAGTCCACCGCGCCCTTGATCAGGTCGTCGATGTCGTTGTCGAACACCACGTTCAGCGTGATGGCCGGATACAGGTTCATGAACGCGATGAACCACGCGGACATGGTGTGCTGGCCGAAGCCGCTCGGCACGCTGAGCCGGACCGTGCCGCTCAACCGCTTCCCCAGACTCTGGACCGACTCCTGCGCCGCCATCACTTCGTGGCGGATGGCCCGGGCATGCTCATACAACTGCCAGCCGAGTTCCGTCGGTTCCAGCTGCCGCGTGCTGCGTCGCAGCAATTCCGCGCCAATCTGCCGCTCGAAGTGGTTGAGGCGCTTGCTGACGTTGGCGCGGCTCATGCCGAGTTGCGCCGCGGCGCGGCTGAGATTGCCGGCCTCGATGATGTCCACGAGCAGGGACAGCCCGTTCAGGTCCATTGTCAACTTTCCGTAGTCATATGCGTTGCGGATTGGTAGCAATTGTCAAGCATACGGAACATATAGACAATGCGCTGACAGGAGACACAGACAATGGAATTACAGAATCAGGCCGCGCCGTTGCCGTTGGCAGGCGTGCGCATCCTTGACCTCTCGCGCGTACTGGCCGGGCCGATGTGTGCGATGGCGCTGGCAGACCTCGGCGCCGATGTCATCAAGGTCGAGCACCCCGCGCGCGGCGACGACACCCGAGACTGGGGCGTGCGGATCGGCACGCGCAATACCTCCTATTTCAATAGCGCCAACCGCAACAAGCGCTCGGTCACCCTGGACTTGCAGAGCGAAGAGGGCGTGCAGCTGGCGCGCCAGCTGGCCGCGCGCAGCGACGTGGTGATCCAGAACTTCAAGGTCGGTGGCGCCGAAAAGCTGGGCCTTGGCTACGAACAGCTCAGCGCGGACAATCCGGGCCTCGTCTATTGCTCGATCTCCGGCTACGCGCGCTTCACGCCGGAGGCCGAGCGTCCCGGCTACGACCTCGTGGTGCAGGGCGAAGCCGGCGTAATGGCCACCAACGGCGAGGCCGGGCAAGGTCCGCTGAAGTTTGGCGTCGCGGCCGTGGACATGTTCACCGGCATGTACGCCGGGCAGGCGATCCTGGCGGCGCTGTTCGCGCGCCACGCCACCGGACGCGGACGCCATGTGCAGATGGCCCTCTATGACTGCGGGCTGATGATCACGTCGTACTACGGCATGGAAGCGCTGCTCAAGGCCGGCGATCCGCCGAAGTTCGGCAACGCCCATCCGTCCATCGTTCCTTACGGCGTCTTCGAGGCCGCCGACGGCCCGCTCGTGATCACCGTGGGTAACAACGGCCAGTTCCAGCGATTCTGCCGCGAAGTCATCGGTCGTCCCGAATGGGCGGAAGATCCGCGATTTGCGACGAACACGACGCGCTCGGCCCATCGCGACACCCTACTGGCCGCACTGCGCGAGACCCTGCGGCGCTTCACCCGGGCCGAATTGCTGCAACGGCTGACCGCCGCGCAGATTCCGTGCGGCGAGGTGCTGGGCATGCTCGACGCGCTACAGTCCCAACGCACCGCCGACGCGGGGCTGCTGCACCATTTCCACGACACCGAGGCCGGCGCGCAGGCCGTGCTGGCCCCGCCCTATGCGATGGATGGCCAACGCCTGCCCGTGCGGCGCCCGCCGCCCCATATGGGCGAGCACACCACGGAAATCTTCAAGGAAGTGCTACAACTCGACGACAACGCTATCGCGGGCCTGCGATCCCGAGGCGTGATCTGATCCCGATATTTCGATTCAAAACTGGAGACAAAACCCATGACCAAGCTGCGACTCAGCCGCCGCCAGATCCTCAAGGCCGGCGCCGCGGCCTCCCTGGCATCGATGATGCCCGCCGTGCTCGCCAAGACCGGCTGGCCGGAGAAGTTCATCAAGATGACCGTCGCGTTCCCGGCGGGCGGCCCCACGGACACCGCCGCCCGGATCGTGGCCCAGAAGCTGTCGGAGCGGCTCGGGCAGCAGGTCATCATCGAGAACAAGCCGGGTGCGTCGGGTTCCATCGGCACGGCCAGCTTTATCAAGAGCCCGGCCGATGGCTACAGCCTGTCGATGTTCGGCATGCCGGCCCTGCTGGCACCGCTGATGTACAAGAACAACGCCTATGACGTGAAGAAGGACTTCCTGTCCGTGGCCACGGTCTATGTGCTGCCGATGGCCATCGTCATCAATCCCGCCGTGGTGCCCGGCGTGGAGACCCTGCCGGACCTGATCCGCTTCGCCAAGGCCAGCAAGACGCCGCTGAACTACACCAGCTCGGGCACCGGCAGCTTCGGGCACCTGGCCATGGAGCAGCTCAAGGACCTGGGCGGCTTCGACATGCAGCACGTGCCGTACCGCGGCAGTGCGCCGGCCGTTGCGGACCTGCTGGGCGGACAGGTGGGCATCATGTTCGCCGACGTAGTGGCCGCCCTGCCCCACATCCGCGCCGGCAAGCTCAAGGCGATCGCCCTGAGTTCGCCCAATGCCAAGGTACTGCTGACCGGCGTGAAGACGGTGTCCGAACAGGGCTTCCCGGGCTTCGACTTCGACTCCTGGGGCGGCCTGATCGCGCCGCTGGAGACGCCGCAGGCCATTGTGGACCGCATTGCCCGCGAGACCCGCGACATCGTCACCAGCGACAAGGAACTGCAGCAGAAGCTGGTAAGTGCCGGCGCCATCGCCTCGTTCCAGGACGGCAAGCAGATGCAGGCACGCCTGAACAAGGACTACGACCGCTGGAGCGCCATCGTCAAGGCGAAAAACATCACTGCCATGTAAGGCGAATTAAGCTGGCATCGCCCCGCCATCCACGGCCTCCGGGGAAAGCTGCTCGGCGTTTCGGATCCCGAACGGGATATGGACGCATGGCAGGGTCCCGGCGGCCGGTTCCAGATGCAGGCGCTGGTCGTCGAAAAAAATGTGCGGCTGGAGCACTTCCAGGACGAGCCGCTTCTCCACCCCGCCCAGAAAGAACGCCTCGTTGACCGAGATGCCCCAGTGGCGCATGGTGTTGACCACGCGTTCATGCGCCGGCGCGTTGCGCGCGGTGACGATCGCCACGCTCAACTTCTGCTTGTACTGCGGGTCCCGCTGCACGCGCTCGCTCTCGAGCGCCTGGATCACCGCCAGTTTCTTCAGGAACGGCGCCAGGGGTCCCGGATTGTGGGGGATGTCGATGTGTTTCTGCTCGTGCTGAAGGAATGCGTCGAGCTGGCCGTTGTGGAAAACGGCCTCGGCCGCATCGTCGGCAATCACCCCGTCAAAGTCGAAGGCCAGCCGTAGCTCGTCAGACTCCGTATCGGCGGGCAAGGTGCCAGCCAGAACCTGGCCGGCCGCATGCCCAGCCAGGATCGCCTGGCGGACATCGGTCTGATTTGCGGAAAGGAACAGGCTGATGTTCAGGGCTTCGATATAGCGCTGCGGCGCGCCGCCCTGCAGAAACAGGGCACGACTGATATCCAGCCCATGAGCCTTGATCGACTCCATCACCCGCATGCCGGTGTCGGGATCATTCCTGGAGAGCAGGATCACCTCCACCAGCGGATCACCCGGACGCAGTTCGTTGAGCGATAGCAGTCGTCGAATGAAGGGAAATGCCACGCCCGGGCGCAACGGCACGTGCTGGTGCTTGCGTTGGTAGTCGCGGTAGGCTTCCTCGCCGTCGCCGCGGAAAATCTTGTCGGACTCGTCGAGATCGAACAGCGCACTCGACGCGAGCCCCAGTACCAGCCGGTTGGTCAGATCGTAAGGCATAGGTGATTGTTGCTCGCAAGGGGTCAGGCCCCGCCGTGAAATCGAAAGATGCTAAGTCTATCCGGACAGCAAGCGCCATCAGTGCGAGGAGACGTACTCAGCGTCATGGAACACCGGGGGGACCGCAAACCCATCTCGCATTCGCTTCGCCTCCGCCGCCGGGGTCAAGCCAAAAAGTCTTCTAAATTCTCTGCTGAATTGTGATGGACTTGTGTAGCCCACGGCACGGCCAGCCGCTTCTGCGGTCAGATCTTGACGCACCATTAGCAGGCGAGCCTGATGCAGGCGCGTCGACTTTAGATACTGCATGGGTGACGTCTGCGTGATCTCCTTGAAATGGCTGTGGAAGGTAGGAATACTCATGCCGGCTTCCAGTGCGAGTTGCGACAGGTCGAGCGGTTCCGCGTAATCGGCGTGAATGCGGCGCAGCGCCCGGCCAATCTTTCCATACTGACCTTTCATCGCAAGCGCCTCTCGCATGGCGCTTCCCTGCTCCCCGGTGAGTACCCGGAAATACAGTTCTCGCAGCAGACCGGGACCCAACACGGCTGCCTCGAGCGGTCGGTTCATCGCCTCCAGGAAGCGCAATACCGATGCGCGCATGTCCGCATCCATTGGACTTGACATCATGGCCTGCGGTGGCTGCGCGCGCTCGGCCACCGACTGCCGGTCGATTTGCAGCATCAACTCGGCGGCGACCGCAAAATCCAGGTGCAAATACATCGCGAGAAGGGGATGCGCCGGCGTCGCGTCCGTCTCCATATCGAATGGAACGGGAACTGAGACGGCGAGGTAGTGCTGCGCGTCGTAGACATAGCGCTTGTCACCGAAGTAACCACGCTTGCGGCCCTGGCAAACGATGACAATTCCCGGATCGTAAAGAACCGGAGTACGCGACAAGGCGCGATCGGAGCGCAGTATTCGGACCCCGGGGAGCGCAGTGAGGTTGTATCCCTCGTTGTGCGCCAATGCGCCGAGCAGATCGACCAATCGTCGTTGCCCGCCGTCTGACGAAGACGGATGATTACCCGTATCACTCTTCGAATACATAGTTTTAGGCAAGAAAAACAGGAGATTGGCGCTTATATCACTGATTTCTGCAGAATAACATGCGCTCTCCAGTCTACCGAACGGAGAAGCTCAAATGGCATCCAGCAAACGCTTGCTCATTACCGGCGTCAGCAGCGGCTTTGGTCGTGCGCTCGCTCAAGAGGCGCTAGCGGCCGGCCACCGCGTGGTCGGCACGGTGAGAAGCGCGCAAGCGAAGCAAGACTTCGAAGCGCTATCCATCGACAGGGCTTTCGCCCGCATACTCGACGTGACCGAATTCGACGCCATCGACGGCGTCGTTGCGGAGATCGAATCGAACGTCGGCCCCATCGATGTCCTCGTCAACAACGCGGGCTACGGGCATGAGGGCATTCTGGAAGAGTCGCCTTTGTCCGAAATGCGCCGACAGTTCGACGTGAACGTGTTCGGCGCAGTCGCCATGATGAAGGCCGTGCTGCCTTTCATGCGTGAACGCCGGCGCGGTCATGTTCTTAACATTACGTCTATGGGCGGCTACATCACGATGCCCGGTATTGCTTACTACTGTGGGAGCAAGTTTGCTCTGGAAGGCATCTCGGACGCGCTTGCCAAGGAACTGCAGCCCTTCGGTATTGCGGTTACCGCTGTCGCGCCGGGCTCATTTCGCACCGACTGGGCGGGTCGATCGATGACCCGCACGCCACGCTCAATCCCCGACTACGACGCTATCTTCGAACCGGTTCGCGAGGCACGTATCGAGAAGAGCGGAAAGCAGTTGGGAGATCCCGCAAAGGCAGCGCGTGCGATGCTCGCCGTGATCGATGCAGATCAGCCGCCCGCGCATCTTCTGCTTGGTAGCGACGCACTCCAACTCGTGCGAAGCAAGCTGTCTGCTGCAGCAAGCGAACTCTGCGCCTGGGAACACGTCACAGTGTCGACCGACGGTTGAGCGGCCTTGAACGGGTCAACTCAATTCCTTGCCAGATATTCGCCAGTGCGGCTCGTCGCCACGCTGGTGATATCGGTGGGGCGGCCGCTAGCCACGACGCGGCCGCCCTGCTCTCCGGCGCCCGGACCCATGTCGATCACCCAATCCGCCTGGGCCACGACACGCATGTCGTGCTCGACAACGACCACGGTATTGCCCGCATCCACCAGCTCCTGTAGTTGCAGGAGCAGGCGGTCCACATCGGCCGGATGCAGTCCGTTGGTGGGTTCGTCCAGCACGTAGAGCGTGTCGCCGCGCTGGGCGCGCTGCAGTTCGGTGGCCAGTTTGATCCGCTGTGCCTCGCCACCCGACAGCTCGGTGGCCGGCTGCCCCAATCGAAGGTATCCCAATCCGATGTCCTGCAACGCCTTCAGCGATCGCATCACCGAAGGCTCATCCGCAAAGACTTCGCATGCCGCATCGACGGTCAGGTCGAGGATCTCGGCAATATTCCGGCCTTGCCAGGTGATTTCCAGCGTCTGCGCCTGATAGCGCGTGCCGTGGCAGGCGGTACACGGCGCATACACACTCGGCAGGAACAGCAGCTCCACGCTGACGAAGCCCTCGCCTTCACATGTGGGGCAACGGCCTTGGGCGACGTTGAAGGAAAAGCGTCCCGGCGTATAGCGCCGCTTGCGCGCGGCGGGGGTGTCGGCAAACAGCTTGCGGACATGATCGAACAGCCCGGTATAGGTAGCGAGGTTCGATCGCGGGGTGCGGCCAATGGGTTTCTGGTCGACGCGCACCAGACGGCGCACCGCCTCCAGGTCGCCCGCCACGCGCCCACTTGTCGGCGTATCCGTCACCGCGAACAGTGGATCGCGCTCCTCGTCGGCATCGCTATCGTTGGCGCGGCCAAGATGCCGGTTCACCAGCTCCGGCAGGGCCTGACTGATCAGGCTCGACTTCCCCGATCCCGAGACACCCGTCACCGCCACGAAGCACCCCAGTGGTATCGCCGCATCGATCTTGTGGAGATTGTTGCGGGCGACATGCACGAGCTTGAGCCACCCAGCGGGTTCGCGGGGTTCTCGCAGCGGCACCTGTTGCTCGCCAAACAGATACGCTGCGGTACGCGATGCCTGCACCGCGGCAAGCCCGTCGAGCGGCCCGCTGTAGAGCACGTGGCCGCCGCCCTCGCCAGCGGCCGGCCCCACGTCTACGATCCAGTCCGCGTGACGCATGGTCTGTGTGTCATGTTCGACCACGAACAGCGAGTTGCCGGCGGCCTTCAATCGTCGCAACGCCACCAGCAGCGCTTCGCCATCGGCGGGATGCAGCCCGGCCGAGGGCTCGTCGAGCACATAGACCACGCCGAACAGTTGGGAAGATAGCTGCGTGGCCAGCCGCAGCCGTTGCAATTCGCCCGATGACAGCGTCGGCGTGCTGCGGTCCAGCGACAGATACCCGAGCCCGAGATCGATGAGCGTGGAAACCCGCTCCATCAGCTCTTCCGCGATGCGCTGCGCGGCCAGCCGCTTTTCGTCGGAGAGGTTGGGCGTGCGTCGCACGTCGGGCGCCGCCTTGTGTGCGGATCCCCCTGCCGCCACGCGCCGCGCCGTGGCGGCGCGCATCGCCTTCGTGCTCAGCACCGCGCCGGAGATTGCCTCGGGGCTCGCCCACTCGCCGTGCGCAATCGGCCGCATGATCTCCGCCACGCGGGCAAGCGGAAGGTTCGCGAACGTGCCGATGTCCATGCCCGCAAACGTCACCGATAGCGCTTCCTTCTTGAGCCGCTTGCCGTGACAGGCCGGGCATTCGCGTCCAATCATGTATTGCGAAACGCGCTTCTTCATCAGCGCGCTCTGCGTCGTGGCGAAGGTCTGCAGAACATAGCGACGGGCGCCCGTGAACGTGCCCTGATAGCTCGGCTCCATCTTGCGCTTGAGCGCGGCGCGCACCTCCTTGGGCGTGAATCCTGCGTACACCGGCACCGTGGGCTGTTCTTCGGTGAACAGGATCCAGTCACGGTCCTTCTTCGGCAGCTCGCGCCACGGCTTGTCCACGTCGTAACCGAGCGTCACCAGGATGTCGCGCAGGTTCTGCCCGTGCCATGCGGGCGGCCACGCCGCGATGGCGCGCTCGCGTATCGACAAGGTATCGTCGGGCACCATCGACTGCTCGGTCACATCATAGATGCGCCCCAGACCATGGCACGTGGGGCAGGCGCCCTCCACCGTGTTGGGCGAGAAGTCCTCGGCGTACAGCATCGGCTGCCGGGACGGATAAGTGCCCGCGCGCGAATAGAGCATGCGGACAAGACTCCCCAGCGTGGCGACGCTTCCAACCGTGGAACGTGCATTCGGCGTACCGCGCTGCTGCTGGAGCGCGACGGCGGGCGGCAGCCCTTCGATCGCATCCACCTCCGGCACGCCAACCTGCTCGATCAGCCGTCTGGCATAGGGGGCCACCGACTCGAAGTAGCGCCGCTGCGCTTCCGCGTAAAGCGTACCGAATGCCAGGGAGGACTTGCCGGACCCCGAGACCCCGGTAAATACGACCAGCGCGTTGCGTGGGATATCGACATCGACGTTCTTGAGGTTGTGCTCACGGGCCCCGCGCACGCGGACGAAGTTGTCCGCCGCGTGACCGGACGCGGCCGGAAACGTGTCGTCGGGTGTCAGTGGGTGCCGGCGGTATTCATCCTTCATGCGATTTGTCTGTCTGAAAGCGGCGCCCTTGCAGAAATTTCCGACTGAATCTTCATCTTTCCTGCGGATCCGAGAGGGCGCTTGGCGATGGTCTCAACAAGGCAGGAAACATGCCAAATCGGTGGAGTGAAGAGACCGCCGCAAAGACGCCTGCTCGACATCTACTGCGGCCTGCCCCTACTCCTCGTCCATTTCGGCAAATCTCTCGACCAAAAACTCGATCAATGCGCGTACGGCTGGCAAAACGCCGCGCCGGGACGGGAATACGACGTGAAGCAGTTCGGCGCGAGGTGCCCAGTCCGGCAGGAGCCGTACCAGCTGCCCCGCGTTCAACTGCTCACGTACCATCATCACCGGCAGCTGGCCGATACCGACACCTGCCAGTGCTGCGGCTCGCAGTGCAATCATATCGCCTGTCACCAGGCGCGGGCGATGTCGCACCACCGCCTGCGCCCCATCCGGACCAAACAGCGTCCAGGCGTATTCCGCCTGCGTTGCGCCCAGTGCAAGGCTTGGCAGGTCGGCGAGATCAGCCGGCGCGCGTGGCAGCTCGCGCTGCCCTTCTACCAGGGCGCTACTGGCCACCAGACATTGCCTGCGTTCCGCCAGCACGCGGATGACAAGGTCGCTGTCTTGCAATGGCGCCGGCCTGACGCGGATGGAAACATCCACAGCATCGCCGACCGGATCCACGCGCCGATTGGTCGCTTCCAGATGCACGATCACCTGCGGGTGCGCGGCCATGAACCTGGCCAGCATGTCGCCGACGTGCGCGTGCAGCAATGCCACCGGACAGGTCACCCTGACGGTACCGCGCGGCTCGGCGCGCGTCAGCTCCACGGCTTCCTGTGCAGCCTCGGCCTCCATCAGCATCGCCTTGCAATGCTCGTAGTAGGTGCGGCCAATCTCGGTCATGGTGAAGCGGCGCGTCGAGCGCTGGATCAGCCGAACGCCGAGTCGTTCCTCCAGGACGGCGATGCGCCGGCTAAGCCGGGACTTGGGCATTCCCAGTGCGCGGCCAGCCGGCGCGAATCCGCCGTGCTCAACCGCCTGCACATAGAAGTAGAGGTCATTTAGGTCCTGCACGCCACTTCCTTCTCCCTTCATCGTTCACCAGATAGGACTATGACGTCCAATCTAGCACTCTAGTGCGTCCCGCGTCCCAATCCTATGCTTTCTCCATCCGACGAATGGTCGCGAGCGGCCAGACCTTCCCCACGGTGCGATGCCACCGCCCCTTACCCAGGAGACCCATCATGTCCCAACCCGCCAACTTCAACGGCAAGCGACCTGTCATCGACCCGGACGACTCGGCGATGCTGCTGATCGATCATCAGAGCGGTCTCTTCCAGACCGTAGGCGATATGCCCATGCCGGAACTGCGCCAGCGCGCCGCCGCCCTGGCAAAGATGGCGACGCTGTGCAAACTGCCGGTCATTACTACGGCTTCCGTGCCACAAGGGCCCAATGGCCCGCTGATTCCGGAGATTCACGAGAACGCACCGCACGCGAAGTACGTCGCGCGCAAAGGCGAAATCAATGCATGGGACAACCCCGAATTCGTCGCCGCCGTGGAAGCGACAGGCAAGAAAACCCTGATCATCGCCGGCACCATCACGAGTGTGTGCATGGCGTTCCCGTCCATCAGCGCCGTGGCTGACGGGTACCGGGTTTTCGCCGTAGTGGATGCTTCCGGCACCTACTCGAAGATGGCGCAGGAAATCACGCTGGCCCGCGTGGTGCAGGCCGGTGTGGTACCGATGGATACCGCCGGCGTGGCCTCCGAACTGCAACGCACGTGGCATCGCGATGACGCGCAGCAATGGGCGGAGATCTACACGAAGATCTTCCCGGCCTACCAGTTGCTGATTGAAAGCTACGCGAAGGCGCAAGACGTGCAGAAGAAGGGCGAGGCGCTGGACTCCGCGCGCTAAGCGTCGGAACCGGCATGGGCCTGGCGGCCCTGCCGGTTCCTTGATCGCAGGGGTGGTCAATGTCACGCATGTCGATAAGAGCGTCCGCGCCGCCGGTGGTACTGGCCTGCGTTCTCGCGGGCATGTCGTCCAATGGATGCGCCCAGCCGTCACCGCCCCCATACAATTTTCTTCGCTACGACGAGGATTACAGCTATCTGCGAGATCCGGCGCGCCGTAGCGACCCCTGGGACCCGATCAAGTATCGGCCGCTCGGTTCACCGGACATCTATCTGAGCCTGGGCGGAGAGATTCGAGAGCGCTTCGAATCCTACTCGGCGCCGAACTTCGGCGTGCCGGGCCCGTCGGCGGACGGCTACCTGTTGCATCGCCTCCTCCTCCATGCCAACGTGCATGCTGGCGACTATCTGCGCGCATTCGTGCAACTCGGCAATCATCTGGCGCCGGGCAAGGAAGTCGCCATACCGCCTTACGAAGACCGGGTGGACGTGCAACAGGCGTTTGTCGATGTGCATGTGCCGAAGGCAGGCAGCACGATGGACACCGCCTTGCTGCGGGTCGGGCGTCAGGAGATGGCATTCGGCGCGCAACGGCTGGTGTCGGTGCGGGATGCGCCAAACGTCCGGCGCGCCTTCGATGGTGTCCGCGTGGGTGGTGCTACAAACAGCGGTGTGAAGATCGATGCGTTTGCCACGCGGCCGGTGCTGCTGAAGGCGGGCGATTTCGACGATCGGCCCAATCAGTCGCAGGCCTTTTGGGGCGTCTACTCGACCTTCCCCAAAACCTTTGTGCCGTCATCGGGCATCGACGTCTACTACCTTGGCTTCGAGAACAACCACGCGCTGTACAGCATCGGAACCGGCGTGGAGCGACGGCATTCCGTTGGTGGGCGGGTCTTTGGCACGCACGGTCAGTGGGACTGGGATTGGGAAGCCCTGGGACAGTTTGGCAGTTTTGGCGCGCAGGACTTGCTTGCCTGGGGCTTCTCCACCGACACCGGCTATGGATTTTCCGTCGCCGACTGGAAGGCGCGTGCGGGCATCAAGGCCACCATCGGCAGTGGTGATACCAATCCGCGCGACGGAAAGCTGGGCACGTATGGCGGCCTGTTTCCAAAACTCGCGTACTTCAATCAGGCAGGACTACTGGGTGCATCGAATGTCATGGACCTACAGCCGTCCCTGACGCTAAAGCCGATTCCGCGACTCAAGCTGACCCTGTCCTGGGACTTTATCTGGCGACAGACGACCAACGATGCCGTCTACACGAGCGTGGCCACGCCCATTCCCGGCACGGCGGGTCGCGCCGGGCGCTACACGGGCAGCCAACTTGCCTTTGACGTGTACTGGCAGGTGGACCGGCACATTGTCATGAATGCCGGCCTGGTGCATGTCGACGTGGCAAAAGTCCTCAGCGCCGTGGGCGGCCACAATACAAACTTCGTCTACCTGTCGGCGGCGTACACGTTCTGAACCGTCTGATGGCCCCGCTGCGGGGTCAATGCGACTTTGCCTTGTGTTCCAGATGATCGAAAGCGACGTCCTCCACGCGGGAGACCTTGTTTGCCAGTCGGAACTGGAACCAGAAGAGGGCAACTACCGCCAACATCGCAAGGCCGCCAAGTGCAAATCTGAGCCACATCTTTATCCTCGATTGATATCGTACGGTGACAAATCAAGCGTATGCGGACTCAGATACAAGCTGCATCAAGATGGCGTCGAGCGCGATAAAAATCCTGTTAAGTTTGTCTCAATGCATCAACAAGCCGCGACAGAGCACCGAAACGCCGCTGATGCAGAGAAGGACCAAGAGCGCGCGACGCACCGCGTCGGGCGAGATCCGACGACGCAGGCGAGAACCTATCGCCAGGCCGACGAGGCCGAATGGCAGGGCGAACACGGCACTGCGCAGCAGATCACTCTGAAACAGCAATCCGCTGTATGCAAATGCTGTCAGGCGCACCAGCGCACTCACCATGATGACAGCCGCGATGGTCGAGCGAAACTCGTCGATCCGCGGAAGTCGCCGGGACAGGTACATGGTGTAGACCGGACCTCCGGTGCCGAACAATGCGCTGAACACACCGCCCACGACGCCGGCCGGCACTGACCACCCCCTCGCCGCCTCTTCCTCCCGATGCGCGCCGCCAAGGAGCGTCCGCCCCGTCATGATGAGCACAAAGAGTCCCAACCCGACAAGCAGCCAGCGGGACTCGACCTTGGCCAGTACGGTCGTACCGAGCGCCACGCCCACCATCATGAACGGGATCAGGCGGGACAGCTCTTGACGAGACACAGCGCTCCAGTTGCGCAGGCCAACCATTGTGGTCGTCACAAGATCGAGCAGAAGCAGCAGCGGCACCACGAACTGCAGCGGGATGAACTGCACCAGGATCGGCACGGCGACCATCGCCGCACCGAAGCCGGTGAGTCCGAACACCGTGTAGGCGCCAACCACTGTTGCCCCGAGGGCTGCGTAATGTTCAGTGCCCATGCCCTGTGCCCGTCCTAGTTGGCGGAGATCTTTCGCTTTGTCACCAGCGGCTTCCAGCGCCCCGATTCCTGGGCAATCTCCTCGGGAAGACGACCTTTCGGCGTGATCGTCCTGGCCATGCCTTGCGCGGCCAGATAGCGCTGCATGCCCGGTTCTGCAGCGGCGCGCTCCAGGTCGGCATACATTTTCGCCGTCAACGCCTTTGGCGTGCCGGCCGGCGCCATCAGCGCGAACCAGCCATAGAACGTAAAGCCCTCCAGCCCCGCCTCCGCGACAGTCGGCACGTCAGGAAGCAGCGCGGACCGTTCGTTGCCCGTCACGGCAAGCGCGCGAAGGCGGCCGCCCTTGAGGAGCGGGGAGATGGCATTGATGTTCCCCACTGTCATGTCTACCGTGCCCGCCATCAGGTCCGCATAGGCCGGTCCTTCGCCCTTGTACGGCACATGCACGACGTCGATGCCGGCAGCGTCGGCAAACGCTTCACTGGCGATATGCACCTGGCTACCGTTGCCTGCCGACGCGAAGGTCAATTTGCCCGGGTTGGCCTTTGCATAAGCGATGAGCTCGGTCATCGTTTTCGCCGGAATCTTCGTGTTGACCGTTACCACCATCGGCCCACTGGCGATCTTGCTGATCATCTCGAAGCTTTCAGCCGAGTAGGGAAGCTTCTGATAGATGAACGGGTTGACCGTGAACATGCTGCCGGAGGCGAGCAGCAGCGTGTAGCCATCCGGCACGGATTTGGCTACGGCTTCCGCGCCCACGGCACCGCCTGCACCCGGGCGGTTGTCCACGACAACGGGCTGCTTCCATTGCTTGCCCAGTTCCACGGCCACCGCACGTGCAAGCAGATCGGTCGCGCCGCCCGCGGCAAACGGCACTACCAGACGAATCGGCTTGCCCGGCCATTCCTCCGCGTGAGCCGGCACCATGGCTAGCGGAGCAATCGCAAACGCAAACATGGCTGCCGCGGTCGATGTGTTGTATCGCCTGGCGTCCGCATCGCCGCACAGCTCTTTCACAACGGGATGCTGACGTATCCGGCTCAACCCGTGCCGCCCTCGTCCAAACCAATGCCAGATGGCCTTGCCAGTGCTTGCTGCGTTCATCGTTGTCTCCTTTGTGTGGCGTCGCTTTCGTATGCGACTTTCGTATACGTCCTTACCGCATGCGTCAGCCCTTCTGCACCAGCTTCGGGCGGCCGTCGTCCGGTGTGCTGGCGGGTGTCGTGACAGCGGTCAATGCGTCCAGCAGCAACCTCGACAGATGCGCACGGGGGTTGTCGCGCGGCACCAGAATCCCGATGCGACGCATCAGCGGCGGCGAGCCGAACGGAATGGTGCGAATCGACGCCGGAAATTCGTTCTCGACGCCACGGGCCGGCACCACTGACGATCCCAGGCCGTTGGCGACCATCGCGATGACGCCTTCGAGCGTGTCGATCTCCATGGTCGAGCGGACGGCGATCTGTCGTCGCACCATTTCTTCCTGAACGAGCAGGCCCACGCGCGCCGTGCGATTGAATCGCACATAAGGCGTGGTTTCCAGCACACCCTTGTCCGAATCGCCGCGCGTAGTGGCGTGGGTGATCACGACAAACTCTTCGTTGAAGAAAGGCATGAACTGCAGGTCCAGGCGTGGAACCTCCGGCTCGGTGACAACGGCGACATCGAGTTGCCGCCGGTGCACCGCCCGTTCCAGATCGTGTGTCAGGCCCGTGGTCAGGTGAATGTCGATGCGATGACCCTGCTGGTGCAGGCGCTTCAAGGCCAGCGGCAACACCCCGGAGACGCAGGTGTGAACCGAGCCGAGCTTGAGCACACCGCCAGCCGCATCGCGCTTGAGGGCCGCGCTCATGCTCTCCCAGTGGGTCAGCAGGTCTCGGGCGCGGTTTGTGAAGGCGAGGCCGGCATCCGTCAACACCGGCGGCCTGCGGCTACGATCGAAGATCGTGATGCCCAACTCTTCTTCGAGCGAGCGCATTTGCATGCTGACGGCCGATACCGTCAGGCCGATAGCATTGCCGGCCTCCGCGAAGCTGCCCCGGTCGGCGATGGCTACCAGCGTGTAGAGCGTCTTGACGTCCATGTCGAACTCTAGATGCCCAGCAGGCGGCGGGCGTTGCCACCCATCACCTTTTCGAGGTTCTCGGGACGGATCGGCAATGTTTCGAACCACTGCTTGTAGTCCCGTACCGGGCAGAATGGGAACGAGCTTGCGTACAGCATGCGGTCTGCGAGGAAGGAATCCGCGGCCTTGACGTATTCCTCCCAGCCTGGCATCCGCGAGAAGTACATGTCCGGCGAAAGGTACATATTCGGGCGGCGGAACGCGATATGCAGGATCTCGGTCACCCAGGGCCAGCCGCCGTGCGCAACGACGACCTTCAGCTTAGGGAAGTCCGCCAGCACGCGATCAGTGCGCACGGGGTCGGAGTAGCTCAAGTCCGGGCCGGCTGTTCCGCCTACCATCATGATCACCGGCACCTCCAGATCCTCGCAGTGCGCGTAGATCGGATAGAGGCGTCGATCGTCCGCGTACATGGGAACCGGGTAGGAGCCGGGCTCGATATTGATGGCCTTGAACCCGTGGGCGACCGCGTCCGAAATGGTCTTGCACGCCGCCACGCGGTTCGTCGGATCGATCGAGGCGGCACCGATGAAGCGCTCCGGATAGTCGCCCACGATGCGTGCGACGTCTTCATTGGAGACGCTTCCCAGCGTGCCGGCAAGGCGACCGACCACCACGCCCTTGTCGACCCCGCCTTCGTCCATCTCCTTGAGCAGCAGTTCCATGGACTGTCGTTGCGCTGCGGGGGAAGGCTCGAAGCCAACCGTCCGGGTAAAGCCGTCGCGCCGCTCGCCGGCCGAGTACATCAACGTGTCGAGAAAGCCGCCGACCGGCGGGCGGAGTCTGAAATCAATGATCATGTCGTCTTCCTGGCTGGTTGGATGCGGGAATGGCCTTACATCACCTCGTTCTTGCGATCGTCGGTCTCGCCGTACCTGTGCAGCGCCGGCGGCTTGAGGCCGGCGTAGAGCTTGTCGATCCCGGCGTTGATGACCTCCGCGTGCTGCGCAAACAGCGAATTGCCTTCCAGGTCGCTCTCGACGATAAACGGACCGAAGTTCTCGACGTCGAACATCCACATCGCCTGTGCAATGCCGAGTTCATCCAGCCAGAACACGTCCTGCACACGCTTGATGCCGCGCCCAAGCAGCGCGCCCGTGCCATAGCCGACGGTTGTGAGGTAGATCGCCCCGCCGGGCGCCAGCACGCGCTTGTAGTCGTCGGCGGGCATGCCACCCTTGCCGATAAAGATGCGGCACCCCGTCTTCTCCATCCACTTGGGAATCCATTTGGAGAAGCGGAAGCTTGCCGTCGCGGTCACCGCGCCTACGTTGTAGCCGCCGTCCTCGTTGGGCGCCGCAGCCGGTGAACAGTGGAAGTTCACGTTGCTGAGCCCGCGCAGTTCCACCGGTGCCTCCACGCCCTCATCGAGCACCTTCTTGTAGATGCCTTCCCGGGCGGTATAGACCAGGCCGGTCAAGTAGACGGCCGAGCCCAGCTCAAGTCTTGCGAGGTCTTCCGTCGTGGCTGGCAGATTGATGTGGAAGACCTTCAGTTCATCGTCTTGGGGGCTTACCATTCGACCGTCTCCCTGCGCAGGTATGGGGTGAACCACTGGGGGTCCGTGCGATATTCGATGTTGCCGTCCGAGTGAATCCGGGCCGTTGCCCGCCGCGACGACAGGCAGAACGTGTGGAGGCTGATCGGCATCCCGCCCGTGTGGGTGTGGCCTACCTCGATATGGCAGTCCACCACCATCGACGAGCCCACGAAGCCCATGGCACCCATGCCGATCGAGTTGCCCAGCGTCATCAGTTCGCGCTCGAGTTCGGCGATCTTGGGATCGGGATTGCGGTCGCCCACCACGCGCAGGCAGGCCGCCTGCTTGCCAAGCTGCATGCAGGTATCCTTCGAGCCGCCCAGGCCGATGCCGACGATGGCGGGCTGGCATGCCAGCCCGCGCTTGCCGAAGGCAATCAGCGTATCGAGCACGAATCGCTTGATACCGTCGATGCCGTCGCCGGGGAACAGCATCCGGTAGTCGGTGCCGAACAGCCCGCCCTTGTGCACGGTCGTGATGTCGACCCAGTCGGCGTCGGGCTCGAACGACCACTCGATCTCCGGCGCATTGATGCCGACGTTATTGTTGTTGTCCGTGCGCCAGAGCGGGTGCACGCGATTGGGCCGCAGCGGCACCGCCAGCGTGGCATCGGCCGTGGCCTTGCGCAGCGCGCGCTCGACCGCGACGAAGCCGCGCTGCACCGAAGCGTTGTTGCCAACCTTGACGTAGTAGCGTGGGAGCCCGGTATCGGCACACATGGGGCGCCGGTCCTGGTCCGCCGCTTCCCAGTTGTCCTGCATGGCGTGGATCACGAAGCGCGGCAGCTTGCCGGTCTCGGTCTTCTGCAACGCCTGGATGCCTTGCTTGTAGTCCTTGGGGATCTCGATCGCCGCGCGTTTCATGATCTCGAACGCGGCTTCCTCGACCCGATCGATGGAGATGGTCATCGTAGCGGTCCTCTATGCAGCAACTTTTGGGGGTTGACCGGCCTCACCGGTAATCAGGGACGTGCCTGGCGTCACGATGTCGAACTTCACCGGCACCATATCCAGACGAATATCGTCGCCGTCCGCGGTCACTCGGGTGTAGCGGCTGCCGTGCAAATCGCCGGGCTCCGGGAAGTCCTCGCGGAAGTGGGCGCCCCGGCTGTTCTCGCGCGCCAATGCGGAAACGGTGATCACGCGGGACATGTCCACGAGGCTCTGCAGATTGAGCCAGTCATGCCAGGTGACGTTGTAGCGGCGGTCGCCATCCGGAACGCCCATGGCCAGCAGCGCCGCGTTGTGCGAAGCGATGGAATCCAGTCCCCGGCGCATCGCCGCCTCGTGACGCAGTACGCCGACGTCGTCCCACATCGTCTGGGCGAGCGTATCGCGCAACTCGTGAATGGCGCCGGGAGCCTTCGAGAACGGATACTCGGCACGCTCGATACCGCGCAGGATGACGCGCTTGTCCGGCTCCTTCCAATGCTGCACACCGGTGGCATACGCAGCCATCGAATCGCCGGCGATGCCGCCGAATACCGTCGAGTTCGCCACGCCATTGCCGCCCAGGCGATTGGCGCCGTGCACGCCGCCGCAATCCTCCCCGGCCGCAAACAGTCCCGGCGAAGCCGTGCTGCAATCCACATCGAACTCCACGCCGCCCATCAGATAATGAGCGGTGGGCACCACCTCCACGCGACCGCCGGCCAGGTCAAAGCCACAATCCTTGCAGCGGTTGACCATGCCGGGGAACGTCTTGGCCACCTTCTCGGGTCCAAGGTGGCTCATCTGGATGTAGATCCCACCCATCGGGCCGGTCCGGCCTGCGCGCATTTCGGCGTAGATGCCCCGGCTGACCACGTCGCGCGTCGCGCGCTCGCCGCGTGCGTCATAGTTGGTCATGAAACGGTCACCGTTGCCATTGACCAGCCAACCGCCGGCACCGCGCAGGCCCTCTTCGAGCACCGTGCCGGTCATGCGGGTATCCGGGCCTCCCAGCAGTCCCGTCGGGTGGAACTGCACCATCTCCATGTCGCGCAGGCTCAGCCCGTAGCGCATGGCCATCGCCAGGCCGTCGCAGGTCTTGTCGCCGGATGGCGTGTGGTAGCGGTACATCGTCGGGCCCGCCCCCGTGGCCAGCAGCACCGCCTTGGCCTGTACGAAGCGGTAGGTGCCGCGCCGCATGTCGATGAACAGCACGCCGGCGATGCCGGAGCCATCGGCGGCCGGGATCAGCTCGATGGCGCGGTGCTCCTCCAGCTCTTCCACATCCAGGGCCCGCACCTGTTCCATCAGGCGATTGATGATCTCGATGCCGGTCAGGTCCGCCTTGTGGACGGTGCGGTCAAAGCTCTGGCCCGCGAAAGCCTTCTGGTGCAGCGTGCCGTCGGGGTTGCGGTCAAAGAAGCAGCCGATCTCGTTCTCGAGTTCCCGCACGCGCTCGACCGCGCCTTCGACCAGCCGCCAGGCCAGATCCTGGCGCGGCAGCCATTTGCCGCCCTCGATGGTGTCCATGAAATGGCGTTCGACCGAATCGCCTGTGGACAGCGCCACGTTGTATCCGCCCTGCACCATCCGCGTGCAACCGCACTTGCCGAGCAGGCCCTTCACCGCCACGGAAACCTTGAGCGCAGGATTGGCCTTCTTGGCATGCAGGGCGGCAAACAGCCCTGCCCCGCCCGTGCCAAGAATCAGGATGTCCGTCTTGTGGTTCTCGATCTGCATTTCAAATAACCCCCAGGGCAAAGATCACGCCGACGCACAGCGACAGCACACCACCCCAACTGATCCACGACAGGCGCGCGTCTCGGGTGGTACTCCATGGCAGGAGTTCAAGCGCCAGCAGTCGCAGGCCAAAGCACATGTGGATGGACAACAGCAGCACCAGGCCCCATTCGCCGAACTTGACGGCGCCCATGTCGGCGAATTTCAGGAACGCGTCCATACGCGCCTGTTGCTCCAGCGCGAGTCCAAGGACATAGAAGTGCGCGGGCAGGAAGACGCCAAGCGCCAGCCCCGACAGGCGGTGACCAAGGAAGGCCCAGTAGGCGCGGTGGTTTCTCGGAGACTTCATGACAGCAGGCCTCCCACTGCGGCAACCGCGCGCAGGCCCATCGACAGCAGCAACAGGCCGAAGAGGAAGCAGCACACCGACGCGGCGCCGCGGCTCAGGCGCGCCCATTCGATCAGGATGTTGCGCAGCCCGATCGGCACGTGCACCGCCACGCTGATCACGAACAGGGAATAGAACGGAATCCAGAAAAGACTGCCCTGCGTGCGCGCGAGAATCTCGGCGGCGGTCAGGCCGCCTCGCACTGCATAGAGGATGATCCCCAGATGTACCAGCACGAACGGCGCCATGACCATCGCGCTGAGGCGCTGAAGGGCGAACAGACGCTGCTCCATGATCAGTCCCCTCCCTTCAGGAATTGCAGCAGGGCATTCTTCTTCAGACCGGCAATGCTTCCCGTCGGGCTCAGGCTGACCGGGCAGTGCGTCATGCAATTGCCCTGCGTATGGCAGGAATTGCAGCCGCTGCCGGAAGTCGCCTTCTTCAGCACGTCCTTGGGGTCCGCATGACGTTCGTCGTTGAAGAGGGTCCATGCGCGATTCAACGCGGCGGGACCGAGGTACTCCTTGTCCCATGCCACCACGTCGCAGGACGCATAGCAAACGCCGCAGTTGATGCATTCGATGGCAGCGTCGGCCATCTTTCGCTTCTTGCTGGTCGGGGATACCGCGGCCGGGGGCTCATGGCGCGTCGCGGTGCCCACGAAGGTGCTGCCGGCCTTCTTCCATTTGTCGAAGAACTCCGACATGTCGACCACGAGGTCCTTGATGCGCGGCATGTTGCGCAACGGCTCGATGACGATCACGCCATCCTCTTCTACGCGGCTGACGTGGGTGCGGCATGTCCAGCGCGGCTTGCCGTTCACCGTCATCGCGCAGGATCCGCATACCCCAACCCGGCACGCGAAGCGGTAGGACAGGGTTGGTTCGATACGCCGCTGCACTTCGGTCACCACGTCGAGAACGGTCTGGTTCTCGCGCCATGGCACCTCATAGGTCGTGAAATTGCCGTCCTCGGTGCCGCGGGCAATACGTACCTTCAGCGTGCGTTGCGCGGGCTTTGTCGCCTCCATCACTTTTCCCCTGAGTCTTTTGTGGGTGGGTGTTGAAGCGAGTTTAAGTAATCGATATTTCTGAATCAATATTAAATAACTTGATATTTTTTGAACTAAAAGGCCAAAAGCGCCTTGTAGTCGACGTATTGCGCGACGCGCGTCAGATCAGGGTTGGGCGCGTTGAGGTAAACCCTTGCGCGAAGGACTCTCGCAAGTACTCCACGAAGACTTGCGAGACCCGCGAGGCATGCGCGGAGTAGGGGCGGATGGCGTAGAGCCAATCCCCGAAGGCACCCGCTGAACGCCATTCCGGCAGGACCTCGACGAGCCGTCCGGTTTCCAGCGCCGATTGGGCGCTGAAGTCCGGAAGCAGCGCGATGCCCAGGCCTTCGATTGCGGCATCGCGCAAGGCTTCGCTGTTATTCACGGACAAGGGACCCGTCACCGGCACCGTCACGGGATCGGCATGTCGGACATTGCGCTCCGCCACCGCAGGAACAAAGGTCCATGTGGCCGCGCCCTGCAGCCGTGGATAGTGAAGGCATGCATGGCCCATCAAGGCTTGCGGCGTCTCCGGCGTCCCCCTGCTCCGCAGGTACGCACGGCTTGCCACCAGCACCGAGCGCGTGGCCGCGAGGGTCCATGCGACGTGGGTCTCCGGCGGGGTCGATGTATGCCTGACGGCGATGTCAAAGCCCTCCTGCGCCAGCGGCCGCAATCGATCCGACATATCCAACTCAAGCTGGATCTGCGGATAACGGCGCAGGAAATCGGGCAGACGAGGTATCAGTTGTTGCCTGGCAAAAGCCACTGGCGCCGTCACGCGAAGAAACCCCCTGGGTGCGCCCGCCAGGTCGCGCACCTGGGCGTAGCCCGTTGCGATCTGCTCGAACGCGCCACGCATGGACTCGACCATTTGCCGCCCCGCATCCGTCAACGAAGCGCTGCGGGTAGTCCGCTGCACCAGGGTAATGCCGGCGGCCTTCTCGAGATCCGTAATGTGCTGGCTCATCGAGGCCTTGCTGACGCCAAGGCGTGCGGCAGCTTTGCTGAAACTGCCTTGCTGATGCAGCACCACAAGCCAATGCAGGTGCTCCCAAAGGTCCTCCACGTGGTCCTTGCGCATCCAGACACTCCTTAATCGGCACTTTTTTGATGGGACCTTTTCGTATCTATAACATGGCAGTGGCTAAATTTCCTGAACAATATGTTCGGCGGTGGGTGACTACCCCGCGGGAGCGGCCATCCATACACTCCAGTCATCGATCACGCGGCGGGTATGTCGATCCCCGCCCGACACTGACAGGAGATGACCATGACTGCGCCCTATACCCACCCCGCCGAGGTGATTCACTTTGTTTCCGGCGAACCGTATCAAGGCAACGGCGAGCGGTCGCAGGCCGTGTTCAATCCTGCTACTGGCGCGGTCGCGCGCCAGGTTCGACTGGGCACGGCGCAGGACGTCGATGTAGCCGTCGCATCCGCCGCCGCAGCGTTTCCAAAGTGGGCCGATACCCCGCCGATTCGCCGGGCGCGCGTCATGTTCAAGTTCCTCGAACTGATGAACCGGCACAAGGACGAACTTGCCGCGATCATTACCGCCGAGCACGGCAAGGTGCTCAGCGATGCGGCCGGTGAAGTCAGCCGCGGCATCGACATCATCGAATTTGCATGCGGTGTTCCCCAACTGCTCAAGGGCGACTTCACCGACCAGGTCTCCACCGGCATGGACAACTGGACGCTGCGCCAGCCGCTGGGCGTTGTGGCAGGCATCACGCCGTTCAATTTCCCTTGCATGGTGCCGTGCTGGATGTTCCCGGTCGCCATCGCCACCGGCAACTGCTTCATCCTGAAGCCAAGCGAGCGCGATCCTTCGGCATCGCTCTTCATGGCCCGCCTGCTCAAGGAAGCCGGACTGCCCGATGGCGTTTTCAACGTCGTGCAAGGTGACAAGACGGTGGTCGACGCCCTGCTCCATCACCGGGAGGTCAAGGCCGTGAGCTTCGTCGGCTCGACGCCGATTGCGAACTACATCTACGAGACGGGCGCGCGGCTCGGCAAGCGGGTGCAGGCCCTGGGCGGTGCAAAGAACCACATGGTGGTCATGCCCGACGCCGATATCGACCAGGCCGTCGATGGACTGATCGGTGCCGCATACGGCTCGGCGGGCGAGCGCTGCATGGCCATCTCCGTGGCCGTGCTCGTCGGCGACGTGGCGGACAAGATCATGCCGAAGCTGGAAGCGCGCGCACGGGAACTCATCATCAAGAACGGCATGGAAGCTGACGCCGAGATGGGCCCCGTCGTGACCGGCCAGGCGCTCGAACGCATCGAGAACTACGTGGCGCTCGGCGTGCAGGAAGGCGCGAAGCTTGTTGTCGATGGCCGCAACTACAAGGTGCCCGGCCATGAGCAGGGGTTCTTTACCGGCGGAACGCTGTTCGACAACGTCACTCCCGAAATGCGTATCTACAAGGAAGAGATCTTCGGCCCCGTGCTGTCGTGTGTGCGCGTAGACGATTTCGCGCAAGCGGTAAAGCTGGTCAACGAGCACGAGTTCGGCAACGGCGTGGCCTGCTACACGCGGGATGGGCAAGTGGCGCGCGAATTCGCCCGTCGTATCGAAGTTGGCATGGTCGGCATCAACGTGCCGATCCCCGTGCCGATGGCGTGGCACGGCTTCGGCGGCTGGAAGCGCTCGCTGTTTGGCGACATGCACGCCTATGGCGAGGAAGGCGTCCGGTTCTACACCCGGCAGAAGAGCATCATGCAACGCTGGCCCAACGACACCGCGCGCGGCGCCGAGTTCGCCATGCCCACTGCAAACTGATGTCGTCTGCCTAAACGATCGCATCGTCCATGTCTATCCAGGCGGGACGATGCGCTCCCCATCGAAAAACCGGCACATTGGCCTGCGTCTACTTCCACTCCCCCTTCTCCTTTTCCTCCCCCTTCTCCGACCCCGCTCACGCGTGGCTGCTCGCGCAGGTGCGCGCCATGGTGCCTGGCGACTGATTGTTCGGCTGAAAGCAAAACGAAAGCCATCGACAGATAACGATAGGCAATCTTATTCGTTGGCATCCCGCACACCCGCGCCTACGATGGCGCCTTCTTAAGTGTTGCACGGCTGAAATCGCGCGTTGCGGTCACGCGCTGACCAATCCGCGCTGCAGCGCTGTTTTAAGCATCGAGAAGACATGACGCGCGACGGGATTGACCGCATTGGGACGTGCCCAAAGGTAATAGGTGACATCGGGCAACCGCGGCAGGCCGTCGGCTTCGCCGAGGATGCGCATGTCCGCCGCCAGCAGGTCGATGCTGCGTGCGGTGATGCCCAGCCCGCCGCGCAGCGCCGCCTTGATGCCGATCAGGCTGGGCGCCAGATACGCAATGCGCCAGGGCACGCCGGCCTGCGTCAGCGCTTCGAGCGACAGCTTGCGAAACAGGCTCGGCTCGTCGGCCAGAATCAACGGCACCGCCGTACCACGCTCGTAGACGAAATCCGCCGAGCAGACCCAGATCGTCGGGGTGGTCCGCAGCACGATGCCGTCGAGCGTGTTGTCTTCGCGCGTGGAAACCGTCAGGTCGATCTCGCCGCGTCGCAGGGAATCCATCAGGAATGGGCTTCGCCCCACGTGGATCTCCAGCCGCAGGGCGGGAGAGGATCGCGCGATGTGCGACAGCAGCCCCGGCAGGATGGTGTCGGCCACGTCATGCGGCGCGCCGATGCGGAGGGAGCCAGTCAGGTCGCCCTCGCGCAACATGCGCAGGGCTTCGTCGTTGATCGTCAGCAACTGCCGCGCGTACTCCAGCAGCTTCTTGCCATGACGCGTCAGGTGCTTGCCACGCCCCTGGCGTTCGAACAGCGGCAGCCCGATCTGCTCTTCCAGCCGCTGCATCTGCTGGGTCACGGCCGATTGGGTGCGCTGCACGGTTTCGGCGGCAGCGCCAAAGGTCTCGTGGTCGGCGATGGCCACCAGGGTGCGAAGCAAGTCCAGGTCAAGATTACGCATTCATTAGACCTGCTAATGGATTTTCGTTGCGCATTAAGTGGTTTTCAGGACAGGTGTTCATTACAGTGAAACTCGACACACCGTTCTACCCGTCAAAAACAACGATTGCAAGGATTGATCGCAACATGTCCATCGCACAACAGCGCCAGGCAGCCGTCGGAGACACCATTGAATCCATTAGGAACATCGTAGACAGGGGCGGCGTGACTCGCGCCAGTCTGGCCGATGTCCTGACCCATGTGGAAGACCTGGCCGCGCACACCGAATTCTGGGCCGAGGCCGATTACCCGCCCCCGGAGCCCGGCGAGCGCCAGGCGCGCTACCTCATCGCCGAGGATCCGGACAAGACCTACGCGCTTTACCTGAACGTCATGCGCCCCGGCAAGCGCATTCCGCCGCACAACCACACCACATGGGCCTGCGTGGCCGGCGTCAGCGGCGTGGAATTCAACGACGTCTACGCGCGCACGGACGATGGCAGCCAGCCAGGCGTGGGCACGCTCGAGCACTCGCGCACGGTAGAGGTGGGGCCGCGCCACGGCATCGCCCTGCTGCCGGATGACATTCACTCGGTCGAGATCCGCGGTGACGACGTCATCCGCCACCTGCATATGTACGGCCGCGCGCTGGAAACGCTGACCGACCGGCTGACGTTCGACCTCGAGACCGGACGCTGCCAGATCATGAACATGGGCGTACAGACCCGCCGGTAACCACAGCCGCCTGAGGGGGGCCTGCGCCAGACAAGGCCGCCCCCCGACTCCTGACACAGCACGCCGAATTTTCCTCTCTGCGGAGAGGACGGCCCCCTATCGCCCGGAATTTCATGAGCCATCCACACCACACCGCTATCGACGCCGCCACCCTGAAAGGCTGGCTGCACGATGCCGACGAAATCGCGCTGTTCGACGTGCGAGAGCACGGCCAATACGGCGAAGGCCATCCGTTCTACGCCGTGCCGCTGCCATTCAGCCGCCTGGAACTCGATGTCGGGCGACTGGCGCCGCGCACTGACGCGCGCATCGTGCTGGCCGACAATGGTGACGGCGTGGCGCAAGCCGCCGCCAGTGCGCTGGCGCGGCTCGGCTACACGGCGCTGTTCGTGCTCGACGGCGGCATGCCGGCATGGCAGGCCGCCGGCTACACCCTCTTCGCCGGGGTCAACCTGCCTTCGAAGACGTTCGGCGAACTGGCCGAGCATCACTACGGCACGCCGCGCGTCTCGGCGGCCGAGCTTGCCGCGATGCAGGCCGGCCCGAACGCCCCGGTTGTGCTCGATGGCCGCCCGATCAGCGAATTCCGCAAGATGAACATCCCGGGCGCCATCTGCTGCCCCAATGGCGAGCTGGCCTATCGCCTGCGCGATCTGGTGCCCGATCCCGCCACGCCGATCGTCATCAATTGCGCGGGACGCACGCGCAGCATCATCGGCGCACAGTCGCTGATCAACGTCGGTGTCAGCAACCCGGTCTACGCGCTCGAAAACGGCACGCAGGGCTGGTATCTGAACGACTTCACGCTCGAACACGGCGGCACGGCCCGGTATCCGGACAACGCCACCCCGCGCGACCTCGACGCCGCGCGCCATGCCGCACAGTCGCTGGCCGCGCGCTTCAACGTGCCGCACATCGCTGCGGCGCAGGCCATCGGCTGGCTGGCGGACCGGTCGCGCACCACCTACCTGTGCGACGTGCGCACAGCCGAGGAATTCGCTGCGCAGACCCTGCCCGGCGCGCAGCACACGCCGGGCGGCCAGCTGATGCAGGCCACCGACCAGTACGTCGGCGTACGCCGGGCGCGGTTGGTGCTGTTCGATGCGGAAGGCGTCCGTGCGACGGTGGTGGCGAGCTGGCTGCGCCAGATGGGCCACGACGCCGTGGTCCTCGATGGCGGGCTGCAGGCCGGGCTGGCGGCCGGCGTCAAGGCCGCGCAAGGGCCCACGCATGGAGCGATCTCGCCGGAGGCCGTCAGCGTTGCGGCACTGGCCGCCGGTCTCGTGGACCGGTCGATGCTGGCCATCGATCTGCGCGGCAGCATGAGCTTCCGCGCCGGCCATATCGCCGGGAGCCAGTGGACCACGCGCGCGCGGCTCGCGCATGACCTGCATGGCGTGCCGCACGACACCACACTGGTGCTCGTCGGTGATGCCGATGGCGACGATCCGGCCGACATCGCCGTGCGCGACCTCCATGCGCTCGGCTATCCCGATGTGCGGCGCCTGCAAGGCGGCCTGCACGCATGGCGCGCCGCTGGCCTGCCGACCCATCAGGGCGCCGACACGCTGCCCGATGCGCGCTGCATCGACTACCTGTTCTTCGTCCACGACCGCCACGACGGCAACAAGGCCGCCGCGCGCCAGTACCTGGCGTGGGAAACCGGCCTGATCGCGCAGCTGGACGCGCAGGAACTGGCCACATTCCACTTCCCGCCCATCGCCTGATTTCATCTCACCCCTGCACCGCCGCCCTAAACCTGCCATATAAGAACGAGGTCGCCCCATGTCACGCCCGATGTCATCCCGTCTTTCGCAGTACCTGGTTGCAGCACTCGCCGTCACCGCCGCTGCCACGACGAGCCTTGCGTCGGCACAGCAGCCGCTGGCCCCGGTGAATGGCTTCCCGACGCAGCCGCTGCGCATCGTGTCGCCCTTCCCCGCCGGCGGCGGCAACGACGCCGTTTCGCGCGTGGTGGCCACGCGCCTGTCGCAGGTGCTGGGCCAGAGCGCCGTCATCGACAACCGTGGCGGCGCAGGGGGCAACATCGGCACGCGCTATGCGGCGGAATCGAAGGCGGACGGCTATACGGTGCTGACCTCGCAAGTGTCGATCATGGCGGTGAACCCGACGCTCTATCGCTCGCCGGGCTTCGACCCCGTCAAGCAGTTCATCCCGGTCACGCAGATCAACGCGGCACCGCTGGCTATCGTGGTATCGGCCAACGCCCCGTGGAAGACCTTCGAGGAGCTGGCCACCCAGGCCAAGGCGCAGCCACAGAAGA
Organism: Cupriavidus sp. OV096; assembly: GCF_900115455.1. Taxonomy (NCBI): domain Bacteria; kingdom Pseudomonadati; phylum Pseudomonadota; class Betaproteobacteria; order Burkholderiales; family Burkholderiaceae; genus Cupriavidus; species Cupriavidus sp. OV096. The sequence continues at coordinate 167,518 of NZ_FOWM01000004.1, forward strand.
TCACTTACGCCACGCCCGGCAACGGCACGCTGTCGCATCTGGTGGGCGTGGTGCTGGACAAGGACAGCAACGTGTCGCTGCAGCATGTGCCGTACAAGGGCGCGGGGCCGGCCATCAACGACCTGCTTGGCGGACAGGTGGATGTGCTGATCACGTCGACCTCCTCGGTGGCGGGCTTCATCCAGACCGGCCGCATGCGGGCATTGGCCGTCACCAGCCCGCGCCGTCTCGGGGTATTCACCAAGGTGCCGACGCTTGAAGACCTGGGCTATCGCAATGCACGATTCGAGGACTGGTACGGCTTCTTCGTGCCGGCCGGCACGTCGCCGGAACGCGTGGCGCTGCTGAATCGCGCCATCGTGCAGGTGCTGCAGATGCCGGACGTGGTGAAGACAATCAACGAAGGCGGCAGCGACGTGGTGGGCAACACGCCGGAGGCCTTCGCGGCGCAGTTGAAGCTGGACATCTCGCGCTGGTCGCAGATCGTCAAGCTCTCCGGCGCGCACGTCGACTGACCCCCGATCCGGCATTAGCACAACAGGGCACGGTCCTTGCGACGTCCCGTACAACCATGAGCCATCCCCCCAGGCCAACCATGACACCATCGCTTCCTACCCGCCTTGCCCATGCCGGACGCACATATGCCGTGCAAGGCGGCCAGCCCGTGAACCCGCCGGTGGTGCGCGCCAGCACCGTCCTGTTCGATTCCGTGGCGCAGCAACGCGAAATGCGTGCGCGCCGCGATACCGAGCGGCTGTTCACCTACGGCGCGCGCGGCAATCCGACCAACTTCGCGCTGGAAGACATGGTGACCATGCTCGAGGGCGGCTATCGCACGCGGCTGTTTCCCTCGGGGCTGGCCGCTGCCGCGATGACCATCCTCGCCTACGTGCGGCCGGGACAACATGTGTTGCTGCCCGATTGCGTCTACGAGCCCGTGCGCAACCTGGCCAACGGCTTCCTGCGCCAGCACGGCATCGCCACTGATTTCTATGCGGCGGATGGGTCCGATCTCGACGCGAAGCTGCGGCCCGAAACGCGACTGGTCTATGTGGAAGCGCCCGGCTCGCTGGTCTATGAGATGTGCGACCTGCCGGCACTGGCCGCCCGTGCCCACGCCCATGGGGCGCTGGTTGCGGCGGACAACACCTGGGGTTCTGGCCTGCTGTACCGGCCGCTGGAACTCGGCGCCGATATCTCGCTGATGGCGGCCACCAAATATCTCGGCGGCCATTCCGACGTGATGATGGGCACCGTCTGCACCACCGAGGCGGCGTGGCCGGAACTGGCGACGATGGCCGATGCGTTCGGCATCACGGTGAGCCCGGACGACGCGTATCTGGTGCAACGCGGCATCCGCACGCTTGGCGCCCGTCTGGCACAGCATCAACAGAGTGCCCTCGCAGTGGCCCACTGGCTGCTCGATCGTCCCGAAGTGGCCGACGTCTTCTGCCCTGCCCTGCCGCACGATCCCAACCATGCCCTCTGGCAACGCGACTGCCACGGCACCAACGGCCTGCTGTCGTTCACGTTGCGCTCGCAGGCACCGGTGGCGCCGGAGCGGTTTGTCGACAGTCTCAAGCTGTTCGGCATCGGCGCCTCGTGGGGCGGCTTCGAGAGCCTGGCCGTGCTGGCCGACATGCGCCGCGCGCGCAGCGTCACGGACTGGGCCGCCCATGGCACCGTGATCCGCCTGCACATCGGCCTGGAAGGCGTGCCCGACCTGCTGGCCGACCTCGACCAGGCCTTCGCCGCGATTGCCGATATAGCCGATCTACCCCTCACACATCAGGAGTCTTCCCATGCCCATCATCGGTGACTGGCTGCGCCAGCAATCCGGCCCGGCCCGCACCAGCGGGCAACTTCCCGTTGGCTCGATGGCCTCGGGGATGTCCGTCACGCTGCCCTATGTCGCGGTGCGCGGCGCACAACCGGGCCGCACGCTATGGCTGCACGGCCAGGTGCATGGCGACGAAATCAACGGCATGGTGGCCGCACTGCGCTTCGCGCGCAGCCTCGATCCCGCCACCCTGCGCGGCAATGTCGTGGTGACGCCCACGGGCAATCCGCAAGCGCTGGACGCGCGCCGCAAGCGCAATCCCTACGACAAACTCGATCTCGACCAGACATATCCGGGTAACGCCGGTGGACTCGTCTCGGAACGTCTCGCCCATGCCCTGATGAGCGAAATCCGTGGCGTGGCGGACGTGCTGATCAACCTCCATACGATGAACCCGCTGTTCGACGCGCGGCCCTACACGGTCTACAAGGTGCACCCGGACAGCCGCGTCACCGAGGCCGATGTACTGGCCGCAATGGCGCCGTTTCATCCGCATGTTGCCTGCCAGCAGGACGTCGGCGGCAAGGGCGAACTTCCCGGCAATATCGCTGGCGCGCTCGACTATCAGTGCCTGGCCGCCGGCGTCTGCGCGTTCATGCTCGAACTGGGCAGCGGCAGCCGCTTCGAGGCCGACAACATCGCAGTGGCGGAAACCGGCTTCCACACACTGGCCGTGCAGATGGGCATCCTCGATGCCACGCCGGACAGACCGGCCAAGCCGGCTGCCACCAGCCTGCGACGCGTCAAGCGGCGCGGCTGGATCACGGCCGACGAAGGGGGTCTGTTCCTTCCGGCTGCGCGCGCGGGCGATCTGGTCGCGGAAGGCGCATCGATTGGCGACACGCTGAAGCTCGATGCGTCGCTCACACCCGTGAAGCCGCTATCACGCGATGGCGTGCTGATCGGCCTGCGTAGCGATCCCGTCGTCCATACCGGCGAGCGCCTGGCGTTCGTGGGCTGGGAATGGGACACGGTGTCGATTCCCTGACTTGCAGCGTCCCGCCATGCGGCGAAGTGAAGTTTTACTGGTTGACCGGAGTTTGATCATGTTTGCACGCGCGTTGCGCCTTCTCGTTCCCTTCCTTGCCGTCACCGCGCCGCTCGGCGCCCATGCGGCCTGGCCCGATGCATCGAAGCCAATCCGCGTAGTGGTGGGCTTCCCGCCCGGCGGCGGCGCCGATGCGCTCGCGCGCGCCATTGCGCCCGCGCTGTCGGAGCACCTCAAAGCCAATGTCATCATCGACAACCGTCCCGGCGCGGGCGGACTGATCGCCACGGATCTGGTCGCGAAGTCCGCGCCGGACGGCTATACGCTGTACGTCGCCACGCCGGGCTCGTTCACGATCTGGCCGAACCTGCGCAAGCTGAACTACGACCCGCAGAAGGACTTCGCACCGATCAGCGTGCTGGTCACGATGCCCAATGTGCTGGTCACAGGCGCCGATGCGCCCTACAAGGACGTACACGGCATGCTCGCGGCCCTGCGCAGCGCCAATGGCAAGTTCTCGTACGCGTCGGGTGGCAACGGCACCATCGGCCAGATCGCGGCCGAGCAGTTCAAGATGCTGACGGGGCTGCAGATGCAGCATGTGCCGTACAAGGGCACCACGCCCGCGCTGACCGATGTGATGGGTGGCATCGTGCCGATCACGTTCTCGGATCCCTCGGCAAAGCCGCTGATCGCCTCGGGAAAGCTGCGTGCGCTGGCCGTGACCACCGCCACGCGCTCGCCGCAGTTCCCCGGCGTGCCGACCGTCGCGGAATCGGGCGTTCCCGGTTATGACGTCACCAACTGGTACGGGCTGGTGGCGCCCGCCGGCACGCCGGCCGAGGTCATCGCGCAGTTGAACAAGGCACTCGTGAAAGTGATGGCCGATCCGGACATCCGACAGCGTCTGGCGGTTTCCGGCATGGACGCCACGTCGGACACGCCGCAGGAGTTCGCCAAGCTGCTGAATACGGAGCGCGCCAAATGGGGCGACCTGATCCGCAAGGCTGGCATCCAGGGCGATTGAGACCGTGACGATTCGCCGCTACCCGCAACTGGCGCATTGGGGCGCCTTCACGGCAGTCGTGGAAGACGGCCGGTTGATCCGCTGCGAACCGTTCGCGGCGGATCCCAACCCCTCGCCGTTGCTCGAATCGATCGCGCCGATGGTCTACTCGCCCACCCGCATTCGCACGCCGATGGTGCGGCGCGGCTGGCTCGACAAGCGCGAGGCTGCCGATGGCCACGCACGCGGACGCGATGATTTCGTCGAAGTGTCGTGGGATGTGGCGCTCGATCTCGTCGCCAGCGAGATTACGCGGGTCCGCGACGCCCATGGTCCGTCCGGCGTGTTCGGTGGATCGTACGGCTGGTCGTCGGCAGGCCGGCTGCACCATGCGCGCTCACTGATCCGCCGGTTTCATTTCAGCGGCGGCGGCTGTGTCGATCAGGTCGGCAACTACAGCTGGGGCACGGCGCAGTTCCTGTTGCCGCATGTGATTGGCACTGACCGCCCGCTGACCGGCCGCGTGACCGCATGGCCCAGCCTGATCGCGAACACCGAGATCTTCATCGCCTTTGGCGGGCTGGCGCTCAAGAATGGCCAGGTCTCATCCGGCGGCGCGGCCGAGCACACGCAGGAAGGCTGGCTGCGCAAGCTGGCTGCCAGTGGCGCCACGGTCATCAACATCAGCCCCACCCGCGACGACTGCCCCGACTTTCTTGGCGCCGAATGGATTCCGATTCGCCCGAACACCGATGTTGCGCTGATGCTCGCGCTGGCCTACGAGTTGCGCCGCGCCGATGCGCACGACACGGCGTTCCTGCAGACGCACTGCAGCGGCTGGGCTGAACTCGAAGGCTATCTGCTCGGACACAGCGACGGCTCGCCAAAGACACCGGCCTGGGCCGCTGCCATCACTGGCATTCGCGCGGAGCGCATCGAACAACTGGCGACGCAGCTCGCGGGCAAGCGTAGCTACATCACCTGCAGCTTTGCCGTGCAACGCCAGCACCGCGGCGAGCAGCCGTACTGGATGGCCATTGCGCTGGCGGCCATGCTCGGCCAGATCGGCCTGCCCGGCGGCGGCTTCGGCTTCGGCCATGGGTCCATGAACGGCGTCGGCAATCCGCGCGTGGCCACACCGGGGCCGGAGATGCCGGTCGGGCGCAACCCGGCCCAGCTGGACATTCCCTGCGCGCGGCTCTCGGACATGCTGCTCCATCCGGGCACCCCCTATCGCTTCCGCGGCGACACCCGCCACTATCCCGATGCGAAGCTGATTCACTGGGCCGGCGGCAATCCGTTTCATCATCACCAGCAGCTGTCGCGGCTGCGTGAGGCGTGGGCGCGGCCACAGACCGTCATCGTCCAGGACATCTGCTGGACTGCCACGGCGCGCCATGCGGACATCGTGCTGCCCGTCACCACGGCGCTCGAGCGCAAGGACATTGGCGGATCGTCGCGCGATCGATACGTGCTGGCGATGCATCAGGCCATTGCGCCGCTGCATCAGGCGCGCAGCGATCTCGACATCTTTACCGATCTGTCGGACCGGCTGGGGTACCGCGAAGCCTTCACCGAGAACCGCGACGAGAAGGGTTGGCTCGCCGCCATCTACGCGCGATGCCGGGACGCCCAAGCGCAGGCCGGCATCGAACTCCCGGCATTCGAGCAGTTCTGGCGCACCGGCTACGTCGCGCTGCCGCCGCCGACGGAGGACTTCGTGCTGTTCGACGATTTCCGTCACGACCCCGCCGCGCATCCCTTGCGCACGCCGAGCGGCCGCATCGAACTCGCCAGCCCGACCCTCGGGACCCTGTCGGACGATTGCGGCACACATCCGAACTGGCAACCGCCCGTGGAATGGCTTGGCGCCCCGGCGGCCGACACGTATCCGCTGCATCTCGTTTCCGTCCAGCCCGCCGATCGGCTGCACAGCCAGCTCGATCCTGCGCCGCTGGCGCAAGCCGGGAAGATTGCGGGGGCGGAGCGGATTACGCTCCATCCCGGGGATGCGGCGGCGCGCGGATTGCATCCCGGCATGCGGGTGCGCGTGCACAACGCGCGGGGCGCGCTTTCCGCCGGACTGGCGATCAGCGACGGCGTCACGCGCGGCGTGGCCGTGATGGCCACCGGCGCCTGGTACGACCCCGATCCGGATGGCGTGGACCGCGCCGGCGCCGCAAATACCCTCACGCTGGACATCGGCACATCAGACCTGACGCAGGGACCCAATGCCATGAGCTGCCTGGTGGAGGTGTCGCGGGATAGCTGAAGCGGCGGCGCCTCGTCAGTCCTGGATACTTCGTTGCCGTCGGCATTCCAGGCCCCCAGTTGTCGTTGACCGTCAATTCCTTGTCGGCCGAGTCGACGACGAACACAGCCAGCAGCTTCGCGGGCTTTGTCTTGCTTGCATTGCGGCTTACCGGATGACGTGAACCCGGCGTCTCGAAGAAGCTCTCCCCCGCCTTGTACACACGTTCCGGCTCGTCATTCACCTTGCTCGCAATGCTGCCCGAGACGACATATGCATAGATGAACGACGACTTGGCGTGGCGCAAGGCCGGTCGCCGCACAGGCGCGTTCGGTCGAGACGGCCTGGACGAGCCCTTGACCGTGGCGGCGCTGGACGCGCTGACCAGGGTGTGGGGCTAGCATCGGCGCACTGTTGCGGGATGCATTTCGCATCATGTGCTGCCGCGCGGCACGACCTCGAAGCCCAGGTCTTCCGTCATCGGTTGCGCGCGCTCGTCCTCCTGCCGGGACACGATCAGCTCCGCACTCCGGACGCCGATGCGATAACGAGGAAAACGCACCGTTGTGATGGGCGGCACCATATGTTGCATGAGGTCGTTGTCGTCCGACCCCGCGATGGCAATATCCCCCGGCACGCGCAAACCTCGGCGCGTGCACTCGAGGATGGCGCCGGCCGCAAGCACGTCACCGGCCAGGAACAGGGCCTGTACCGAGGTGTCCCGGCGCATAAGTTCCGCTAGTGCATGGCTGCCGTTTTCCAGGCCCTCGCCCACTTCCAGCACCATCGCCGGATCGATCTCGATGCCCGCCGCGCGCAGTCCGTCGAAAAAGCCGTCGCGCCGCTCGCGCAAACGCTCGTTATCGCTGATGGGAAGACTGGCAAATCCAAACCTGCGATATCCCCGCGATAGCAGATGGTTCGCCATGGCCCGCCCCGCTTCCCGATTCGAGTAACTGACGGCCATATCGATCGGCTGCGTCGTCAGGTTGCCGGTTTCCACGCAGGGCACGCCGGCATCCTGGAGCAGGTGGCGGGCCGCTTCCGTATGCGTGGTGTTGTGCAGGATGAGGCCACATGGCCGCTGGGACAGGTAGGCCGAGATCAACGCTTCCTCGCGCTCCAGCGAATACCCGCTGTCCGAAATCATCAGGTGCAGGCCGTGGCGCTGCAGGACATCGGAGATGCCCTGGATCGTCTCCGCATACAGCGCGTTCCTGAGGCTGGGGACGATCAAGCCGACCAGGCTGGTGCGCCGCGAAGCCAGGCTGCCGGCCACGCGATTGGGTACATAACGCACCGCGCGGATGACGGACTGCACCTGCTCGAGGGTCTCGGGCTTCACGAGGTGCGGCGCGCTGAGGACACGCGAGACGGTCATCGGCGAGACGCCGGCCAGGCGTGCCACCTCCTTCATGGAGAGTTGCCCCGTCGGCTGGGGCTGCGTTGGGTCAACTGGGGCAGACATTGAGATAGTGGACGTTAGACCGCTTGCGGCTTTCGCAGTGTAGCAGCAAGGTTTATCGGGAAATCACTTATATGGTAGCGCTACCAACTCTTCCTATGATAGCGCTACCATTCCCTATACACCGGAGCTTTCCATGAGTCGCAACCAGCGCTTCCGAGCCTTGTTTCAGGCCGGCGACCCCTTTGTCTGCATGGGTGCCTACGACGCGGTTACCGCGAAACTGGCCGAAGCGGCCGGCGCCAAGGCGTTGTTTGTCAGCGGCTTCGTCGCGTGTGGCGTCGAAGCTGGCGAACCGGATATGGGGGCGCTGTCCCAGCGCGACATGTTCGAGCACATCCGCCGTGTTTGCCGTGCCACCACCCTCCCCGTCTTTGCCGACGCCGACACCGGTTATGGCGGCATGCTCGATGTGCAGCGCACCATCCGGCTCTGGGAGGAGGCCGGCGCCTCTTGCCTGCACCTGGAAGACCAGTCGCTCCCGAAGAAATGTGGCCACTTCGCGGGCAAACAGCTCATCAGCCGTCACGAGATGGTGCAGAAGCTGCGCGCCATGGTCGATGCACGGCAGGATCCCGATTTCTTCATCGTCGGGCGGACCGACGCCATTGCGGTCAATGGCCTGGATGACGCCATCGCGCGCCTGATCGCCTATGCGGAGGCCGGGGCAGACGGACTCTATGCCGATGCGGTCGAAAGCACGGAGCAGATGCGGGAGATCAGCCGCCAGCTCAAGCCGCTTGGCAAGCCGCTGTTGTTCAACATGGTCACGTCGGGCAAGAGCCCTCGTCTCACGCTGAAACAGATTGGGGAACTCGGCTTCGGGTTCGCACTGTGTCCCGTCGAGCCGCTGCTGGCGATGCACAAGGCCGTGAAGGACATGATGGAAACGTTCCTGCGCAGCGGCGGCGACGTGAGCGCCATCGCCCACATGCTCACGCCATTCGAGGAATACAACGTTTTTGTTGGCTTGCACGAGGCAATCGCGCAAGAAGCTCGCTACACCGAGGGCTAAAGCCCCATCGACCGAGGAGACAATGTATGAAGAATGCCCTGATGCCAGCCGTGCTCGCGGGCGCGATGCTCGTCAACTTTGCTCCCGGCGTTGCGGCCCAGGAGTGGCAACCCACGAAGCCCATCCGGATGGTGATTCCGTCCACCCCCGGCGGTGGCACAGACTTTATCGGACGCACCCTCAGCGCCAGGCTATCCGAAGTCCCTGGGTGGCGGGTGGTGCCCGAAAACCGCCCGGGCGCGGCCGGCACCCTTGGGTTGGCCGAGGCCGCGCGCGCGCAGCCGGACGGATATGAGCTGGTCATTGGCCAGACCGCCAACGTCGCGCTGGCGCCCTGGTTGATGAAGCTGACGTTCGACCCGGTAAAAGACCTGACGCCGATCGCCTTTGCCGTGGAAGCGCCGATGGTGCTGCTCGTCAACGCTTCGTCGCCGTACAAGACCTGGGCCGAGCTTGCGGCTGCCGCGAAAGCAAGCGGCAAGCCAGTTTCCTTCGCGACATCCGGCACCGGCAGCGTAGCGCACGTGGCCGGGGTGATGTTGCAGAACACGGCGGGCATCAAGCTTCAGCACGTGCCGTACAAGGGCTCGTCACCCGCCATTGCCGACCTGATGGGCGGGCATGTCGACCTCGCGGGAACGTCGGTGGCATCGGCCATCAGCCTTGTCCAGTCCGGCAAGGTGCGCGCGCTCGCCGTGACATCGCAGAAACGCAGCCAGGTCCTGCCAAACGTGCCGGCGCTGGCCGAACTCGGCTACCCGAATTTCCATCAGGTCGAGTGGTACGGCGTGTTCGCGCCACCAAACCTGCCGCCGGCGATTGCGGAACGCCTCAACAAGGAGATCAACAGGGTGCTGCAGGACCCGGACGTGCGCAACACCATTGTGGTCCAGGGCCAGGAACCGCGAACGGAAACCCGCGCGGCATTCGGCGCGTTGGTGCGGAACGACAGTACGAAAGCGAAGGAGATCGTCTCGCAAGCCGGCATCAAACTCGAATGAACACGGCACTGCCGTGGCCGCGCCCAGGCTTGGATCCGTTCATCGTGATGAACGGCGCAGGTAACACTACGAGCGGCCGTCCGGTCAATCCCTGCAGTAGCCTTCGCCCTGGCGAACCGTCAGACAGTTCTTCTTCCCGGCGAGCCATTTCATACCGGTCTCGGCGCCGTTGGTGGCGCGAATGACCTCCTTGGTCCCGTCGCGCTCGAATTCGATCGCGCCGTCGGCATACCGGCCCTCGAACTGGCGCGGGCCATCGAGGTTCTGCACGGTGACGTCGTACTTGCCATGGCCGCCGGCAAGCTCGAGTAACGTGCCTTCGGGGCCCGTCCACTTGCCGAGCCATTCATCGGTGCGCGGTGCGCTGGCCGTAGCTGGCGTGTCTGCCGTCTTCTGTGAAGACGCGTTGCGGTCCGAGCATCCTGCCACGGACACGATGGCGATCAGCAATGCGGCGAGGGATAGATGGGTTGTCTTCATCAGTCGATTGACGTGGGAATGCATGCGCGAATTCTCGCACGGCTGAAAACGAGATGATGCGCGTCTACCACTTGCGGGCGAGCCATCTGACACTGTATATTTATACAGTAGTCACGACACCCCGGAAAACTGGCCGCCCAAGCCCAGCCCGAGCGTCGTCTCCGCTTTCCCCCCACATCGAAAGGCAATCATGTTCGTGGACCGCACCGAAATCATCAACGCCGCTAAGACACTGCGCGCCAGCCAGGAAGAATCCAGGTACAGCAAGCTCGTCGCGCTCGCGAACAAGCAGCTCAAGGCTATGCAGGCAGCGATCCAGAAGGGCAAGGAAGAATTCGAGACCACTCTGGTACTCGATATCAACGAAGACAATCCGCAGGCAGTGGTGGAACCACGCGCGCAACGGCTGGCCGACGACCTCCGGGCACAGGGCTACACCGCAATGGTTACCACGTTTGCGGACGCCAGCACCGACCGCAAGGACTGGATGCCCAATATCACGATCGTCATCGGCCTGGGCGACATGGGCGCCGAAGCCGATAACGCGATCGCCGAAAGCACGGTGACCGAGGCAACCGAAGCAATGTCCTGACAGTTGCCGGGCGATGCAGGATGCCTGTTCCCTGCTGCTTCGATCCCAGTTCTTACGCCTGCATGCCTCCTGCTCTTCTCGGCTTGACGGGATAAAAAACGGCGCCAATCGATGGCGCCGTGAGTACTGCATGGTTCTGCGATTATCGGATCAGAACCGATGACGCATGCCGAGAAACACCCCAACGCTGTCGTCATGTCCGCCGTACGGGCCGTTCATGCTCGCGCTGACCTTGTTGTAGGTCGCCGCGAGGTAGGTGTCGGTCCGTTTGGAGAAGAAGTAGTCACCAACGAGGAATGCGGACAGCTTGTGGCCGCTCCCTCCCGCCGCGTTGACGTTGTTGGCGGCATCGTAGATTGCGGCCGCCTTCACGACCACGGCTTGCGTGACCTGGTACGTGGTGCCGAACTGGAACACGTGGTCCGTTCTTGCCGCCGTGCCAGTGCCGATGTTGGTGATACCCGGGTTGGCGTAGAACTGCGCATTGGTGCCGTAGGTCGGCGCGAAGTCCTGGCTGGCGGATGGGGCGAAGGCTGCATCCCGCCGCGTGTAAAGGTAGTAGCTGTGGAGCGTAACGGGACCCATCACGTATGACGCGCCAACGCCGGCGTTGGTCTGCTTGTTCCTGGCGGGATCTCGCGCCTGCTGGCCCACCAGACCCAGACCGAGCGGCCCGCGGGTATAGCCCACGCCCGCCGCATAGGTCGAACCCGCCGATGCACCGCCTGCAAGTTCGCCAGCCGAGTAGGCCGCCTCCACCTTCAGCGGTCCTACGACCTGCTGATATTTGAGCGAGTTGTCGAGCCGCGAGCCTTCCAGCAACTGCACCCAGACGTCGCTCGCGCCGGTATTGCCCCAGCCAATGGTGTCGAACGGGAGCAGGATATCGAACGGCACGCTGTACTGGCGACCGAGCGTGATCTGCCCGTAGTCTGCATTGAGCCCGACCCAGGCCTGACGGCCGAACAGCCGCCCGCCCTGCAGCGACACCCCGGCGTCCGGGCTAAACCCCGACTCCAGCCTGAAGACCGCAGAAGTACCGCCCCCAAGGTCCTCGCTGCCCAGAATCCCCCAACGCGATCCGTTGAAGAAGCCCGGCACGACGCCCACAGCGCCGCCACTGCCCGTGGCGCGCCCCGCCGCGTTCGTCGCAGCCACCTGATGCGATTGATAGGCAATCGCCGTATCGATCAGTCCGTATAGCGTGACCGATGTCTGAGCATGCGCGGCGCCCGCAACCGTCAGCATGATGCCAAATGTGGAAATCTTCTTCATGACGTCAGCCCACCCGTCGTGCTGGCCTTTGTCATGGCTCCCTTGCCGTCCATTCCGTCTCCTCCTCTTGTTTTACCGCCCTTGAATTGGTTTCCAATGTAAATTACATGATGGACATCGTCAACTATATGGGCGTGGCAATCTGTCGCTTGCCGTGGACAATGCAGTTAGAATCGTTGACAGATTCAACTAACGGGAGCCTTCGCCAATGAGCGCAACGAAACGCAACGCCGGTGCCGCGCCGCGGATCATTACCGACCTGCTTTCCTCACGTCTGCACAACCTGGCAGGCCTCTCCGCCGCGAGCGCATCGTTGCGCGTGCAGCGCAAGTTCGGGCTGACACTGCTGGAATGGCGATCGATTGGCATGCTCGGCGCGCACGCACCGCTTTCCTTGAAGGAGCTCGCACGACGCGCCGCATTGGACAAGAGCTATGCCAGCCGCACCGTATCGGGTCTAATCGAGCGCGGACTGATCGTCAGCGAGCGTAGCGATACCGATGCCCGCGCGGTGCTGCTGAGCCTGACCAAGGCCGGCGATGCGCTCTACCGAAAGGTGATCGTTGACGCCAACGCGCGTAACGAGCGGCTGCTGAGTCCGCTCAGCGCCGAGCAGCGCAAACAGTTGATGGAAATGCTGTCGATGCTCACCACCAGCGCGCGCGACGTGCTGGACGAAGAGCGGCGGGCCGCTGCGGGAGAGACCATCGACGAAGCGGAGACCCCGGCGCCGGCGGCTGACGCCGCCACGGAACAGGGTGGCGGCGCCGACCTCGATCTCGCCGAAATCCGCTCGCTGGTATCGCGCCTCAACCGGCTCGTGGGTGGCTCAGGCGGAGTGTAATACGGCGCGTAGCGGGTTCAGGCCGCTACGCAACACCCGGCTGTGCAACGGTCGACCGAGCACGGCTTCGCATTGCTTCGCAACCGCCAGCATGCCGTCCAGATCGATGCCGGTTCGGACGCCCATCGCGTCAAGCAGCGCCACCCAGTCCTCGGTGCACACGTTTCCGGTATGTCCGCCCCCGTACTGTACCTTGGCGGGATGACCGCCCACGCCGCCCATCGCGCAATCGAAGTGAGTCACCCCGGCTTCCAGCGCGGCAACATAGTTGACCAGGCCAGTGCCACGTGTGTCATGGAAATGCGCAATCGGGGTAACGTCCGGGAAGGCCTTCCGCATGGCGCGGAACAACGCACGCACGGTTAGGGGCGTCGCCATGCCGGTCGTGTCGCCGAGCGTCACGAACCTGACACCGGCATCGCGAAACCGCCCCACATCGCGCAGGACTTCCTGCGGATCGACATGGCCCTCGAACGGGCAGCCGAACGCGACCGAGATTGTGCCGATCATGCGGAAGCGCCCGCGCGCCGCATCTGCCATCGCGCGAATGTTCAACCACTGATCGTCCCGGCTGCGCTTGAGGTTGCGCTCCGAGTGCGACGACGAGGCCGACACCAGCAGGCTCACCTCGGTGGCCCCGAAACCGGCCTCCAGGTCCGCGAGCGCGCGTTGCACCGCGTGGCCGTTAGCGCATGTCGCCTTGTACATCACGCCTTCTCGGCGTGGCAGCGTATGCAGTAGCTCGGTAGCATCCGCAAACTGCGGCACGACCTTCGGATTCGAGTACGACGTGGCCTCCACGCGGGGAAAGCCGATGGCCGCAAATCGATCGACGAGGGCCACCTTGGTTTCGGTGGACACAAAATCGGGCTCATGCTGCAACCCGTCGCGGGCAAAGCACTCACAGAGGACGACTTCGGCAGTCATGGATGTCTCCGACGCGGGATTCATGGGTTCGACGGGTGAAACAACGCGATGGCGTGCTCGCGCAGCTTGTTCTTCTGCACCTTGCCGCTGGCGGTCATGCCGATGCGCTCGAAGTCCGTCACGATGGCGGCGTAGCGCGGGGTACGGAAATTTGCCATGCGCGGCCTGGCCCATGCCAGCAACGTCTCGGCATCCAGCGTCGCGCCGGCCTTGAGCGTGACGAACGCGGCCGGCACTTCGCCCAGCCTCGCGTCGGGCACCCCCACCACCTGGGCTGAAGCCACGGCGGGATGGGACAGCAGGGCCTGTTCCACTTCGGCAGGCGCCACGTTCTCACCGCCGACGCGGAACACGTCCTTGAGCCGGCCGACCAGCCGCAGGCGTCCATCGGTGCGCAACGCCCCAAGATCGCCGGTGCGCAGCCAGCCGTCCGCGGTGAATACCTTGGCGTTCGCCTCGGGCTGCTTGTAGTAGCCCCGCATGACGCCCCAGCCCTTGACCTGGATCTCGCCCACCTCGTCGACGCCACAGACGACGCCCGACGCCTCATCGATGATCCGCACCGCCACGCCTTCATGCGGGAGCGCGAACCCACCCACGCGCAGCGCTGCATCGTCGCGCCAGTCATTGATCACGACGTTGGGCGACGCCTCCGACAGCCCATACGCCCAGCAAATCGTCTCGATGCCCATCTCGTCGATGATGCGCTGCATCGTGTCGGCGCCTGCCGCGGCCCATCCACCGCGCAGATGCAAACGCGAGCGGTCGAACGACGGGTGGGAGATCAGCATCTGGAACAACGTCTCATTGCCCGAGATGAACGTGCAGCGCTCCCGCTCCATCATCGCCAGCGCGGCGCCGGCATCGAACGTCGGCAGGGTGGCGATGCTCGCGCCCGCGCACAGCGCGCAAAGGAGGGACAGCGTGGAGCCGGCCACATGAAAGAACGGCCGACAGTTGAAATAGCAATCCGATGCTTCGATGCCAAGCCGCTGCCCGACAGCCGAGGCGTTGCGCAGCATATTGTCGTGCGTGAGCATCACGCCCTTCGGGTACGCCGTGGTGCCCGACGTGAACTGGATCAGCAGCAGGTCATCCGGCGTCACGGCGCGCATGGCATCCGCGAGCGCTTCATCGCTCAGGGCATCGCCGGCGGCGAGAAATGCCTCCCAGCCGAGCCCAGCGTGCGGCACATCGTTGCCGACCACCACCACGTCGCCGAGCAGTGGCAGCGCCTGCCCCGGCAGTTCATGGTCGACAGCGGGTTCCACCTCGCGGAGGAAACCCATGAAATCGATCTTCAGGAAGCGGTCCGCCAGGATCAGCAGCCGCACATCGGACTGGCGCAGGCAGTACTCGATTTCCGCAGCCTTGAAGCGGGTGTTGACCGGCACGGTCACGGCACCGATCAGCGCAGCGCCGTAGAAGCTCGCCACCCAATTCACATCGTTACCGCACAGCAGGCCGACGAATTCTCCGCGCTTCACGCCGCGCGCCAGCAGCGCCTTGGCAACGCGGCGCGATTGCGCTTCGAGGTCGCGCCACGTGGCGGCCCCGTCAGGCGTGACCAACGCGCGCCGCGCCCCACCCAGGCTGGCCTGCTGCGCCAGCACTGCTGCCAATGTGCGAGGTTCCCACGTCATGCTCTACCTCCAAATCCACCAATTCCCGCCCGCCAGTCGGAGCGGGCCAGGTTCTCTTCGATTGCCAGAAGTTCTTCCGCCAGCGCACCGCGCGGGCCCAGCTCGATGCCGCGATCGATGCAGCGTTTGGCCAGGCGCATGCCCAGCGGCGGTGCCTTGGCGATGCTTGCCGCCATGGCGGCCACTTCGGCGTCCAGGCTCTCAGGCGCGACAATGCGCGTGACGAGGCCGACGTCCTGCGCTTCCGCCGCCGTCAGTCGTCGTCCGGTGAACATCATGTCCTTGGCCAGCCGCTTGCCGACGATCCGCGCCAGTCGCTGGGTTGCACCCACGGTGCCCCACTGCGCCTCAGGCGTCCAGAACGTAGCGTCGGGCGTGGCAACTGCAAGGTCGCAGGCCGCAGCAATCTCCACGCCAGAACCGGCCGCCGAACCGGCTACCACCGCGATCACTGGCATCGGCAGGCGTTCCAGCGCGTCGTAGGCAAAGAATCCACGCATGCGGCGGGCCAGCACCTGCGCTTCATCCATCGTCTTGCGCTCCTTGAGGTCGGCGCCGGCGCAGAACGCCGGACCGGCAGCGCGCACCAGCACCACGCGCACGTCCGGATCGGCGGCAGCCGCCGTGGCGGCGGCCTGCAACCCCTCGCACATGGCCAGGTTCAGCGCATTGCGGCTATCCGGCCGGTTCAGCGTGATGGTGGCAACGCCGCCTTCCACCGCGTAGAGCACGGCGGGGGCTGTGCCCGTTTCGTTCGATTCAGTCATGGTTATCTCGATACGCCTCGGTCTGGCTACACCTTAGATGGCCTTGGCTTCGCGCAGGGCCTTCACGCGTTCGGCGTCCATGCCCAGCCAGTCGCGCAGCACGTCGCCCGTATGCTCGCCAAGCAGCGGGGGCCGTCCCACCTCGGGGTTGTCCCAGCCGTCGAAGCGCAGCGGCACTGGCAGCGCCTGAAACGTGCCGATGACAGGATGATCGAATTCCGCCACCATGCCCCGCGCTTGCACATGGGGATCGGACAGGACTTCATCCACCGACTTGATCGGGCCGGCGGGCACACCCGCGTTGTCCATGGCCTCGCACAGCGCGGCACCCTCACACGCCGCGATGGCCTCGGTCAGCCGCTGCATCACTTCATCGCGCCGGCGCACGCGGCCCGCGTTCGTCTGGAGTTCCGGATCGGCGCCCCATGTCTCGAGTTTCAGCACCTGGCAGAGCGGCACCCAGTGCTGGTCGCTCGCCGTAATATGGAGCCAGCGGCCGCACGCAGCCTGGAAACTCGCCGATGGCACGCGGCCGGGGTGCTCCGTGCCCATGCGCGGCGGCACTTCGTGCAGCGTGAACCAACGCGCCGCCGCCAGCGTGAGCAGGCTGACCTGTGCGTCGAACATCGAAAGATCGATGTGACAGCCCTGCCCTGACGCACTGCGGCCTTGCAGCGCCGAGAGCACGGCGATGGCGGCCCACAGGCCGGACGTCAGGTCTGCCATCGGCAAGCCGGGCTTCACGGGCCCACCGCCGCGCTCGCCGGTCAGGCTCATCAGCCCGCCCATCGCCTGGAACACGGTGTCGTAGCCCTTGCGCGCGGCGTAGGGGCCGGTCTGCCCGAACCCGGTACAGGAAAGATAGACCAGCTTCGGATTGATCTCGCGCAGCGTCTCGGGGCCGAGTCCATAGCGCTTGAGCGTGCCGACCGGGAAGTTCTCGATCACCACATCGACCTTGGCCGCCAGATCCCGCACGATCTGTTGCCCCGCCTCATTGCGCAGGTTGATCGTGATCGACTGCTTGCTCCGATTGAACGCCATGAAGTAGGCGCTTTCGCTCCCCCCCTCGGCCTCCACCTGCGGTTCGAAACTGCGGGTCTCGTCACCGGCGCCGGGCTGCTCGACCTTGATCACCGTGGCACCGAGTTCCGCAAGGATCATCGAGGCGAACGGGCAGGCCAGCACCCGCGAGAGGTCGAGAATCGTGATGTGTTCGAGTGGCTTGTTCATGGCGCGCTACCGCTCCGTCCGCACGAAGCTGCGCATGCGCTTGTTGGCTTCGCGCCCGACCTCCAGACCCGCTTCCAGCGGCAGGTCCACCACGCGGTGGAACGTCTGCTTGGTGGTGGCCATGGCCGCACGACTGACCTCTGCCAGACGACTGGCCAGCGCCATGGTCTCCTCCATCAGCAGGTGGTCGTCATGCACGGCGTTGACCATGCCCAGCGCGACAGCGCGCTCCGCATCGATCGATTCGCCGGTGGCCACGAGGTGAAATGCCGCCTTGCGGCCAATCTGCCGCGTCAGATTGGGCAGGACGATCGCGGCCACGATGCCATGCTTCACTTCCGGATAGCCGATGCGGGCCGAGCGCGCGGCGAGGGCCAGATCGCATGCAATGGCCAGCCCTGCACCACCGCCCATCGCGAAGCCGTTGATGGCGGCAATCACCGGCTTGCTCATCCGCGAGACGCTGAGATGCAACTGCATCGTCAGCGCGGCGCGCTCTTCCACGCGCGACATCTGGTCCGAGGTCAGGTCCTTGAACTCGCCGATGTCGGCACCGGCGCAGAAGGCCGAGCCATTGCCCGTGAGCACGACGACGTGCACGGCATCATCGGCTTCGGCCGCCGCCAACGCCTCCACCAGCCCACGCGTCAGGGCATTGTTCAGCGCGTTGCGCTTTTCCGGGCGGTTCATGCGCAGCACGCGCACCTGGCCGACATCCTCAATCTGCAGTTCGCTCATGTCCCCACCTCTCTACTTCCATTGATTTGCCATACGCGCCATCGCTTCGCGCGTCTCTGCCGCAATGCGTTCGACCAACACGCCGGCGGGCACTAGCCCATCGATCAGCGCGGCGCTCTGGCCCGCCTCGACCTTGCCCTGCTCGACATCGCCATCCAGGGCGGCCATCTTGAGCGACCGGCTGCCGAACAGCGCCTCGAGCGCCTCGCGCGGCTGACCTGCCCGTTCCGCCGCCTCGTACTCGTCGGTGAACGCATTGCGCACCGCACGAATCGGCAGGCCACGCCAGCCCACGAGCGTGGTATCGCCCACCCCGGCCGCCAGCACCTTCTCCTTGTAGGCGTCGTGCAGCGAGGCCTCGGGGGTCAGGAGGAAGCGTGTCCCCATCTGCACGGCATCCGCGCCGAGGCAAAGCATGGCCGCAACGCCCGCGCCATCGGCAATCCCGCCGCCGGCCACGATCGGCAAGTCAACGGCACGCGCAATCAATCGCACCAGCACCAGCGTGCTCGTACCGCTGGGCGGCGGATGTCCACCCGCCTCGCCGCCCACCACGACCAGCCCATCGACGCCGGCGGACGCCGCCTTGCGCGCATGGTCGGGATGCGCCACCACGTGTAGCCACTTGACCCCGGCGGCCTTGAAGCGGTCGATGTGTTCGCGCGGACTGCCTTGCGACGCGATGAGGATCGGCACGCCTTCGTCCAGCACGATCTGCAGATGCTCGGCCGCCCGTTTGTTGTACAGGGCGACGTTGACCGCGAACGGCGCATCGGTGATCTCGCGCACTTCGCGAATCGCACGGCGCAGGTCGTCGGGCCGCATCGGGCCAGCCGCGATCACGCCCAGGCCGCCGGCCTTCGACACCGCCCCGACGAGCGGAGAACTCGACGACGCCCAGCTCATGCCCGCCTGGATGATGGGGTAGCGGATCCCAAGCAATTCGGTGATTCGCGTCTTGATGCTCATCTGTTGATTCCTCTGCAAAAGCGGTTACTCCGCGGTGATGCCTGCTGCCTTGATCACCGGCCCCCATCGCCCCTGCTCGGACTTGATCAGCGCGCGGTAGGCGTCGGGAGTGCTGGACTGTGCGATACCGCCCTGCTCGGCAAACTTCTCGATGAGGTCGGGGGTACGCAATGCGGCGGTGACGGCATCGACGATCTTGCGGGACACATCGTCGGGCAGGCCACGTGGCGCGACGATGCCGTACGCCCCTGCGGCAAGCACCTTCGGCAAGCCGGCTTCGGCCGCCGTGGGCACATCGGGAAGCGCCGCGAGCCGCTTGGTGTCCGTCACCATCAGCGCGCGAAGCTTGCCGCCCTTGATCAGGTGCGCGACCGCCGGGACTTCGGCGATGAACATGTCCACCTGTCCGCCCATCAGGTCCTGCACGGCGGGCGCGCCGCCCTTGTATGGCACGTGGCGCAGGCGGATGCCCGCTTCGCGCTGGAATAGCGCGCCAACCACGTGCGTGCTGCTACCCACGCCCGCAGACGCAACGGTGAACTTCTCCGGCTCGCGCTTGGCCGCTGCCTGCAGATCCGCGACCGATTTGAAGGGAGAGCTGGCATTGACCACCAGCAGGTTCGGGGTGGAGACCATCGTGCTCAGGTAGGCCACGTCCTTGAGCGGGTCGAATGGCATCTTGGGAGAAATGAACGGTGCGTAGACCATCGCGCCCGTACCGGCCATGCCCAGCGTATAGCCGTCTGCCGTGGCACGCGTCACGCCCGAGATACCCACGAGCCCCCCGGCGCCGGGCCGGTTCTCCACGACGATCGTCTGCCCGATCCGCGTGGTCATGGACTTGGCGAGCGTGCGCGCCATCACGTCAGCCGGCCCGCCGGCCGCGAACGGCACCACCAGAACGATCGGCCGGTCCGGATAGGCCGCCTGCGCAGGGCTGACCGTCAACAGGGCAGCCGTCCACAGCGAGTACATCATCAGGCGCAACATCATGTCTCCTTTATTAGAACTGCCTGGATATTTGTGGACATAGTATTTTATATCGTTGCGTTTGTCCACTATATGGTTGTACGCATCTCGCTCTATACTTCATCCGTCGTTTCACTCCGCACTGAACTATGGAATACGCTCCTGGCATCAGCCAGCTTGCTGGGCTGCTGGCCGACCCCGGCCGTGCGGCCATGTTGTGGGCGTTGATGGATGGCAGCGCGCGGCCGGCCGGCGAACTGGCGATGATTGCCGGGCTGTCGGCCTCGTCCACCAGCGGCCATCTCGCCCGCATGTCCGAAGGCGGCCTGCTCGCCGTGGAGACGCGTGGGCGCAATCGCTATTACCGGCTGGCCACGCCGGAAATTGGTGTGGCCATCGAGGCGCTTGCGTCGGCGTCGCTGGCCAGCCAGCCGCCGCGCGTGCGTGCCGTGCCGGTCTCCCGCACGGCGCCGCCGGCGCTGCGACAGGCTCGCACCTGTTATGACCATCTGGCTGGGGAACTTGCGGTGGGTCTTTTCGAACGAATGTCCGAAGCGGGCTGGCTGATCGTGTCGGGCAGCGCCGTCGACCTCAGCGCCCCCGGCGCGGAGGCGATGGGGCAGCTTGGCATCGACCTGGGCGCCACCCGCCGCAAGCGCCGGCAGTTCGCCTGCACCTGCCCGGACTGGAGCGAACGCAAGCCCCATCTGGGCGGGGCGCTCGGCGCGGCGCTGCTCGACAGCCTGCTGGCACGCGGATGGATCGAGCGTACGGACACGTCGCGCGCCCTGCGCGTGACGCCTCGCGGCCAGCGCGAAATCGTGAACGTGGCAGCCTGACGGATATGAATACCGAAGCCAGAGGAGGAGCAGATGGCAATTGAACTGGACGACGACGCGCAAGACGCCATCAGCCGGCTATTCGCGCTGATTAACCTCGGCGACAGCGCCCAGACCAGCCGGCAGTTTTCGCTGTTCGAGGAAGCGCTGGAAGACGCCGAGGAAGACGAGATCGATGCCGCCGGCCTGCTGTGGCAGGTCAAGGACATCATCGATTGGGAATCCGGCTTTTATGTCGACTGGAAAGACGCCGAGTCCTTTATCGGCTGCCTGAACCAGCTTTGCGAGCGGATCGACCTCGAGGTGGACTGGGGCACCGAGGACACCGAGGACGAAGACTTCCTGGAGGGCACGAGCGTGCCCGAGCTGATGGAGATCGTCGCCACGCAGCTACGCATGGCCGGCTACACGCTCTGGAACTGGGATACCGGCGGCGACGCCTACGGCGGCTGGATCACGCGCAGCGAAGACGACGAAGAGATACTCGAGATCGCCGACACGCTCGGCTTCGACATCCGTCCCGGCGACCAGCCCTACTGACCGACCGGCTCGCCTGGAAACTCAGTCGAGCCCGATCACCACCGCGCCGCCGTCACCGTCCGGGGTATCGGCGATGTCGGCGCTGTCCGATCCATCCGTGCCCCCCAGCGCCTTGGCGCGCGGTGCCGGGCGCCGGGTCTCCGGCACGCCCAGCGTTTCCTCGAGCACAGTGAGGAAGGCCCGCACGCTCGGCGGCATCAGCTTGCGCGCGGGCATCAGCACGTACACCTTCAGCGGCGACGACGTATAGCCGGGCAGCACGCGCACCAGTTGGCCGTGCACCAGATGCTCGTGCACGAAGCGGGGCGACATGCGCGCCACGCCCAGCCCATCCAGCGCGGCCTTGAGCCGGACTTCAGCGTTATGCGTGGAGATGCGCGGCGAGACGTCCATGGCGAAGGTTTCCACCCCATCGCGCAGGAATTCCCATTGCACATCGTCGAGGTTGCCGAGCGTCGGCCAGCCCTTCAGGTCCTGCGGCGCGCGCGGCAGGCCGTGCTCGCGGATCAGCGCGGGCGCCGCATAGAACGCACGCTCGATCAGCACCACGCGCTTGCTCGCGAACGAGCTGTCGTGGAGGTTGGTGTCGGTCATGACGAAGGCGAGGTCATAGCCGTGGCGAATCAGGTCGGGCTGGTCCCAGCTCATGTCCAGTTCCACATGCAGCGACGGGTGCAGCTTAAGTAACCTGGAGAGCGAGGCGGACAGGTGCTGCGAACCCACCTCGTAAGGCGTGGCGATGCGCAGCGTGCCGCTGACCTCGGCACTCACCGAGGCGGCCTCGGCGCTGATCTCGCGCAACTCGCCAAACAGGGGCGCCACGCGGTCATAGAGCTGCTGGCCGCGCTGGGTCACGCGCACGCGCCGCGTGGTCCGCTCGAACAGGCGCACACCAAGCTGGGTTTCCAGCCGGGCAACCGCCGCGCTGGCCGATGACTTGGGCACTTCCGCCAGTTCGGCGCCCTGCGTGAAGCCGCCCCCTTCCACCACGCGGCAGAAGATTTCCCAGTCTTTCCAGTCGATCGATTTCATGCAGACACCTTCGTCACCCACGCCCTGTGGGCGAGGCGGAATTGTCCCACAGCCCGGACAATCCCGCTGCCGACGTTCACGCCGATAGCCGCCGCGCCGGGCGGCGCGCACGGCATTTGATGCAGGTCATCGTGCGGGAAAACATTGATTGGGAATTGTTCTTGTTACCGCGTACGATTCCGGCATCCGCCCCGGATGGGGCTTCTTGCGGGAGCTGCAATGCTGAAAGTGGCCGTACTTCTCATCGCCGGTGCGTTTTCCACGGGGGCCTTCGCGGGCGCCAAGTGCGACAAGCATCCGAAGTCCGAATGGATGCCCGAGGCCGACGCCAAGGCCAAGATCGCGGCCCAGGGCTACAACATCAAGAAGTTCAAGGTGGACGGCAACTGCTACGAGATCTATGGCACCACCAAGGACGGCAAGAAGGCCGAGATCTACTTCGACACGAAGACGCTCGACATCGTGAAGTCCGAGATCGAGAAGTAAGCATGTCGGTGCCGGCCGGCCAGCTGCGCAATACCACCACGCTCCGCGTCTGGGACGTGGTGGTGCGGCTCACGCACTGGAGCGTGGCGGCCATCGTCTGCTACGACCTCATCGACGATTCCGGCGACCAGATGCACCGCGTGCTGGGCTACGTGGCCGCCGGACTTGTGCTGTTTCGCATTCTCTGGGGCTTCATCGGCAGCGAACACGCGCGCTTCCGCGCCTGGCTGCCGCGCCCCGCCGGCGTGCTGGCCCATGCCCGGGCCATGGCCCGACGCCGCACGCCGCGCTTCATCAGCCACACCCCGCTCGGCGCGGTGATGATGCTGGCGATGTGGACCCTGATCCTGCTGCTCGCCGTTACCGGCTGGCTCTCCCGCTTCGACGCGTTCTGGGGCGAGGACTGGCCCATCGACATCCATCGCTGGCTCTCCAACACGCTGCTCGGGCTGGTGGTGGTGCACGCGCTGGTGGCCATCGTTACCAGCGTGGCCGGCAAGGAAAACCTGGTCGGGGCGATGATCACCGGCCGCAAGCCGCGCGACCTCGACTAACCTGGGGTTGCCGCGCCGGCGCCGCCCGTGGCATAGTAGCCCCGTCATACCGCATCACCCGCCATACCCGTTTTACCCGCGTTATCGGGAGAGACTGTGCCTGCCGCCCGGCAGGCCGGCGCCGAAGGAGCAACCGCCCCGGAAACTCTCAGGCCAAAGGACCGGTAACGCCATTGCACTCTGAAGAACCCCGGCTCGCGTCAGCCGACGGTACCGAAGGAGCAAGCGATGCGCCCGCGCGCATCGTGAATCTCTCAGGTCAAGGACAGAGGGGGCGTGCGTCGCGCATGGTGCGCCACGTACCCCCCATCCACGACGTCCTGGAAGACCTGACAACATGAAGACAATCGCTGTCATCGGCGGTGGCATCACCGGCGTGACGACCGCTTACGCCCTCGCCAAACGTGGTTTCGCGGTCACACTGCTCGAGCGCCATCGCTACGCCGCCATGGAAACCTCGTTCGCCAATGGCGGCCAGCTCTCCGCGTCGAACGCCGAGGTCTGGACCCACCGCTCCACGCTGGTCAAGGGCATCAAGTGGATGCTCCGCAACGACGCGCCGCTGCTCGTGAACCCCCGCCCCACCTGGCACAAGCTGAGCTGGTTCGCCGCGTTCATCGCCGCCATGCCGCACTACCGGGCCAACACGATCGAGACCGCCCGCCTGGCCATCGCCGCCCGCGCACACCTGTTCGACTGGGCCGAGGCGGAAGGCATCGACTTCGATCTCAAGCGGCAGGGCATCCTCCATATCTACCGGGACAAGGCCGGCTTCGACCATGCCGGCGAGGTCTCCACGCTGCTGGCCGAGGGCGGCCTGCCGCGCCGCGCGGTCACACCCGAGGAAATGCGCGCGATCGAGCCGACGCTGGCCGGCCAGTACTACGGCGGCTACTACACCGAGAGCGACGCCACCGGCGACATCCACAAGTTCACCTCCGGCCTGGCCGCGGCGGCCCAGCGGCTGGGCGTGGTCACGCGCTACAGCCAGGACGTGCAGTCGGTCAACTCGGACGGCCGCACGGCCACCATCACCGTCCGCGACGGTAATCAGACAAGTTCGACAACCTTCGACGCCGTAGTGGTCTGCGCCGGCGTGGCCAGCCGGCAGTTCGCCACGCAACTGGGCGACCGCGTGAACATCTACCCGGTGAAGGGCTATTCGATCACGGTGAACTTGCCCGACGCCGCCAGCCAGGCTGCGGCGCCCACGGTCAGCCTGCTCGACGACGAGACCAAGCTCGTGACCAGCCGGCTCGGCGTGGACCGTTTCCGCGTGGCCGGCACGGCCGAGTTCAACGGCATCGACCGCGACATCCGCGCGGACCGCATCCGGCCCCTGATCGACTGGGTCAACACCTGCTTCCCCGGCGTGAGCACGCGCAGCGTGGTGCCGTGGGCAGGGCTGCGGCCGATGATGCCGAACATGATGCCGCGCGTGGGGCGCGGACGGCAGGCCAACGTGTTCTACAACACGGGCCACGGGCATCTGGGGTGGACGTTGTCGGCGGTGACGGCCGAGATGGTGGGCGATGTCATCCGGCAGGCGGCGGTACCGCGTGCTTTCTCCCCTCTCCCGCTTGCGGGAGAGGGGTTGGGGGAGAGGGCCGGCGTGACCGGACGCGATATCGCTGCCTGAACCGCCAGCCCTCTCCCCCGCCCCTCTCCCTGAGGGAGAGGGGCGACAACCATCGCGCCAACGAAAAAGGCCCCGCTTGCGCGGGGCCTTTTTCTTCAATCTTGGTGCCCAGGAGAGGACTCGAACCTCCACAGTGTTGCCACCGCTAGGACCTGAACCTAGTGCGTCTACCAATTCCGCCACCTGGGCAAGGTGAGCGGCGCATTCTACAGGAGCTTGCGGATTTTGCAAGCCCCTGCGCGTGCCACTATGCCTGCAGGCCCATGTAGATCTTCCCGTCCTGGACGAAGCGATTGCGCCCGGCGCGCTTGGCCTGGTACATCGCGCTGTCCGCGCGGTGCAGCAGCGGCTCCAGCCGTGGCGCGTCCGGCACCGTACAGGCCGCGCCCACGCTAATCGTGACGAAGGGCTGCACTGGCGTGCCGTTGTGCGGGATCTCCAGGTCGCGCACCGCCGCCACCATGCGGCGCGCCACGTTGCGCGTCTCGTCCTGCGAGGCGTCCGGCAGCACCACCGCGAATTCCTCGCCGCCCAGCCGCGCGCAGAACTGCTCGCCCACCAGCACGCTGGTCAGCGCGGTCGCCACCCGGCGCAGGCAATCGTCGCCGCAGGGGTGGCCGTACAGGTCGTTGTATTGCTTGAAGAGGTCCACATCGAGAATCAGCAGCCCGATCGGCTCGCCCGCCTCGAAGGCCCGGGTCACGGCCAGCAGCGACTCGCGCTGGAAGAAACGCCGGTTGGGGATGCCGGTCAGCGCGTCGATGTCGAGGTCCGCCTCCACGCGCGAGAGCTTCGCCTCGGTCTGGCCGAGCTGGGCCGTCAGCGCCAGTTCGCGCGACTGGTAGCGGCTGATGTCGCGCATGAAGACCAGCGTGCCGATGCGCTTGCCGTCCAGCCGCATCACCGGCTCCGCCGTCACCTCGTAGTGCGCGCCCTGGGGAATGTAGGGGATGGCGCCGACGTCGGCCCCCGCCTCGCGCGGCTGGCGCAGCGCCTCGTCCCATACGGCCGGCATCGGCTGCCCCCGGCGCAGGTCGGGCACCAGCCGCAGGGCGGCCGGGTTGAACTCGACGAGCCGCCCCTTCGCGTCGACGATCACGCAGCCGTCGCCAATCGTGTCGAACACGCGCAGCCGCGCGTAGTGGCCGATGTCGTCCAGATGGGTACGCAGCGCACAGATCCAGACCACCACCGTCATCAGGGAAAACGTGGCCGGGGTCAGGTCGCCGCCGAGCGGGCTGGTCCAGCGCTGCAGGTAGGCCATGTGGGTGAGCAGCGGCAAGGTGAGGCTGCTGGCCACGATGGCCCGGCCCCGCCGGGTCAGCGCCGCATTGGGCACCTCGGCCGTGAGCAGGAAAACCAGGCTTAGCAGCAGCATGAAGTAGGTCCACGCCGCCACCACCACGTAGCCGGGGCCATGGTGGAAGATCGCGCCCGGCGAGACGCCGGCCGGCATCAGGTCGATGCGCGTCCAGATCAGGTGATGCCGCTCGTTGGTCAGCACCATCACCACCGACGCCACGGCGGCCAGCACCGGCAGCCACAGGCGCGACCACGGCACCACGTAGCGCGGCCGGCTCAGGTGGATCATCGCCACCAGCCAGCCGATGGGCACCATCACGATGCCCGCGTACTGGGCCTTGGCCCAGAAGATGCGCCCGTCCAGATCGGTCGAGCTGACTTCGAGCAGCCGGCCGCCGCTCCAGATGGCCACGCCGCCGGCCAGCACGAGGAAAGCCTTGATCGTGGGATCGTCGCGGCGCGGCCAGGTGGCGATAACCATGCCCACGCTGCACACCACGGCTATGGTCAGGCAAAGGACAAGAGGGTACGAGGGCATGAGAACGGCGGGGAACCTGATAATAACCGCCGCGCCCGACATGGCGGAGGCGCCCCATTATAGGGGCTAGCCGGGGCGCCACCCCATCGCCCTCACTTACTTGGAGCGGCTGCGGTCCCCGCCGCGCGAGTCCATGATGATCATGGTGCGGTCCAGCACGCCGGCGTCATCGAAATAGACGCTGAAGTGCGCCGGCAGGTTGCCGGCCATGTACATCCGATAGCTCCATGCCTCGCGCTTCATCAGGGCGAAGTACTGCACCGGCTCGCGCGGGAGGCCGAAGCGCTCGGCGATGTCGCGCTTGGTCCAGACCCCGGGGCGCGCCTCGTAGATCTCCTTCTCGGTCAGGGTCTGGCGGAAGCCGGCCAGCTTGCCGGCGGCGTCGAAGTCGGCCGCGTAGACCTCGAAGCCGTAGGGCTGCTTGGAATAGATCCAGCGCTGGGTGCCGTCGGCCAGTTGGTAGGTCTCGGTCGGGTTGCCGAATGTCTCGCGTACCGAGCTTTGCGGGCTGCCGAGCATCGACTGGGCGGTCTGCACCGGCTGGAGCGTGGCGCAGCCGCCGAGGACCACGGCGGCCAGGGCGGCAAGGAGGGCGACGCGGACGGCGCGCCCGGAAATCGGGTTGGGCATGGCATGTCTCCAGAGTCCATGCCAAGCATAGCCCAGCCGGCCGAACTCAGCGTTGCGGCTGCGGCCAGCCCGCGCGGACGATCTCCCGGTCGTCGATCGGCCAGTGCAGCGCGGCGGCCACCACCCCGAGCGCCATCGCCCCCATCCACACCAGGTCGTAGGAGCGCGTGGCCTCAAACACCACCCCGCCCAGCCAGACCCCGAGGAACGAGCCAAGCTGATGGCCGAAGAACACGAAGCCGAACAGCGTGGTGATGTAGCGCACGCCGAAGACCTGCGAGACGATGCCGCTGGTCAGCGGCACGGTGCCGAGCCAGAGGAAGCCCATCACCGCCGCAAACCCGTAAAGCGTGGCGGCGCTGAGGGGCAGCAGCACGAACAGCGCCATCGCCGCCGTTCGTACTAAATAGATACCGGCCAGCAGATACTTGCGCGAATGCCGCCCGCCCAGCACGCCGAACCAGTACGTCCCGGCGATATTGGCCAGCGCGATGATCGCCAGCGCCGCCATGCCTTCGGACGGCTGCATGCCCTTGTCCCGCAGGTAGGCCGGCAGGTGATTGGCGATAAAAGCCAACTGAAAGCCACATGCGAGGAAGCCGAGGTTGAGCAGCCAGAAGCCCGAATGGCGGAAGGCCTCGCGCACCGCCCCGAGCAGCGGCGGCTGGGCGCCCCCGGCACCGGCACCGCTGGCGGGGTGCGTCCGATCCTGGAATGGCAGCGCCAGCGGGAGCATGGCGGCGGCGGTCACGGCCAGGATCACCAGCGCGCCGCGCCAGCCGGCCTGGAGGATCATCACCTGCGCGCCCGGCACCAGCAGGAACTGGCCGATGCCACCCATCGCTCCGGCGAGCCCCAGCGCCCGGCTGCGCTGCGCCGGCGCGATCATCCGGCTCAAGGCGCCGTAGACCACGCCGAAGGTGGTGCCGGACAGCGCCACGCCCACGCACAGCCCCGCCGACCAGACGAAGGCCGCCGGCGTGGCCGCCTGTGCCATCAGGAACAGGCCGACCGCGTACAGCGACAGCCCGGCCAGCATCACCCGGGCGGAGCCGAAGCGGTCCGCCACCATGCCCGTGAACGGCTGGGCCAGCCCCCAGGTCAGGTTCTGCACGGCCATGGCGAAGGCGAAGGTCTCGCGCGTCCAGCCCCGGTCCGTGATGATCGGCAGCATGAACAGGCCCTGCACGTGGCGCGCACCGAGCGCCAGCCCCATCACCAGCCCGCCGGCCAGCAGCAGGAACCAGGCGGTGCGCCACCAGGGTGGCGAACCGGTCGGCAATGCGCCGGCGGCATGGGAGGCGGGGCGTTGGGTCATGTCGGGAGGATGGGACGATCGGGTTGGGAGATCGCTCTATTTCAGGCGATCGGGGGCGCAGGCTCAAGCGACATTTCCGCCCTCCTGCCATGCGTGGTGGTCATGGCAGCGGGGGCCGAGCCGTGCTTTAATCCCAACACCTTCCCCACCCATCCCGCCATGTCCGTCCCGCTCGCCCGGCTGTTCCCGCTCGATCTGCTCAAGGGCTTCGTGGCCGTGGGCCGGCGCATGAGCATCACCCAGGCAGCGGACGACCTGTGCCTGACGCAGTCCGCCGTCAGCCGGCAGATCCGCGCGCTGGAAGACCACCTCCAGGTTCGGCTGTTCGTGCGCCAGCATCGCGGCGTGGCCTTCACGCCCGAAGGCGAGCGGCTGTTCCGCAGCGCAGATGGCGCGGTGCAGCAACTCCAGGACGTGGCCGGCGAACTGCGCAAGCGCGATGGCCGCCAGCCGGTGACCGTGACGGCCAGCATCGGCGTGGCGGGGCTGTGGCTGCTGCCGCGCCTGGGCAGCCTGCAGCGCGCCCATCCGCAGTTGGACGTGCGGCTCTCCGCCAGCAACCAGATCAGCGACCTGCGCGCGGACGGCATCGACCTCGCCATCCGCTATTGCCGCGAGGCCGACGCCGCGGCGGACGCGATCCGCCTGTTCGACGAGACCATCGCCCCGGTCGCCCATCCCTCGCTCGGCGCGCACCGGCTGACCGCCGTGGAAGACCTCGCCCAGCTGCCCCTGCTGGAATTCGATGACCCGCGCCCGTGGCTGCACTGGCGCAGCTGGCTCGGCGCGCACGGCTACCGGCAGGCCAGCCGGCGCGGCATCCTGCGATTCAACCAATATGACCAGATGATTCACGCGGCGCTGGCCGGCCAGGGCGTGGCGCTGGGGCGGCTGGAACTGATCCAGCCGCTGATCGCGGGCGGGCAACTGGCGGTCGTCGATATGCCCGGCGCCGCGCTGGCCAGCCCCAACGCCTTCTGGCTGATCCACGCCACCGACCACCCACGCGAAGACGTGGCGCGCGTGGCCGCCTGGATTCGCGCCGAGGCGGCCCGGGTGGCGCCCGCCTCAGCGCAGCGGCAGGCTGTGCCAGCGCCACCGGGCCCGTAGCGGCGGGGCAGGCGGGGCGATGACCCGGCACACGGTCACGGCGCCATGGCCCAGCGCGGTCAGGAAATAGGTGGCGTCCTCGGTCACGCGGTGCCGCTGGCCAGCCGTCAGCACGATATCGGGCGAGCGCCGCGGCCGGGCACCTTCCAGCGTCAGCCACAGCGTGCCCCCGGCGCAGGCCAGTTCGGCCCCGGCGCGCAAGGCCATGGGCAGGCAGTCATTCTCGATCATCAGGGTGTAGGTCATCATGGGCTCCGGCAACGCTTTTATCGTCGCCGACCGGCCGGGCCGGTGCCATGAGGGTTGCGGCGCGCTGGCATGACTTTCGCGCCGACTTTTACGCTGACTTTCGCGCACCGGCTGTCAACTTCCGGCTGGAGATGCCGATAGAATGCGGTGTCGGCGCGCATTCCGCGCCGTCTTGCCACCGATTGCCATGGACCCGATTTCGTTCGAATTTGTCACCGTCGAGGAAGCCAGGAAGATTCTCGACGGCGAGGTGCCGACTACCGGCACCGTGGACTGGCGCGACGCCCGCCAGCCGCCGGACCCGGCCACGCAGGCGCTGACGCCCGCCGCGCTGAAGTGGCTCGCGCAACTACCGCGCGAGGTGCGCCCCTTCGAGCTGTTCCACACCTATCCGCGCATCGCCAACCAGCTTGCCGCGCTGGCTGGCCAGCAGGGCTACCCCACCCCGGTCACGCTCTTCCTGGCCGACCTGCTGATCGACAAGCGCGGGGGCCGGCAAGGCTTTCCGGGCGGCATCGCCCCGGAACTGTCGCGGCTGCAGGAGCACCTGCTCCAGTCCGCCGAGCCGCCCGGCGCCGATCCCACCCTAGCCCTATAGCTGATCCTCCACCGGCAGCACGCGCAGGATGCCGATGCCCATGTGCTGCCACACGCTCATGCCGGGCTCGCTGTCCACGGTGGAGAGCTGCCCCTTCTCGCGCGTGGTCCAGGTCATGGACTCCCCGCCGCCCTCGCTCTTGCGCAGTTCCACCTTGTAGGCGATGTCGAGCAGCCCGTCATCCATGCTCTTGACCAGCCGTTCGGCCAGCGCGGGGCTGTCCAGCACCACGCCCATCTCCGTATTGAGCTTGATCGAGCGCGGATCCAGGTTCAGGGAGCCGATGAACAGCAGCCGCCGGTCCACCACATAGGTCTTGGCGTGCAGGCTGGCGCGGCTGGAGGCGAACATCCGGCTCTTGCGCGCCTGGCTGCGCGCCAGTTCGGCGTTGGCGGTGGGCTTCAGTTCATAGAGGTCGATGCCGGCCCGCAGCAGCGCCTTGCGCCGCGGCGCGTAGCCGGCGTGCACGGCGGCCACGTCCGTGGCGGCGAACGAGTTGGTCAGCACGCGGATCTTCACCCCCCGCTTGGCGATGCCGGCCAGCCAGGCCATGTTCTCGTCGTCGGGCACGAAATAGGGCGACACCAGCACCAGCTCGCGCTCCGCCTTTTCCATCATCGCGCGCAACTGCGGAATGGCGTGGGAGGTGGGGTCGTCGGGGTCTTCCTCCACCTTCTCGGCCTTGTCCGAGATGACGCGCGCTCCGCCCCAGTAGCCGGGCAGATGGCCCAGCTCGATGCCGCGCACCAGCCCCGAGTCGAGCAGCTCCTGCACGAACTCGCTGGCGCGCACCTGGTCTCCGCGCGCCTCGATGGCCTTGCGGAAGGCCCGCAACTCGTCCGGCGCCTCCTTGCCCTCGGGCACCAGCGTGGCCACCGGGTAGGCGCTCTCGCTGTTCCAGTATTCGTCGAACACGGCGCTCGCGGCCGGCACGGCGGGGCCGGCCACCATCACGTCCAGATCGCTGAAATCCATGTCCGGCTTGGCCGAGAAATAGGCGTCGCCGATATTGCGCCCGCCGACGATGGTGACGAGGTTATCCACCGTCATCTGCTTGTTGTGCATGCGGCGGTTGAGCCGGCCGAAATCAAACGCCAGTTCGAACCAGCGCGCGCGGCGGCTGGCGAACGGGTTGAAGATGCGCACTTCGATATTGGGATGGGAATCGACCGCCGCCCAGGTCTTGTCCTGCTTCTCGGTGTGGATGTCATCCATCAGGATGCGCACGCGCACGCCCCGGTCGGCCGCGTCGATCAGGTCGCCCATCAGCACGCTGCCGGTTTGGTCGATGTCGAAGATGTAGTACTGGATGTCCAGCGTCTTCTGGGCGGCGCGCGCCAGCGCCATGCGGGCGGCCAGCGCGTCCGGCCCGGCGCCGAGCGGGTAGAAGACCGACTTTCCGGGGTTCTGCGCCAGCCGGGGCGCCAGGGTGCGGGCCAGCAGCGTGCCGCTGGTGTCCTTGGCCGCGTAGCTGGGGGTGCGGCCGGCATTGGCAGGCAGGCTCGCGCAGCCGGCCAGCACGGCCAGGCAGAACGAGGCCAGCAGCAGCGCCACCAGCGAGCGGCCGCGCCGCCAGCCGGTCCAGTCCGGCCCGCCCACCCCGTCCATCCAGAGCCTCAGCATCGGCGCCATGGTCCGCTCTCCTAGAAGATCCCCGTCAGGCCATCTTGCTGCATTGCGGGATCGGCTCTGCGTCCGAACCCTTTTCATCTTCCTTCCACCTTATACCGCCGCCTCCGCCTGCGGGAGGGTGCACGCGCGGTAGTAGCCGCGCACGATCTGCTGGGCCACCGGCAGGCGCGCGCTCACGGGCACCGGGAAC
The DNA here is from genome assembly GCF_900115455.1 of Cupriavidus sp. OV096. Lineage (NCBI taxonomy): Bacteria > Pseudomonadati > Pseudomonadota > Betaproteobacteria > Burkholderiales > Burkholderiaceae > Cupriavidus > Cupriavidus sp. OV096. Next base: position 200,178 of record NZ_FOWM01000004.1, read on the forward strand.
CGTACGATGGCGTCCACCCGCTCCGCGTCCACGGGATCGAACAGCACGCGCGGCTCGAACTGCGACAGGTCCACGAAGCGCATGTCGCCGTAGCGGCGCAGCGTGCGGCCGGCCTCTTCCATGAACGGCTCGCACGCCTGGCGCGCCACGGCCAGCAGCTGCGCCTCCACCACGTCCGGGTCCATGCCCACCGCCAGCGGAATGCGCACCATGTCCAGCGTGTACTTGCCGGCCTGCGAATGGTTGCGCACGGCCGTGGTCATCAGCAGGCTGTTCGGCACCTGCACCGTGAAACCCGTGTACTGGCGCGTGGGCGCCACCTCCACCAGCGTGGTCGACATGACATCCATGTCGATGACCTCCCCGCCGAACGGCCCGATCTCGACCAGATCGCCCAGCTGGTAGGGGCGCGTGATCATTCGCATGAACGCGCCCAGGAAACACATCACCAGTTCCTTGCCGACCAGGATCAGGGCCGCCGCGAACGCCGCCAGCGAAATGGCCACGCTCTTCAGCTCCGACACCCAGATGCCGAGCAACAGCAGGAACATCACCGCCGCCACCACGTTGCGCGACGCCACGGTCCAGGCGCGATAGGCGCCCCGGTTGTCCGCCTGCAGCCGCCCCGAGAAGAAGCGGTTGATCAGCTTGACCACCAGCGTGCCGGCCAGGACCACCACCATGCTGGCAACCACGTTGATCAGGAGACTGTCGTTGGCGTTGAAGTGCATGGGGGCGTCCGGGGCACGCGCCGATGGGGTCTGTAACACATTGTTGCAAACCGCGGCGCGGGGGCGGCGCCAGCTAATCCGATGCCGATGCCGCCCACCCGGATTCTATCCACACGCCACTGTGCCGGGCGCGCGATGGCGCCGACAGGGGTCGGCGTCTGGTTTGCGTGTAGGCGTTTTCTTAGGTGCGCCAGCCCAGTCCGAGCGCCTTCTGCAGCGAGACGTAGTCCTTGAGCAGGTTGGCATCGCCCGAAATCCGGTCCTGCTGGGCCACCACGCGGGTGCGCTCCACGTCCAGCCATTCGAGCATGCTGGCGGTGCCCGCCCGGTAGCGCTGCTGCTGGAGCGTGGAGGCGCGCTCGGCGGACGCCTCCACGCGGCGCAGCACCACCACGTTGTCGCGCTGGTGCCCGTAGCGGGAGAGCGCCACGTCGGCGTCGCGCAGCGCCTTGAGCACCACGCTTTCGTAGCTGGCCTCGGCCTCGTCCCGGCCGGCCTCGGCGTTATCGACGCTCGCCGCCACCCGGCCAAAATCGAGGATGTTCCATTGCAGGCGCGGCAGCGTCAGCCACGTGCCGTTCTCCTTGCGGACGAGGTGGCCGGGGTCCATCGCACTGAAGCCGAGCGAGCCCAGCAGCGATACCTTCGGGAACCAGTCCGCCTTGCGCTCGCCGATCTGCGCCGTACGCGAGGCCAGCCGGCGTTCGGCCACGCGGATGTCCGGCCGGGCCTTGAGCAGCGTGGCGGGATCGCCCACGGCCACGGTCTCCGGCAGCACCGGCAGGTCGCGCGAGGGACCCAGCGCGGTGTCGAGCGTGCCGGGCGGGCGGCCGGTCAGCAGTGCAAGTTGATCGAACGATTCGATCAAACCCGCTTCCACCGGCGCGATGCGGGCGCGCGTGTTCTCCAGTTGCGTCAGCAGCCGTTCCACTTCCAGTTCGGAGGCCACGCCGCGCGCGCGGCGCTGGCGGGTCAGGTCGAGCATGTCGGCTTCCAGCGTCTCCGACGCGCGCAGATGGGCCAGGCTGGCCTGCTGCTCGCGCAGCGTGACGTAGGCCTGCGCCACTTCGGCGGCCAGTTGCACGTGGGCGTCGGCCAGATCGGCATCGGCGGCCTCGGCCTCGGCGGATGCCGCTTCGATGGCGCGGCGCGTGCCGCCGAACAGGTCGAGTTCCCAACTGGCATCGAACCCGGCGATATAGAGCGACAGCGGCCCCCGGCCGCCGCCACCCCCACCTTCCCCGCCGAACGAGGCGAGGTCCGGCTCGCGCGTGCGCAGCATGGCGGCGCTGGCGTTCACCTTCGGCATCAGGTTGGCGCGATTGCCGGCCAGCCCGGCGCGGGCTTGCCGCACGCGGGCGCGCGAGGCGCGGATGTCCGGGCTGTCACGCAGCGCGGTTTCGATCAGGTTGGCCAGCAGCGGGTCGCCCAGCGCGCGCCACCAGTCGGCCACGTCAGGCTGGCGAGCCTCGGCCAGTTTCGGTGCGTGCGGGAAGGTGCCGGCCGCCACCGCATTGCCGGCCACTTCCGGGGCGGTGCGGTAGTCGGGGCCCACGGTGCAGCCGGCGGCGGCCAGGGCGGCAACAAGGAGAACCAGCGCCGGCCGGGCGGCGCGAAGGGGTGCGTACATATTAGGTACCGCTTTATTTATCGATTTAGTGACCGGCTTCGACCGGGGCTGCGCCCGGACGAGGCGCCTTCAGCAGCAGCGCCAGCGGCACGCAGCACAGCAGCGCCAGCCCGAGGGCATAGAAGGTTTCCGAGAACGTCATCACCGCAGCCTGCCGGGCGATCTCGCCGGACAACTGCGCCACGGCCTGCAGGCTGGCGTGGGCGTAGTCGCCGCCCTGCGCCACGAAGCTGGCGATGCTGGCGGACATATGCTCCTGCCCGATCGAACTATTGGCCGTGACCGATTCGCGGATCACCGCGTCGTGGTAGGCGTTGCGGCGGTCGATCAGCGTGCCGAGCAGCGCCAGCCCGATCGAGCCGCCCAGGTTGCGGGCCATGTTGTAGAGCCCGGCGGCATCGCCAGCCTCATGGGTGGCCACGGCCGCCATCGACGCCTGATTCAGCGGCATCATCGCCAAAATCTGCCCGAAGCCGCGCAGGATCTGCGACAGCGTGAAGTCATGCCCCACGCTGTCCGTCGTCAGGCTGATGTCGAGCATGCAGCTGCCGAAGAAGCACACCAGCCCGGTGATGACCAGCCAGCGGCTGTCCACCTTGCCGAGCAGGCGCGGCAGCACCGGCATCATCAGGAACGCCGGCAGCCCGGACAGCAGCATGATCCCGCCGGCCTGCTCGGCGTTGTAGCCGGCAATCGTCGCCAGGAACTGCGGCAGCAGGTAGGACACGCCGTACAGCCCCGCCCCGACCACCGAGACGATCAGAATCACGCTCGCGTAATTCTTGTTCAGCAGCAGGCGCAGCCGCACGATGGGCGTCTTGGCCGTGAACTGGGCGACGAACATCATCCCCAGCCCGATGGCCGACAGCGCGGAGAGGTAGACGATAGTCGCCGACTCGAACCACTGCTCGCGCTGGCCCTCCTCGAGCACCACGGTCAGCGAACTGAGGCCGATGGCCAGCCCGATAATGCCGAGCCAGTCCGCCTTGATGAACGCCGACAGGTCCGCGCGTTCCTGCTTGAGCCCGAAGTACAGCAGCGGCACCAGCACGGCGGTCACCGGCAGGTTCAGGAAGAAACACCAGCGCCAGTTCACGTTCTCGGCCAGCCAGCCGCCCACCACGGGGCCCAGCAGCGGCCCGAGCAGCACGATCAGGCCGAACATCGACATGCCGATCGGCATCTGGTGGCGCGGCAGCCGGGTGCGGACGATGGTCTGCGCGGTGGGGATCATCGCCCCGCCGGCAAAGCCCTGCCCGATCCGGCCGATGACCATCTCCGGCAGCGAATGGGACAGGCCGCACATCATCGAGAACGCCGTGAACAGCAGCGCGTTCCACATCAGGAAGCGGCGCAGCCCGAACACCCGCGTCAGCCACGCGGTGAGCGGGATGATGACGATCTCGGCCATCAGGTAGCCGGTGGAGACCCACGTGCCCTCGGTGCCGGCCGCGCCGATCTGGCCCTGGATCTGTGGCAGCGCCGAGTTGGTGATGGAGATGTCGAGCGTGGCCAGCAGTGCGCCGAGCGAGCCGGCGGCCACGGCGATCCAGTCGGCGGCGGTGGCGTTGGCGGGCTTGTCGTTCGGTGGCGTGGCGGGGGCAGCCCCGGCGGGGAGCGCCGCTTCAGCCATGGCGGGCCTCGCCGGCGCGGGCTTGCACCGGATGCATGTCGCGCGTATCGACATCCACCACCACGGAGAGGCCCGGCATCAGCACCGCGCGCGCCTCCGGCGTCACATCGACATGAATCCGCACCGGCACGCGCTGGACGATCTTGGTGAAGTTGCCGGTGGCGTTCTGCGCCGGCAGCAGCGCGAACTGCGAGCCGGTGCCGGGCGAGAGGCTGTCCACCACGCCGTGGAGGTCTTCACCGGGCAGCGCATCCACATGCAGCGTCACGCGCTGGCCGGGACGCATGCGCCCGACCTGCGTTTCCTTGAAATTGGCGGTCAGGTAGAGGTCCTGCACCGGCACCACGGTCAGCAGGCGGGTGCCGGGCTGGGCGAACTGGCCCACGCGCACGCCCTTGTCGGCCACGCGGCCGGCGTTGGTGGCGCGGACCACGGTGTCGTCCAGGTCGAGCCGGGCCTGCCGCGCGCTGGCCTGTCCCACCTCCAGTTGCGCCTGCGCCTGCTGGAGCCGCGCCTGCAGCGTCACCACCTGGCTCTGCTCCACGCGCAGCGCGGCCTCGTTGGCAGCCAGCGTGGTACCGGCGCGGGTCTGGGCGTTGCGCAGTTCGGCGGTGCGTTCCTCGGTCTCGGCACCGGACTTCACCAGCGGCGCGTAGCGCTCCACCTGCGAGGCGGCGTAGCGGGCGTTGGCGCGCGCGCCTTCCACCTCGGCGCCGGCCTGGGCGATGCGGGCCTTCTGCTGGGCGAGGTCAGCCTCGGCCCGCGCCACGTCCGCCTGGCGCGAGGCCACGGTGGCCTGCGCCTCATCGAAGGCAGCCTGGTACTGGCGATTGTCCAGCCGCACCAGCGCCTGGCCGGCGATGACCTGCTGGTTGTCGCGCACGAAGACTTCGGCCACGTAGCCGCTCACCTTCGGCGCCACCGTCACGCTGTCCGCCTGGAGGTAGGCATCGTCGGTGCTTTCGATAAAGCGGCCTACCAGCCACCAGCGCACACCGAACACCACGGCGGCCAGCAGCGCGAGCGCGCCCAGGGCGAGCAGCACGGTGCGGCGGCGGGAGACGGCACGCGGCTTGCGCGTGGAAGATCCAGTGGATGCAGGGAGGCCGGCAGCCGGATGGGCGGCGGCAGAAGATTGGGGGGCGGACATGGGGCGCGGGGCTTCGACAGCACTATTGAGGGCGATCGCGCAATTATTCCACTTGGAATAAATGTGTCAACTGATATATTTCTGCCTGCCCACGGACTGAGGAAAACGCAACATGGCCCGACACAAGCCCGCAACCGAAGGCGGCTACCAGCGCGGCGAGGAAACGCGCGCGCGGATCATCGACGCCGCGCTGCGGCTCTTTGGCGCGCACGGTTTCGACGGGGCCTCCACGCGCGACATCGCCCGCGAGGCCGGGGTCAACGCGCCCGCGCTCCAGTACTACTTCGACAATAAGGAAGGCGTGTACCTGGCGTGCATCGACTACTTCGTGGACCGCGCCTGGGGCCTGCTGGCCGATGTGGTGATCGCCGCCGAGGCCGTCGTGGCCCGTCCGGACGCCACCGACGCCGAGTTGATCGATGCCTACCTGGGCCTGCAACTGCGCTTCACCACCTTCCTGCATGAATGCCCGGACACCGACCACTGGCGCCAGTTCATGGCGCGCGAGCGCGCCGGGCTCGGGCCGCCGGCCGCGTTCGAGCGCATCGACGCGGGCATCAACCGCCGCATTTTCGCGGTGACGTCGCAGGTGATCGGGCGCCTGACCGGTCAGCCGGCCACGGACGAGGCGACGCGCATCCGCACCATCGCCATCGACAGCCAGGTGGCGGCCTTCAAGGTCATGCGCCGCCACGTGCTCAAGGCGCTGCACTGGGAGTCCTTTGGTGAAGCCGAGACCGCCCGGGTGCAGGAAGTGATCCGCGAGCAGACGCAAACGTTGCTCGAAGCGCTCGTTGCGCAGCGCAATGCAAGGGATCTACGAGGCTAGAGCATTTACTCTAATCCTCGACGTGGCAGGACGGAACCTTTATGATTATGTATAAAAATCAATGACTTAGGTCGTCACACCATCCAGCCTGCCTGGGCAAATCGCCCACTTTTCGAAGGAAATACGATGGCGCGGCGCAAAAAGTCCTTGCTTGTCTATCTAGTAGTAGATAATATTCGAGCCATGGACAGCGCTGCATCACCCGGCAAACAGAAACAAGCCCCGCGATGCAGTCCCGGTCCACGCAGTACAAGTAGTCAATCAGTACCGGAAGGCGGTCTTTTTTTTAGCCCTGATCCTCTACCTACCAGTAGATAGCAGCAAAGAAAAAGCCCCGCCACAACGCAGCAAAACAACGCAGCACCGACGGCCCCGCGATCCACCTCCAACCGAGATCGCCCGGCCCAAACGAAGACAAGGAGCCACACCATGAACGCCAAGACCATCCTTACCGCCGCCGCCCTCGCCGCCGCCTTCGTCACTGGCGCTGCGCAAGCCGCTCCCGCCAACAAGACCGGCGAAGTCTACGGTTACAGCTACCGCGTGAACGACGCCCGCAACGCCTTCACCGATGGTGCCCGCGCCAGCGGCGTGAACGAACCGCGCAACCCGTATGTCGATGGTGCCCGCGTTGGCAAGGCTGACCCGTTCACCGACGGTGCCCGCACCGTTGCCGGCCTGGATCGTACCGGTGTCTCGGCCAGCCCGGCCCGCGCCGCTGATCCGTACCTGGATGGCGCCCGCCAAGGCAAGTTCGACCCGTTCAACGAAGGCGCCCGCACCGGAGCAAACAAGGATCGTACCGGTGTCTCGGCCAGCCCGGCCCGCGCCGCTGATCCGTACCTGGATGGCGCCCGCCAAGGCAAGTTCGACCCGTTCACCGAAGGCGCCAACGCCTGAGTCCCGCCCGATGACGGCGGATTGGAAGTACGTCAGACAAACGGAGCAGTAGCCTCGGGGCTCCCCGAGGCGGGCTCCGGGTTGTCATTCCTGGAGTCCATCATGACTTTCCGTAACAGTGCAGCAATCGTAGGCGGCTGGGTGGCCGTCGTCGTGGCGAGCGGTTCCGCCGCCGCCGTGGTCGCGCAGACGCTGATCTGAGCGCCAGCGTGATTTGCTCCCCTCTCCCTCTGGGAGAGGGGAAAAAGGCATCAGCCCTGCAAGACGCCGAGAAATGCCGGCAGCGCGTAGGGCTTGCGCAGCGTGACCGCGTTTGGCAAGGCGGCACGCTGCACGGGCGTGAGCACCACGTCGTAGCCGCTCACGAAGATCACCCGCAGCGCCGGTTGCAGCCGGCAGGCATCAATCGCCAGGTCCACGCCCGAGGCGCCGGACAGGCCCACATCGGTCAGCAGCACATCGACCGGCCCTTCGCGCAGCACGGCCATCGCTTCGGCATCGGTGCTCGCTTCCACCACACTTAGTCCGAACGTCCGCATCAGCTCCGCGGTGCTGGCGCGCACCAGCGCGTCGTCCTCGACGAAGAGGATGCGTTGCGGTGCCAGTTGCACCACGGGTGGCATCTCCGGCATCGCCAGTTCCGGCGAAGCCAGTGCCTCCGCCGGCGCCGGCCCCAGTTCGGCCCCGCCGCTCACCAGCACGTGGCGCACCTTGCGCGCGAGCGCTTCGCGCGTGTACGGCTTGCTGAGCAGTTCGATGCCCTCGTCGAGCCGCCCGCTGTGGACGATGGCATTGTCCGTATAGCCCGAGGTGAACAGCACCGCGATGCCGGGCAGCCGTTCGCGCACCTTGCGCGCCATTTCCGTGCTGCGCAGCGGGCCGGGCATGACCACGTCGCTGAACAGCAGGTCCACCGGCACGCCGCTTTCGACGATGGCCAGCGCGCTCAGCGCGTCGCGCGCCTTCAGCACGCGGTAGCCCAGGCTGGCCAGCATCTCCACCACGGTCGCGCGGACGTCCTCGTCATCCTCCACCACCAGCACGGTCTCCGTGCCGCCGCCCGCCGGGCCGGCCTCGACATCGGTCTCGAGGTCTTCCTCCTCGCGCACGCGCGGCAGGTAAAGCCGCACCGTGGTGCCCTGCCCCGACTCGCTGTAGATCTTCACATGCCCGCCGGACTGCCTGACGAAGCCGTACACCATGCTCAGGCCCAGCCCGGTGCCCTGCCCCTCGGGTTTGGTGGTGAAGAACGGCTCGAACACCTGCGCCTGGATCTCGGGCGACATGCCCGTGCCGGTATCGGTCACCGCCACCATCACATACTGGCCGCGCGCCACGTCGGCATTGCGGCGCGCGTAGTCATCGTCAAGCACCGCGTTGCCGGCCTCGATGGTCAGCCGGCCGTGGCCGCTCATCGCGTCCCGCGCGTTGATCGCCAGGTTTAGCAGCGCGTTTTCCACCTGGAACGGGTCCACCAGCGTATTCCACAGGCCGCCCGCCACCACGGTCTCGATCTCGATGCCATCGCCGAGCGCCCGCCGCAGCATGTCGTCCAGCCCGCGGATAAAGCGGCCCAGGTTCACCACCTTCGGCGCCAGCGGCTGGCGCCGGCCGAAGGCCAGCAGTTGGGACGCCAGCTTGGCCCCGCGCGCCACCCCGGCCAGCGCGTTGCGCACGCGTGCCTCGGGGCGCTCGTTGCCGGACACATCGCGCGCCAGCAGTTGCAGGTTGCCGCCAATCACCTGGAGCAGGTTGTTGAAGTCGTGCGCCACACCGCCGGTCAGCTTGCCGATGGCTTCCATCTTCTGCGCCATGCGCAGCGCCTCGTCGGCATGGCGCAGCGCCTCGGCCGCTTCCTTGTCGCTGGTGACGTCGCGGCCCACGCCGTGGATGCGGCCCGTGGCGGGGTCCACCGTAAGCGTCCACGCCACCCAGCGCAGCCCGCCATCGGCCCGCGCCATGCGGCATTCGTAGCGCACCGCCGTGCCATCGTGGCGCAGCGCGATCATCTGCTCGGTCACGGCCACGAGGTCGTCCGGGTGGACGAAAGCCATGCACGAGCGGCCCAGCAGCGCGCTGTCCGCATAGCCGAGCGTGCGCCGCCAGGACGGGCTGAAGCGCTCCAGCACGCCGTCGAAGCTGGCCACCATCAACAGGTCTTCGCTCAGTTCCCAGAGGCGGTCCCGGTCTGCCACGGTCTCCGCTACGCGGCGTTCGAGCGAGTCGTTCAGCTCGCGCAGCGCCTCCTGCGCCCGGGTGCGCATGGCGATTTCCTCGCGCAGGCGGCGTTCGGTGGTGCGGCGCAGGTGCGACAACTGGAGATTGCTGGCCACACGCGCCAGCAACTCGCGCGAGGTGAACGGCTTGGTCAGGTAGTCGTCCGCGCCGGTGGCCAGGCCGCTGACGCGCGCTTCCTCGCCCGCGCGGGCGGAGAGCAGCACCACGGGGGTCTCGCGCAGCGCCGCGTCGGCGCGCACGGCCTGCACCAGGCCGAAGCCGTCCAGGCGCGGCATCATCACGTCCGAGACGATCAGATCCGGCGCGCGCGTGCGGGCCATGTCCAGCGCCTCCTGGCCATCGGCGGCCACCTCCACCGTGTGGCCGGCCCCGCCCAGGATGCGGCGCATGTATTCGCGCAGGTCGGCGTTGTCATCGACGATCATCACATGTCCGCGCACCGCGCCGGGCACCGCTTCCTGCGGGGGGGTGAGCATGGCGAGCGCCGCAGCCGGCATCACCTCCGCCTCGGGGGTCCAGCGCCGCGCGGCTTCCACGTAGGCCAGCGCCTGCTGGCTGGCGTGGGTCGACAGGTTTGACGCAGCCCCGGGCGCGGCGGGCTGCGGCGCGGCCGCCCGGGCCGTGCGCGGCAGGGTGACCACGAAGCGCGTGCCTTCGCCCAGCTCGCTTTCCACGCGGATCACGCCGTCGTGCAGGCGCACCAGTTCCAGTACCAGCGCCAGGCCGATGCCGCTGCCCTCGATCGACCGGCCCACCGCGCCGGACACCCGGTGGAAACGCTCGAACAGCCGGGGCAGCTCATCGCCCGCAATGCCGATGCCGGTGTCGCGGATGCTCAGTTCCACGCCGCCGTCCTCCGCCTCGCGCACCGCCACCGCAATCGCCCCGGTGTAGGTGAACTTGAACGCGTTGGAGAGCAGGTTCAGGACGATGGTCTCCCACATGTCGCGGTCCACCGCCACCGGGAAGCCCAGCGGCGCGCATTCCACCACCAGCTGCAGGCCGGCGCCCTCGATGGCCGAGCGGAACAGCGAGGCCAGTTCGGCCGTGAACGCGGGCAGGTCGGTGGGCTGGGGATGCTTCTGCACCCGGCCGGCCTCGATCCGCGAGAAATCGAGCAGTGCATTGACCAGCTTCAGCAGCCGCAGGCCGTTGCGGTGGGTGATCTCCACCAACTGGCGATCGGCGTCGTCAGGGCCGGCGGTCTCGTCCGCACGGTTCAGCAGTTCCTCGAGCGGCCCGAGCATCAGCGTCAGCGGCGTGCGGAACTCATGGCTGATATTCGAGAAGAAGGTGGTCTTGGCGCGGTCGATCTCGGCCAGCGCCTCGGCGCGGCGGCGCTCTTCCTCGTAGGCGTGCGCGTAGCTGATGGCCTGGCCGATCTGGCCCGCCACGAGGTCGAGGAAGGCGCGGTAGCGGTCGCCAAACAGCCGGCACGGGTTCAGGCCCACCACCAGCACGCCGCTGCGCGTGGTCTCGCCCGAAGGCGTGACCGGCACCACGGCCGCGTGGCGCGGCGTGAACTGCCAGGCGCCGCCGGGCAGCGTCGCCCCCCCGAAGCGCGTGGACAGGTCTTCCACCAGCATCACCTCGCCCTGCGCCAGCACCTCGGCAAACGGCCAGGGGCCGCCGCCGGTGCGGATCTCGGCCGGCGCGGCCGGGTGGCCCACCTCGATGCCATGGTGGCCGCACAGCGTGGCCGTGCCGGCGCCGCGCTCGCCCAGATAGAGCAGCGCGAAGGGAATGTCATAGGGATTGGCGCCCAGCGCGCGCAGGCTCAGCGCGCAGGCTTCGTCCCAGGAACGGGCATTGGTGGCCGACGAGGCCAGTTCGCGCAGCAGCTTCAGCTGGCGCTCGGCCACCACGCGCTCGGTGTCGTCGCTGTTGGCGCAGATGATGCCGCCCGTGCCGCCGTGGTCGTCGGGCACAGGGCTGTAGGAGAAGGTGTAGTAGGTCTCCTCCGGGTAGCCGTTGCGCTCCATGATGAGCAGCTTCTGCTCGACGAAGCTGCCCTCGCTGCCCTCCATGGCCGTGGTCAGCATCGGCCCGATCTCGTGCCAGATCTCGCTCCAGACGCGCTCGGTCGGCTCGCCCAGCGACGCCGGATGCTTGCCGCCGATGATCGCCTTGTACGGGTCGTTATAGAAGAAGCGCAGATCGGCGCCCCAGCCCACCCAGATCGGCTGGCGGGACGTCAGCATGATGCGGATGGCCGTCTTCAGGCTTTGCGGCCACGTCTCGGGCGTGCCCAGCGGCGTGCGCGACCAGTCGAAGTCGCGGATCAGTGCGCCCATCTCCCCGCCACCCGCGAGGAAGGCAGGGGCGATGCCCTCGGCATGCAGCGGCGGCACATTGCCCACCGTGTTCTTCATGGAACCTCCGGATTCCGGCATGTATCTTTTTCTTCACTTTCTCGGCATGCGCCGCATGGTGCATTGTCAGCGTGCGGGCGCTTCTATAGTCTGCCGGGAAACACTGCGTCAGAAAACCACCCTTGCCGACTATGGAAGCCACGGCCTCCCCATACCTGATCGCCATCCTGATCACCGCCACGCTGACCATTATCTGCGTGGCTGTGCACTACGAAGCCCTGCGCCTGATCTCGGCCATGCACCCGCGCCACTGGAGCGGCAAGGTCAACATCGGCGTCATGATCCTGCTCATCATCCTGGCCCACGTGCTGGAAGCCGTGCTGTTCAGCACCGGCTACTGGCTCGGGGCGGACGTGTTCGGTATCGGCGAACTCAAGGGCCTGCACGATCATGGGGCAGCGGCCTATGTCTATTTCTCGCTGGAAACCTTCACCACGCAGAGTATCGGCGACGTCATCCCGATGGGCCAGTTGCGGCTGCTGGCGTCGGTGCAGCCGCTGGTGGGGCTGATGCTGATCGGCTGGTCCACCTCCTTTACGTTCCTGGTGATGCGGCGCGACTGGCGTACGGACGAACTGGCTGACCGCGACTAAGATGCGGCCACGGTGACTGGATGGTAGGCAACGGGGGCCGCCGGTGAAATCGGCGTCCTTCCTACACGCTTGTGGGATTCGAGGAAGTTGCGCGGGCGGCGCGCCGGTGAAAAGATGATTTGCCGTCATGCGAACCACAACAATCAACGGGAGGACCCTGACGTGTCCAGACATCCGGAAGCCCACACACCACCGCTGGCCGGGTGGCTCGCCGCGCTGCTGCTCGCGCTGGCCCTGCTGCACGCGCCGGCCGCCCGGGCGCAGACGCCCGCGCCGCTGGCCGAATGGCAGTACTCGGTGGGGGTGCCGCTGGTGGAGATGTTCCAGGGCCAGCCCGAGGGCTGGAAATTCCGGCTCGGCGCGGCCATGACCGTGCGCCCGCGCTACGACGGCGCGCACGACTACTACGTCTTCGGCGGGCCGACCATCGACATCCGCTACGCCGACAAGTTTTTCGCCTCCACCGGCGAAGGGCTGGGCTGGAACATCGTCTCCAATGACCACTGGCGCGCGGGCATCGCCCTGACCTACGACCTGGGCCGCCGCGAGAAGAAGGACCACGACAACCTGGCCGGCATGGGCAATATCGGCATGGCGGCGGAGACCAAGATGTTTGTCGACTACGTGGTGTCGAAGTCGTTCCCGCTGGTGATCCGGGCCAACGCGCGGCGCCAGTTCGGCGGCGCCAACGGCTGGATTGGCGACCTGGGCGCCTATATGCCGCTGCCGGGCAGCTCCGAGAAATTCTTCTGGTTCGCCGGCCCGACCATGACCGTGGCCGACTCGGCCTACATGGGCCGCTGGTTCGGCGTGACGCCCGAGCAGGCGGCACGCTCCGGCCACCCGGAATACCGTGCCAGCGGCGGGATCAAGTCCTATGGCGGCGGCGTCTCGGCCATCTGGTTCATCAACAAGCACTGGTTCGCCACGGCGGACTTCGGGGTATCGGCGCTTGTCGGCGATGCGAAGAACAGCCCGATCGTGCAGCGCACGACCAACCTGACCGGGGATATTTCGGTGGTTTATCAGTTCTGAGCGAGGGGAGGCGCCTGCCCTCTCCCCCGGCCCCTCTCCCGGGGGGAGAGGGGAGGAACACCCTCGGTTTGCTCCCCACTCCCGCCTGCTGGATACGTGGGTTTGCTCCCCTCTCCCGCCTGCGGGAGAGGGGCCGGGGGAGAGGGGCAGCGCGTCAGACGAAGTCAGCCCGCCCGGCGCAGGTAGCCCTCCACCACGCGGCGCAGGCCCGGCAGCTTGCCGGTGAAGAAATGCCCGGCGGCCGGCAGGACCACCACCGGCAGTTCCTGCGGCCGGGCCCAGTCGAAGACATTGATCAGCGGCACGCGCTCGTCGCGCTCGCCATGCACCACCAGCGTGTGGGCCGGCACGGGCGGGGTGTCGTAGCGGAGCGTCTCGGACAGCGCGCCAGCCGGCATGCCGGTCAGGATCAGATGCTGGATCGATTCCACAGCCGAATCTCCCGCCTCGGTCAGGCGCGCCACCATCAGCGTCTGCACGAAAGCGCCGAACGAGAACCCGGCCAGCGCCACTGGCAGGCCCGGATATTCGGCCTGCAGATGGCGCAGCACGGCTTCCACATCGGTGGACTCGCCGGGGCCGCCATCGTAGGCCCCTTCGCTCCGCCCCACGCCCCGGTAGTTCGGCCGCATCGTCACGAAACCATGGGCCTGGAGCGTGCGCGCCAGCAGTTGGGGAATCTTGTGCTCGGCGGTGCCGCCCTGCCCCGGGTGGGGGTGCGCGACCACGGCAATGCCAACGGGCGGGCCGGCGGGAGTGTCCAGCAGGGTTTCGATCTGGCCGGCGGGGCCGGCAATGAATAGGGAGGTGGAAGCGGACGTGGTGTAGGCGGAAGACATAAAAGCGGGGGCGACGGATGGATGTGCATCCGCAGCATACCCGGTCCCGCCGGGAACGATCAATGGTGCTGACTGGCCTTGACCACCGACGCGATCTCCTGGCGCCGCACGCTGACCACGTCGTCCAGCTCCAGGCCTTCGGCCACGACCAGCATTTCGGCACCGCGCGTGATGGCATGAATCACGCCGTACCACAGCTCCGGTCCGGCCACCGCCGTCAGGCGGACGCTGAACTCGGTTTCCATATCCTGGCTGCAAACCGTCACCAGGTCGCCGACCTCGGGCATGGCGGCCTTCTCCGCCAGCAGGGATTCCCGGGCCGCCACCGTCAGTGGCATCTGCGCAATGCCGCGCGCAAACCTCGCTTGCATGGCTGTCTCTCCTGCGCGTTGTTTTCCCTACAAGAATATATAGGCGTGTCCCGAAAAGGCACGGTAAACCGTCACGCGCCGGACATAAGCGATGCGGACGCCGCCCCCCGGCGGGTGCCCGGCGCCTTCCCGGCGCCTCTCAGGTGGCGTGTCAGACGGCGCCGGATTGTGCCCTGCGCCATGGCATCCATAATGGAAGGATCATACGATCCAGGAGAACCATCATGCAGACCAACCTCCATGTCGTGCCGCACGGCACCGGTTGGGACGTGATCCATGAGGGCGCCCGCTACGCCGAGTCGCACCATGCCACGCAGGATGAGGCCATCCAGGCCGGCACCGGACTGGCCCGGCGCCAGAAAGTGGAGTTGCTGATCCATGGCGTCGACGGCAAGATCCGCGCACGCGACAGCTACGGCCATGATCCGAGGGAGGTGGCTGGCTAGGCCGGCTGGAAGGTTCCCTGCGTCCCGCAGCACGCGCGGGGCAGCGTCACAGTGAACACCGTGCTACCCGAGGCCGCCGACGAGGCGGCCTCGACGCTTCCGCCGTGCAACGCGGCCAGCTCCCGCGAGATATAGAGCCCCAGGCCCAGCCCCTCGGCGCTGTCTCCGCCGCCCGAGCGGAACGCTTCGAAGACATGCGGCAGGGTCGCCCCATCGATCACGCCGCCATTGGTCACCGTCACCGTCAGGCGCTCGGCGGCCGTGCCGTCCACGGCCACCACCACCGGCACCGCCGGGTCCCCATGATGCAGGGCGTTGCTGACGAGGTTCGACAGCACCTGCGAGATCAGGTCCGGATCGATGGTCGCCAGCGTATCTCCCACGGTTTCCAGTACCACGCGTTCCTTGCCGTGAGACGCCTCGCATTCATCGACGATGGCCGCGCAGATCGCGCGCAGGTCTTCCTGGCGCGGCTCCAGCTTGACGCGCCCGCCGTGCAGCCGCGCCACGTGCAGCAGCTGGTCCACCATGCGTGCCATGCGCTGGCTGCTGCGCGAGATGCGGTCGGTGGCCGGCTTGAGCTTCTCCTCGCCCCCGAACCGCCCCAGGAACGACGCCGACGCGATGATCGCCGACAGCGGCGTACGCAGGTCGTGCGCGAGCACCGCCATCAGCATCTCGTTGGTCTTGAGCAGTTGCTGGGCGGTTTCGAGTTGCTCGGCCAGTTGCTGCTTCTGCTGGGCCAATTGCACGAATACATCGACCTTGGCCGCCAGCACGCGCGCGTCGATCGGCTTGAACAGGAAGTCGACCGCGCCGGTGGCGTAGCCGCGGAACGCCCGCGCGCTGTCCTCCCCGGCCGCCGTCAGGAACAGGATGGGGATATGGCTGGTGCGCTTGCTGCCGCGCATCAGTTCGGCCAGCTCGAAGCCGTCCATCTCGGGCATGTGCACATCGAGGATGGCCAGCCCGAAGTCGTGCTCGAGCAGCAGTTCCAGCGCCTGCGCGCCGGAATTGGCGTGGACGATCTGTACATCGGGCTTGGCCAGCACGGCATCGAGGGCCGTGAGGTTGGCGGCGATGTCGTCGACGGCGAGGATCTTGATCGGAGCTTGCATGGTCAGGGTCATTCAGAAAACTGGGCCAGGCGTTGGCCGATTTGTTCCAGTGTCAGCACGCGGTCTGCCGCGCCACGGTCGATGGCCTCCTGCGGCATGGTTTCCACGGCGGCACTGCCGGGCGACTGCACCCACGCCCGGCCACCCGCCGCGCGGATCATCGCCAGGCCGCGCGCGCCATCGTCGTTGGCGCCCGAGAGCAGCACGCCGAGCACCCGGGCGCGCCACGCCACCGCCGCCGACTCGAACAGCACGTCGATGGAAGGCCGCGAGAAACGCACCGGCGGCTCTACGGAGAGCGCCAGTTCGACATCCTCCGGCGCCTCCGGCACCCGCTCCACGAGCAGGTGGTAGTCCGGCGGCGCCAGGTAGACGTGGCCCGGCCGCACCGGCATCTTGTCCTCGGCCTCGCACACGGGCAGCGCGCAGCGCGCGCCGAACAGCTCGGGCAGCAGGCTGGGCTGGTTCGGATGCTGGTGCATCACGATCAGCAGCGCCGGCCGGAAGCCCGCCGGCACCATCGGCAGCAGCACGGACAACGCCTCGACGCCACCGGCCGACGCGCCGATCACCACGGCGTCGCACCCTTGCGTATCCATCAGCCCTGCCATCGCGCCTCCTTCACAGCTTGCGGTACAGCCGCTCGCGCGGCACCAGTGGCTCGAAATCCCCGGCGTGGGCGCTGAAGTGCAGGCTCTCCTTGCTCCCCAGCCCCAGGAAGCCGCGCCGCGCCAGCGCGTCGTGGAACAGGCCGATGGCGCGGTCCTGCAGCGCGCGGTCGAAATAGATCAGCACATTGCGGCACGAAATCAGCTGGGCCTCCTGGAACACGCTGTCGGTGGCCAGGCTGTGGTCGGCAAACACCGACTGGCGGATCAGCCCGGCGCTGAACTTGGCCTTGCCATAGGCTGCATGATAGTAGTCCGAGAGCGAGCGCCGCCCGCCCGCCGCCAGGTAGTTGGCGCCGAACGCCCGCAGGCGCCCCGCATCGTACACACCCGCCCGGGCGATGGCCAGCGCGTCGGGGTTGATGTCCGTGGCGTAGAACACCGTGCGCTCGGCCAGCCCCTCCTCCTCGAACAGGATGGCCAGCGACCACAATTCCTCGCCGCTGCTGCACCCGGCCACCCAGACATTGATCGACGGATAGGTCTGGAGCACCGGCACCACATGCTCGCGGATGGCGCGGAAGTAGGACGGGTCCCGGAACATCTCGCTGACCTGCACCGTCAGGTACTGCAGCATGCGCGCGAACAGTGCCGGGTCGCGCAGCATGCGGTCCTGGAGTTGCGACAGCGTCGCAAAGCCCAGGTCGTGCAGCGCCTGCTGCAACCGCCGCCGCACCGAGGCCCGCGCGTAGTGCCGGAAATCGTGCTGGTACTTGCGGAAGATCGCCTCCAGCAGCAGTTCCAGTTCGATCTCGAAATTGGCGTCGGGCAGCGCCGTCTCGCCGTGATCCACCACCGGCACGGGCAGCGGTAACGACAGCGGCGGCAGCGGCGCGGTGTCCGGGGTCTTCAACTTTCGTGGAGCCATACGCGGCACAGGGACAGCAGTTGATCCACATCAATCGGCTTGGCGATGTAGTCGTTCGCCCCGGCGCGCAGGCACGCCTCGCGGTCGGACGGCATCGCCTTGGCGGTCAGCGCGATGATCGGCAGCCGCCCGTACTCGGGCATCTGGCGGATATGGCGCATGGCCGTGATGCCGTCCATCTCCGGCATCATGATGTCCATCAGGACGAGGTCCACGTCCTTGTGGCGCGCCAGCATGTCCAGCGCCTCGCGCCCGCTGCGGGCGATCTCCACGGTGGCCCCGAGCGGCTCGATCACCTTGGACAGCGCGAAGATGTTGCGCGCGTCGTCCTCCACCAGCAGCAGCTTGCGGCCGTCGAAGGCGTCGTCACGGCTGCGCGCGGCGCGCAGCATGCGCTGCTGCTCGGGCGGCAACTGGGACTCCACGCTGTGCAGGAACAGCGTCACTTCGTCCAGCAGCCGGTCCGGCGAGCGCGCGCCCTTGATGATGATCGACTTCGAATAGCGGCGCAGGCGCTGCTCGTCCTCGGCCGACAGCTGCCGCCCGGTGTAGACGATGACCGGCGGCATCTGCGCGGCGCCATCGCTGGCCATGTGGGCGAGCAGGTCGTGGCCGGTGCCGTCCGGCAGCACCATGTCCATCACCACGCAGTCGAACGCGGCGCCGGCCAGCGCCTCGCGCGCGCCGGCCACGGTGCCGGCGGTGACGATCTCGGCCTGGACCGATTGCAGCAGCGCGCGGATGCTCTCGCGCAGCGCCGGGTCATCCTCGATCACCAGCACGCGGCGCTGGCCCGGCGCCATGCGCGCCTCCAGCCCCCGCATCACCTCGGCCAGCTTGTTGCGCTCGCTCGGCTTGAAGGTGTAGCCGATGGCGCCGCGATGCAGCGCGGCCTCGGCGTGGTCGCTGACCGAGATCAGGTGCGTGGGGATGTGGCGCGTGGCCGGATCGTGCTTGAGCCAGTCCAGCAGCGTCAGGCCCGACTGGTCCGGCAGCGCCACGTCGAGCAGGATGCCGCAGGGCTGGTGGTGGCGCGCCAGTTCCAGCCCGTGGCTCGACGTGGTGGCGTGGATGCAGTCGAAATCCAGCTCGTGGGCCAGGTCGTAGAGGATGCCGGCGAAGTCGATATCGTCTTCCACGACCAGGATCAGGCGGTTGCCGCGCGTGCGGTGGTCGCGGTCGTCGGCAATCGGCTGCGGATAGCCGGACGGCGATGGGCCCGGCCCGCCTTCGGACGCCTCCGGGGCCGGCACCGGCGCTGCCCGGGCGGCGGGCGAGAGCGGCATGGCCTGTGACGGCGGGGCCTGCACCTGCTCGGGGGCGGCCGGCGGCGTGACCAGCCCGGCCTGCGTGGCGGCATCCGCCACCAGCGTGCGCGGTACGGTCAGCGAGAACACGCTGCCCTGGCCCGGCTCGCTCGCCACGGCAATCACGCCACCCAGCAGCCGCGCCAGCTCGCGCGAGATCGACAAGCCCAGCCCGGTACCGCCGTAGCGGCGGCTGGTGGTGCCGTCGGCCTGCTGGAAGGCTTCGAAAATAACCTGCTGCTTGTCTCGCGGAATGCCGATGCCGGTGTCGCGCACCTCGAATCGCATCGCATCGTCGCCCTGCGCGACCAGCGCCAGCGTGACCGAGCCCTTCTCCGTGAACTTGAAGGCATTGGATAGCAGATTCTTGAGGATTTGCTGCAGGCGCTGGCTGTCCGTGACGATGGCGTCAGGCAGGCCCGGCATCCGCTCCACGCGGAAGGCCACGCCCTTCTGCTCGCCCACATGGTCGAACATCTGCGAAATCCGGGCGGTGAAGGCGTCCAGTTCCACCGGCTCCGGCTCGATGGTCAGGTGGCCGGCCTCGATCTTGGAGAGGTCGAGGATGTCGTTGATCAGGTTCAGCAGATCGGTATTGGCCGCGTGGATGGTGGCCGCGTAGCGGACCTGCTCGCCGGTCAGCGTGCCGTCCTTGTTCTCCTGCAGCAGCTTCGCCAGGATCAGCGCGCTGTTCAGCGGCGTGCGCAGCTCGTGCGACATATTCGCCAGGAATTCGCTCTTGTACTGGTTCGAGCGCTCCAGCGCCCGGGCGTTGGCGGCCAGTTCGGCCTGGAAGGCGAGCATCTCGCGCTTCTGCGTCTCCAGCCGCTGGGTGTGCTCCTCCAGCTGGACGTTGGTCTGTTCGAGTTCCGCCTGCTGGGTTTCCAGCCGCGCCTGGGAGTCCATCAGCGCACGGCCGCGCTCCTCCAGTTCCTCGTTGGAGACGCGCAGCTCCTCCTGCTGGACCTGCAATTCCTCGCTCTGGCGCTGGGTTTCGCCGAGCAGGTGCTCCAGCCGGCCCCGGTAGCTCGCGGCGCGCAGCGTCATGCCGACTGGCTCACCGATGCGCTCAAGCAGTTCCACCACATCGGCAGTCCCGCGCCGGGACGTGATAAAGCCCAGTTCGATCACCCCGACGACCTCGCCCTCGGCGGTCAGCGGCGCGGCCACGATCTCCGTGGGAGTCGTGCGGCCCAGCGCGGAGGCCACCGGCAGGTAGTCGGGCGGCAGCCCGCCCACGGCGATCACCCGGTTCTCGGTCACGGCCTGGCCGGCCAGCGTCTCGCCGGGGGCGAGGGTGGCCGGCGCGCGGTCAGCATCGGCCAATGCCCAGGTGGCCAGCCGGTGCAGGCGGCCGTCGTCGCACTGATAGACCACGCCTACGCGGGCGTCGAGCGCCGACGCCAGCGCACGCACCAGCGCATCGCCGACATTGCCGGCCGATTGCGCCGAGCGCACCTCCTGGTGAATCTTCACCTGGGCCTGCTGCACCCACATCAGCCGCTGGATGGCGCCCTGGCCCACCAGGTAGCGGTAGATCACCACGGCCAGGAACCAGTTCACCAGGAAGCCGATGGACCGGTTGGTGATGGCGATGATGGGCGCGGCGCCGGGCGGCGAGACCACGTAGCCCACCGCCAGCAGCAGCGAACTGACCGCCGCCACGATCAGCGGCAGGCGCGGGTTGTCCGCGTAGATCGACAGGCAAATCGGGATCAGATAGAACAGCCACGCGGCCAGGCCGAGCGGCGTGAACGCATCCGCCGCGAAGACCACTGCAAGCGAGACGGGCACCAGGATCGTGCCAAACAGGAAGCGTTGCAGGGAAGTCGGTTGCATACCGGCAGGATCGATGGGATGAAAGCGGGCGGGCGCGGCGGCAGGCGTCCCGGCCCCCCGCCAGCATGGATGCCGGCCAGGGCGCCTTATCGTACCTTGCGACGGGCGCCGTGGCTGTCGGTGTCGCGCCGACAATTGCTGCACCGCAGCGCCGCTACAATCGGCCGATCGCCGCCTTGCCGGCACCCCCGGATCCGCCAATGTTCCCGGACGACCCCGCCGCCCACGCCTTGGCCCATGTGGCCGCGCGCAGCCACGGCGCGCCGCTGCACCCAGACTGGCGCGTCACGCTCAATTTCCACCCGGACCGGCTCCACGCCGGCGTGCCGCTGCTCGCGGCCATGGCCGCCGACGGCGTCTATCGCTCCCAGTTCGAGACCGGCACCAGCAACGGCGGGCTGACCGCCCACCCCGGCGGGGACCGCTGGCACTGGGAAAGCCGGATGTTCGGCCAGGCCTACGACGCCGCGCCGCCAGCCGACCGCCCCAAGTACGGCGCGCTCAACCATCGCCATCGGCCCGAAGGGGGCTCGCCGCGCTTCGGCGCCTGCCACCTGCGGCTGGCGGCGGACGTGCTGGCGCGGACCACCTTCTGTTACCCGGACAGCGTGTTCGATCCGGTGCATTTCGGCGTGGCCGGACGGCTGGATCTGGTAGACCGGCTACATGCCGCGCCGCCGGACGATCCGCTCGACCACTATATAGAAGCGCATGTGCACGGCCCGCTGCGGCTGGCGCGCGACGTGGAGGCGCTCGTGCTCGATCCGTCGTTCCGGGGCACCGAGACCGAGACGCTGGCCCGCGCCCTGCCCTGCGCCGTCGAATGGCACGCGGGATTCTCGGCGAATGCCGATGACTTGCGGGCCGAACGCGACTATCGCGACTATCGCGGCGCCCACATCGCCGAACTGGCCACGACGCTGGCCGGGAGTGAGCCGCTCACCCCGGCCCGGATCGGCGCAGCCGCCCGCGCGGGCCGCCACGATCCCCAGTTGCTGAAGAAGGTCTGGCACTGCCTGGCGCGCTTCGGGAATCGGAATTAGTCACATCACCAGCAGCACCACCCCGCAGATACCCAGCGCCGCCGTCCAGATCCAGTCGAGATTGACCCAGCCGGTCCGCAGGAAGGCCACGCCGACGCGGTCGTAGACCAGCAGCGCCACGGCGCAGATGGCGGCGAGCATCGTTGCCGTGTGCAGGCCCAGCGCCAGCATGGCCGGGCCGAGCGCGTCGGCGGCGTCGAACTGGGTGGCGCCCGGCGTGGCGCAGATCGGCATCAGCGCCGGCACCAGCATCAGCCCGGCCCCGTGCATGCCGGCCATCAGGAACGACCACGCCGCCAGCCCCAGCATGCCAGCCCGCATGCCCACGCGCGGCCGCATGCGGTGCCCGCGCACCATGTGCCAGATCGCCCAACCCAGCAGCACCGCCCCGGCCACCCGCGCGAAGCCGGTGTGCGGCAGCACGCTGCCCAGCCAGAGTGCCACGCCCACGGCCAGCGCCACCGCCGCCGCGTGGCCGAGCGCAATCGGCACCAGCGACCACAGCACCACGCGGCGCTGGCCCCGATGCAGGCCCAGCGCCACGGCGAACAGCCATCCCATGGCCGGGTTCAGGCCGTGGAACAGGCCCAGCGCGGCAATCGTCAGCCAGGGCCACCAGGCAGTCCATGTCGCCGCCCAGGTTGGCGTCCACGTCAGCATGCGCGGCCCCCGCGAAGGCTAGGGAAAGCAGTAGGAATCCGAGGAGCAGTCGCCGCCCTGCAGGCGCACCTGGTGCGGACGATGGCTCTTGGGCCAATCGAGGAAGAAGCGCGGATCGAAGGCGATGCCCCCGTCGGGCGCGGCATCGAGCTTGACCATCCAGCCGTCCAGCCCCTCGGGGTAGAACTGCGGATCGACCGCGCCATAGAGAGAATTGGTGAAATAGACGCGCCGGCCGTCCCGGCTGACCTCCACCATCTGCGGGCCGCCGTTCAGGCTGCGGCCCGGCGCGCCCGGATGCCCGGCCCGCGAGACGATGCCGCCGATCCGCACCTTGCCGGTCAGCTTCGGGGTGAAGGGGTCGGAGACGTCGTACTGGAGCAAATCCCCTGTGCCCCAGCAGGACACGTAGAGGAAACGGTCGTCCATCGACAGGTCGATGTCCGTGACCAGCGGCGGCACCGCGCCAAACCCCTTGAGCATCGGCGGAAGCTGGTCCGGGTCGGCCGGCTCGGCGGGGATGTCGATGATCTTCTTCACCGCCCATTTGTCGCCATCGCGGTACCAGGTCCAGATCGACGAGGACAGGTCCTTCAGGCACAGCACGCAGTTGACGAAGCCGTACGCCTTGGTCGGGTCGTGCGCGGGGCGCAGTTCGAAGACCAGCTGGTAGTCCGGGCCGAAATCGATCTCCTGAAGATGCTTGCGCCCCGTGAAATCCCAGAAATGGAGCTTCCGGCCGTAGCGCGCGCCGAGCAGGATGTCGGCGACCAGGCCGTCCTCGATCATGTCCGGCGTGCCCCACTCGCTTGTCACGAGCGTGTCATAGCCCAGGTGCCACCATCCGTCATAGGCGAAATGCTGGGGACCGCGCTCCACCTCCCATTGGCCGAGCGGGTCGAAGCTCTGGGCGTCCAGCATGGCGATGCCGCCCGGCCCCTTGCCCTCGGCATTGCCCAGCGCCGTCACATAGATGCCGCCCGGGCCGCAATGCACCGTGTGGGGGCGGCTGTAGCCGGTGCGCTCGGCCAGTTCCTCGGGCTCGATCACCCGGCTGATGACGGGCTGGCGCGGGTCCGGGCCGGTATCGAGGATATAGATACGAGAGGAACGCAGGCCCGGCACCACGAGGTAGCGCCGTTCCATATGAGGATGCGGCGCGTTGGGACACAGGCAGGACGAGCAGGCATTCCACCCGAAATGATGCAGTTCGTCGCCGGCATGGGTCATGGTCACCTGCCCGACGATCTGCGCGTACGTGGCCGAGTCGGGGTCCACGTCCACCACGGCGATGCCGTCCGGCTGCTGGCGCCCGGGGTCGAACATCGCCACGTAGGCCAGGGTCTCGGGCGGCGCCTTGGCGGCCAGCCGCGGAGACGGGTAAAAGCTCGGGTCGGGCTTCCAGGTGGCCATGATTCGCCTCCGGTGGACTGCGGGCTTGAACTATAGGACATGGCCGGCCCATGTGACGCCCATGATCCTTGGGTTCAGACGGCCTATCCCAAGGTGTTATGGCGGGTATCGACCCTTTCTCTGCACCATAGGCGTTCTCCTAATTTGCTGAAATCGCGGATCGAAAAGACTGACACCTATCGCCTTTATTGATCAATACGATATGACTTGTCGTAGTCGTTCTGCGATAGTGCTTTCAACACCCCCTGCCCACAAAGGAATTGTCATGAACAAGCTTACGACCGCTTTCGGCGCGCCCGTCGTCGATAACCAGAACATTCAGACCGCTGGTCCGCGCGGACCGGCCCTGTTGCAGGACGTATGGTTCCTGGAAAAGCTGGCCCACTTCGACCGCGAGGTCATCCCCGAGCGCCGCATGCACGCCAAGGGCTCGGGCGCCTATGGCACGTTCACGGTCACGCATGACATCACCCAGTACACGCGCGCCAAGCTGTTCTCCGAAATCGGCAAGAAAACCGAGCTGTTCCTGCGCTTCTCGTCGGTGGCTGGCGAGCGCGGCGCGGCCGATGCCGAGCGGGATATCCGTGGTTTCGCGATGAAGTTCTATACCGAGGAAGGCAACTGGGATCTGGTGGGCAACAACACCCCGGTCTTCTTCCTGCGTGACCCGCTGAAGTTCCCCGACCTGAACCACGCCGTCAAGCGCGACCCGCGCACCGGCCTGCGCAGCGCCGACAACAACTGGGACTTCTGGACCGGCCTGCCCGAGGCGCTGCACCAGGTCACCATCGTCATGAGCGATCGCGGCATCCCCAGTTCGTGGCGCCACATGCATGGCTTCGGCAGCCATACCTACAGCTTCATCAACGCCAACTATGAGCGCCACTGGGTGAAGTTCCACTTCCGGACGGAGCAGGGCATCCAGAACCTGACCGACGCCGAAGCCGCCGAGGTGACTGGCCGCGACCGCGAGCACCACCAGCGCGACCTGTACGAATCCATCGAGCGTGGCGAGTTCCCGCGCTGGAAGCTGTACATCCAGATCATGACGGAAGCCGAGGCGGGCAAGTACCGCGTCAACCCGTTCGACCTGACCAAGATCTGGTCGAAGAAGGACTTCCCGCTGATCGAAGTGGGCGTGATGGAGCTGAACCGCAACCCCGAGAACCATTTCGCCGAGGTGGAGCAGGCCGCGTTCGCGCCGTCGACCATCGTGCCGGGGATCGGCTTCTCGCCGGACAAGATGCTGCAGGGCCGCCTGTTCTCGTATGGCGACACCCAGCGCTACCGCCTGGGCGTGAACCATTCGATGATCCCGGTCAACTCGCCGAAGGCCGCCAAGTTCGTGAACAGCTATCACCGCGACGGCCGCATGCGCATCGACGACAACCAGGGCGGCAAGACCTCCTACGAGCCGAACACGCGCGGCGAGTGGGTGGAGCAGCCGGACTTCCGCGAGCCGCCGCTGACGCTGGAAGGCACCGCCGACCACTGGAACCATCGCGTGGACGACGACTACTTCTCGCAGCCGGGCGACCTGTTCCGACTGATGACGCCGGCCCAGCAGCAGGTGCTGTTCGATAACACGGCCCGCGCCATCAAGGGCGTGTCGCGCCATATCCAGCAGCGCCATATCGAGCACTGCACCAAGGCCGACCCGGCCTACGGCCAGGGCGTGGCGGCTGCGATCGAGCGGATCGAAGGCCAGAAGTAAGCGCTAACCGGGCTACCGGACGATCGGGCACTCCGGGGCTGCGGCCCCGGGCTCCCCGGACACCGCAGGACAGGACAACAGGACAATGCCATGGACCAGACATCGACCCCACCCACCGGCACCATGACGGCGGAAGAGGAATCCCGCATGGTGGCCGCGCTGGGCGAAGTATTCGACCTCGCGCGCCAGGGCGACGCAGCGGCGCTGTCCGCGCTGATCGCGCGCGGCATGCCGGCCAACCTGCGCAATGAAAAGGGCGACAGCCTGCTGATGCTGGCCGCCTACCACGGTCATGTGGACACCGTGCTGGCGCTGCTCCAGGCCGGCGCCTCGCCGGACCTGCGCAATGCGGCCGGGCAGACGCCGCTGGCAGGCGCTGCGTTCAAGGGTTTCAGGGAAGTGATCGAAGCACTACTTGCGCATGGCGCCGATGTGGAAGGAGCCTCGCCGGACGGCCGCACCGCGCTGATGACGGCGGCGATGTTCAATCGCACCGAAATCGTCGATCTGCTGATCGCGCACGGCGCCAACCCGGACGCGCGCGACCACCGCGGCCTCTCCGCCGCCGATGCCGCCGCCGTCATGGGCGCCGGCCGCGCGGCCACCCAGTTGGGCGGGCCGCACCACTAGGTCTTATCGGTCAATCTGGCTCAGCCACGGCCGACGAACGGCATCTTGGTGGCCATCACGGTCATGAACTGCACATTGGCCTCCAGCGGCAGGTTCGCCATGTGCAGGACCGAACTGGCGATGTGCGCCACATCCATCAGCGGTTCCGGGCGAATCTCGCCATTGGCCTGCGGCACGCCGCGCGCCATGCGGTTGGCCATGTCGGTGCCGGCGTTGCCGATGTCGATCTGTCCACAGGCGATGTCCCAGGCGCGGCCATCGAGCGACAGGCTCTTGGTCAGCCCCGTGATGGCATGCTTGGTGGCCGTGTAGGGCACCGTGTTCGGGCGCGGGGCGTGGGCCGAAATCGACCCGTTATTGATGATCCGCCCGCCGCGCGGGTCCTGCGACTTCATCAGCGCGAACGCGCCGCGCGCGCACAGGAAGGCGCCGGTCAGATTGGTATCGACCACGGCCTTCCACTGCTCGACCGACAGTTCATCGATGGAAATGGCCGGGGCGTTGATGCCGGCGTTATTGAACAGCACGTCCAGCCGGCCGAAGCGCTCGCGCACCCGGGCGTAGAGCTGGTCGACCGAGGCCGGGTCGCTCACATCGCACTGCACGGCCAGCGCGGTCTGGCCAGCGGCGGCGGCTTCGGCCGCCAGCGCCTCGAGTGTGGCGGCGGTCCGGCCGGCCAGCACCACCTGGTAGCCGTCGGCCAGCAGCGCCTGCGCCACGGCCTTGCCAATACCCCGGGCCGCGCCCGTGACCAGTGCGACTTTGCTTCCTTGCGTCATACCTTGTCTCCTGTTTTCGTAGCTGCCGATGATAGTCCGACGCGCCTGAAAATGCCTTGGGAGCCATTCCCGGCGTCGCATTTTCGTGATGATCTAAAGATATAACAACAAAGCATTTGGCCGGCGGGGCGCCTTCCCGTAGCATGCGGCAGTCTTTTCTTGCGGACAGGGCCGATTGCGCCCGGTCCACGCGCAATTTTCTTTCAATCGCCCCCAATCAATGTCTGCCGATCTTGCCCTGTCGCCCGCCGCGACGCAGGCCGCCGCCCAGGCGGCCGCGCCCGCCCGTGCGACCATCCGTTCCGCCGCCGATGTGGCCAAGCTGGTCAACCAGGGCGGCGCCGCCGTCAGCAATGCCCGCATCGTCGTGGCCATCGCGCTGGGCGGCATCTTCCTCGATGCCTATGACCTCGGCGCCCTGGCCTTCGGCCTGAAGGACGTCACCCGCGAATTCAACCTGTCGCCCGCCGGCACCGGCATGGTGGCATCGGCCATCACGTTCGGCGCCATCGTCGGCGCCTTCCTGGGCGGCTATTTCACCGACCGCATCGGCCGCTACCGCGTGTTCATGGCCGACATGGTGTTCTTCGTCGTGGCCGCCATCGCCTGCGCGTTTGCCCCCAACGAATACGTGCTGGCCGGCGCGCGCTTCGTCATGGGACTGGGGGTCGGCATCGACCTCCCTGTCGCCATGGCCTTCCTGGCCGAGTTCTCCAAGCTCCAGGGCAAGGGCAACAAGGCGTCCCGGGTGGCGATGTGGTGCCCGACCTGGTACGCGGCCATCTGCGTGTCCTATCTGTTAGTGCTGCTCTGCTACTCGGTGCTGCCGGAATCGCACAGCAACCTGCTCTGGCGCATCATCCTCGGCTTCGGCGCCGTGCCGGCGCTGGTCATCATCGCCGTGCGCAGCCGCTACATGAGCGAATCGCCGGTGTGGGCCGCCAACCAGGGCGACCTGGAAGGCGCCGCCAAGATCCTGCGCCAGTCCTACGGCATCGACGCCGTAGTGGCCCCGGACGCCGTGGCCGAGCCGCCCAAGCGCCCCGCCTCCTGGCGCAACTACGGGCTGCTGCTCAAGGGCGTGTACGCGCGGCGCACGGTGCTGGCCACGGTGATGTCGATTGCCTCGTCGTTCGCCTATAACGCCGTGGCGTTCGGCCTGCCGGTGATCATCGCCAGCTTCCTGGCGCAGTCGATGCTGACCACGATCCTGGTCTCGCTGGCGCTGAACCTGCTGTTCGCCTTCGTCGGCGGCCTGATCGGCGTGCACCTGGTGCCGAAGACCGGCGCCTGGAAGCTGACCGTGACCGGCTACGCCTTCCAGCTCGCCGCGCTGATCGGCCTGGCGCTGGTCGGCAAGCCCCACGGCGCCCCCGAAGTGGTCGCCGCCATCGCCTTCCTGGCCGTGTTCCTGCTGGGCCAGGGCTTCGGCCCGGGCGCGCACACCATGACCTACGCCTCGCTGAGCTACCCGACGTCGCTGCGCGGCGTGGGCGTCGGCTTCAACCAGACGCTGATGCGCGCCAGCTCCACGGCATCGCTGTTCCTGTTCCCGGTGCTGGCCGCCGCGCTGAGCACCAAGGTGTTCTGGGTCATCGCCCTGGCCCCGCTGGCCGGCCTGGTCGCCCTGCTGGCCATCCGCTGGGAGCCGGCCAACTACGACGTGGACGCCGAAGACTTCTGATTTGCCGATCCGCCCGCCGATGGGGAGCCGGTAGGTTCCCCACAGGTCTGCGCCAAAAAGAAACCCCACGCTTGAGAGAGCGTGGGGTTTTTACATTTTGGACACACACCGTGGGGTGTTGCCGACAGTGGGCATAGTGGCCATTGCCCATATTCTGTATATACGACAAGATGCCAACACAGCATCACTTCAAACCAGATCATTCCCAAGAAATCGCGTAAAACGCGACGCCGCGCCCCCTGACCACACGGTTAACTCGCCCAACAAGCGTATTGCCGTATATACAAATAGGGGGTAGCATTTGAAGATCGTCATCTCACCAGCCATCGCAAAGAAGCTTGTGGCGAAGCACGGCGGCATTCGCGATGTGGAGATCCGGCAAGCCTTTGCAAACCGGGTGGGGCAGATCCTCGTGGATGACCGCGAGGAACACGCCTCGGACCCGCCCACGCACTGGTTCTGCGCGAAGACGGACACTGGCCGCATGCTCAAGATCGTCTACGTCAGAAGGGACGACACTATTTTTCTCAAGACCGCGTATGAACCGGCACTGCCCACCGTGGCGTTCTACCGGCGCATGTGCCTGGCCGGGCGGTCATGAATCAACCTTTGCAACAGGAGTAGCACATGAGCAACGCCAAGAAAATTCCGGGAACCGTCGAAGCGTGGGAGCAGGGTGACCTCGGGGAGGACGAGGCACACGCCGTCGTCGCACCCGACGAATCCGCGGCACTGGACCGGGCGCTTGGCCTGCAGGCAGTGTCGATCCGCCTGCAAAAATCGCTGATCAGCGATTTCAAGTTCCTCGCCGAAGAGCACGGCATGGGCTACCAGCCGCTCATGCGCGAGGCGCTGCGCCGCTTTGCGGAAGCAGAAATGAAGCGCCTCGCGGTCAAGTACGCCAACGAACGGCGGCGTGGCGCGGCCGAGCAGGGGGACAGCAAGCCCAAGCGGCCGAAGGCGGCCTGACCAAGGTTTGGCGCGCTCTACGAACCGGCCTGCGCCTCCAGCCACGACGCCAGCGTCCCGACCACGCCCTTGGCGAACATCGTGAACACCGGCTCGCTGACAAACCCCGTGTGTGGCGTAACAACCACATCCGTACGCCCGCGCAGCGGATGATCGGCGGGCACCGGCTCCACGTCGAAGACATCCAGCGCCGCCATGGCAGGGCGATGCCGGTCCAGCGCGCGCGGCAGGGCTTCCATGTCGATCAGGGCCGAGCGGGAGGTGTTGACCAGCAGCGCGTCGGCCCGCATCAGCGCCAGCCGCTCGGCGTTGATCAGCCGCGTGGTTTCCGCCGTCGGCACCAGATGCAGGCTGACCACGCGCGAGGTGGAGAGCAGCGCCTCCAGGCTCACCGCCGTCACCCCCTCTGCCGCCGCGCGCTCGGGCGTCATGCGCGGGCTCCACGTCACCACTTCCATGCCGAGCGCCTTGCCGACACGCGCCACGCGCTTGCCGATCTCGCCCAGGCCGATCAGGCCCAGCCGCTCGCCGTGCAGCACGCCGGGCAGCGGCAGCGCCTCCGCCGGCCGCCAGCCGCCGAGCCGCATCGTCGCCATCTGCATTTCCAGCTGGCGCGTGGCCGCCAAAATCAGCGCCCACGTCATCTCGCAGGTGGACTCCTTGGACGGCCCCCATTCCGTATTGGCGACGGGGATGCCGCGCGCGCGCAGCGCCTCCACGTCGAGCGTGGTGTTACGCGTGCCGGTGAAGACCACGTAGCGCAGCCGCTCGGCCATCCGCAGCGTGGCGGCATCCAGCGGGGTGCGGTCCCGCACCAGCACCAGCACTTCCACCTCGCGCAGCACGGCGGCCAGCGCCTCCCCGCGCAGCGGGGCGTGGTGGAAGGCCACGTCCGCCTGCGCCTGGATGGCCGACCAGTCCGCCAGCCGGGTCAGGGCGCGCTCGTAGTCGCCCAGTACCGCAATCCGGGGGCGCGTCATGTTACGGACGCGCCAGCGCGGTAATGGTGCCGACGTTGGCGGTCTCGCCCAGCTTCCAGCAGGCATCGATCAGCTTGGCTACCTGCGCCGCGCCGAGCACCGGGTCGGCCAGCGCGTGGAACTTGGCGTCCAGGTTGGCATCGGTCATCGGGCGTTGCAGCGAGCCGATGGCGTGCTCCACGGTCACCGCGATCTCGCGGCCGTTCTTGAGCACGGCCTTGACGATGGAAGCGGCCTCGTCGACGTTCGCGTCGGCCGTCGCCACCACCTTGCGGCGCAGCGCCACCACGTCCTCACGGGTGACGATGTGGTCCGAGAACTCCTCCTCGGCGGCGCGACCGAAGATCAGGCCCGCCGCGCAGCCGTGGTAGACGCTGAACTTGGCGAGCAGGCCATCGGTCGGCTCCTTCTTGCCGGTCAGCTCCAGCACCAGCGGGTGCACGCGCAGTTCGATGCGCTCCACGTCCTCGGCCTTCACGCCCTGCTCGCGCAGCTGCACGCAGGCGTCGATGCTCGGGTGGATCACGATGCCGCAGGCAAACGGCTTGTAGGTATTGAACGAGATCTCGAAGCGGCTGCCCAGCTCGTCGGTAATCTCGTTCCAGTCGGTCTTGGCCGAAATCACCTGCATGAAGCCGCGCGGTGCCTCCAGCGCCTTCGCGCTCGACGTGTAGCCGTGCCGCGCCATCAGCGCCGACATCAGCCCGGCGCGCGCCGCGCCGCCCGGGTGGAACGGCTTGGTCATGGTGCCGAACTGCTCGCGCAGACCCACCGGCTGGGAAGCGGCGATGCCCAGCGCCATCGTCGTACGGTCCTCGTCCAGCCCAAGCAGGCGCGAGCAGGCTGCCGCCGCGCCCAGCATGCCGGTGGAGCCGGTGATGTGCCAGCCACGGTCGTAGTGGTCCGGGTACATGGCGTTGCCCACGCGGCAGGCCACGTCGATGCCCAGCACCACGGCATCGGTCACGGCACGGCCGCTGGCGCCAGTGTGCTCGGCCAGCGCCAGCACGGCGGATGCCACCGGGCCGGCCGGGTGGATGATGGTCTTCAGGTGCGTATCGTCGAAATCGAACGTATGCGAGGTAATGCCATTCACCAGCGCGGCGCTGGCCATGTCCACCTTGTCGCGGCGGCCCAGCACGGTGGCTTGCGGCGCCGGCTGCAGTTCCGCCACGGCGGCCAGCGCGGCCACGGCGGACTCATGCCCGGCGGCGCCCACGGCGCAGCCCAGCCAGTTCATGAAGGTGCGATGGGCTTCGTGGTCCACCTCGCGGCTCCAGCCTTGCGACGGATGCGTGGCCACGAATTTTCCGAGGATGCGCGTGACCGGCGGGGCGTTGTGGTCGGCGGCGACATGGGTATTGCGTGCCATGGGATATCAGTCCTTGTTCAGTGAATCGAAAAACGGGGGCTGGCTTGCAGGCAGCCGAGCCGGTCAGGTATCGAGATGGATGCCGCGGTCCTTGGCGAGCTTGCTCCAGCGGTTCACCTCGTCGGCGATATAGCGGCGGAACTGGTCGGGCGTCATCGGCGTGGGCTGGAGCGCCTCGGAGGACAGCTTGTCAGCCAGGTCCGGGCTCTTGAGCACCGTGTTGAGCGAACTGTTGAGCTTGGCGACGATATCGGCGGGCATGCCGGCCGGGCCGACCACGCCGTACCACTGCTGGGCGTCGAAGCCCTTGAGCCCGGCTTCCTCCAGCGTCGGCACGTCCTTGAGCAGCGGGTGGCGCGCGTGGCCGGTCACGGCCAGCGGCCTCACGCGGCCCGAGCGGATATGCGGCAGCGCGGCGGAAAGCCCCGGGAACATCGCCTGCGTCTGGCCGCCAATCAGGTCGTTGAACGCCGGGGCAATGCCCCGGTACGCCGCGTGGGTCATCTTCACGTTGACCTGCTGGGCGAACAACTCCATCGACAGATGCGTCAGCGACCCCGGCCCGGACGAGCCGTACGCCACCGCGCCGGACTTCTTCGCATAGGCGATGAACTCGGCCAACGTGGACGCCGGCACGCCGGCGCTCACCACCAGCACATTGGGCGTGCCGCCGATCATGCCGATGGCGGTGAAGTCCTTGAGCGGGTCGTAGGGCACCTTGCGGGTGGCGGGATTGGTGCCGTGCGTGGCGACGTAGCCCTGCATCAGGCTGTAGCCGTCCGGGGCGGCCTTGGCGGTCATCTGGCAGGCAATCACCCCGCCGCCGCCGGCCTGGTTCTCGACCACGATGGACTGGCCGAGCACGCGGCCCCAGCGGTCCGCCACGGTGCGGCCGATCAGGTCCGAGCCGCCGCCGGCCGATACCGGCACCACGTAGCGCAGCGGCTTGTTGGGAAACGGGTCTTGCGCCTCGGCAAAGCCGGGCATGGCGAGCAGCATCGCGCCAGCCTTGAGCAGGCTGCGGCGGGTGGCATTCATGTCTCCTCCACTTGCATGACACCGCGGGAAGCGTACCGGGTGCCTTTTTTTCGGGATGGGGCCGATGGCCGGCTGGGCCGGCGGGGCCCTGGCTTTGGCTGAACGCATCATGGACGCCCGCCGCGCGTCTGTGAATTGCAAATTTCCTCTCGATTGATGCATGGTGTGCATCAATGGGGAGTCGTCATGGTGCACCCTGAGTTGACACGGACCGGCGGCCTGCGAATACTCCACATCGCCAGCCCGCGCCCCGATCATGTCCATGCTCATGGGTGGCAGGGTTAGAGACGTCATTCACCGCTGTCACACATCCAAGCAAGGACGACCATGAAAAGACTCCGCACGCTCCTCTGTGCCGCCGTGGTGGCGGGACTCGCCGGTTGCGCATCGACCCTCTCCGGCACGGGCGCCGACGCGCCCAAGCCCACCGCGCCGGGGCAGATCACCGCCGGCAAGACCGAAGTGCTCTGGCTCGGCCAGGCCGCCATGCGCATCACCACGCCGGGCGGCAAGGTCATCATGATCGACCCCTGGCTGACCGGAAATCCCAAGACGCCGGCCAACTTCAAGCAGCTGGGCGCGCTCGGCAAGATCGACCTGATCCTGGTCACCCACGCCCACGGCGACCACCTCGGCGACGCCGCGGCGCTGTCGCAGCTCAACAACGCGCCTA
Organism: Cupriavidus sp. OV096; assembly: GCF_900115455.1. NCBI lineage: Bacteria > Pseudomonadati > Pseudomonadota > Betaproteobacteria > Burkholderiales > Burkholderiaceae > Cupriavidus > Cupriavidus sp. OV096. Next base: position 233,700 of record NZ_FOWM01000004.1, read on the forward strand.
TCTGGAACGGCGGCGGCATGGGCCAGACCCTGGTCGCGCTGGGCATGGTGCCGGCGGCGATGTCGCAGCGCTTCAACAAGAGCGGCACGGTGGCACCGTTCGGGCCGCAGGGGCCGAAAATCACCGCCGTCCACGCCGAGCACTCGTCCGAACTGGTCTGGAAGAACCCGGCCACGAACAAGGATGAAGTGCACTACGGCGGTGAACCGGTCGGGTACATCATCGAGATGGAGAACGGCTTCAAGGTCTGGCACATGGGCGATACCGGCCTGTACGGCGACATGCGCATGATCGGCGAGATGATCAAGCCGGACCTGGTGCTGATTCCGATTGGCGGGCACTTCACGATGGGGCCGAAAGAGGCCGCCGTGGCCGTGCGCGACATGATCAAGCCCAGGTACGCCATCCCGATGCACTACCTGACCACGCCGCAGCTGGCCGGCACGCCGGCTCAGTTCACGGCCGCGCTGGGGGCCACCGGCACGCAGGTGATCGTGCCGGAGCCGGGCCAGAAGGTGGACTTCTGATGAACCGGACGCGACGCCTGATCGGCACCGCCGGCGCCGCAGCCATCGCGCTGGCGCTGTCCGGCTGTGCCACGCCGGGCGGACCGGCAGCCGCCGGCAACCCGGACGCACGCGCCGCCGCCACGGAACTCGGCGGCACTGGCAAGCTACGCGCCGCCATCAACCTCGGCAACCCGATCCTGGCGGGCCGGGCGGCCAACGGCGAGCTTCAGGGCGTGTCCGTCGACCTGGCCCGCGAGGCCGCGCGCCGGCTGAACCTGCCGCTGGAACTGGTGGCGTTCCAGTCGGCAGGCAGCGTGGTGGAGGCGGTGAAGGGGCGGCAGGTCGATCTGGCCTTCGTCGCCATCGACCCGGTGCGCGCGGCGGACATGGAATACACCGCGCCCTACGTGATCATCGAAGGCGCCTACCTCGTGCGCAACGACGCCGCGCTGCAGCGTAACGAGGACGTGGACCGCCCCGGCACGCGCATCGTGGTGGGCCGGGGCAGCGCCTACGACCTGTTCCTCACGCGCGAGATCAAGGCGGCCACGCTGGTGCGCGCGCCGACCTCCCCCGCCGTGACGGACATGTTCCTGGCCGAGCGGCTCGACGTGGCGGCCGGCGTAAAGCAGCAGCTGGAAGCCGACGCACGGCGCGTGGGCGGCGTGCGGCTGCTGCCGGGCCGCTTCATGGTCATCGAGCAGGCCATGGGCGTGCCCAAGGGCCGCACCGCCGCGCGGGCGTGGCTGAGCAGCTATATCGAGGAGATGAAGGCCAGCGGCTTCGTGGCGGCGGCGCTGCAACGGCACCGCATCGAAGGGGCGGGCGTGGCGCCGCCCCGGCAGCCCTGACGCTATCGCCAGTTGCTATCGGCCTTAATCGATTCCCCACATAATTCCCGGCTTCCGCCACCGCCCTTTTCCCTCTCCATGAGCCAGCCCGACCAGCCCGATCACCCCGAACACCCGCTCCAGGCCGCCTTCCTGCGGCACGAACAATCGCTGGCGCCGGCCGGGCGCATGGTCGGCGAGGACGACAGCGCCGTGTACCGCACGCTGCTGGAGTCCACCAAGGCCATTCCGTGGAAGATCGACTGGGCGACCATGGCATTCGCCTATATCGGCCCGCAGATCGAGGCGCTGCTCGGCTGGGCGCCGTCGTCCTGGAAGACCGTCAACGACTGGGCCGACCGCATGCACCCGGACGACCGCGAGGCCGTGGTGAACTTCTGCGTGGCGCAGTCGCAGGCGGGCACCGACCACGAGGCCGACTACCGGGCGCTCACGCGCGACGGCGGCTATGTCTGGCTGCGGGATGTGGTCCACGTGGTGCGCAAGCCCAGCGGCGAGGTGGAGTCGCTGATCGGCTTCATGTTCGACATCAGCGAACGCAAGCGCACCGAGGAACAGCTCGCCCAGTTGCAGAAGGAGCTGGAGCGGCTCTCGTTCACGGACGGGCTGACCGGCGTGGGCAACCGCCGCATGTTCGACACCGTGGTCGAACGCGAATGGGCCGCCCTGCAGGACGCCGGCAAGCCGCTGTCGCTGATCCTGATGGATGTGGATTTCTTCAAGGCCTACAACGACTACTACGGCCACCTGCAGGGCGATGACTGCCTGCGCAAGGTGGCGGCGCTGCTGGCCGATGCGGTGGGCGCCGAGCACTTCGTGGGCCGCTTTGGCGGCGAGGAGTTCGTGGCCGTGCTGCCGGGCACCGACGCGGACACAGCCGTGACGATTGCCGAGCGCTGCCGCACGATGATCGCCGACGCGGCCATCCCCCACCTGCGCTCCCCCTACGAACAGCGCGTAACGGCCAGCTTCGGCGTGGGCACCACGCTGCCGGTGCCGGGCGCGGAGCCCACTGCCTTCATCAACCTCGTGGACGCGCAGTTGTATCACGCGAAGGACAATGGCCGGAACCGCATCGCCGCCGTGGATCGGGCCGGCATGCAGGGCGAAGGCTTCCGGACGCACTCGCGCTGAACCTACCCCCAACGGGTGTTGGCGCACGGCCATCGGCACGCGCCGCACCTGTTGGCTGGCACCCGCCAGCCAGGCGCCCGATAGCGCGGTTTTGCGCCAGCCACGGCACATTCGGGCGAGATTTTCGATTGGCACGGCCCCTGCGTAGGAAGGGAGGAACGCGCGATTGCGTTCCTTGCCCTTCCTACCCTGTCCCAATCGGAGTTCGACCCATGTACTACCGCTTTCTTCCCTTCCTCATCGGCGTCGCCATCGCCACCGCCCTTGCCGCCCAGCTTGCCCAGGCCGCCAGCCCGCGTGACAGCCTGTTCGCCGGCGACAAATACGGCTACAACTTCCGCGTCGATTCGCGCGATGTCTACAGCGACGGCGCCCGTGGCCGCTTCGACGTCTACACCGACGGCGCCCGCGACGTGACACCGCCCTCGCGCGACCAGGACAGCTCGCGTTTCCTGTCGGGCATGGACCGGCGTGGGGTGTCCGCCGAGCCGTCACGCCAGTTCGACGTCTACACGGATGGCGCGCTGGCTTGACTGCCCCCCGCCTGCGCCAGCGGCTTGCGTAACTTGCGTGATAGTGTGCCGTCCATGACCCATTTCCTGGCGGAACTGGATGGACGCACTGATTACCGCCGCCGCGCGGGCGCTGGCGGCGGGTGACCCGCTCGGCGCGCTGAACCGCGTGGCCCTGCGCGAGGACGCGCCGGCGCTGGCGTTGCGCGGCATCGCCATGGCCCAGCTTGGCGATCTCGCGCGTGCCCGGCTGCTGGTGCGCCGCGCCGCCCGCGCCTTCGGCCAGAAGGAGGCCGTGGCCCGGGCGCGCTGCGTGGTGGCCGAAGCCGAGATCGCGCTGGTTTCCCGCGATCTCGGCTGGCCAGCCAAATCGCTCGGCGCCGCGCAGGCCACGCTGGCGGCGCACGGCGACCTCGCCAATGCCGCCCACGCCCGGCAACTCGAAATCCGCCATCTGCTGCTGATTGGCCGGCTCGATGCCGCCGAGGCCGCGCTCGCCACGCTCGACCCCACCCCCTTCCCACCCGCCTCGCGCGCCGCGCACGAACTGATCGTGGCCGGCATCGCCCTGCGCCGGCTGCGCACCCAGACCGCGCGCGAGGCCCTCGCCCGGGCCAGTCAGGCGGCGCGCCAGGCCGCCATTCCCGGGCTCTCGGCCGAGGTCGAGCAGGCCGTCCGGCTGCTCGACGCCCCCGCCGCGCGGCAGATCACGCCGGACGGCGACTGGCCGCTGCGGCTCGACGAGGTGGAGGCGCTGCTAGCCTCCAAGGCGCTGGTGATCGATGGCTGCCGTCATGTCGTGCAGGCCGACGGCACGGCCATCTCGCTGGCGCGGCGGCCGGTGCTGCTGACGCTGGCGCGGGCGCTCGGCGAAGCCTGGCCGGCCGATGTGCCCCGGGACGCCCTGATCGCCCGGGCCTTCCGTACCCGCCATATCGACGGCTCCCACCGCGCGCGGCTGCGCGTGGAAATCGGCCGGCTGCGCGCGATGCTGGGCGCGCTGGCGCGGGTAGAGGCCACCCCGGACGGCTTCGCGCTGGTGCCACTGGAGCCACCGCCCGCCCGGCAGGTGGTGGTGCTGGCGCGGCCGGTCGAGGAAAAGCACGGTGCCGTGCTGGCCTTGCTGGGCGATGGCGAGTCGTGGTCCAGTTCCGCCCTCGCCCTGGCGCTGGGCGCCAGCCAGCGCACCGCCCAGCGCGCGCTGGACGCGCTGGCCGCCGACGGCAAGGTTGAGGCGTTCGGCCGGGGCCGCGCCCGGCGCTGGCTGAGCACCCCCGTGCCCGGATTCACGACGACCTTGTTACTCCCCACCCCGCTGCCGAATCACTAGGATGAAGGCATGTTTCAACCAACGAGGGAATCCACCCATGAAACGACAGCCCGCTGAAATCCTCCGTGAATACGGCCCCTTCCCCGGCGTCGAGGCCGTCCACGGCGTCACCTACGACGGCAAGCGCGTCTGGTTCGCCTCGGGCGACGCGCTCCACGTGCTCGACCCGGCCACTGGCCAGACGCTGCGCACCCTCGACGTGACCGCCAATGCCGGCACCGCCTTCGACGGCAAGCACCTGTACCAGATCGCCGAGCGCCAGATCCAGAAAATCGACCCGCAGACCGGGGAGGTTGTCGCCACCATCCCCGCCCCGGGCGACGGCAACGACTCGGGCATGGCCTGGGCCGAAGGCACGCTGTGGGTGGGCCAGTGGCAGGCGCGCAAGATCCACCAGATCGACCCGGAGACCGGCAAGGTCCTGCGCACCATCGAGTCCAACCGCTTTGTCACGGGCGTGACGTGGGTGGACGGCGAGCTGTGGCATGGCACCTGGGAAAGCGAGGAAAGCGAGCTGCGGCGCGTCGATCCGGCCTCGGGCGAGGTGCTGGAGCGGCTGGATATGCCGGCCGGCGTGGGCGTGTCCGGGCTGGAGTCCGATGGCGCCGACCAGTTCTTCTGCGGCGGCGGCACGAGCGGCAAGCTGCGCGCCGTGCGCCGGCCACGGAAGGGCTGACAAACGGGGCTGAAAGCCCGCGGCGCACAAAGCGCCATTTTCGTTGCGATGTCAATCCCCCCACCGGCGCCCACCCCCGGGCGCCGCGCGCCTGTTGTAGCGGCGCCGACGCCGCGCATTCCTTGCCCCGCGCGGCGTTCAGCCTGATGCCGGCTCGTATTAGAATCGCCGGTGTCGATCCGTTCGGCATGCAACAGAACCAGTGGTCATGTTCCGGGTGCGGGAAGGCCCCGGACTGGTTCCGATCTGCCTGCCAGAACACGCGTTACCCATCGAGACCCACTCAACAGTTATCAGGCCAGCGTCCAAGGGGATTCCGGGCTGAGGAAGACATGACCTCGTTTGCATATGATGTTGCCCTGGCGCCGGAGCCCGCGGAAAGCGGGACTGCCGGCGACCGCCCTGCCGGGCGCGAGGCCTGGGCGCTGCTGGAAGCTTCCGGCGCGCTGGCCATGCGGGTCGATGTCCAGGGTCGCATCCTCCAGGCCACCGAAGCCACGGCTGACCTGCTCGTATACCCCCACGAATACCTGCTGCGCACGTCGGTGCTCGACGTCATCGCCCCGGAATCGCGCGATAGCGTGGCCGCCCTGCTCCAGGCCTGCGCGCGCGACCGCGCCGCCCGCCGCGAGCGCGTGCGCTTTGCCGGCGGCATCGGCGGCGGCTGGCTGGACCTGCGCATCGCGCACCAGCCCGGCGAGGGCAACACCCCGGCGAGCCTGCTGCTGTTCGGCCATGACGTCACGGACTGGGTCGAGAACGAGCGCCAGCTCAACGCCCGCGCCTTCCTGGACCCGCTGACCGGCGTCGGCAACCGGGCCTTCATCCGTCGGCGCATCGAGCAGTACATGGCCGGCGCCGCCAGCGCGCGCGTGCCGTTCGCCGTGGCGCTGATGGACCTGGACGGCTTCAAGAACATCAACGATTCGCTCGGCCACGAGTTCGGCGACGCGCTGCTCAAGGAAGTCGGCGCCCGCCTGCAGGACACCGTGCGCTCCCAGCAGAGCGTGGCGCGCCTGGGTGGCGATGAATTCGTGCTGATGCTCGATGGCCTGGAGTCCGAGGCCGAGGCCATCCGCATTCTCGAGCGCGTGATCCACGTCTGCCGCCAGCCCTTCCTGCTGGGCGGCTGCCATGTGCGGATCACCACCAGCATCGGGCTGGCCTTCTCGTCGGCCGCGTCCGGCAACGTCCAGCCGGAGTCGGAGTCGCACTGGCTGCGCCGCGCCGACCTGGCCATGTACGAGGCCAAGGCGCTGGGCAAGAACCGCTATTGCGTCTACTCGCCCGAGCTGGACCGCCGGCTGGACGAGCAGTTCCGCATCGAGCAGAGCATGTTCGAGGCGGTGCAGAACGGCGAATTCCTGCTCCACTACCAGCCCATCGTCTGGCCCGCCACGGGCGAGGTCTGCGCCGTGGAGGCGCTGATGCGCTGGGACCACGCGGGCGAGTTCATCCGCCCCGACGTCTTCATTCCCGTGGCCGAGAAGAACGGCCTGATCAAGCATCTGGGCGCCTGGGCGCTGCGCTGCGCCTGCGCCCAGTTGGCCGCGTGGGATGCCCAGGGGCTCCAGGTCGGCCATATGTCGGTCAACGTCTCCGCCGTGCAGTTCCTGCACCCGGGGTTCTTCGAGAGCGTGCGCAACGCCATCCAGGACGCCGGCATCAGCGCCGACCGCCTGGTGCTGGAGATCACCGAAAGCGCGCTGATGACCGACCCCAAGGCCGCCGAGGACCTGCTGATGTCCCTGCGCGCGCTGGGCCTGCGCTTTGCCGTGGATGACTTCGGCACCGGCTATTCCAGCCTCTCCTACCTGCGCCGCTTCCCGCTGTCCGCGCTCAAGGTGGACCGCAGCTTCGTCGCGGACATGGTCGATTCCCCGCATGCGCGCACCATCGTCTCGGCGGTGCTGTCGCTGGCGCGCGAGCTGGGTCTGGTCGCCATCGCCGAGGGCGTGGAAACCGACGCGCAGGGCGAGCTGCTGGCCGCCCAGGGCTGCAACCTCGTGCAAGGCTGGCGCTACGCGCGCGCGCTGAGCCCGCTCGACTTCGAGCAGGCCCTCGCGGACGGCCGCCTGATGCTGGGCCGCGACGAAGTGTTCTCGCGGCAGGTGGCTGGATGACCATGCTGCCCAAGGAACAATTCTTCGAGTCGCTGTGGACCCGCATGGCGCAGCAGGGGGACTTCCCGACCCTGCAGTACTGTGTCGACAACATCTTCCAGACGCTCAACGGCGATCTCACCGTGGGCGAGATGGCCACCAGCGTGCTGTCCGACTTCAGCCTGTCGCAGAAGGTGATCCGGCTGGCCAACTCGGCGATGTACCGCTCGTTCGGCGGCGAGGTCACCACGGTGTCCCGCGCCATCCTGGTGCTCGGCGTGGAGGCCATCAGCCACCTGACGCTGGGCATCCAGCTGCTCGACTACTTCCACGGCGTGGCGTCGCAGCGCCCGCAAGCCACCAAGGGGCTCCAGCGCGCGCTGGTGGCGGGCGAGATCACCCGGGCGCTGTCGCATGCGCGCGGCATCAACGAGGGCGAGGAAGCGGTCGTCTGCACGTTGATGCACCACATGAGCCGGCTGCTGGTGGTGTTCTACTTCCCGGACGAGTGGGAGCGCGTGGAGGCGATGTGCGCCACGCACCCGATGACCGAGAACGAGGCCTGCCAGGAGGTGCTGGGCGTCTCGATGGAGGAGATCGCCGAGGCCGCCGCGCGCAAGTGGCGCCTGCCGGGGATCATCGCCCATGCCATGAAGCCGCGCCTGATGTCGCCGGACACGGTGCTGGAAACCCATGCCGACTGGCTGGCCGCCATCGCCCATGTCTCGGCCCAGGCCGCCGCTGCCATGGTGCGCGACGGCACGCAGGAGTCGGTGCAGGACCTGCTCACCGCCCACGCCAAGATGCTGGGCCTGACCACCGGCGACGTGGCGATTGCCGTGCGCCAGGCCGATTCGCTCAATACCTCGATCACCCGCGCCGAGGCCCCGGCCGAGGCGGCGGCGCCCGCCGGCGCCAGCAGCGATCCGGAAGACATGCTGCGGCGGCTGCGCCAGGGGCTGGACGAGGTGCGGCGCGAGGGCGCCGGGCTGTCGGTGTCCCAGCTGGCGCCGATGGTGCTGGAAACCACGATGCGCGCGATGAACTTCTCGCGCTGCTTCCTGATGATGCTGAACCCGGCCACCAAGCGCTTCCACGCGCGGCTGGGCTTTGGCGAGGGCATGCGTGACAAGCTGACGGCCCTGTCCTTCGAGGAAGGCTTCGTGCCCGACGTGTTCCACTTCGCCGGGCTGGCCGACAAGCCGCTGCTGATCGAGGATGCGTTCGACCCGAGCATCGCCCACCGGATTCCGCGCTGGTACCGCGACGCCATGCCGGACGCGAAGTCGATCCTGCTGGCGCCGGTGCGCATGCGCAACCGCTGCATCGCGCTGATCTATGGCGACTGGGGCGCCACGCGCTGCGCCTGGGAACTCGGCGAGCCCGAACTCAATGCCGTGGACGAGTTGATGCGCGAGATCGCCGCCGGCGTGCTGCGCGCCGCGCCGCAGCGCGCGGAGCCCTAACCAGCCTGAATCAGTGCCGCGTGGCCTTGCGCTGGGCCTTGTCGGCGTACATCGCCGCATCGGCCTGCGCCAGCAGCTCATGCACCGTGGCGTGGCGGGACGGATCGAACTCGGTCAGCCCCACGCTGAAACGCAGGCGGTAGCCACGCGCGTTCTGCGCATTCCACGCATCCACGTTTCGATGCAGGCGCGCCAGCGCCTCGCCACAGCCGGCGGCATCGGTATTGGTCAGCAGCGCGGCGAATTCGTCGCCGCCGAGCCGCCCCACCACATCCGAATCCCGGAACGCCTGCCGCAGCGCGGCACCGAACGCGGTCAGCGCGCGGTCGCCCTCGGCATGGCCGAACTGGTCGTTGATCGGCTTGAAGCCGTCCATGTCGAAGAACACCAGCGTGGCCGGCCGGTCCAGCCGGCGGCACAACTCGATGGCGTGCTGGCTCAGCACCGTGAAGCCGCGCCGGTTGGAGAGCGCGGTCAGTTCGTCCATGCTGGCCAGATGCACGGCGGCCAGCTCCTGTTCGGCCATGCGGGCCAGGTCGTGCAGCAGCGCGCGGTCGTCGTCGTCGAAGGTGCGCGGCTGGCGGTCGATCAGGCAGAGCGTGCCGAGCTTGGTGCCGTTGTGCGCCACCAGCGGGCAGCCGGCGTAGAAGCGGATATGCGGATCGCCGGTGACCAGCGGGTTGTCGTGGAAGCGCGGGTCCAGGCGGGCGTCGGGAATCAGCAGGATGCCGTCGCCGGCAATCGCGTGGCCGCAGAACGAGGTGTTGCGCGGCGCCTCGGTCTGGTCCAGGCCCTCGCAGGCCTTGAACCACTGACGGTTGGCATCGACCAGGCTGACCACCGCGATCGGCACGTCAAACAGCCGTTTGGCGAGCCGGGTCAGGCGGTCGAACCGTTCCTCGGCCGGGGTGTCGAGGATGTTGAGCGATCTCAGCGTGGCGAGACGCAGGGTTTCATCGGGCGGAATCGGGGGCGGCTGCATGGGCGGTTCCTGAGCGCGCGCCGGGCGGGTCCCGGCGGCTAGGGATCGTGCCTGTGTTAACGGCCAAATCGTACGCCGCCTGCAGGCTTGCCGCCCACGTGCACACCGATTGTTTCAATTTTTTGCGAGGTCGGGAGCACCTTCTATTCGCCCCGGCTGGCCCGGTCCATCAACACGCGCACACTGTCCGCCCGCGTCTCGGCACAGGCCACCGCCTCCGGCAGCACCATGCCGGCGAGCCGCGTCAGCACGTTGCCGGGCGGCATCTCCACCGCCAGCCGCACACCGCAGGCGCGCGCCAGCAGCATGGTCTCGTGCCAGCGCACCGGCAGCGCCATGTTGGCGGCGAGATCCGCCGCGATGCGTGCCGGGTCGCGTAGCTCGCGCGCGGCGCTGGCGCTGAACAGCCGCAGCGTGGGCCGGCGCAGCGTGACCGGCGCGAACGCCTGTGCGAGGCTCGCGGCGGCATCGTCCAGCAGCGGGCAGTGGGACGGCACGGCGATCGCCACCCGCTTGGCGCCATGCGCACCGGCCTCCTGCGCCAGCGCCGCCACGCGGGCCATCGCCACGTCCGCCCCGGCGATGACCAACTGCGTCGGCGCGTTGAAATTGGCCACGTAGACCGGCAGACCGGTCGCCCGGACCCGCGTCACGATGGCTTCCAGCGCCGGGGCTTCGAGCCCGAGGATGGCGGTCATGCCGAAGCCCTGCGGGTAGGCGTCCGCCATCAGCCGGCCCCGCAGCGCCACCAGCCGCACCGCGTCGTCATAGGCCAGCGCGCCGGCCACCACGGCCGCCGCGTAGGCGCCAATCGACAGCCCGGCCACGGCCTCCGGCCGGGCGCCGTCCGCCATCAGCGCGCGCGCCGTGGCCACGCCCGCCGCCAGCAGGCAGAGCTGGACCGATACGGTGGATTCCAGGCTGTCGGCGGTGTCGAGCGCCATCACGTCATGGCCCAGCGCGTCGCTGGTCTGGGCGAGCGTCTCGTGCACGGCGCGATGGTCGGGCAGGCTGTGGAGCATGCCGGGGCGCTGTGCGCCTTGTCCGGGGAAGGTCAGCAGCGTGCTCATGCCGTCTGCCACGGGTCCGTGCAGCGCACCGGGCCGGTGGCGGTCTTCAGCAGCACGCGGCCGCCGGTGCGCAGGCGCTCCAGCAGGGCAAAGCCGCCGTGAGGCGTGGCGATCTGGATATCGAGCCGCGTCTCCTTGCAATCGTCGATCAGCGCCGCCAGCCATTGTTCGTCGGCCTGAGCCAGCGGCGCGGCGGCGTCGATCAGCAGGTCCACATCGCTGCCGGGATGGAGCACATCGAGCCCGGACGCGAGCGTGAACCCGGCCGCGCCGGTCACGCCCCAGTGCAGGCCGCGCGCATCGAGCAGCGGGGCGATCCGCGCCAGCGTGCGCAGCGCCGGGAGCGCCAGTCGGCGCGGGTGATCCTGCCAGCGCGCCGCCCCGGCGATGGCGAACGGCGACATCACCCGATCGCACTGGGACGCATCGATCCACGTGGCGTGGCGCTCCTCGCGCCGCCGGCCGCGCAGCCCCACCGGGATGCAGCTATCGCGCGGCAGATCGCGCGGCAGATCGCGCCGCACCACTACGGGCGCCACCGCCAGCCACGTGGCATCGACCCACGCCGGCAGCGGCTGGCTGGCCGCGAACGCCGGGGCGTCGCGCAGCCAGATCAGGTCGTGCGGCTGGAGTGGGCGGGGGAGCGGAGCGTCCGGCACGGTGTCATCCCTGCCACTGCCGGGCGAGCACTTCGCGCACGCGCGCCGATGCCTGCCGATTCTCGCCGCCCAGCCGGCTGCGCAGGTCGCGCTCGGGGTCGGCGTCGATATCGGCCAGCGCAGCTTCCAGCGTCGTGCGCACCGTGGCGACGTCACCGGCTTCGGGCGCCTCGGCCCGGGCGACCGGCACGCGCCGCCACAGCAGGCCCAGCGTGGCGTAGTTGTCGATGTCGTAGGCCATCGGCGGTACGGTGGCCGCGAAGGCTTCGAGGTCCTCCACGCTGCGCATGGTGATGCGCGCCGCCGCTTCCTTGCCCATCGCATGCACCTGCACGCCGGGGTCCGCCAGCGCGACGATGCGGTTGGCCTGATAGCCGTGCGCGAGGAAGGCGCCCGACATGGCCTTGCCCACCAGCAGCGCGATCACCGGATGCCCCTGCAGGCGCGCGGTGGCGTAGGCATCCGCCGCGCTGGCCAGCGACTGGTGGATGCCGAACGCTTCCTCGCGCCGGCCGTAGGCCTGGCTCGGGGTATCCACCACGGCGACGATGGCGCGCTTGACCGGCGCGTCGCGGTCCGCCTGCACGGCGTCATGGACGGCGCGCGCGAGCGTCCAGCCCTCGCGCAGCCCCACCTCGCCATGGCGGGCGCGCGGGAACGGGCTGGCGGCATCGGGCACCACCGCGATCCAGCGCACGGGCCGGCCCGCCAGTTCGCCATCGGCCACCTGGATCGAGGCCGGATAGTCGGTCAGGCGCGATGCGCCCTGGCTCAAGGCGGCGAGCCAAATGGCGCCCCGGGAGTTCGATTCAGTCGATTCGGTCGTCATGACGGTTCTCCAAACACGGCGCGCACGGTGGCCGCATCGGCCTGCCGCGCGGGGTCATAGTCGGCCAGCCGCTGCAGATAGGACGCATACGCGGCACTGCGCGGCGGGGTGGGTGGCTGATTGGGCGGCTCGGCGACGAGGGCCGCCACGGTGGCGCGGATCGCCGCGCTGTCATCCTCGACATAGCGGTCCGCCAGCCCGGTAGCGATGCGCTGCTCGCCGCCGGTCAGGCTCCAGATCAGCGGCCGGTCGCGCGAGTCGTACTCGGCAATGCCGGCCTCCTGCTCGATCACGGCCGGCCCGTTCAGGCCCAGCCGCGCCTCACGCGTGACCACCAGCGTGCTGCACAGTCCGGCCGCAATCGACATCCCGCCGAAACACCCCACCTGCCCCGCAATCACGCCGATCACCGGCTGGTAGCGGCGCAGATCGACGATGCCCGCGTGGATCTCGGCGATGGCGGCGAGGCCGAGGTTGGCCTCCTGCAACCGCACGCCGCCGGTCTCGAACAGGATCACCGCGCGCGTCGGGGTGCCCTGTCGGTTGTCCTGCGCGGCCAGTTCCAGCGCGCCGGCAATCTTGGCGCCGCCCACTTCGCCCAGGCTGCCGCCCTGAAAGGCGCCTTCGATGGCCAGCACGACGGTGGGATGCCCGTCGATGGTGCCCTTGGCGACGATCACGCCGTCATCGGCCTGCGGCACCACGCCCTGACGCGCGAGCCAGGTCGAAGTCAGGCCGTCGAACGGCCCCGCCAGTTCGCGGAAGGTGCCGGGGTCCAGCAGCGCATGGGCGCGCGCGCGGGCGCCCAGTTCGACAAAACTCTCGCGCGACAGCAGTGCGGGCTGGCTCATGGCTGCCCCTTGCTGTCATCCAATGCCTCGAACGCCTCGGCCAGCCGCATGCCGACCACGCCCGGCGTGGCGCCGAAGTCGTGGATGCGGATACGCATGGCGGCGCGCGGCTCGGCGCTGAAGACGCGCGTGAGTTGGGCGTCCCAGACGCGGCCGTAGCCGTCCACCGAGGTGGTCACCTGGATCGAGGTCTTGCCGGCGTCGCCGGGTTCGATCATCACTTCAAGGTCGCCGGAACCGACCACGCCCACCAGCACGCGCTGGCTGGCCGGTGCGCCGGCGGGATATTCGAACTGGAGTTGTTCCATTATCGGTCTCCGTGGGGGAGCGCCGGCCCGGTGGGCAGGCGATCGAGAAATAACGTGGCGGCGAGCAGGTCGGCGGCGCCGCCGGGGGAGGCGTTGCGCGCCAGCATGCCGGCTTCGAGCCGATGCAGCAGCCGCCGGCCCGGCAGCGTGCCGATGCCGCCCGCCGCCAGCACGGCAGCGGCGCCGGCCTGCATCGTGGCCAGCCCTTCGCGGCCGGCGCGGGCCAGCACGCAGGTATCGTCGAGCCCGGCCATGATCGCCAGCAGCGCATTAACGCGCGCGGTGGGCTCCGCATCGCCGCGCGCGCGGCTGGCGCGCAGCGTCGGCAAACCCCGCTGCACGACATGCGGGAAGCCGGCCTCGGCCTGCCCGCGCGCGCCACCTACCTGATACGCCTGCCGCGCCAGTTCGCCCTTGTTGCCGGTGTGCGCGGGGCGATGCCGGTCTGGCAGCCGGGCGATGGCCCCGGCCGCGTCGGCCACGGCGTGGGCATCCGCACCCTCCGGCAGCAGCCCGGCGGCGCCGGCCAGCAGGCCCAGGCACCAGATCGCGCCGCGATGGGTGTTGACGCCGCCGGTGGCGCGCAGCATCGTCGCCTCCGCCGCGCGGCCCAGCGCGCCGAGTTGTTCGCGCAGGGGTCGATCGACGCCGGAGGATTCCCGCCCCGCCTCCGCCATCGCGGCGAAGCCGCCGCGCAGGCTGCGCGCGGACGCCACCATCAGCGCCAGCGTCAGGTCGCGGTGGGCGCCGCTGCCGCGCGCATCCACCAGCCCGGGCTTGGGCGACAACGTCGCCTCGTCGATCAACACCGCTTCGGCCAGCGCGCCGATGGCGCCGGCGCGGTCTTCGGTGAGCGCTACCGCATGGATTGGGACGGCCATCACCAGCTCCGGAAACGTGCCGGCGGCTCGTACAGCCCGCCCGACCACTCGACCAGATCGGCCATGCTCTTGGCCGCCAGCAGCGAGCGCGTGGCATCGGCGCGATGCACGCCGAGGTCTTCCGGCAGTGCGATCAACCCGTCGCTGCGCATCTGGCGCGTGGTGGCCGGATCGTGGCGCATGCCAATCGGCGTGACGCCGGCCACCGCCGCGATCATCCGGCGGCGCTGCTCGATCGACGTCGCCTTATATAAATAGGCGATGCCTTCCTCGGTCAGCACGTGCGTGACGTCATCGCCATAAATCATCACCGGCGCCAGCGGCATGCCGGCATCCTTGGCCACCTGCACAGCGTCCATGGACTCCACGAAGGTCGGCTTGCCGCCCGCCTGGAAGGTCTCGACCATCTGCACCACCAGCTTGCGGCCCCGCGCGAGCGGGTCGTCAGTCTCGATCAGGTCGAGCCAGGCCGGGGTGGCGTGGCGACGTCCGCCCGGCTGGTGGCCCATGTTCGGCGCGCCACCGAAGCCCGAAAGCCGGCCGCGCGTGACCGTCGACGAATGCCCGTCGCCATCGATCTGGAGCGTGGAGCCGATAAACAGGTCCACCGCATACTGGCCGGCGAGCTGGCAGAAGGCCCGGTTGGAGCGCATCGCGCCGTCCGCGCCGGTGAAGAAGACGTCCGGCCGGGCCGACACGTAGTTCTCCATGCCCAGTTCGCTGCCGAAGCTGTGCACGCTCTCGACCCAGCCCGACTCGATGGCCGGGATCAGCGTCGGGTGCGGGTTCAGCGTCCAGTGCTTGCAGATCTTGCCCTTGAGCCCGAGCGATTCGCCGTAGGTCGGCAGGATCAGTTCGATGGCGGCCGTGTTGAAGCCGATGCCGTGGTTCAGCGACTGCACCTTGTGCCGCTCGTAGATGCCACGGATGGCCATCATCGCCATCAGCACGTGCACCGGCTTGATCAGGCGCGGGTCGCGCGTGAACAGCGGCTCGCAGAAGAACGGCTTGTCGGCCTGCACCACGTAGTCGATCCACGAGCCGGGGATGTCCACGCGCGGCAGGTCGGCCGGGTCGTCCACGATTTCGTTGACCTGGGCGATCACCAGGCCGTCGCGGAACGCGGCGGCTTCCACCAGCGCGGGCGTGTCCTCGGTGCTGGCGCCGGTGTAGAGGTTGCCGGCGCGGTCGGCCTTGTAGCCGGCAATCAGCACGATCTGTGGTGTCAGATCCACATACAGCCGGGCGTACAGCTCGATATAGGTGTGGATGGCGCCGACTTCGAGCAGCCCATCCTCAAGGAACTGCGAGATCCGCACGCTCTGCGTGCCGGCATAGGCGAAGTCGAGCTTGCGCGCGATGCCGCGCTCGAACAGGTCCAGATGTTCGACGCGGCTGACGCTCGGAATGATCATGTGCAGGTCGTGCACGGTGGCCGGGTCTACCTCGGCCAGCGCACGGGACAGGAAGTCCGCCTGCTTCTGGTTGTTGCCCTCGAGCACCACGCGGTCGCCCGGGGCGGTCACGGCTTCGAGGAAGGGGACGATGTTGTCGGTGGCAACCACCTTGCCATCGGCCAGCCGGGCGCCAAGGCCCTGGCGGCGGCGCTTCTCAACGCGGCGGGTGTCCCATTGGCGGGGAGTGGGGGAATCTGGCATCGCGGCTCCGGACATGCGGCATGACTGTCGATGTGGGCCACGATACGCCGGGGGCCATGGTCAAACAATGACACCCGGCGGCGGATCGTTACGGTGAGAGAAATGACGGGGCCGCCACTTCCCTCTGTCCGGGCTCGGCTAGTTGCTGTTAGGCGGATCCGGGGCGAAGCGGTTGAACACATAGTCGCGGTTCTTGACGACCGTGTGGCAGGCGAAGCAGGCCTGTTGCTTGGTGGCGTCCGAGGGCTTGCCGTCATCGAACTGCACGTAGCCCCAGCCGCCGGTGGCGGCGTACTTGGTCGAATCCCGCACCATGAACTGGAGGCCGTTCTTCGGGTGCCCGGCCACGTGGGACTGGGCCTTGCCGAAGGCTTCCGCGCTCTCCGCCAGCGCGTCGTAGCTCCAGGCGAGCCGGGCGATGATGGCGCCGTCGGGCAGCGGGTACTTGCCGCTGCGCAGGGCCACGACCGCCGCCTCGTTGCCGAGGATGGCGCGCAGGTCGTCGGTGGCGCCTTCCTCGCGGGCCACCGAGATCAGCGTCCACGCGCGGTAGCCGGGCGGGATCTTGTCCGGCACGGCTACCTTGCTGAGGTCCTGATTGGCTATCTTGGCGACCGGCTTGGCCGCCTGCATGCTGTCTTTCCCGGCGGCTTCCTTCGCCGTCTCCGCCAGCCCAACGCCCGCGCCAGCCAACGCCGTCACGGCCAGCGCCATCCCTACGATTTTTTTCATGGTTTGTCCTCCAGTGTGCAGGCGCCATCGTCACGCCAATCCGCCGCGCGGCATTGAACAGGCGGTCGGATTTGTCCGGAATGAACGTTGCGCAGCGTCGCGCCGTTTGCGCCACATCAAGCACCGAACTTTCTTAACGGCCGCGCAAGAAGTTTTACTTCCGCCGACTGGGCGTTGCGGCGATCATGACCGCGTCCTTGAATCCGGCCAGGAAGAGGTAGCGATGCGCGCCCATGGCATCCTGAATTCCGCGCGATGTGTGGTGATGTTGGTGATGTTGGCGATGATGGGGATGGTGGGCCTCGCCCCGGCGCCGGCCCACGCCCAGACCGGCCCCACGTTCGGCATCGTGGGCGCCAACGTCCAGAAGCAGGCCAATGCGGTGCTGACGCTGATGTCGTTCGCCGTGGTGCCTGACCTCGCCTCCAGTTCGCTCTCCATCAGCAACACCAGCACCGACAACCCCGCCCTGACGCTCTGGCAGCTCGGCGGCGGTTTCACCTTGAGCCAGTCGTTCCCGCTCTACCTGGAGGGGTCGATTGCCTACAACCGCTACGACCCGACCTTCGTGGCCTCCAACGGCCAGGAGACCCGCAAGCTGCCGACCAAGTGGAATACCTTCGCGGGCACGGTCGGCGTCGGCTGGGATTTCCCGCTCATCGACAGCAAGGAACTGGTGTTCCGGCCGATCTTCAATGCCTCGATCGGCCGCGTGGCCAGCGACCTCTCCGTCGCCAAGTTCGCGGTGGAACATGTGACCGACCAGGAGATCGCCTTCCTGGACAACGGCGCCATGAACGCCTACGGGCTGGGCGGGTCGGTGATGCTGGACTGGGAAAGCCACCGCAACGAGCGCGATGTCGATGTGGAGCTGCGCTACACCAACATCTACCTGCGCAGCTTTGGCACCACGGGGGGCATGAACGCCTCCGCCGCCGCCCAGACCGCCAGCCTCTACGCCCGCTGGCGCGCGCCCACCGGCCTGCGTGCGCTGGACCGGCCGGTGCGCTATGTGCTCGAACTGTCCCACTCGCACTACTTCGGCAATCAGGCCGGCGCGCTGGGCTTCAGCCAGCTCACCACGGTCGGCACCGGGCTGGAACTCGACACCAGCGCACATGAAGTATTCGTCACCCGCATCCGGGGCGTGTTCCGCTACGTCTTCGGCAACAACGTGCACGGCCTGTCGTTCGGGCTGGCGGCCAGCTTCTAGGGCCCGGCTCAGCGCACGGCGGAGCCCTCGGCGGTCCGCGCCACTTCGAGCCGGTTGCCGCCGAGCGATTTGGCGCGATACAGCGCCTGGTCGGCGGCGGCCAGCGCGTCGGCCAGCGGCGGCACCTCGGTCTCGAAGTGGGCCAGCCCGATGCTGACCGTGGCCGGAATGCCGAGACCGAGGCCGTGGATCTGGTGCGGGATGGTGTCGGCGAAGCGCGTGGCCACGGCCTCGCCGAGCGCCCGGGCGCGGCGCGCGTCGTCGCCGGTCAGCAGGGCGGCGAACTCCTCGCCGCCGATGCGCCCGAGCAGCGCGTGCGGCCCCAGCACACGCCGGGCGATTTCCGCGAACGACTTCAGCACCTGGTCGCCAGTCTGGTGACCGTACACGTCGTTGACGGCCTTGAAGCGGTCGAGGTCGAACGCCAGCACGGCCACCGGCCGGCTCCCTTCGCCACCGAAGAGGCGGGCGCCCTGCTCGAAGAACCAGCGGCGGTTGCCCAGCCGGGTCAGGTAGTCGGTCTGGGCTTCCTGCAGGAGCTGGCCGTGGGCCTCGTCACGGATCAGCTTGAGCAGCGCCATCGGCAGGAGGACCGAGTACAGCACCCCTTCGTAGACCGTGAGCTTGCTGGCGGCGGCCTGCATCGCCGGCCCGTAGGCAGAAACCAGCCACGGCAGGATCAGGGCCCGCGCGAAATAGACCACGGCATGGATGCCCGCCACGACCACGATGATGTGGCGCGAACGGAGCGCCTTCATCGCCTCGCAACGCAGCATCTCGCGCGCTGTCATGGCGCTGATCAGCGCGATCGGCAGGGCGCTGACGTAGTTCCACATGAGGTCCAGCCGCTGCGCGCCCCAGCCGGCCCACACCAGCGCGTCCACGATCAGTATCCCCACCGACGCCACGCGATACTGCCGCCCGCTCAGCGAAGCGATGCCGCCGAGGACCAGCAGGTACCCGGTAAGGATGACGAGATTGCTGACGGCGGAGCCCATCGCCCCGGGCACGCTGCGCCGGACCAGCACCAGCGCGCAGCCGATGGCGAGCGTCGTGAAACCGGCCGCGAGAATCCGCAGCGTGCGGCTGCGGCGGGGATTGGTCCGATGCTCCCAGAACGTCATGCCGGCACTGGCCAGAAGCGTCCCGATGGCGAGGAGATAAAGGGTGAGGAGGTCTACGTACATCCCAAATGTAAAGACATTGCGCCGACGCATCGCGCCGGCTGCCGAATTTTACGTGGAAACCCGCCCGCGGGATGGTGCTTGATACGCCGGTGATTGGTGTCTATTCGGTGCCTGTTCGGTGCCTGTGCGGTGCCTACTCGCGGATCAGGTCGATGAGCGCGCGCAGGCCGGCCGGCACGTGGCGGCGGCCCGGGTAGTACAGGCACAGGCCATCGAGCGGCGGCGTCCAGCCTTCCAGCACGCGCACCAGCGTGCCGGCCTGCAGGTCGGCGGCCACGTTCCACTCGCTCAGGTAGGCCAGCCCCAGCCCGGCGCGGGCGGCCTGCTGCGTCAGGCCGGGCTCGTCGAGGGTCAGCGCGCCTTTGACGTCGACGCGCACCGCCTCGCCATGCCGCGCGAATTCCCACTGGTAGATCGCCCCGCTCGGCATGCGCGTGCGGATGCAGGCGTGCGCGTGCAGGTCGGCGGGCGTGCGCGGCGGCTTGTGCCGGGCGAAGTAGTCCGGGCTGCCGACCACGGCGAAGCGCTGGGTATCGCCGAAGGGCACGGCGATCATGTCCTGCGGCAGGGTTTCGGCGAGGCGGATGCCGGCATCGAAGCCGTCGGCGACGATGTCGATCAGCCGCCCTTCCGTGACGATATCGAGCGTCATGGCCGGATAGCGCTGCAGGAAGGCGATGAACAGCGGCATCACCTGCCGCGCGGCGCCCGCCGAGGTGTTGATGCGCAACTGGCCCGACACGGTGTCGCGCAGGCTCCCCGCCTGCTCGATCGCGCCCCGGATCGTGGACAGCGCCGGCGCGATGCTGTCCACGAACTGCGCGCCGGCCGCCGTCAGCGACACGCTGCGGGTGGTGCGATGGAACAGCCGCACGCCGATGCGCGACTCCAGCGCCGCCACCGCGTGGCTGAGCGCGGACGTGGAGACGCCCAGCTCCGCCGCTGCCGCCCGAAAGCTGCGATGCCGCGCCACCGCCAGCACCGCCTCCAGTTCACCGAGGCCCGAGGATTTCATTGTCCTGATTTCTTCATCATCACATCCCGCATTGTATGGCTAGTCAACACAATGGCGCAGGGCTATCTTGTGCTTCAGCCCGCGTTTTTCGCGCTTTGCTTAAGATGCTTTTCCGCTACCCCGGAGACCCACCATGCAGATCATCGACAAGATTTATATCGACGGTGCCTTCGTCACCCCGCACGGCGACGAGATGTTCGACCTGTTCAATCCCGCCACCGAACAGGTGATCGGCCAGGTGCGCCTGGCCGACGCGCAGGACGCCCGGGACGCCATCGCCGCCGCCAAACGGGCGTTCCCGGCCTTCTCCCGCACCAGCCAGCGCGCGCGCGTGGACCTGCTGAAGCGCATGCACGCCGCCGTGCTGGCGAAGGAAGACGAACTGTACGAGGCGATCACCGAGGAGTACGGCGCGCCGGTGTCCCGGGGCCGCTGGATGGCCCGGCATGCGAGCAACGTGCTGATCGACGCGGCCAATGTGCTCGAGCAGTACACGTTCACGCGCCGCGTGGGCGGCGCCGAGGTGGTGATGCAGCCGATGGGCGTGGCCGGGCTGATCACGCCGTGGAACAGCGACGCGGGCTTTATCTGCGGCAAGCTGGCTGCCGCCGTGGCCGCCGGCTGCACCGCCGTCATCAAGCCGAGCGAGATGAGCGCGATGCAGACCCGCATCGTCACCGAGGCGCTGCACGCGGCGGACGTGCCGCCCGGCGTGTTCAATATCGTCACAGGGCGCGGCGATGTGGTCGGCGCCGAGATCAGCACGCATCCCGATGTGACCAAGGTGTCGTTCACGGGCTCCACGGCGGTCGGCAAGACCATCCTGCGTGTGGCGGCGGACACGCTGAAGCGGGTGACGCTGGAGTTGGGTGGCAAGTCGCCCGTGGTCGTGCTCGACGATGCGAACTTCGACGAAGCCGTGCCGATGGCCATGGACGCCGGCTTTATGAACAGCGGGCAGGCGTGCATCGCCGGCACGCGGATTCTGGTGCCGGAACACCGGCTTGCCGAGTTCGAGGCGCACGTGCGCGACATCGTGGCGGCCACGCAAGCCGGCGATCCGCGCGATCCGCAGACGACGGTTGGGCCGATGGTCAGCCAGAAGCAGTGGGAGCGCGTGCAGCGCTATATCCGCATCGGCATTGACGAAGGCGCGCGGCTGGTGGCGGGCGGCGAAGGCCGGCCGGAAGGGCTCGACGCGGGCTGGTTCGTGCGCCCGACCGTCTTCAGCGATGTGACCAACGACATGACGATTGCGCGCGAGGAGATCTTCGGACCGGTACTGTCGATCATTACCTACCGGGACGAGGAGGAGGCCATCGCCATCGCCAACGACACCAGCTACGGCTTGCAGGCCTACGTGCTGTCGGCGGATGTCCAGCGGGCGCACGCGGTGGCATCGCGCATCGAGGCCGGGCGGGTCCTCGTCAACACGCTCGCCCACGACCCGGCGGCGCCGTTCGGCGGCCTGAAGCAGTCGGGCATTGGGCGCGAGTACGGCGTCTATGGGCTGGAAGCGTTCCTGGAGACCAAGGCGGTGCTGAACGTGCCGGTGTAGTCAGGGGCGCTGTCATGGCGGGCGGGCTCAGCCCGCCCAGGCATGGCGCACCAGCAGCGCCGACAGAACGAACATGGTGATGCCGACCAGCCCGTCGAGCACGCGCCAGGCCTTCGGCCGGGCGAACCACGGGGCGAGAAAGCGCGCGCCAAACCCGAGCAGCCCGAACCAGCACAGGCTGGCGGAACTGGCGCCCGCCACGAACCAGCCACGTAGCGCGGCCGGCTGCTGGGCGCCGATGCTGCCCACCAGCAGCACGGTATCTAAATAGACATGCGGATTGAGCAGCGTGAAGGCCGCCGCCTGCGCCAGGATCGCGCCTCGGCTAAGACTCTTCGCACCCTTCTCCCCCTCCGACGCCTGCAGCCGCTGCGCCTGCCCCGCGCGCCGCAGCGCCCGCCAGCCATAGACGGCCAGAAAGATCGCGCCGGCCAGCGCCAGTAAGCGCGCAAGGCCCGGGCGCTCGCCCAGCGCCTGGGCCATGCCCATGACGCCGGCGGCAATCAGCAAGGCATCCGCCACCGCGCAGAGCAGGACCACGCTGCCCACATGCTCCCGGCGCAGGCCCTGACGCAGCACGAACGCG
This sequence comes from Cupriavidus sp. OV096, assembly GCF_900115455.1. Taxonomy (NCBI): domain Bacteria; kingdom Pseudomonadati; phylum Pseudomonadota; class Betaproteobacteria; order Burkholderiales; family Burkholderiaceae; genus Cupriavidus; species Cupriavidus sp. OV096. The sequence continues at coordinate 255,809 of NZ_FOWM01000004.1, forward strand.
TTCTGCGCGCCGATGGCGACGATCAGGCCGAAGCTCAGGGCCAGGCCCTGCAGGGCGACGGATAAAGGGAGCGAAGGAGTGGGCAGTGCGGAAATCATGCGCGCAGCTTGCCTGCTCTGGAAAATGTAGACAAACTATCTTTTCTTCATTCGATGTAGTTTCGCTAATCTCATGCTCGATTACGCCGCCCTGTCCGCCTTGGCCGCCGTGGTGCGCGAAGGCAGCTTCGAGCGTGCGGCCCGCGCGCTGCACGTGACCCCATCGGCCATTTCCCAACGCATTCGCCTGCTGGAGGAGCGCGTGGGCTGCGCGCTGGTGATCCGCGACCAGCCCTGCCGGGCCACGGAAACCGGGCGCCGCCTGTGCCAGCACGTGGACCGCGTGCGGATGCTCGAACATGAATTGCAGGGGACGTTGCCGTCACTTGCGGCGGAGGGGCTGGCGCGGGTGGCGCTGCCCGTCGCGATCAATGCCGACAGTCTGGCGACGTGGGCCGCGCCGGCGATTGCGACGTTTGCCGCGCAACATCCCGTCCTGATGGAGGTGGCGGTGGACGATCAGGACCACACCACCGAATGGCTGCGCAGCGGCGCCGTGCTGGCTGCCGTGACCGCCGCCGCCCGCCCTGCCGCTGGCTGCGAAAGCCGTCCGCTGGGCGCCATGCGCTATCTGGCGGCTGCCAGCCCGGCCTTCGTGCAACGCCATTTCGCCGCCGGCGTGGGTGCCGGCAGTCTGGCGGCGGCGCCGAGTCTGGTGTTCAACAACAAGGATGCGTTGCAGGCGACCTGGGTGCGGCGCCTGTGCCATCGGCATGTGGAACTGCCCCGGCACACGCTGCCCTCATCGCAGGCGTTTGTCACGGCGGCCGTGGCCGGCATGGGCTGGGGCCTGCATCCGCAGAGCCTGATCGCCCAACATCTCGCAGACGGCGCGCTGGTCGAACTCGTGCCAGACACCCCGCTGGACGTGCCCCTGCACTGGCACTACGCCCGCGCGGCATCGGCCTTGATCGACGGCCTGAGCCGGGAAGTGATGGCCGCCGCCCGGACCGGTCTGTTACCGCCCTGACCGGCCCGGCGGCGGCTTTCCGCTGTTACGGCGTGGTCACGCCATCGTCGGCGAACTCGACCCGATTCCGGCCGCGCTCCTTGCTGCGGTACAGGGCCGTGTCGGCGCGGGCGATCATGCCGTGGATGGTGTCGCCCGGCTGCACGCAGGCCACGCCCAGGCTCGCGGTCATCCGGCCCGTCACCGCGAAGTCCTGCTCGGCCAGCGCATTACGCAGCCGGTGGGCGAAGTACACGGCGTCCTGCAGGGCAGTATCGGCGCAGATCAGCAGGAATTCTTCGCCGCCCCAGCGCCCGAGGGTGTCCGTCGGCCGCTTGACCGCCATGATCAGGTCGGCGATCTCGACCAGCACGCGGTCGCCCACCTGATGGCCGTAGGTGTCGTTGACCGACTTGAAGCGGTCCACGTCGATCAGCAGGATCGAGAACGGCTTGCCTTCGACACGGCTGCGCGCCAGCGCGCCGGCCAGTGCATCGTCGAGATGCCGCCGGTTGAACACCCCGGTGAGCTGGTCGGTCTTGGAGAGCGCCTCAAGCAGGCGGTTTTTCTCCATCAATTCCAGTTCCGCCTCCGTGCGCAGGGCAATGATCAGCCGGAGCCGGCGCAGGACCGAGTTGAAGCCGTCGATCACGCTATCGAACTCGGTGCGACCCAGCCGGGCAAGTTCGTCGAGATGGTCGCCATGGCTGGAGGACAGTTCGAACAGCGCCTCCCGCAGATGCTCGAGCGGCCGGAACACCATCCGCAGGCCGAAGGTCAGCAGGATGACCAGCGCTACGTCGATCACGGCGACCTCGGTGATCCCCTGGATCATGGCCGCGCGCTGGGTCTTCTGCATGGTGTCGCGCGTGAAGCGGACCACGGCCGTGCCGATGGCCTGGCTGCGCCGCTCGGCGTCGATGTCATCCGGGGGATAGAGCGTGACTTCCGCCAGCACGTCATGCCCGCTGGCCGCGCAGAATGGCCCGGCCGGGGCGGCGGTGGCCGTGCGCTGCACCGCCGCGTACACCTCCTCCCGGTCCGGGGAGAAGACGCAGGCCTCGGTGACCTCGGGATGGATCAGCGTGGATTCCAGCTGCGTGCGCAGGGTCCCCACGTTCAGCGCCCAGGTGGGCGCGGCCAGGCTCTGCTTGAGGCCGTCCAACACCTCGCCACGGGTCCGCTCGAAGCGCTGCTCCAGGTCCTGGTGCAGCAGCCATTGCCGATGCATGGCGAACGCGCCCAGCGTTGTCGTGGTGGCAACGATGAACAGCACGATCATCCTGTTCCGGATCGAACGAACCGGTGGCAGCAGTGGCATGGAATGCGCAATCCTGAGGGGTCGCGGCGCGGGCTATTGGTCCGCCGCCTGGTCGAACAATTGCCGGAACCTGGCGAGTTCCGGGTGCGATTCCTCGTACTTCTTGCTGAATCCGACGTGCACGGTCTCGGTCTTGATGGTCATCGCCCGCCGGGACTTGTAGCGCATGCGCTCCGGAATGCCCTGCGCTTCCAGCGTGACCAGCGCCTCGTTGATGACCACGGTGGGATTCACCACGCAGTCGATCTCCTGCACCAGCATCTTCTTGACCAGGTCGTGGAACTCATGCCCCTCCACGAGCTGGATCTTGCCCTCACGCGCCAGCTGGAAAAAGCGCGGGCCGGGGGCGAGGTAGCCGCGCTGGTTGCCGAACTTCAGCCCGGCGAAGTCGTCCGGATAGCGATGGAAGGTGCGGCCCTCGATCGAATCGCGGTTGCAGTGCACCGCCACTTCCTCGCTATAGAACGGCTTGGAGTGATTCAGGAACGGCCGCTCCCTGGGCCGGTAATAGACGCCGAGCACGCCGGCGCTGTTGCCGTTCCGGGCCTCCTCCACCACCCGCGCCCAGGGGGCAAAGCGGACCTGCACCTTGAATTCGGGAATCCGCTTCAGGACGCGATTGATGTTGTCGATATAGGCGCCCTTGGGAATCCCGTTTTCCTCGTAGGACTGGGGTCGCTGGCCGGCCTCCGAGTACAGAACGATGGTGGTCTGCGCCTGGGTGGGCGCTGCAGGCGGCGCGGCGCGGGCCTGGGCGGCGGCCTGCGCGTGCCAGATCCCCAGCACCAATGGCGCCATTACGGCGATTCGTCGCGCAGACAGCATGATTTCCATGGGCACCAAGGGATTGACACGCCAGTACAACGGCATTCTCCCGTATTTATTGACGGCGGTGCGGCCCCCTCACAAGGGGTATTGCCTCCCGGAAACCCTAGGCTTTCATTAGCATCCGGCACACGGCGGCCAGGCCGAGCAGGTTCGGATCACGCTCCCGGCGGCGCAGGAAACTCAGGCCGATGGACTGCTTCATGTCGTATTCGGCGGTCAGGGGGACAAAGGCGACGTTCTTCGCGAACACGTCCCGCACGCGCCCGGGCAGCAGGGAATAACCGATGCCGCCGCCCACGAGGTTCATCAGCGAGAAGATGTCCCCGACCTTCATCACCACGTTGGGCGTGAAATCTGCGATGCGGAACGCCTCCATGAAGCCGCTCGATGTCACAAAGCCCTCGCCCAGCGACACGAACGGCTCGTCCCGGCAGACCCGCAGGTCGATCTCGGGCAGCGTGGCGTAGTGGGAATCGGCCGGGGCGGCGAAGAAGATGTCGTCCTCGAACATCGGAATCGACTCGATTTCGGCGTCGGGCTCGGGCAGGGCCATCAGCGTGGCGTCGATGGAGCCCTGGCGCAGCTTCTGGAGCAGGTCGGCGTTGGAGCCGAGCACGAGTTCGGTCTGCAGCTCCGGGCGGCGCATCTTGATGCCGATGACCACCTGCGGCACGGTCTTGATGGTCAGCGAATAGAGCGAGCCGATCTTGAGCTGGTCGGCGGAGTAGCCGGCGGCCTCGCGCGTGACGCGGATGCCGTCGGACATCGTCTTGAGGACATCTCGCGCCACATCGGCCAGCACGTGCGCGGCCTCGGTCGGCAACAGGTTGCGGCCCTCGTGGCGGAACAGCGCGCAGCGCATGCCGTCCTCGAGCGAATGGAGCGCCCGGTGCACGCTTACCGGGCTGATATCGAGCGCCTCCGCGGCCTTGGCCAGGTTGCCGGTCTCCATGAAGGCCAGCAGGGCCTCGAGCTTGCGGAACGTGATCTCTTCACTGATGCGCAGGGGCATGGCGGCGGGGGCGACGGGAGGGTCAGGGGGTCGATGACGCCACCATGATACGCCGCCCGCCTCGCGCTATTCGAGCGCCGTGCCCTTGGCCTGCGGCGCGTCCGCGGCATCGGCCGGGACTTCTGCTGCCGGCTCAGCCTGCCCTTCTGCCGGTCCCTCGGCGGCCTGCGCCGGCGGCTCGACCTCATCCTTCGGCACGTAGGACGGATCGCGCGCCCAGCGGTTCAGGTCCTTGGCCAGCGCCACCGCGCTGCGGTTCAGGATCGAACAGGTGCCCTTGAACCCGCCCCAGAATCCGCCGATGGACCAGCGGTTCAGCTTGACGTGGCGCGCCACCTTGCCGCCTTCGATCAGCTCGGCATTCACCGTGATGGCCTTCGGGCCGGTCCAGGCCCCGCCGCCCACGCCCAGGACGTGCGTGATCTGGAGCCGCATCACCTGGGCCTCGCCGGCCTCCGCGCCGGCGGCCAGCTTGCCGTCACCGCCCTTGTTGCGGCGGCGCAGGACGTCCGACACACGCGTGGCCAGCATCGACTCGATCTGGCATTCCTCGCGGACCTTGTCGACCACGCCGGCGCCGGGCGCATAGGTAACGGGGGTTTCCAGCAGGACTTGAGTGTTGGCGGCCAGGGCAGGCGCGCACAGCAGCGCGCCCAGGGACACTGCGCACAGGGACTTGGAAGACATGGAACGAGACTGAGGATGGATCGCGAGCCGAAGGGTATCAGCGCGCCGGCCGCCACGCCTCAGTGGTTAGTGGGGTGTCGGCGTGGCGCAACGGGTGGCGATGGGGCAGGTCGTGCCCCATCGGCGCTACACCTCGTCGTGCGTGCCCAGCGCCTTGTTGATCCGCAGCGCCACGAGCGTGCCGACGGCACCGGACAGCAGGTACAGGCTCACTGCCGCCAGCCCGAACAGGGACGACAGGCCCAGCGCCACCAGCGGCGCGAAGGCCGCGCCGAACAGCCAGCCGAAGTCCGTGGTCAGTGCGGCGCCCGTGTAGCGGTAGCGGCGGTCGAAATTCGACGTCACCACGCCCGCCGCCTGCCCGTAGGACAGCCCCAGCAGCGCAAACCCGACCAGGATGAACACGTCCTGCCCGGTCTGCCCGCCGTCGAGCAGCCATGGGGCGAACAGGCTGAAGATGCCGATCAGCACCGCCATCACCGCCAGCGTGGTGCGGCGGCCGATACGGTCCGCGATCCAGCCCGACAGCAGCGTGCCGATGAAGGCGATGAAGCCGCCCACGATCTGGATCGCCAGCATGTCCGTCACGCCCTGCGCCTTGTGCAGGAGCACCCAGGACAGCGGGAACACCGTCACCAGGTGGAACAGCGCGTAGCTCGCCAACGCCGCGAAGGCGCCGAGGAAGATGTTGAAGCCTTGCGCGTTCACCATCTGCAACGTGCTGATCGGCTCCAGCTCGCCTTCGTCGAGCAGTTGCGTGTACTCGTGCGTCACCACCAGCCGCAGCCGCGCGAACAGCGCCACCACGTTGATGGCGAAGGCCACGAAGAACGGATAGCGCCAGCCCCAGTCGATGAATTCAGCCGGTGTCAGGCTCGCGTAGAGGAACAGGAACAGCGCGCCGGCGATGATGAAGCCCGTGGGCGCGCCCAGTTGCCCCACCATCGCGTACCAGCCGCGCTTGTGCGGGGGCGAGTTGATGGCCAGCAGCGACGGCAGGCCATCCCACGAGCCGCCGAAGGCAATGCCCTGCAGGAAGCGGAAAAACGCGAGCAGGTAGATGGCGGCGCTGCCGAGCGTGGCATAGGACGGCAGGAAGGCGATGCCCACCGTTGCCGTGCCGAGCAGGAACAGCGAGGCCGTCAGCTTGACGCCGCGCCCCCATCGGCGCTGAATGCGCATGAACAGCGCCGTGCCGAACGGCCGCCCGATGAACGCGAAGGAAAAGATCGTGAAGCTGTAGAGCAGCCCGGCCAGCTCACTGGCGAAGGGGAAGTAGACCGATGGGAAGACCAGCACCGAGGCGATGCCGTAGACAAAGAAGTCGAAGTACTCCGACGCGCGGCCGATCACGACGCCGGTGGCGATTTCGGCGGGCGCCACCTGATGGTGACCTTCCGCCGGAGGTGCAGTCGGCGACGCGCGGTGCTGATGGGTCAGGCTGGCCATCCTTGAGATCTCCTTCGCGAGCGAGAGGCATGTCAAACTGCACTCAAAGTCATCCACTGACAAGAATAGCGCCTAAACTGCCATAGGAAATCGAAAAGATGATTGCGTCGAGCGGCGCTCGACGTTCCTCAAACGCCACTTCCGCAACCATGCGACCCTTCGATTCTGCGGCTCGGCCGCTCAAAGTGACGGGAAGACTGCTTTTGCGTGTTGGTGCGTTCGGCCTGCTGGCCGCGCTCGCCGGTTGCAACGCAGTGCTTTTTTCGCCATCTGGCGAGTTGGCCGTGCGCCAGCGCGACCTCATCATCATCGCCACCCTGCTGATGCTGCTGATCATCGTTCCGGTGATCATCCTGACGCTGCTGTTCGCCTGGCGGTACCGGGAGAACGCCAACAATCCCCACTACAACCCTGACTGGGACCACTCCACCGTGCTGGAGCTGGCCATCTGGGCCGCGCCGCTGCTGATCATCATCGCGCTGGGCGCCGTGACCTGGGTGAGTACCCACCAGCTCGATCCCTACCGCCCCCTCACCTTCATCGACGGCAAACGTGCCGTCACGCCTGACACCAAGCCGCTGGTCGTGGAAGTGGTGGCGATGGACTGGAAATGGCTGTTCCTCTACCCCGAGCAGGGCATCGCCACGGTCAACGAGATGGCCGCGCCGGTGGACCGGCCCATCGCGTTCAAGATCACGGCCACCTCGGTGATGAACACCTTCTTCGTGCCCTCGCTGGCGGGCATGGTCTATGCGATGCCCGGCATGGAAACCAAGCTGCACGCCGTCATCAACAAGGCCGGCGTCTATGATGGACTCTCGGGCAACTACAGCGGCGAAGGGTTCTCGCACATGCGCTTCAAGTTCCACGGGCTGTCAGACGGCGATTTCGACAAATGGGTGCAGCAGGTGAAATCGGGCGGCACCGCGCTCTCCAAGGATGCGTACGTGAAGCTGGCCGAGCCGAGCGAGCGCGTGCCGGTGCAGCGCTATGCCAGCGTCGAGCCCGATTTGTACAAGCAGATCCTGAACCGCTGCGTGCTAGGGGGAACCTGCATGGCGGACACGATGGCGCTGGACCGCAGCCGCGGCAAGTTCGACCCGTCCACCTATGTCTGCACGGCCGGCAATACGGCTGGCGGCGCGGCGGGCGAGGCGTCCATGTTCGCCTCGGAACCCGCGCTGAACGACGGCAGGCGCTTGCTGCGGTAGACGAAGCGCCGCCGGACTCGTAATCTTTCGCCAATACTCAGCGGCCTGCTGGCCCAGGTGACACAACATGCCCGAGCGTTCCGATCTCGCTTCGCCGATCTTTGGCCGCCTCTCCTGGGAGGCCATTCCGCTCCATGAACCGATCCTGCTGGCGACGTTCGCCGTGGTGGCGCTCGGGGGCCTCGCCCTCGTCGGCGCGCTGACCTACTACCGGGTCTGGGGCTACCTGTGGCGCGAGTGGTTCACCAGCATCGACCACAAGAAGATCGGCATCATGTACGTGATCCTGGGCATCGTGATGCTGCTGCGCGGCTTTGCCGACGCGATCATGATGCGCATCCAGCAGGCCGTCGCGTTCGGCGACAACCTCGGCTACCTGCCCCCGCACCACTACGACCAGATCTTCACCGCGCACGGCGTGATCATGATCTTCTTCGTGGCGATGCCACTGGTCACCGGGCTGATGAACTTCGTCGTGCCGCTGCAGATCGGCGCGCGCGACGTGGCGTTCCCGTTCCTGAACAACTTCAGCTTCTGGATGACCGTGGGCGGCGCGATACTGGTGATGATGTCGCTGTTCGTGGGCGAGTTCGCGCGCACCGGCTGGCTGGCCTATCCACCGCTGTCCGGCATCCTGCACAGTCCGGACGTGGGCGTGGACTACTACATATGGTCCCTGGAGGTGGCCGGGGTCGGCACATTGTTATCGGGGATCAACCTGCTCGTCACCATCGTCAAGATGCGCGCGCCGGGCATGACGCTGATGCGCATGCCGATCTTCACCTGGACCTCGCTGTGCACCAACGTGCTGATCATCGCCGCGTTCCCCGTGCTGACCGCCGCCATCACCATGCTGGCGCTGGACCGCTACGTCGGCACGAACTTCTTCACGGCGGACCAGGGCGGCAGCGCCATGATGTACGTGAACCTGATCTGGATCTGGGGCCACCCCGAGGTCTACATCCTGGTCCTGCCCGTGTTCGGCGTGTATTCCGAGGTGGTAGCCACCTTCGCGCGCAAGCGGCTGTTCGGCTATGCGTCGATGGTGTACGCCACGGTGGTGATCACGGTGCTCTCCTACCTGGTGTGGCTGCACCACTTCTTCACGATGGGATCGGGCGCCAGCGTCAATTCGTTCTTCGGGATCACGACGATGATCATCTCGATCCCAACCGGCGCCAAGATCTTCAACTGGCTGTTCACGATGTACCACGGGCGCATCAAGTTCGAGGTGCCGATGCTGTGGACCGTCGGCTTCATGGTCACCTTCGTGATCGGCGGCATGACCGGCGTGCTGCTGGCGGTGCCGCCCGCTGACTTCCTGCTCCACAACAGCCTGTTCCTGATTGCCCACTTCCACAACGTGATCATCGGCGGCGTGCTGTTCGGGCTGATGGCCGGCATCACCTACTGGTTCCCGAAGGCCTTCGGCTACAAGCTCGACCCGTTCTGGGGCAAGTGCTCGTTCTGGTTCTGGCTGGTCGGGTTCTACGTGGCGTTCATGCCGCTGTACTGGCTGGGCTTCCTCGGCGTGACGCGCCGCATGAACCATTTCGACGATCCGTCGCTGCAGCCGTGGTTCCAGATCGCCGCGCTGGGTGCGCTGCTGATCGCGCTCGGCATCGGCTGCTTCATCATCCAGCTGGTGGTCAGCTTCATGCGCCGCGAGCAGCTGCGCGACACCACGGGCGACCCGTGGAACGGCCGCACGCTCGAATGGTCCACTTCGTCGCCGCCGCCGCAGTACAACTTCGCGTTCACGCCGATGGTCCACGACGCCGACGCCTGGTGGCAGATGAAGCAGCTGGGCTACCAGCGCCCCGACCAGGGCTTCATCCCCATTCACATGCCGAAGAACACCGCCGCCGGGATCGTGCTGGCGGGCCTGAGCACCCTGTGCGGCTTCGCCCTGATCTGGCACATCTGGTGGCTCGTGGTGGTGTCCTTCGCGGCGACGATCATCTCCGCCATCGTCCATACCTTCAACTACAAGCGCGATTACTACATTCCGGCCGATGACGTGGTCCGGACCGAAGCGACGCGCACCCAACTGCTCGCGACCCATGGTTGAATCGACGATGCCCCTCTCGCACGGCGGCCCGGGCACCCACCCGGCCGCGCCGCTCGACCACAACTACCAGTTCTACGTCAAGGAAGAGGTCCACGCGGAGAACGGCACGCTGCTCGGGTTCTGGCTCTACCTGATGAGCGACTGCCTGGTCTTCGCGTGCCTGTTCGCCTGCTACGGCGTGCTCGGGCGGGAATACGCGGGCGGCCCCACCGGGGCGGAGCTGTTCGAGCTGCCGCTGGTGGCCCTGAACACCACCTTCCTGCTGCTGTCGTCGATCACCTACGGCTTCGCCATGCTGCAGATGCAGGTGCGGCGCAAGGCCGGCACGCTGATCTGGCTGGCCATCACGGGCGTATTCGGCCTGGCCTTCCTGTTCGTGGAGCTGTACGAGTTCGCGCACCTGATCCACGAAGGCGCGGGGCCGCAGCGCAGCGCTTTCCTGACGTCGTTCTTCGCACTGGTCGGCACGCACGGGCTGCACGTGACGTTCGGCATCATCTGGCTGGTCGTGCTGATGTTCCAGGTCAGCCGGCACGGGCTGATCACCGCCAACAAGCGTCGGCTGATGTGCCTGTCGATGTTCTGGCACTTTCTGGACGTCGTGTGGATCGGCGTCTTTACCTTCGTCTACCTGATGGGAACGCTGCAATGAGCGTGCACGACAACACCCTCGGCGACCACGCGGACGCGCATGGTCATGGTCACGAAGAAGAGATCGGGCCGCACGCCACGCTGGGCGGCTACCTGACCGGCTTCGTGCTGTCGGTCTTCCTGACCGCGATTCCGTTCTGGCTGGTGATGGGCGATGTGTTCGACAAGACTTCGACCACGGCCGTGGTGATCCTGCTGCTCGGCGCAGTGCAGATCGTCGTCCACATGATTTTCTTCCTGCACATGAACGCGCACTCGGAAGGCGGCTGGAACATGCTGTCCCTGATCTTCACGCTGGTGCTCGTGGTCATCACGCTCACCGGCTCGCTCTGGGTGATGTTCCACCTGAACAGCAACATGATGCCGTCGATGCAGCATTCGGAGAAGCTGCCGGGCCCGGGCGGCATCACGCCGCCCAAGGCCCCTTGATACTTCTGATACTCCTGCTGCCGCTCAGGTGTCCACTTAGGCGGCCAGGCGGAAGGTAGACACGGCTTCCTTCAGGCGCTGGGCCTGCTCTTCGAGCGAGCCCGCCGCCGCAGCGGCCTGCTCCACCAGCGCCGCGTTCTGCTGCGTCACGGTGTCCATCTGCGTGACCGCCAGGTTCACCTGCTCGATGCCGGCGCTCTGCTCGGCCGAGGCCGCGCTGATTTCCCCCATGATGTCCGTCACACGCTTCACGGCGCTGACGATCTGCTCCATGGTCTCGCCGGCGCGCGCCACCAGTTGCGAGCCGCGCTCCACACGATCCGCCGAATCCCCGATCAGCGACTTGATTTCCTTGGCCGCCGTGGCCGAACGCTGCGCCAGGCTGCGCACCTCGCCCGCCACCACCGCGAAGCCACGGCCCTGCTCGCCGGCACGGGCCGCTTCCACGGCCGCGTTCAGCGCCAGGATGTTGGTCTGGAAGGCGATGCCCTCGATGACCGAGATGATGTCCACCACCTTGCGCGAGGACACGTTGATCTCGTCCATCGTGTGGACCACCTGCCCCACCACGTCGCCACCCTGCGTCGCCACTTCCGACGCATTCACGGCCAGCGCGCTGGCCTGCTTGGCGCTGTCGGCGTTCTGGCGGACGATGCTGGTCAGCTCCTCCATGCTGGAGGCCGTTTCCTGCAGCGACGACGCCTGCTCTTCGGTACGCTGCGAGAGGTCCGTGTTGCCGGCCGCGATCTGGCTCGTGCCCGTGGCAATCGCCTCGGTGCCGTAGCGCACTTCGGTGACGATGCCGAGGATGTTGTCGTTCATCTCGCGCAGCGCTTCGAGCAGCTGGCCGGTCTCGTCGTGGCTATCCACCTCGATCTGGCTGGTCAGGTCGCCCGCCGCCACGGTGCGCGCAAAGCCCACCGCACGGTGCAGCGGGCGCGTGATGCCGATGGTCAGCCACCACGCAAACGCCACGCCAATACCCAGCGCCACCACGCCCAGCGTGATCAGGCCGTTACGCGCGCTGCGGTAGATGCCGTTGATTTCCTCGGCCGTGCTGTCGATGGCCGCGCGCTGGATGTCCAGCAACTTCTGAATCTCACCCAGGTAGGCATCGCCGGCCGGCACGAATTCGGTCTCGAGGACCTTGTTCGCCTCGTCGGTCTGCCCGTCCTTCTTGAGCTTGGTGATCTTGTCGCGCGAGTCGTTGTACGGGTTGCGCACAACAAGAATGCGCTGGAACGCCGCCTTCTCGGCCTCGGACGTCATGACCGGGTCGAGCTTCTCGCGCAGCTTGGCGATCGCCTCGACCGAATACTTGGTCTCGGCCGCGAAGAAGGTGCCGAGCGAGGGGTCGGCGCTACGCGCCACGGCGGTCGTGCGGCGCACGCTCGCGTACATCAGCCGGTACCAGTCACTGACCAGCCGTTCCTTGGCCAGCGGCTGCTGCATCATTTCGTGCGTGCGGCCGGCCACTTCCTGGAGGCGCAGCACGCCCACCACGGTCATGAGGGTGGATAGCATCAAGACCACGCCAAAGCCAATGCCAAGGCGAACACCAATACCAAGATTCTTCATTTCTTCTACCTGATTGCACACTGGTGGGTGACCGTGCGCGCCCGCATGGCGCCCGGCCGCTCTCTCTTCGGTGCCCCGTCGCGCGAATGAACGCACGACCGGACATTGGATGGCTTAACGGCATCGGGTAGCAGAAGCTTGAGAAATTTCTCAGGGAAAACGCGCATTGCGGACGTTGCCCGCCCGTGGGCAGAGGACATCCCACATCGCGGAACGCAGCGCGGTCCTGTCGGGTTCTAGCGCGGCTGGGCCGCGACCGAGGTCCGGCTGAAGGCGTACGGCACCAGCGCCAGCGCTACCAGTACGGCCGCCGTGAGAAAAATCGCGCCGTAGGTATCGCCTTCCGCCCATTGGCGCGTGTGGCCGACATTGGCGATCAGCCCGAAGCCCCAAGAGGTCAGCGCGGAACCAAGGAAGACAAAGGTATTGAGCACGCCCAGCCCGCGCCCGCGCGACGGCGCCGGAATCAGCGCGCGGCCCTGGGCCATGACCAGCGGATGCAACATGCCGATGGTCGACACCAGCGCCATCAGGCCCACGCCGGACACGATCCCGCTGTCCGGCCAGGCCCACAGCAGCAGCCCGCCCACCATCGACAGGGCGCCCCAGCCGAAGATGGTCGCCTTCAGGGACGTGCCGCGCACCAGCACCGGCAGCAGGAAGGCGGTCAGGAAGCCCGCCAGGCTCAACAGCGTCAGCGCCACGCCGCGCGTGCCCGCGTTGAGATGGTAGACATCGGCCAGATACGGCCCGCTCCAGGCATTCCGGAACGCCGTGCCGGCGGCCATCGCCACGCACATCGGAATCAGCAGCCACAGCGAGCCCATGCCGAGCAGCCGCGCGCTATCGGTCAGCATCGCGCCCATCGGCACATTGCGTGCCTCGGCGTGGCCTTCGTCGCGCACCACGCGCCAGACGCCGTAGCAGACGGCCGCCATGCAAATGGCCGAGAGCCCCATCGCCGGCCGCCAGCCCACATGCTGCGAGGCCCAGCCCAGCGGGGCCGTGGCGCACAACGCGCCAACCATCCCCAGCGCGTTGGATCGGCTGACCACGCGCATGTACTGTTTTTCCGAGAGTTGCTCGGACGCGTAGTGGAGCAACCCCATGAAGACCGGCGCGCAGGCCAGACCGAGGCCCATCTGGGCGAGCATGGCGACCGTGGCGTTGGGCGCCGCCGCGAACGCGACGCCGGACAACGCGCCCACGCCGAGCAGCCACGCCGTGGGGCGGCCCACGCCGAAACGGTCGAACGCCAGCCCGACCGGAATCTGCGCCACCGCGAAAGCCAGGAAAAAGCACGACGACAGGGCCCCGTAGCCCGCGGGCGACAGTTGGAAGTCGTGCTGGAGTTCAGGCGCGATCACCGCGAGGCAGCTGCGATAGAACTGGCTCAGGATGAAGGCGAACGTGAGAAACGTGATGCCGCGCCGGGTCGTGGCGTCGGGGGTCGTGCTGGGGCTTTCCTCGGGGAAAGTCGAAATATGAGGGCGATGCAACGCGATGACTCGTGGCTGTCGGGGGGCAGCCGGCCATTTTACGCGCGCGGTTCGCTCGGTATTCGCAGGAATGCAATAAATCGTGCGAACTACGGCACGCCATTCCGCCTGGCGAAACCTGGAGAGCAGCCTAAGGCCTCGGCGCCCTGGACATCAGCGGGCCGAGCGGCCGCCGTAGAACGTTCCCGTGCGCGGATTGGAGATATGGTACGCCTGGCTGATCGCCCAGCGTTGCGCGGCCAGAAAGGCTTCCGGCTCACGTTGTGTCCAGGCGCTGACCATCAGCGGCGAGGCGTCTTCCTCGGTGTTAGGGTAGACGGCCGCCCGGTGCACCGCCGCCCTGTCGGGCGATCCGGGAATCGTCGTGGTTCGAATCGTGACTTGCATCAACGCAGTTCCTAGAGCCCAGATGCCGAAAATTATGCGCGGATCGGCGTGACATTGCCATGACCACGTGATGACAGCCACGCGCACATGTATGGTGCACGCCCCATTGGTGGGGACTGCCGCGCCGGCGCTGGCTTTGCGGGTGGTGTGGCGCCGTGTTGACGTGGTGCGCGCGCCACGCCGACGCCATCCTGGTGTGGCCCGGGCGGCTACAATGCGCCTGCGCCGCATCCGGGCCCATTCGGCCCGCTCATCCCGCCTCCACCGCTTTATGCCGTTTTATGCCAATTCCTGACCGGGTTTTCCTGCTCGGCCCGCTGCTGAAGGGGGTGTCCCGCTCGTTCTACCTGACGCTGCGCATCCTGCCCGCCGGCATGCGCGACCCCGTGGGGCTCGCCTACCTGCTGGCCCGCGCGGCGGACACCATCGCCGATACCGCGCTGATTCCCCCGCCGCAGCGGCTGGACCTGCTGCTGGGGCTGCGCGCCCGCGTGAACGGTGCCGATGACGGGGGCGAACTGGTCCGCCGGCTGGCCGCCGAGGTCGCCAGCCAGCAAAGCCTGTCGGACGAAAAGGTGCTGCTGGAGTCGATCGGCCCGGCGCTGGACGTGCTCGACCAGTTGCCCGAGGCCGACCGCACCGCCGTGCGCGGCATCGTGACCACGCTGACCGAAGGCATGGAATTCGACCTGCGCACCTTCCCGGACGAAGGCTCCCGGCAGGTCGCGGCACTGGCCACCATGACCGATCTCGACCGGTATACCTATCTGGTGGCCGGCTGCGTGGGCGAGTTCTGGACCACGATGACCTACCGGCATCAGCCGGGCACGCTGCAGGCGCCGGCCGAACTGATGCTGCGCCGGGGCGTGCGCTTCGGCAAGGCGCTGCAGATGGTCAACGTGCTGCGCGACTGCGGCAAGGACCTGCGCATCGGGCGCTGCTACCTGCCGACTGAGTTGCTGGACCGGCACGGGCTGTCGTCGGCGGATCTGCTGGACCCGGCCAACAGCCGCCGTGCCCGGCCGATGCTGGCGGAGGGCGTGCGCGTGGCGCTCGACCATTTCCGCGAAGCCATCGCCTACACGCTGGCCATCCCGCGCACGGCCGTGCGGCTGCGGCTGGCCTGCATCTGGCCGATCCTGATCGGGCTGGAAACGCTGCTGTTGCTGGTGGACAACGACGCCTGGCTCGATCCGGCGCGCGTCTCCAAAGTCCCGCGCGGCAAGGTCTACCAGGTGCTGGCGGGCAGTCTTCCGTGCGTGATGATCGATACTGCGCTGCGGGGCTGGATGGAAGGGCTGGTCTCGCGCATCGAGGCTCGTCTGGCCTGAGGGTCGACGTCCCGCCAAAAAACAAACGGCCCGCACTCGGCGGGCCGTTTTCATCTGACGTGCAAGCCGTTACTTCGCGGCTTCGGCCGGCGCCTTCTTGGGCGCCTTGGTGGACTTCTTCGTGGTGCTCTTGGTGTCGGTCAGCGCCGACCCCGTGCTCTTGGCACCCTGGGTGTACGGATCGAACTTGTCGCCAGCGCGCGCGGTATCAGGTACGTAGCCATCCTTGTTGGTGGCACGAGCCGGATCCGGCACATAGCCGTCCTTGTTCGTGGTCCGCATATTGTAGTCGTAGCGATCGGCGGGATTCGCCGGACCTGCCGCGAGCACGACGCCCGGAACCAACGTTGCAATGGCCAATACCATGGTGATCGACTTCATCGATGCCTCCTGACGGAATGTGGAAGATCGCGCGTCCAGGACGCACGTGCCAAGGTTAAGCCTATCCCGATGGGCGCCAAAGCGCCATGGCATTCGCACGTGAATTGTTGTAAAGCACTGGCGCGGCGCAGCAAGGGCGCGAGCGCCCTCACGGCCACCGCCGCCCGCTTTTTGACCGCTTTTTGCCCCCTTATTGGGCAGTCCAGCCGCCGTCCGCCGCCCAGGCGGCGCCACGCACTTCGTCGCCCAGCGGCGAGCACAGCATCGTCACGATCCCGCCCAACTGGCGCGGCGTGACGAACTGCCCGGACGGCTGCTTGTCCGCCAGCAGCCGGGCCTGCGCCGCCTCGGCCGAGATGCCATCCCGCGCCGCGATGTCCGCGATCTGCTGCGCCACCAGCGGCGTCAGCACGAAGCCCGGGCAGATCGCATTGCACGTGACGCCGGTACCGGCCGTCTCGAGCGCGGTGACCTTGGTCAGGCCCACCAGCCCGTGCTTGGCCGCCACGTAGGCCGACTTGCCCGCCGAGCCCACCAGCCCGTGCACGGACGCGATATTGACGATGCGACCCCAGTTCCGTGCACGCATGCCGGGCAGCGCGTGGCGGATCGTATGGAAGCTGGAGGTCAGGTTGATGGCGAGGATGTCGTCCCACTTCTCCGCCGGGAACGCCTCCACTGGTGCCACGTGCTGGATGCCAGCGTTGTTCACCAGCACATCCACGCCGCCAAAGCGCGCCTCCGCCGCGGCCACCATCGCCGCGATCTCGTCGGGCTTGCGCATGTCGGCCGGATGGTGGATGGCCTGCACGCCGGTTGCCGCGAGGCTGGCCAGCGCGGCGTCCACATCGCCGAAACCGTTCAGGACGATATTGGCGCCAGCCTCGGCCAGCGCCTGTGCAATGCCCAGCCCGATGCCGCTCGTCGAGCCGGTCACCAGGGCGGTCTTGCCTTGCAAATGGGTCAGATTGTTCATGATCGCGCCTCGCTCAGACCAGGCCGGTCATGTAGTACACCGCGATGACGAAGAACACCGCCAGCGTCTTGATCACGGTGATGGCGAAGATATCGCGGTACGACTCGCGGTGCGTGAGGCCCGTAACCGCCAGCAGCGTGATCACGGCGCCGTTGTGCGGCAGCGTGTCCATGCCGCCGCTGGCCATCGACACCACGCGGTGCAGCACTTCCAGCGGAATCTGGGCGGCCTGCGCACCATGGATGAAGGCGTCGGACATCGCAGCCAGCGCGATGCTCATGCCGCCTGAGGCCGAGCCGGTGATACCGGCCAGTGTGCTGACCGAGATGGCCGCGTTGACCAGCGGGTTGGGAATGCTGCGCAGCGCATCGCTAACCACGAGGAAACCCGGCAGCGCGGCGATCACACCGCCGAAGCCGTACTCCGATGCCGTGTTCATCGATGCCAGCAGCGCGCCCCCGACGGCGCCCTTGGTGCCTTCGGCAAAACGCTCCCGCACGGCGCCGAACGCGGTGACGAGCACCACCACGATGCCCAGCAGCAGCGCGCCCTCGACCGCCCAGATGGCCGTGACGCTCGCCACCTTGGTCTCGATCGGCTTGGCCAGGCCCGGCAGCGACACGCTGTTGGCCGGCCCATACCAGAGCGGGATCATCCGCGTCAGCCAGAAATTCGACACGCCCACCACGAGCAGCGGCAGGATGGCCAGCAGCGGCGGCGGCAGCTTGCCGCCTTCCACGCGCTGCGGCTCGTTGAGCAGGTTGGTGCCGTAGCCCTCCCCCCGCGCAGCAGCCGAACGGCGGCGCCACTCGAGGTAGCTCAGGCCCACCGCGATGATGAACAGCGAGCCGATCACGCCGAGGATCGGGGCGGCCCACGCCGTGGTGTTGAAGAAGTTCGACGGGATGATGTTCTGGATCTGCGGCGTGCCCGGCAGCGAATCCATCGTGAACGAGAACGCGCCCAGCGCGATCGCCCCCGGCATCAGCCGCTTGGGGATGTTGCTCTGGCGATAGAGTTCGGCCGCGAACGGGTAGACGGCGAAGACCACCACGAACAGCGACACGCCGCCATAGGTCAGCAACGCGCAGACCGCCACGATCACTGCATTGGCCCGCGAGCGCCCGATATAGCGGATGGCCGCGGCGACGATGGACTCGGAAAAGCCGGACAGTTCGATCACCTTGCCGAACACCGCGCCGAGCAGGAACACCGGGAAATAGAGCTTCACGAACCCGACCATCTTCTCCATGAAGATGCCCGTGAACACCGGCGCCACGGCGGACGGATCGGTCAACAGTACGGCGCCAAGCGCCGCCAGGGGTGCAAACAGGATGACGCTGTAGCCGCGATAGGCGGCAAACATCAGGAACGCCAGGGCGGCGATCACCACGACAAAAGACATGAGGTCTCCAGAATTTGTTCTTGAACCGACGCTGCTGAGCGGCCATGGAAGAGCCGTCGCGCGCGGATTGCCCCTGGCTTGTCAGGCATCGGGGGCGGCTTGAGTTCGCAGGATGTGTGCCATACGCCATACGAGGCGAATGCATCACTTATTGACGTTTTTGTCTCGATTCATGGATTCATACCTGCTATCGACGCATGCAAATCTCGCTTGTGAGACACTCGCCGTCTCCCCATCGAGACAACGAGATCGGCAGCATGCAGAAAATAGCGGAGCCGGGCGGTGCCCTGCTGCTGGACTACGACTACGTGGCGCGTCGCGCCATGGCCTCGCTGTTCCGCACGTTCGAGAATTTCAGCGAAGGCACGTTCGTCGTGGACGACCACGCGCGCGTGGTCTGGATCAACAAGCGCTACGCGGCGCGCTTCGGGTTTTCGAACCCGCAGGAGGCCATCGGCCGCGACTGCGAGCAGGTGATTCCCAACAGCCTGATGCGCGAGGTGGTGACCACCGGCAAGCCGATCCTGCTCGACATCCTGGAGACGGACAGCGACACGATGATCGTCACGCGCCTGCCGATCAAGGACGACGATGGGCGCACGATCGGCGCGGTGGGCTTCGCGCTGTTCGACGAACTGAAGTCGCTGACGCCGCTGTTCGCGCACTACTCGCGCGTACAGGCCGAGCTGGCCGCAGCGCGCCGCTCGCTCGACCAGGCCCGCCGCGCGAAGTACACCTTCGCCAGCTTTATCGGCACCAGCCCGGCGGCGCAGGAGGTCAAGCGCCAGGCCCGGCGCGCGGCGCGCGTGGAGTCGCCGGTGCTGCTGCTTGGCGAGACGGGCACTGGCAAGGAGTTGCTCGCGCATGGTATCCACGCCGGCTCTACGCGCGCCGAGCAGCCTCTTGTCACCGTGAACGTGGCGGCCATTCCCGAGACGCTGCTGGAGGTCGAGTTCTTCGGCGCGGCGCCGGGCGCCTACACGGGCGTGGACCGCAAGGGCCGCATCGGCAAGTTCGAACTGGCGGACGGCGGCACGCTGCTGCTCGACGAGGTGGGGGACATGCCGCTGATGCTCCAGAGCAAGCTGCTCCGGGCGTTGCAGGACAAGGAATTCGAGCCGCTCGGCTCCAACCGCATCGTGCGCGCCGATGTGCGGATCATCGCGGCCACGTCGGCCGACCTGCCGGCGCTGGTCGCGGCGGGCAAGTTCCGCGCCGATCTCTACTACCGGCTCAACGTCCTGACGATCGAACTGCCGCCACTGCGCGAGCGGCGGGCCGACCTGCTGTTGCTGGCCAACGCGATCATCGAGGAACTGTGCATCAAGGCCGATCGCAACCCGCCCGGGCTGCGCCAGGACGCGTTGCAACTGCTTGGGGAATATGACTGGCCCGGCAACGTGCGCGAGTTGCACAACGTGCTGGAGCGTGTCGTGATGCTGTGCGACGAGGATTCGATCGACGCGACCACTCTCGCCCCGCTGCTGGACCGCCGCTTGCCGGCGACCCTGCCGTCAAGCGTACCAGCGAGCCTGGAAGCCCCCGTCGCGCCGGCGAAGGTGACGACGGTTGTGCCGACGGCACCCGAACCCCCGCCGCAAACCTACGCGGCGGCGATGGCCGGCTTCGAGGCCGCCTTCCTGCAACAGGCGCTGGACGCCTGCGGCGGCCGGGTGGCCGACGCCGCCACGCGGATCGGCATCAGCCGCGCCGCGTTCTACAAGAAGCTCGCGGCGCTGAAGCCGGCTTCGGTGACCTGATCAGGCGACCTGATCAGCCGCCGATGCCGAGCAGTTCCACTTCGAAGTTCAGCGTGGCGTTCGGCGGGATCGTACCCGGCACGCCGCGTGCACCGTAGGCGCTGGCCGACGGGCAGGTCAGCTTGGCCTTGCCGCCCACTTGCATCTTCTGCACGCCCTCGGTCCAGCACGGAATCACGCGATTCAGCGGGAACGAGATCGGCTGGCCGCGCTTGTACGAACTATCGAACTCCGTGCCATCGGTCAGCGTGCCACGGTAGTGCACCTTGACGGTATCGGAAGCCTTGGGCGAGGCGCCCGTGCCCTTGGTCACGTGCTGGATCACCACGCCGGACGGCAGCGTCTCGGAAGCCGGTGCGGCGGCCTGGGCAACGCCTGCGCCAGCGAGCGTGACGGCGGCAAGAATCAGGGAAAGAGTCTTCATGGGAATCTGTCGTGTCAGTGTGTTTGGAAATTGGCGCCGGCAGCGCGCGCGAGGCCAGCCGGCAGTGTACCCGAGGCATCATCCGACCACGAACAGCCCGACGATGAAGTACGCGAGCGAGAGCGACAGCGCCAGCGCAACCAGCACTACGGCAATTCCTCGCCATGGCATCGTGCGGCGGCGCCGCTCCGGGTTGGCGACCGAAGCTGGCATCGTCTCCTCCGCCTCTGCCGGTACGAGCGCCGGCCGGACGCGCGGCGCGGTGTCTGGCAATGGCGCGCCGTGCTCGTCCCGCAGCCCCCGGGCGACCAGCGCCGCGATCACCGCCAGTGCGTGCGTGCCCATGTCCGGCGCTTCACGCAAGCGCAGGATCCACGTCCGGCATTGCTGCCCGGTATCGGCGCTGCCGTAGTACTCGCGCAGCAGGCTGTCCTGCAGCCATACGCCCCGGCAACTGCCCGACGCGCCCTGCACACGACTGCCCGCCTGATCCAGCGCGGTGCAGAAGCAGTAGTGCACCGCCTGCACGGCGTCGACCGGCAGGTTCACCGCGTTGCCCGCCCGCCGCAGGTGGACGAGCTGTTTGCGGGACTCGCGCTTGAGCCATTCCATCCGCGCCATCGACTTCAGCTCCGGCGACAGTTCATCGAGGATGCGAAACAGCGGCTGGGCGAGATGGAGCAGGAGATTGCCTCCCCAATAGTGGGTCATCCCCAGTCCTTCTCTGCGCCGGAGGCGATCATGGCGTGCCGCCGCGCGGTATCCGCCACGGTCCAGTAGTCGTCCGCCATGGCCGGCCCTTGCGCGTGCGGCGATGGCGCCGGCTTCGCCGTGGGTGCCCGGTACGCATAGGGGTTGACGCCATCGCCGCCGCGACGGTCCGGGCTCAGGTAGCGGCCGATGTCGGGGTCATAGACACGCCGGCCGTGCCAATGCAGCCCGGTTTCGTCATCGGCGAACTGGCCCGCGAGCCGCAGCGGCTGCCCGCCGGCGACTGCCGGGCCATCTTGGGCCAGCAGCCGGCCCAGCGCCGTGTAGCGGCCAGACCAGACCTCCGCGCCCGCCTCGTCGGTCAACGCCACGGCGGTGCCGGCGACGTCGGTCTGGTAATGCAGGAACCGCATGGCCCCGGGCTGGCCGGCAGCATCGAGCGGCTGGTCGATGCAGGTCAAGGGCACGTCGCCGCCAGAGCCTTGCCCCGCCGGCACATAGAGATAGGTCCGTACGCGGTCTGCCTCGAGTATCTGCCGCAAGGTGTCGTCGTGCCAGACGAAGCGCGTGATGCGCGGCGGCGTGGCTGGCAACGCGCGGCCCGGCGCCTGCCGGACCGTCACAGTCCGCTCGATGCAACGGCCCAGCGCGTCGTACTGGTAGCGCACGAGCCGGTCGCGCACGCGCACGGCAATCAGGTGGCCTTCGCCGTCCCATTCCAGTGCCATCGCGTCGCGATTGCCTGACTTCGCTATGACCTGCCCCCACGCGTCGTACTCATACCGCCAGCCCGCAAATTCGGTCAGCCGGTGATTGTCACGCCGCACCGGACCCACCAGGCTCCGCGATGGGTCTATCTGCGTGCCCGCGCCGTCCCAGCTGAAGCGTTCAATGCCGAGATCGTCGGTCACGCGCCGCAGCAGGTTGCCGCTGCGGTCATAGTCGAGGTGGGTGGTGCCATATCGGTGATCGACGGTCTGTACTACCTTGCCGCCAGCGCCGTAACTGACCGCGCGCCAGAGCCGAAGATCTTCCGGCACGATCTCGCGCTCGGCGGTCTCGCTGTGCAGCACCGCGCGCCACCACAGCGGCGCGCCGATGGCGTCGTAGCCCGTATAGGTCAGCAGGTCGCCCTGCATGCGAACCACTTCGCGCTGCATGGGGTCGAAAGCAAACTCCGCGACGTGCTGGCCGTCGATCCCGATCAACGTCACCATCCCCGTGTCGTCGCGCGTGATCTGCACGGTCTGCTGTTGGGGCAGCAGCACCCCAATCAGGCGACCGGCGTCATCGTAGCCAAAGCGGAGCTTGCTGTGCGGGCCTTCCTCGGACAAGGGCTTGCCCATCTCGTCATGCGTGTAGCGGACGGCTGTCTCGACGATCCCCAGCGCCTCGCCCTCAGCGGTGGGCGTGCGCGACACGGCCTGGAGATGACCATCGGCGGCATAGTCGAACCGATACCGACTGTGCGTGGTGTCGCGCCCCACGAGACGGCCAAGGGGATCGTACGAGTACACCTCGCGCCGCACCTGCCCGCCGGCACTCGCTGTCAGCGTGGCGAGCGCGCCGCTGTCCGTGTAGGTGAAGTCCTGCGTTACGCCGTTCTCGTCGGTCGACCGGCTCGGACGGCCCACAGCATCCCATTCGAACGTCTGGACCGCCCCATTGCCGCTCGTGGTGCGCACGCGCCGGCCGTGCGCGTCGTAGGCATGCGCGATTGCGTGCCCCTCTTCGTTGATCTCGCGCAGGACACGACCGCGCCCATCTCGCTCCCACGCCCGGCCCTGGCCGTCGGCGCCGACATACTGGGTGCGCTGACCGAGCGCATTCCAGTCATGACGCTCATCGCTGCCATCGGCGCGCGTCAGCTGGAGCGGCCAACCGTGGCCGTTGCATTCGAAGCGTGTGATGCCGCCCGCCGCGTCGCACAGCGCGGTGACTCGGTTGTCCGCGCCATAGGTCAGGTCGAAGGTACGGCCCTCCGCATCGGTCTGCCGGATCACCCGACCGGCGGCGTCCCGCTCGAATTGAACCGTTGCACCGTCGGCGCCGGTGCGACGGATGATCCAGCCGTGCGCGTCGTACACCGTGGCCACTTTGCCTTCCGGCGTATTGTGCTGCGTCGGCTGGAGGCTGTCATCGCGAATCCACGACCAGTTCTGGCCGGCGGAATCTTTCACCATCAGCGGCTCGAGCGTGCTGAAGGTGTAGTGGGTCTGGCGCCATCGGCCGGCGGAATCGGTCTCCTTGACCACGCGCGAGAGGTTGTCCAGTGTGAGCACGATCCGACGCTCACCCGGCAGTTCCAGCGCGACTGGCCAGTGCGAGCGGCTGTACTGGAACGCATACTGCCGGCGATCGAAGTCACGGAAGCCGACCACGCAACCGCGCGCGTCGTAGCGCCAGCGCGCCGTGTGCCCGAACACATCGGTGACGTCGCAGGTGCGCGATGCAGTGTCGTATGTGAACTGTTCGCGTGCCCCGGCATCGGTGCTGCGCTCGACCACACGCGCGCGGTCTCCATCGGCCTCCCATACGTAGCGTGTCACGCCGCCGAGAGCGCCGACTTGCTCGACCATGCGCCCGCCGCGGTAGCCGTAACGCCGGGTCGTGGCACCCGTGCGGTCCTCGACCCGCGCGAGCCGTTCGTCATCATCGTAGTGATAGTGCACGAGCATGCCGGCAGGCCCTGTCCCTACACGCTCAATGGCGGACAGGCGCCGGCTGTCGCCGGCATAGTGCATCTGCAAGACGTCACCGCACGTGCTGCCAAGCCGGTCCAAGCGTCCCGAGGCATCCCGGATGCAGCCGATGCGTTCGCCGGCATAGTCCTCGATGTACTTCAGCCGCGCGATGCCTTGCGCGTCGAACTTCTCGAAGACGCGATAGCACGGCGTGAAATCGGCCACGACCATCGTGCCGTCCGACAGGCACGCCAGGTGCAGCCGTTCGGACAGCACTGTCACGCGCGTGCCAGGCTGCGGATCGGGCACGTCGATCGTGCGCCCGTGCTCATCGGCGTAGATCAGCCGATCGCCCTGCCGGTGCAGCGTCACCTCCCAACGCACGCGCCAGCCGACGCCCAGCGCCCCTTCCGCGGCCAGTGCGCCGGAATAGAAGCGCGACCAGCGCAGCGGCAGGCGCGCCGGCAGCGTGAAATCCGTCTCGTGCGCCGGGAGGCAGATCTTGTCGCCAGACAGGACATCGATCTCGCCCCACAGCAGGCCGGACAGCGCGCGACGAACACCGTACCGCGCCGCCATCTCCGCTTCGTGACCATGGAATCGCCCGGCAAAAGGACGCGTTGCCACGGCATCGAGTTCCTTCGCCCGGAGCAGGTCGAGCAGGCTGCCCAGTTCACTGATGGCCGACATGTCCGCCCTCAACCCCCGACGAATACGTTAGGGGAGCCATTCGCGACTGGCGCGCCGCAGCCGGACACGCCGCCGACCATGGAGGCCGGCATGTTATTGATGAATACCGTGGACGAGCCTTTCGCCAATGATCCGCCTCCGTGCAGCGAGCACGAACAACTGCTCCCGCACGCGATAGCGGCGGGCACCCCGTTGATAAAGACATTGCCGGATCCCGACGTGATCGACCCTCCGTGGCCGATCGCGTCACCCAATCGCGCAGCTGGCGTTCCCATATGTGCTTCCTTTCAGAATCGAGTGATGGCCCGGTGACGGATGTCACCGGGGCGAGCAGATTCTCGCCTTCCGCCGTTATGGCTCTGGCGTCGTTGGCGTCGGCGTCGGAATCGGCGGCGTCGGTGGGGGCGGGGTGGGCGTCGGCGACGGTGGCGTCGGTCCGGTTGGCCCAGTCGGTCCGGTTGGCCCAGTCGGCCCGGTTGGCCCAGTCGGCCCGGTTGGCCCTGTCGATCCGGTTGGTCCAGTCGCGCCAGTTGGCCCTGTCGACCCGGTTGGCCCTGTCGACCCGGTTGGCCCTGTCGACCCCGTTGGCCCTGTCGACCCCGTTGGCCCGGTTGGCCCGGTTGGCCCGGTTGGCCCGGTTGGCCCGGTTGGCCCGGTTGGCCCTGTTGGCCCTGTTGGCCCTGTTGCCCCGGTTACGCCGGTTGCCCCAGTTACGCCGGTTGCGCCAGTTCCCCCCGTTGCTCCAGTCGCCCCCGTTGCGCCACTCGGCCCCGGCGGTCCCGGTATCTGCTTGGCATTGGCGCGGGAGCCGAGGCCGAGCATGGGCACCACAATCGGTACCGACGGTGCGGCCAGGCCGATCGCGAAGAAGCCACCGCCACCGCCTCCGCCGCCGCTCTTCTTCTTGCCGTCGCCCGGGTTCAAGTCCAGTTGCGTGCCCTGGATGACAATCTTGTTGCCCACGAGCTTGATCGTTCCGTCGCTGGCCATCGACAGCGACGATTCCCCGCAGGTCAGCGACAAGGCCGAACCGGCACTGACGGCCATCGCCTTGCCGATGCTCACCAGATAGGCGCCGCCCACCGAATAGGTCGATGCCAAAGCCACGTTGACCGCCGATATGCCACCGATGCTCATGGAATAGGCAGCGCCGACGGTATGGACCGATCCGCCCGCCACGTTGGTGGCATACAGTGCGCCCACGCCAAGGTTGAAGTTGGCACCCACGCCCATCGCCAGGTCCATACCGACGGTTTTCGTCTCGTTCCGCTTCGTCAGGCTGACCATGTCGCGCTCGGCCTGCTGGTAGAACTCCTCCATGCCGGCCTTGTCCTCGAACCGGACGCCGTTGTAGTTGTCCGGCCCGCCACCTGGCGTCTGGCTTTTGAAGCCGCTCTTGGTGGCGCTGGCGGGCAGGTCCCAGGGCGGCTGCGTCGCATTGTTATAGAGACTGCCAGTGACCAGCGGCCGATCCGGGTCGCCATTCATGAAGTTGATAATCACCTCATGGCCGACGCGCGGGATATAGATGCTGCCGAACTTGGCGCCGGCCCAGGCCTGCACCACGCGCACCCAGCATGAGTCCGACTCGTCGTTGCGCGCGTAGCGGTCCCAAAGGAAACGCACCTTGATGCGGCCGAATTCGTCAGTCCAGACCGTGGAGCCCGGCGGGCCGACCACGATGGCCGATTGCGGACCGTGGGTATTGGGCTTGGCCGTCGTGCGGGGCATGCGGAACACCTCGCTGGTGGGCTGCACCTCAAGCTCGTTCCGGCATTGGTACTGATAACCGGCTCCCGATTCGTCGGCAACCTCCGTCAGCATCAGTGTCGATTCCACCACGAGATACTCGCGGTTCGCCCCACGGTGCGCATGACGGGCGAGCACGAAGGTCTCGCCACAAGCCACGCCACGGACGTTCCCATGGCCGAACGCGCGCACACCTTCCGCGCGGGCCTCTTCCATGCGGACACGACTGATCATGTCGCCATGACGCGCGTCAGTAAAGTCACTCGGCCATTCGAACACGTCCCGGTCGGCCCATGTCGTGCGGCGAGGCTGCTGATTGGCTTGCAGCAGCCTCGCCCGCGAACGTGTGAAGTCGTAGTCGTCCACTTCCACGCGGCCGGTACGCAGCGCCTCATGCACGGAGAACGCCGCGATGTGTTCGATGTCGATCTTGTCGTCGTTCGGGTGGTATTCGATCTGGTGATAAGACTCGCTGCGCACGCGGCGGTGCGCACCGATGTGGTCGCACAGCACGAGCCGGTGTTTGCCGTCCGAATGCTCGAAGAACCAGTAGATGCCCCATTCCTCCATCAGCCGCTGGATGAAGTTGAAGTCCGTCTCGCCATACTGGACCTGGAACTTGCGCGGGTCGTTGCGCTCGGATTCGCTCGTCAGCGCGTACTTGCCCACGTCGAGCCGCTTCTCCACCGGGTAGGGATAGTCAGCCAGAACGTCGTCGATGATCTCGAGTACGGTCTTGTCCTGGTATATCTTGAAGTCGTTGGTCAGCGTGGCCAGCCACAGCCAGGGCCGCAACACCACGCGATAAACGTTGTACCGCCCCTCCTGGTGCAGGTAGCCGGCAGAGACCACAAGCCCGCTGATCTCGCGCGTGCCGCGCCCCACCTGCTCGCTGGGCGCCTTCCCGCTTCCGTCGATCTGGATCGAGAGCGTCATCTCCTTGCCGACCAACGCCTTCAGGTCAAGGTTCGCGCTCGCCGCCAGCGGCAGCTGGTAGTCGTCCGGCGTGCGCAACTGCACCTCGTACTCAAACAATCGGCCAAGCCGCTCCGTGCCATGGACCTGCAGGAACTCAAGGGCCGGCAAGCCGGCCACCTTGGGCATGGCGGCGCTGCGGATCGCCACGGTACGATTCTGCGAGGCAACGCCGTTCAAGAATTCAGTAGCCATTTCTTCCCTATTGCAATCACCAGTCTGTTTCCATCGTCGTCGGCACGGCCGGCGCTACGCGCCTTTCGGGCAGGCGAAACCCCTGAGAAGCTGGCCGGACAACGCATTCGCGTGCCCGCCCGTCACGAGTTCCAGTGCGGCATGGCGGTCGTCGAATGTAAAATCCACGACCATGCGGCTGGCCGAGGCCGTGCCAACTGGCCGCCCTCGGTCGATCAGCCGGAACAGCGCCCACGGACCCGATGTCACGATCGTCGACGTGTCGGGCCGGATCTTCGGGCTGGCCGACATGCCGGCCACCGCCCCGCCGCGTGGGCCCGGCCATCCGAGCTGGAATGTCACGACCGGGCCATGTGCATAGCGAATCTGCTGGCCGTCGATGTCGAGCGAGAGTTCCAGAATCTCGGGGTCGAGATTGGCCACCCGGGCGTCGACCTTCCACGCCATGCGCTTCCCGCCCGATTCGCGGAAGAACGTCTCGCGGATGGCCGCAGCCCGTTCGAACGGCTCCAGGCTCGGCCCGTGGACGGGCGGCATGCCCGGGCTGAGCGCCTTGTAGCGCCAGGGCCGCGAACTGGTATCCACGTTCGGCGCGAGCGTCCGGGTGAAGAAGGCATCCAGCAGGCCATCGGCCGCGAAGATGTGGTGGAAGTCTTCAATGTCCACATCCTGGCTCGCCCCTGCCACGAACGGATACTTGCCCGCGATCGCCCGGCGGCACGCCGCACCGACCGATGATTCGAGTTGGGATGCCAGCAGCGTGCCAACGCCCGCGTTGACCTTCTGCGTCACCTGGACCGATATGCCGGCCAGCACGGCGCGGAATGGCGCGGGGAGCTTCTCGGCTTCCAGTTGCAGCATCGTGCCGATGTCGACCGCCGGCGGCATACTGTTCGCCGCAAGCGCGGCGCCCGCCACGGAAAGCCGGGTGTACTGCTCACCCAGCAGCGCCATGATGCCGCCCAGCTGGAGCGCATTGCCACCGGAACCGGCCGCCGCCACCGGCGCGCTGGCGGGTGTCGTGCCGGCACCCGAATCGGCGTGCCCGGTCACCACTTCGCGCAGCGCTGCAAAACGGTTGTCGACCAGATCGCGCTCCACGCGGCGCAGCCGGTTCGTGCCGCCAAGCGCGGATGCAGCACTGGCAGCCCGTGTCACCGTATGGAGCCGCGCGGACATGCCAGAGGCCGTGACGACCTTCTGCGCGGTATTGACGCCATCATCCTCGTCATCCGCGACCGACAGCGATGTCTCGCGTATTGCCGTACGGGCCAGTCGTGCCAGCGGGGAATCCGCTGAAGACAGAATGCGCAGGATCTGAAGATCGAGCACAGTTGAACCACCCTGCTCCGCCGCGTCCGGCATCGCGGGCCGCACGCTTTCCAGGAAACGCTGCCAGTAGTTGGCGTAGTCGATCAGGTATTGACGGCGGATGTCCTCCGCCAGCGGCGAACTGGCCATCAGCGTGGCGACGTCCTGGCCGTAGCCAGCCTTCGCCTGCAACTCCGTACGCCCCATGATCCAGGCATCCGCAGGCTGAGCCTTGACAAGGAAGTGCGCCAGCCGCCGCGCGAATACCTTGTGGTAACCATCGTATGTGTAGAGGCCGGGCACGCCCTGCTCGAGCAGCGCGCTGTCCGCGAGCGTCAGCACCGAACCGGCCTGCAACCCCGCAGCGCGCGCCAGGGTGATCGGCTCGGGCGCCTCCTTGGCCATCTCCGCCATGGCTCGTTCATAGAGCCGTCGCGGCGCCGGGTTGCTGCTCAGGTAGCGACGCGCGCGGTCCACGAGCAACGCGTTTTGTGGCGTGCTCGGCGACAGGTCGTCGCCATCGAACAGCGCCTGAAGGTGCTGGCGCATCCGATGGGGCTCGCCGAACGCCGCGCTGCTGTCCGACTGCTCCCAGTCCTTGAGCACCCACGCCTTGAACACTGCGGCGTCGAAGTGCTTCCTGTCGTACAGCATCAGGTAGGCCGTCAGGGCGCTATAGACGCCATCGGGGTCACCAGCCTCCATTCGCGCATCGAGCGAATCCTCCAGACGCCGTACGACATGCGGCAGCAGCATCTGGCGCAACAGGATGGCGTAGGTGCTCCCCGAGGCATCCATGACGGGGGGTGCGGCGTAGAGCCCGTACCGATAGTCGAAGCCAGGATTGGCGAGATCGAGCTGCCCGAGGTGCGGCAAATCTGCCGACGCATTCAGCATGCCGGGCAAGGCCGTCGGCTCGCGCCGCTTGCGATAGCCCTTGACCCGTTCGTCAAGCGCGGTCACCTTCGCCTCGATGGCTGTCAGATAAGCGTGATTGTTCTCAAAACTCGTGGTGAGCGCATAGACCAGCCAGCCACACACCACGACTGACGCCAGATAGCTCGCTGCGCGCATCGCCCGGAAGCGGAGTTCCCAGCGCTGGTTCGGCCGAACCAGGTGTGCTTCCGGCACGATCACCTGCTGGAACAGGTTGTGCAGGAAGTAGCTACGATAGCCGGACATCTCGGCGCCCGCGGCACGCGAGGCCTCCGCCTCCGCTCCGGTTTCACTGGGCACCGAGCGGACCCCGCCGCCGCGCAGCCGCTGGAGCAGCGTGGTCTTATCGGCGGCAATCGTTACGTCCGACTGCATTGCGCTCGAGAAGTACACGCCGCGCAGGGCACTGTCGATCTGCGTGCTGTCGTAGCGTGAGTCCATGAATACGAGCGACACCACATCGAGCACCACACCGGCCAGGCAGCCGAATTCCGCCGGCAGCGCGTAGAGACGCTTGCGACGTTCGGTCTCGTACTCCTCGATCAGCCGATTGTTGACGCCCGCCTCCAGGCGGTCGACAAGCACCCCGACTTCCTCGACGCACCGTTCACGCAGATCATTGACGCGACGTGCCGCACCGTCTTCCGGAGCGGAGACCGCGATGCCCCATACCTGGGCACGCCCTTCCGCCGTCAGTGACTGGAAGTACTCGCTGAAGCCTGGCAGCACATCGACCTTGGTCACGAGCACATACACCGGGAAGCGAATCCCGAGTTCCTTGCGTAGCTCGGTCAGCCGGGTGCGCAGCGTGGCCGCGAGAGCGATCCGCTCATCGGCCGACTTACCCAACAACTCCGAGGCGCTGAGTGCCAGCACCACGCCATTGACGGGCGCGCGCGGCCGGTGCTTGCGCAGCAGGCCCAGGAAGCCCATCCACTCCGTCTTGTTGCGCTCGGGGTCCTCCGTCTCGCCGGCGCGATGATCGGCATAGCGGCCGGCCGTATCAATCAGGACCGCCTCATTGGTAAACCACCAGTCGCAATAGGTCGTCCCCTCCGGCGCCTTCAGCGAGACGGCATTCATCTGGTCCGCCTCCGGGAACTCGAGCCCGGAATTCAGGGCGGCAATGGTCTTGCCCGCCTCCGGCGTGCCCAGCATCATGAACCACGGCAGGTCGTAGAGCTGGCGGTCACTTTCGAAGTACCGCTTCAGGCCAAGCCCGTGCCCGTGAATACGCCGGATATGCTGGACAGCCTTGCCGACAATGGCGCCAAGCACGTGCAGTTCCTCGCGCGGCCGCGCGGCCGCGTCATCGGACGAGCCGAAGATGCGCTTGACTAGGGCCTCGTTGTTGCGCAATGCGCCCCACAGACGCCAAGCGCCGTAAACCCCATAGGCAATGACGATCAGCACGATGCAGATCGTGCGCGTGCCGTAGGAGGCCAGTGGACGAACCTCGCCGAATGCGAGGAGCGGGCCGAGATGCCACAGCAGCACGCACAGGGCGGCCACGGCGAGCGGGCCATACGGCCAGCTACGCAGCCAGCATACGTACAGCGCGACCAGCATTACGATGGCCGTCACCCGTAATGACAGATCGCCAAGAGGATGATGGGCACCGAAGGCGAGCCAGGGGCCGAGGAACCAGACGGCGAGCCCCAGCGCCACGATGGCGAGGAATGCCAGCATCGCCTTCGAGAACAGGGGAGAGAAGAAGGTCTTCAAGTTATGCATGCTGCTTCCGCGCTACTGCGTCACCATGACTTCCACGCGCCGGTTGCGGGAACGTCCTTCCGCCGTGCCATTGCTGGCCACGGGTTGCGCATCGCCACGGCCATGCACCGCGATACGATTCGCGGGCGTACCGCCCGACTCCAGAATCTTCGCGACAAAGGCCGCGCGCTTCTCGGACAACTGCTCGTTGCTCGCAAAGTCCCGCGAACGGATCGGCAGGCTGTCGGTATGGCCGGTGACGACGACCTGGCCGCCCACGCGGGCCACCTCTTTCGCCACCTTCTCGAGGGTCGGGTACATGTCTGCACGAACTTCGTTCTTGCCGGAGGCAAACATCGAATCGCCCTTGAAGATGACCAGGCTGCGTCGCTCGTCCTCATCCACGCTCACGAGGCCGCGCGTGACCTCGTCCTTGAGCAGGATCGAGAGGCGGAGCCGCGCCGGAGCCTGCACTGATCCACGCGGAATGCTATGGATGCGCGCATTTAGCGCGCTGCCGGCCGTGAGCAACTGATATTTGTACCAGGCGAACAAGCCGAACACGATCACCGCGGCCACTGCGGCCAGGCTCCATGGCGGCACGCCGCGCAATGCGCGCAGGCGCCCCGCCTCGGCGGGCTTCCAGCGTGGGGAGAGTTCGACCGGCACTGCGTCGCGGGCGCCGGCGACCAGCGCAGCAAGGCGATGCCGCACCTGCTCCAGATGACGCCGGCCATCCTCGATCACGCTATACCGGCCCTCGAAACCCAGGCCAAGGATGCGGTACAGGATCTCCAGCACGTCAATGTAGGTTTGCGGATCAGCAGCCATCCGGCCGATCAGCAGGAATACCTTCTCACCACCGTCGTTCTCGCCTTCGAACGCAATCAGCAGGCTGTTACGCGCCCAGGCACCGCCGCCGCCCCATCGTGTACGGTTTGCGGCTTCGTCGAGCGCCGTGCACAGGCAGTAGCGCACCGCCGCCATATGCGTCCAGTGGAGGTTGGCACGCTCACAGAGGGTCTGGAAATGGTCCACTTCGCGCGCGAGCAGCAGGCGCAGCGCGCGGATCTCTTCCTGCGATGCCATCGTCGCTGGCATGTCGGCCAGCAACCGCAGTAACGGGCTCGCCGCTTCCATGAGCGGATTCCTGGCTAGCTGCACCGTCTCGAGCCGCCGTTCGGCGTCCACCGGCGGATCGAACGCGAACAGCACTTCGGCCTCCACCGGCGACGTACCATCGCGCGGCACCGCCACTTTTGCGCCCGATGCCGTCTGCACGTCAGTCACGCCACCCTCCGTGAGAAACGCGAAGTCGTCCGACGATTCAAGATTTCCGGCGCTCACTTATGACGCACTCCCCACAGTTCCAGCTTCAGCTCGGGGAAACTGCCGGCGATATGCATCGCCAGGGCACCCTGCTGAGCGATCTGGTCCCAGAACACGCCGGTCCGGGACAGCTCGAAGTAGACGTAATTCGCATTGAACGGAATCTGGCGCGGCGGCACGGGAAGCGCCAGCATCTGGAGCCCCGGCAGGTGCGAACGGATCAGTTCCGGCAGGCGCTGAGGCTGGCTGATCTTGGCCTGTGCGGCGAACTGTTGTTGCAGGACGTCTGGCGACATCTGCGCACCCACGGCAAGCACAAGCGTCTCGAAACTGGCCAACTCAGCGGGCAGCATTGTCGCAAGGCGAATGCCATGCGGCTGCTCCACGAGCGGAATCGGTTGCGCGCCACGTATCAGCACCTGGTTCAGCAGGTGATGGACCTCGGTTACTAGCGGATACAGGCTCTCAAAGAGTCGTGCATGGTCGTAGCCCGGCGCAAGCTCGGGCCGCCGCGTCTGCGGACGCACAAAGGTCGCGAGGTCGCCGGACAGCAAGAGCAGCGCGCGGTAGAGCTCGACGGGCGAGGTCTCGCCGATCTGCCCGATGTGTTCGAGCAACGGCTCATGGCGGTTGAGCACCTGCAACAGCAGATAGTCGGCGACTTCGGCTACGGCACCCGTGCGCCCATGGCTGCCTGACAGCCGGTTCGCCAACGCATCGGCGCGTAGCTTCGCCAGGCCATGCAGCTGCGTCACCCATTCCCGCAACAAGGCGTTGGCGCCAAAGTGCACAACGGGCGGGATATGGTCGCGCTCATGGAGGACGACAGAACCGTCGGGCTGCAAGCTCTGGATGCGCGCTACGGCGATGCCGATCCAGGACTGGCTCAGTTCCTTCTCAGGCAACAGCCGCAGCCGCAGGTTAGCCATCTGGACCGGCTTCGGACCTTGGCCGATCGCATTTGCATCGCGTAGCGCTTCGTCAAAGGCAAGATACCGCGCCAGCGACCCCGCCTGCTCCTCGAAGATCGTCTCCTCGGTGTTGGCAAGGCGTAGCGGCACGGCGAGGTAGATCAACTGGCCGAGATGCTCGGGAGTGATCGTCAGCGGCGGTGGCGGTGGCGCCTCCGTTGGCGTGTCGAACGGTGTGCCATCGGGAAAGATTCCCGATCCGCGTTTGATCGCCAGCTTGCCGAAGGACAATGCACTCTGATCGATCTCATACTGGCTGAATCCCCATGAGAACGGACTAAGCGTTGTCACACACCGCTGTGCGACATACTCGAGATAGCGCTCTTGCTGCTGAAACAGCTGAGGGCGCAGGAATAGTCCTTCACTCCAGACGATCTTATTGTGATAGCTCATGGCAATCAGTTGACCTCAGTAATCGAAACAGCTTGATCGCGTGCCTCGATCTTCAGGGCGACAGTCCTGTCGGGCACCACCGCGCGGTACCAGGCTGCATCGGGTGCCTCGGGCAGGCGCCACGTGGCGCGCCATACGGACTTGCCTAGTTCGCGGTAACCAACCAGCACGCCGATCGCTGTTGTGGCCGGATTGGATTTGCGTTCGATACGCTCGTCGGTGCCGGGCCGCATGATGAACTCGTCGACAGCAAGCAGGTCGGCGGCAAGCACCTTCTTGTCTTCGTTCTGAAGCGTAAAGAAGTCGGCGCTATCGAACGCCGCAGCGGACTTCAGTTCGTAGACGCGCACCATCACCGGCGCAGCGCGGCCTTGTTCATCGCTATTCAGGTTCCCGCTCGTCTCGATCAGGAGCTTCAACTGCAACGGCTCTTTCCGCGTCGGTGCAGTGCTGCATCCTTGCAAGACCAGGCATACCATCAGCAACAACCACCCGATCGCCATCCACCGAGTGGCGCGGGTGCCGGCCATTCCGGTGGGAGTCAGATCAAAGCGCATGGACATGTTCGATTCGGTTTGGCTGCACGCAGTGCAATCCGGCCGCCGAATCGCAACCGGATTGCACGACAACCAGGAGGGTCAGGCCGTGTTCTTCTTGACGTCGAACGTTGCGGTGATCACGCCGCCGCTGCCGCCCTGCGCGTTCTGCACCACGTATTCCTGCTTCAGGCGGGAGAACGACAGACGCACGATCTCGCGCGGACGAGCTTCGTCGGAGCTAAGGCCAGAAGGGCTCACCTGCGTCACCAGCAGGTCGTTCATCGTGAACTTGATGTACTCGAGCGGGCTGCCGCCGGCCTTGCGCACCACCAGACGAGCCTCGTCGATATGCTTGCCCAGCAGGCAGTACTGCACGAGATTCGGGCTGGCACGGTCGATATAGTGCTCGAACTGCAGGTCATCGACAGTGGCCTTGCCAGCGCCGCCGCCAGAGCCGGCGTGCATGTTCGATTGCTGGCTGACGCTCCACGACCAGCTCAACACCTCGATCTCGCTCTTGTGGACGCTATCCTCGGACTCGCCATCGATGCCGTTGATCTTCAGGAAGATGTCTTGTGCCATAGTGAGAATTTCCTTGTTCAGTAGATATGACTTACCCATGGCGGGCTTGTTTGACGAGCCCCCGCCCTGACTCGGAGTAGCGTTCGCAGGCGCGACGTACGCCGCGCCACGATGCTCAGGCGGCAGCCTTCACCAGCGGCAGTTTCGCGACGAGTCGCAGCGATACCGTCAGGCCCTCAAGCTGGAAATGCGGACGCAGGAAGAACTTGGCCTGGTAGTAACCGGGATTGCCCTCGACATCCTCGACCACCACCTCCGCAGCGGCCAGCGGACGGCGCGCCTTGGTTTCCTGGCTCGAATTTGTCGGGTCGGCGTCAACGTAGTTCATGATCCATTCGTTGAGCCATTGCTCCATTTCCTCGCGCTCCTTGAACGAGCCGACCTTGTCGCGCACGATGCACTTGAGGTAATGGGCAAAGCGCGAGCAAGCGAACAGGTAGGGCAGGCGCGCCGACAGGTTGGCGTTGGCCGTGGCGTCCGGGTCGTAGTACTCGGCAGGCTTCTGCAGCGACTGCGCGCCGATGAACGCCGCGTAATCGGTATTCTTGCGGTGAATCAGCGGCATGAAGCCGTTCTTCGACAACTCGGCTTCGCGGCGATCCGAAATAGCGATCTCGGTCGGGCACTTCATGTCCACGCCGCCATCGTCGGTCGGGAAGGTATGGCAGGGCAGGTTCTCGACCACGCCACCGCTTTCCACGCCGCGAATCAGGGTGCACCAACCGTAGCGCTTGAACGAGCGGTTGATATTCACTGCCATCGCGTAGGCGGCGTTCGACCACGCGTACTTCTGGTGATCGGAACCGTCGGTTTCTTCCTCGAAATTGAATTCATCTACCGGATTGGTGCGCACACCGTACGGCAGACGGGACAGGAAGCGCGGCATGGCCAGGCCGATGTAGCGCGAATCCTCCGAGGACCGCAGCGAATTCCACGGTGCATATTCGAGGTTTTGCGTGAAGATCTTGGTCAGGTCGCGCGGGTTGGCGAGTTCCTGCCACGAATCCATTTGGAGCACTGACGGCGAGGCACCGCTGATGAACGGCGCATGCGCGGCCGCAGCCACCTTTGCCATCGAGCCGAGCAGGTCGACGTCGGCTGGCGTGTGGTCGAAGTAGTAGTCGGCCACCAGGCAGCCGTAAGGCTCGCCGCCGAGCTGCCCGTACTCTTCCTCGTAAATCTGCTTGAACAGGGAGCTCTGATCCCACGCCACGCCCTTGAACCGCTTCATCGTGCGGCGCAGCTCTTCCTTCGAGATATCCATGAAGCGGATGCGGAGCTTCTCGTCGGTCTCGGTATTGGTAACCAGGTGGTGGAGCCCGCGCCAGGCGCTTTCCAGCTTCTGGAAGTCCTC
Organism: Cupriavidus sp. OV096; assembly: GCF_900115455.1. Taxonomy (NCBI): domain Bacteria; kingdom Pseudomonadati; phylum Pseudomonadota; class Betaproteobacteria; order Burkholderiales; family Burkholderiaceae; genus Cupriavidus; species Cupriavidus sp. OV096. The sequence continues at coordinate 292,388 of NZ_FOWM01000004.1, forward strand.
GTGGTGCAGGATGAGGTTGATCTGCTCGGACAGCTTGCGGTCAATCTCGCCGATGATGGCCTCGATGCTCTTGTAAGCATCGTCAGACATCGTCACGGCATTGGCCAGCGCCTGCTCCGCAAGGGTCTTGACCGCGTTCTCGACGGCCTCGCGCGCCTGCTCGGTCTTCGGCTTGAATTCCTTCGTCAGCAGCGCATTGAAGTCGGATTGCCGGTCGAGCGTCTGCGCCGTCGCGGCCTTGTATTGCGTGTCACGTGTTGCCATGTCTTGTACTCGGTTGCGGTTGCGGTCCTTACTGCGCCTGGGCCTTGTCGTCGGCCTCGTTCGCCGCTTCGGGGCGCGGTGCCTTGGCCAGCGCGTTCAGCAGCGCGGGATCCTTGAGCACCTGTGCAACCAGGCCCTCGGCGCCGGACTTGCCGTCCATGTAGGTCTGGAGGTTGGCAAGCTGCGTGCGAGCCTCGAGCAGCTTGGCCAGGACATCGACCTTGCGGGCGATGGCAGCAGGCGAGAAGTCATCGATGCTCTCGAAGGTCATGTCCACCATCAACTGGCCCTGATCCGACAGCGTGTTCGCCACCGGGAAGGCTACACGCGGCTTCATCGCCTTCATGCGCTCGTCGAAGTTGTCGACATCGATGTTGAAGAACTTGCGGTCCGCCACTGGCGGCAGTGGATCCACCTGCGTGCCGGACAAATCGGCAAGCACGCCCATCACGAATGGCAACTCGATCTTCTTTTCCGAGCCGTAGATCTCGACGTCGTACTCGATCTGCACGCGCGGCGCGCGGTTCCTCGCAATGAACTTCTGTGAACTGTTGGATGCTGACATGGAATACTCCGTCGAATGCGTGATGATGTGGGACTTGCCGTGAGAACCGCGGCCCCCTTTCCGGCCACAGGGCCTGCGAGAAGCATGTTAGGTCTCGGGGCAGGCGCGGGATATAGGAAACGTTCGAAAGTTCCGAGTCTTGTCAGAAGTTTCTGAGCTAGCGTCAGCGCACCTCAATGAAGTACCAGGTGCCGGCCGTCACCGACCCCGGAGTTGTGGCTCCCGTCGCGTAGTACCGCGCAATGAATGAGAGCGACATCAACCCTGTCGAGGACATCGGAAACATCGGAGTCGTGGAGTCATCGCCTACCGCGATCGGCGTCCCGTCCGCCTTGAGCAGTTGCACCTGGACGTTCTGCGCGGTGCCACTGGATATCAGTCGCCCATCGATCTTCCTAAAGGTGACGAACGAGACTGCCACGGGCTCTTGGCCGCCCTCGCATACCAGGTTGATCGTGAACGCGGTGTCGCCCGCTGTGTCTCCGGCTTTTTTTAAAGCAGCGGTGGGGATGCTTGGCAGCGTGACGCTTTGCCGCACTGCCCCTGTGTGGCGGCAGGTTTGCGTAACGTACTTCCCCGTGAAATTCAACGCGACCGATGGTTTTGTGCCATCCGCGAAGGCAGGGAAACACAGCACGGTCAGGCTCGCAGCCAACGACGTCCGCAGCTTCCGTGGTGAGCACCTCAGCGTCTGCTGTGTGACGGGCAACTTCGCGTGCATCTTCATTCTCGGGGATCTCCACTCACATCGATTCCGCTTCAGCTCGCCGCTGCCACGCAGCGCAGTATCAGGCGCGTGGCCGAGTCACCGCCCCCGCCCGCACCCGCGCCAGCAGGCATCTCGTACGGGAGGTCGCATGACTCGTTCGTCAATTCGCCCCACCGCGCACGCAGTGCGCCCCTGCCCGCCAGACCGCGCAGGAACGCCAAACCACCCTGCCCCACGATCCCCATCGACTTTCCGTCGGCGGCGAACAAGGCGGTGCCCAGCGGCAGGGCCTTGCCGGCCGCGTCATGCATGGCCACCAGCGCCGCTTTGCCTGTGACGGTTGGCATCTTCACGAGCACAAGGGCGTTGAGGCGCGGTACGACCTTGTCACTGGAAGTCTCCAGTTCCACGTCATCTGGCAGGTCAGTCGGGTCGATCGCCACCCGGTTCACGCGGTAGGGCGTCAAGGACGGCAGCAAGGCATAGCCATTGCCGTCTATGCGCGCGCCTTGACCGTTGACAATCCGCCCGCCTTCCGCGCCCTTGGCTTCGACCAGTGCGGCAGCCTGGCCAAGCGGCGGCCCCAATGTGACGCCGCCAGCGTGCACGACCATGCTGCCGTCCGCGTTCAGGCCGAACTGGCGGCCCTGGTTCCCGATGGAGGCGTTCGCGGCGTATGTGCCATAGCGCGAGCGATAGGTGGCGTTGCCACCGAGCAGATTCGTTTTGTCGCCAGCGCTCGATGTCCGTTGGGCGTTGATGCCGTACGAAATGGGCGCTTCCCCTGCAGTGGACCCATTGAGGCTGGCCTGGAAGGCGCTGTCGCCGTTGGTGTCCACTGTCAAATTCGTCGACACGGAATCGAACGGACCGCGATCCACCGCGGAGTTGCGGCCGAGGGAGATCGTCAGGTTCACGCCGAACAGGGTATGTCTGGCGCGGTTTTGGTCGAACGACTGCTGCGCGTAGATCGTGTATCCAACCCGGCCGCGCCCGCCGCTGAACCCAGCCTGATACTGGGTATCTCGTCCGCGACGGCCATCCCAGTAGTCCTGCGTGCTGCCTGAGAGATACACGGAGCCCATCGTGCCGAGCGGCTGATTGATGCTGAGCTGCAAGCGGTTGCGCGTGCGATAGCTCATCAGGTTGCCGGCGGGATTCCGCACGTTCCGCGCGTAGATGGCGTCGCGCAGGCTGTAGAAGCCATTTGTCGAATATCGATAGGCACCTAGCAAGACATTCGTATCAATGCCGGGAATGCGTTTGCTGTAGCTGACGCGCCAGCTGCTGCCCGTATGCGAACTGCTCGGTAGTTCCGTACGCGCCATCGTCACATCCGCTGAGACTGCCCCGATCGGCGTGTTGACGGCGAGGCCAAGCAAGCCTGAGTTGTAACCCTCGGAGCCCAGGACACCCGTATAGCCGGTCAGCATATTGTTCAGGCCGCGCTGGATGGTTGCTTGCACCACCCATGGCTCATCCTGAACCAGCTGGTCGCGGTACTGGCCTGCGGACACGTTGAACTTCGTGAAACCGGGGCGCAGCAGGTTAGGGACGGCGGCAAAGGGCACCAGAAAGGTCTGGCGCCGCCCATCCGCTTCTTCCACCGTAACGCGCAGATCTCCGCCGTAGCCGATCGCCGGTAGGTCGGCGAGTTCGAACGGCCCTGGCGGGACGCTCGTCTCGTAGAGAATGTCGTTGTTCTGGCGGACGATCACGCGCGCATTGCTTTCCGCCACGCCACGTACGATGGGCGCGTAGGCACGCATCGAGTCGGGCAGCATCCGGTCTTCACTGGATACCTGAACGCCCCGCACACTGAACGAATCGAAAACTTCACCGGTCGTGAAGCTGTCGCCGAGCGTCAGGCGGCTGCGCCAGGACGTGATGTCTCGCTCGACGTAGGTCGCCAGGTTATTCCAGCGCATGCCGCCCTGGCTGCTGTTCCAGTCAAGCGTGGAGCGCTGGCGAAAGCGCCATTGGCCCAGATTCAAGCCCAGTTGCAGGCCAAGATACGCACTGCTCATGTCGGCGCCAGATTGATTGGCGCTGTATGTACTGAAGTTGTACTGGAGAAGCCCCGCCTTGATGCCGGCGTCCCACAGGGCGGGGCTCACGTACCCGTATGGCGTCTGCACCATGCTCGCCTGGGGCACGGTGATACCGAGTTGCAGTTCCGCGATGTCGAGTTCGACCTGTGCGTCAGGCACAAGGTCCGTCAGTCGGATGCATTGGTCCGCTTCGCTGAAGGCAGCGTCTTCTGCTGCGTGACGGGATTGGGCGCCGGCGTCGTCCGCGCTAGATCGAAGCGCCTTGTCAACATCGACGCCAAGACCGCGCAGCGCCGCGATGGTGAAGCAAGGCTCCGCCACGTCACTGTCTGCCACGGCGACAAACTGAACTTCGCGCTGCCCCTGCGATTTTCCATTGAGCGACAGATCCACGTCGTATACGCCGGGCGGCACGGGGTTGCCATTCGTGAAGCGGGAAATGCTCACGACCTGGCCGTTCAGGAACGCTGGATTGAACTGCACCGAGGCGAGCTTGGGCCGATGACGCCGCTTGCTTCGCTCCCGCGGTCCCGTCTTGAGCGTTTCAATTTCCTCGATCGGTACGCCACCTGGCTTCGATTGCACTGCTTCTGCATCCAGCCCGTAGCACACAAATGCGCCAAGGACCATCATCGTCCGTGCCAACGGACGCACAGCCAAACGATGCCTGGTGCTCATAGAAACATTTCGCCTTGCTTTGATGTGATCACGCCTACTCAGCGGCAGCATCAGCGGCTGACGGCGACTACGAGAAGCGCCCTGGGTTGCCTGCTGGCGTTACTGGACCGCGGCGACGTCTTCGACCGTCGCGCCGAAGTCGTTGATTAGGGAATAGGTGATTGCCGTACCGCTTGGTGGGGAGACATTGCGGTCCCCGACTTGGGAAAGCTCGACACTGCCAAATGGAGGGACCATCTGGGGCTGGTAGCTGATGTCGGCGGTGCCGGCTTTGGCCGACACGCTGTCGAGTGACACGTGGTAGCCGGTTGGATTCCCAACCCGCAGCACCTGCTTGCCTTCGGCATTGCGCGCGGCCGTCCAGGTCAACCCAGCACGCCCGGCGGATGGGTCGTCGCGCAACGCGGCAGGTCGATAGAAGAGCTTGATGCGCGTGCCAAACGCAAGCTGGAGCATGTTCCTGCTATCGGCATCCACCGGCTTGGGCGGAATTTCGAGGATGTTGAGCCAGTAGACCGTCTCACGGTCCGCGGGCATCGCCTTGCCCGTGAACTTCACCCGCAGCGTCTGGCCCTTGCCGCCTTCTGCACGGAATACCGGCGGCGTGATGATGAACGGTACGTCGAGCTTCTCAACTGGAACGGACGTATCGCCATCGTCGATCCATGCCTGCACCAGTACCGGCGTGTCCTCGACATTGTTGAGCCGCACGGAGACTTGGCGACTCTTTTCCGGGTAGATCACCCGGGTACCGGTAATGACAATCGCGGCTTGGACCGGTATCGACACCAGTCCCACTGTGGCCGCAATCAGGAAGGAGAGCCATCGCCAGACATGCATCATTGATCTCCACGCGCTTGAGCGGCTGGCCCGCGAGCGGGCCAGCCAATCTGCCGCATGCCTTAGTTGTAAGCCAGGGTAAAGTTCGCAGTGGTCGAAACCATGCCCGCAGACGTTGCACCGGTCGCGTAGTAGCGGCCGCCGTAGTGCAGCGTTGCGGTACCGACGGCGTCTGCGGCCGTCCGCGCTACCTGAATGGGCTTGCCGCTGTCGCCCAGACGCAGCACCGCGCCGTCGTGATCGAGCAACTGCACCTCAACGTTGCCTGCGGGCGTGGCGGTGGCGAGATTGCGGGCGTTCCCGGTTTCAGGATTGAGGTTCGTGATCTCCCAGTGCGCCGATACGCTGTTCACCCCGACCGGGCAGTTCTCGACATTGATGCTGAACGGCCTCGAGCCGGCGGTATGACCCTTTGTTGTCAAGCTGGCAATCGAGATGGCTGGCAACGTCACGGTCTTGTTGCGATCACCGGCAGTGATCGAGCAGGTCTGCCCCGTCAGCCGGCCAGCGAAATTCACCTGACCCTGCGCGACAACGGCCTGCGCGACAGCGCTCGATGCGGCGCCCATCGCGAGCAATGCTGCGACGGCAACCTGGAGTACTTGCTTATTCATGAAACGTCCTTCCAATTGAGATGCGGATTCAGTCCTTCCGCTGTTGCTGCAAACCGGCGTCGACCAACCTCGGATCCCGCCTCACTTCACGACGAACGCATCGTACAAGCCAGCATTTCCGGCGCATATATGACTCGTACGAAAGTTCCTGTCAGTTCTGCGACAGACCTTCGGCCGCACGCGCGTTCAGGCAAAGCGCCTTCGCCGGCGCCAGCTCGGCGTCGACGATATCGACTTCGATATGCGTCAGCACGGACCGCGATGCGACCGATTCCAGCCAGAGCGCAGACAATCTCGGCAGGATGTGCTGGTCGATGAAGCCGATCAACGCACGCGCGCCCGTCTCCTGTACGAGGCAACGCGCGATGACGTAGTCGACGACCGTTGGGCTGTAGTGCACCGCGATGTCGTGATGGTCCTGCATGCGCTGCACGACGCGGTCGAGGTGCAGGCGGACGATGTTCGACAGCGACGCATGCGCCAGCGGGCGATACGGCACCACGGTCACGCGGCCCAGGAAGGCGGCCGGGAAGGCGCTCAGCAGCGCCGGCATCAGCGCGTCGCGCAGCGCATCGGGTTCGGGCACGTCAGAGGCATCGGCATGAAGATGCGAGATCAGTTCGGCGCCGACATTGCTTGTCAGCAGGATCGCCGTGTTCTTGAAGTCGATGTAGCGGCCATCGCCATCCTCCATGTATCCCTTGTCGAAAACCTGGAAGAACATTTCGTGGACGTCGCGATGCGCCTTCTCCACTTCATCAAGCAGGACCACCGCGTAAGGCCGCCGCCGCACCGCCTCGGTCAGCACGCCACCCTCGCCATAGCCGACATATCCAGGCGGCGCACCCTTGAGCCCGGAGACGGTGTGCGCCTCCTGGTACTCGCTCATATTGATCGTGATCAGGTTTTGCTCGCCGCCGTAGAGCGCTTCCGCCAGCGCCAGCGCCGTTTCGGTCTTGCCGACGCCGGACGGGCCCACCAGCAGGAACACGCCGAGCGGCTTGCCGGGGTCGGTCAGCCCGGCGCGTGCGGTCTGCACCCGTTCGCTGATCCGATGCAATGCGCTCTCCTGCCCCATCACCCGATTGGCGAGTGTGGCCGGGAGGGCCTGTACGGCGGCGACCTGGTTAGTCACCATCCGTCCGGCGGGGATGCCGGTCCAGTCGGAGACGACCTCGGCGACAATCGCCTCGTTGACCTCGGCAAACACGAGTGGCGCCTCGCCCTGGAGTGCTGCCATGGTTGCTTCGCGTTCGCGCAGCACCTCCATCGAAGGCAGCGGCTCCCACTCGCCATCGATGCCTGCCTCCGCTTCCGCGCCGCGTTCGATCCGTTCGCGCGCGGACAGCAACGCCTGCGCGGCCTCCCGCTGTGCATCCCACCTTGCGGTAATGGCGGCTTCCTCGGTTTCCAATCCGTCGATGCGAGCCCGTACGTCGTCCAGATTCCCGTCGACTTCGAGCCCGATGCGCGCTTCGCTCTCCAGCAGGTCAAGTTCGGCGCGCGCAGCCAGCAACTGCTGCTGCACGTCCTGCAACTCCCGTGGTCGCGTTTGTTGGGAAAGACCAACCCGCGCACACGCCGTGTCGAGCAGGCTGATGGCCTTGTCGGGCAGTTGGCGGGACGGAATGTAGCGGTGCGACAACGCCACCGCGGCGCGGATCGCGGCATCGAGTACCACCACGCCGTGGTGCCGCGAGAACGTCTTCACCAGCCCGCGCACCATGTCGATGGCCGCCGGCTCCTGCGGCTCGTGGACCTGCAGCACCTGGAAACGCCGCGTCAGCGCTGGGTCTTTCTCGATATGGCGCTTGTACTCGGCCCACGTCGTCGCCCCAATCGTCCGGATCGTGCCGCGCGCGAGTGCCGGCTTGAGCAAGTTCGCGGCATCGCCAGTGCCAGCCTGCCCGCCCGCGCCGATCAGCGTGTGGATCTCGTCCACAAACAGGATCACGGTCCCGGCACTCGTCTCCGCCGCGGCCAGTACGCCTTTGAGGCGTGCCTCGAACTCGCCCTTCATGCTCGCGCCAGCCAGCAGTGCGCCCACATCCAGGCTCAGGACCCGCGCGTCGGCCAGCTTCGACGGCACATCAGCCCTAACGATGGCCAGCGCCAGCCCCTCCACGACAGCGGTCTTGCCGACACCGGCCTCACCTGTCAACAGCGGATTGTTCTGCCGGCGGCGGACCAACACGTCGATCATCGTGCGGATCTCCAGTTCCCGCCCGATCACCGGATCCACCTCCCCGGCGCGCGCGCGGGCAGTCAGGTCCACGCAGTACTGCTCCAGGGGGGAGCCGGCCACCGAGGCGTCTCCGATGGCGCCGGACGCGACGCCAGGCATCGCCGCCGGGAAGTCGGAGCTTTCGTAGGCCGAGTCCCCTTCCTCTGGCGAGTCGATGATCCAGGCCGGCAGCATGGCATTCAGATCGGTCACACCGATCTTCGCGAACTCGGGGGAAATCGACAGCAGTACGCGCCGCAACTCCGGCGACTTCAGTAGCGCCGCCATGAGCCAGGCGCCGCGCACGCGCAGGTCACGGAACTCGAGTGTCGCAACCACCCACGCGCGCTCGATGGCGATGTCGATATGGTTCGAGAAATCGCTGATCGAGCTGGCGCCGGAAGGCAAGCCGGCGAGTGTTCGGACCAGATCCGCGTCGAGCTTCTCGCGGTCCACGCCGCCATGGCGGCAGATGCGGTGCATGTCACTGTCCGGCAGCGCGAGGATCTGGTGCAGCCAATGCGCCAGTTCGACGTAAGGGTTGCCGCGGAGCTTGCAAAACGTTGTGGCCGACTCGATGCCGCGAAACATCGTTTCGCCGAGCTTGCCGAACAGGGTCTTTCTGGATGGGGTCATGGTCTAACGGCAGATGCCGGGAAGGGAATGGGTCCGCCGATGGGCGGTGTTCAGGTCGAGGCGGGGGCGCCGTAGGGCGGCACGTCGCGCGCCAGCTCGTGCACGGTGACGTCGTCTGCATTGACGAATCTGGCGATGTAGCGGACCGGGGTGCCGTCGGCGCCGGACTGGAAGAGGAGTCGCCGGGACAGCCAGCCGTTGTGCTCGGCGAGGAGCTGCGGTAATCCCGTGGCGGGCTGGAGGTCGTCGTGGAGCGTTCCGCCATCCGCCGCGAGCACCGTGAACGCGATGTGCTTCAAGCCAGACAGGCTGTCGAGGTCGCCGAGATAGAGTTCGACGGCCACGTCATGGGAGCAGCGCAGGAGTGCGAGGTCAGTTTCAGGATGTGCCGCACCGGGCGAGGGAGGATCGCCACGCAACGCTTCCGGCGTGGCGGCGCGCCGATCGAAGCTGACGCCCACATAGGCCTCGTACTCAGCCAGTGTTCGTACTTGTCCGAATCCATACGGACCGAAATCGGTGCCCTCAGCGCTCGCGCCGTCCACGCCGAGCAGGGCGCGATTGCGCGCCTGTGAGAGTCTGTCACGCTCGAACCACGCAGTCTTCACCAGCCCAAGCGCCTGGTTCTCGGGCGTGTGGTCATCCCACATCTTGGCGCGATAGTCGCGCGTGTACTCATGCCAGGCGAGCACACGATGCGGGTGATACAGGTCATACCCATGGGTGAAGGCCCGCGCGGCAATCGAGATCTCCTCGCCGTGAAAAAAGTACTCGGGATCATGCTGGACAGTCGTCGAGAAATTCCCGTCGGCAAAGGCAAAGTGCGCGCTATAGAAGCGAGCCTTGAGCGGTTTGGTCTGCGCCTGCCAGTCCGGCATCCGGCGCGACGCCACAAGCAGCGCCCCGGCCGCGACGAAGCGGTCGAAAATGAGGGAGGTGGGATGCTGGCCGCGGCGCGACGGGTCATCGTCCGCCGGCTCGAAAGCTGGCAGATAGGCAGTCAGCACCGGTTTCTCGCTTTCATCGCGCAGCGACTCGAGCATGTCGATGGCCATCCTGTCCCATCCCTGGACGAAACGATGGTGAGAGTCGATCTGCAAGGTATAGGCTTCGCCGGCGTACTGCTGCTGGATCAGGTTCCGCGCCCAGCAGGCGCCCTGGCTTTCCATGGCGGGCACATCGATCAGTTCAACCGTCGCCTCCGCCAGCACAAGCCGATGCACGGTGAGCCCTTCATGCATCACCACTTGCCAATGCGAGAAGCCATGCGCGAAGAACTTGCCGATCATCTCGTCGAGGCCGTGCTGCCAGCACACCACCACGCGCAGGCGTTCCGGCCGCGACGCCTGCCTGATCAGGCTGTGCAAGGTCGGGATCAGTTGCGGATCCCGATAGCTCGCCACCTGCACGAAAATGCTCTCCTCCATCACGTTGCCGCCCTCACCGTCGCCTTCAGTTGACCGCCATGGTGAACACGGCAGTGGCATTGATCAGACCAGCGGTTGGCGTCTGCGTCCCGGTTCGCAGCACGGTGGCATCGAGGTTGTATGTGAAGAGCTTCGTGTTACCTGGCTTGTTGATGACGCTGGCGTTGTCGTTGGGCCTGAGCACGGTATCGCTATCGCGATCCTTGATCCGGATGCCGAGGTGCTGCGCGCCGGTATTCCTGAGCAGCGAATGATTTTCCGTGTCCGGGGTGCCGGTGAGCTTGGCCGTGATCGATCTGGGCGACGCGGGGCCGATGCATGTCACTTCAAAGTTGATCGGTCGCGTGGGCCCCGTTATCTGCGAGACACTGTTGGCACCAAATGTACCGAAATCGACATTTCGGCTGGGTGTACTTGGGCTGCAACTGGGCAACACGTTGATCCGCGTACTACCGTTGGATACCCGGATAACCGGCCCGCCCGAACCATCGCCGGCGACCGTGGCGATGTTCGCGGCGCTGAACGTCGACGAGGCGTCCATCTCTCCTGTCTTCACAAAATCGACCACCATCCGCAGCCCTGAACGGAAGCCCGGGAAGTACGGCTGATTGGGTTCCGCCGGCCCAAAGTTCACGATGAAGGGAAAGGTGCTGACTGTCCCCGAGCTTCGGACGTAGCTGAGGCGAATGCCGATCCCCTTGAGACCGGATTCCACCACCCCCGGAAAGGCGGTTTGCTGCTTCGCGCTCACGAATGCATAGCGAACCTGTCCGCCCGAGCGCCAATCGCAATTCAATAGCGCCGTGCTGCGTCCCAAGCTCTCGGACGCCCCGCTGCCGAACGTCTCGCCAACTGCAAGATCTGGCCTGACCTCAATCGCCGAGGGAAACGTCACATGGAAGCTGACTTCCCTCTGGATGACATCGATGTTCGGCAGTCCCTTTGCGGTCCACTCATCGATGTCCGCCTGTGTCACCTGACTACATGCCGCCATTGCGCCACCCGCCGGCAGCAGGAGCCCAAGCCCCAGCAACGCGGCGAAGCCCTTGGTATAGCCTTTCATCACAGTACCTGTCGAGATTGCGGGCGACACCGCCGGCTGACCGGCTTGTCGTCCGATGCGTTAATGGGAGTGCCCGTTGGGGCCATTTCAGTTGTCCACGGCGTCCCACTTCGACAGCAGGTCGAGGGGAATGCTTTGAGCGAGTTCGGAGAACCGCTTGCCGACCATGCGCTCCGCCTCGCGCAGCATCACGGTCACGGGGCTGCTTGGCTCGTTGTCTTCGAACCACTCCCGCACTTGCCGTATGGTGGCGAGTGCGGTCCATCGGTCCATTGCCGGGGCGGTGGGGACGGTGGTGGCGGTGGGTGCGGCGTGTGGCGGCGGCGTCGTGGCACGCGGAACGGGGTTGGGAAGGTCGGGCGCGCTCGCTCGCCCAGCCTGCATCTCAGCCACGGGTGCCGGCGGCTGTGCCGCTGGCGCGGGCTCGACCAGCCGATCGATCTCGCTGAATGGCTGCAGCAGTCGGGAAAGCGGGGCGAGGTTGGGCGCGTCGGCCTTCAGTCCGCTCGTGGCCCATGCAGCAATCTGCGCCAACCGGCCGTGGGCTTCGCCAAGCGCCAGCACGACCGCTTCGCCGCGTGCGGCCAGCTCCTTGAGCATGCGCGTCACGCTTTCGGGCGCCAGTGCGTCCTTCTGGCGCGGCATCGCCAGTGCTTTCTCGATATCGCGCAGCTGCAACTGCGCGCCGGCCGCCTTGGGTAGCGGAATCTCCCGCACATCGGCCAGCGCACCTTCCGCGTCCGCCAGCGCGGCGAGCGCATTGGCGAACGTGACGGGATCCCACTCGCCGTCGAAGTACGGTAACGGATGCAGACGGCTGCCATATCGTTCCAGCAGGGCCTGGAGGAAGACCATCCCATCGCGCAGACCTGCCGCGCCGCGCAGCCGCACGGCGGCGCGCAGCAGGATGATGGCCACGCGGAGATCCTTGGTTCGGGCCAGCAGCGCTTCGCACTCGCGCTCGGCCTCGGCCCAGTTGACCGACGCTGGCGTCTCGACGAAGTCACCGTATTGCACGGGCGCCGACGGCGCCACAGCGGCCTGTAGCATGATGAAGGCCGGATCGTATTCCAGGTCATCACCACAGGCGGCTGCGTCCGAAGCCGGTTCGAGCAGGTCGTCGTAGCGCGACGTCGCGGCGGGTGCCAGGTTCTGGATTGTCATGGGGAGGTTCTCGGTCATGCCGCGTAGGCCTCCGGCTCGAAGACCATGCCGGACACGGGTTGCGCCGGGTCGCACTCGCCCAGCCAGATCGAGTGCCCAAGCCGCTGACGCCCGTCCACGTGCGGCGCTGGCACCTCTTCTGGCTTGATCAGCAACTGGATCTCCCAGTCGTACTCGTAGCCGATGAAGGCACGCACCCATTCGACCAGTGTGCGCAAGTCTTCGCCACGCGGCGCAAGCCGCTGGTAGTGGAGGAAGTCGAGCGGGCCGATCACAAGCCGGAACTTGTGCTGCCGGTCAGCAATCTGCTCGCCGAGCATCGCCGCCTCGCCCATGAAGGACGAAGCGCCCGGGAGCCCCAACCGGCAATGGCCGGACGCGTCGACGCGAATCCAGTGCGGCACGTACTCCTCGACCGCAATCGGCACATCGAAGTACTGCGACAGCGTGGCCGCGATGCCCTCAGGGTTCCGGGCCTCGCGCACAATGTGCGCCGACGCGCCGTAACGGGCGTGGGTAGGCAGGCAGCTCTGGCGCGCTTCGTCCTGATCCGTTCCCATCAGGCTGGCGACGTAGAACGAGAACCGCTCCTCGTCAGGCCGGTCGAGTGCGGCGGTGGACTGGCCCGCAGCCCAGGCGCGATAGAACAGCGACAGTGCGCGATGGTGGAACAGGTCGGCGAAGTGCTCGAGAGTCCGGTCCTGGAGCGCGACGGACCGGTGATACGCCAACTCGGTGACATGCAGCGGCAGCGGACCCTGCGGGCCCCAGATGCCCAGGCCGAATAGGCGGATGTCGAGCCGTCCGTGCCGCGTGTCGAGCGACGCGACTTCCCGTGGCGGGAAGGCGAGCACCGGGCGCTGGCCGATGCGGTAGGTCTCCTGAGACGGCAGGTCGGCAGACCCCGGCGCAGGACGGTTCCGGTCGCGCGCGGCAATCGCGCGCATCAGGCTCATGAAGCCCGACTTCCACGGACGGCCGTGGTCGAACCATGCGCGCAGGGCATCCGGCTGCAACGCCGCATTCGGGGACGCTTCCACGGCCCTATACCGCACCGCGACCTCCCATCCGGGGCGCCCAGCGCGTGATCAGGCCCCGCTGCATCGAGTGCAGTTCGGTTTCCGAAAAGACGTTGATCGCCACGTGGCGCGCGAGATAGTGCTCCAGGATCAGGCCGAACAGGTACGGGCTGGCGCCGGAGAAGCCGTTCTCGTCCACCGTCAGCTCGCAGCGTACGCCGCGCCCGTACACCAGCAGGCCATGGCCCGGCAGGCGGCTCACCACGGGTTGGGTCTTCGCGCCGACCAGACTCTCGACTTGCGCGATCTGCTCGCGCTCGCTGCTGGTCACGAAGAGGCGCAACATGTTGCGCAGCGCCTGCGCGCCTTCGCCATGATCGAGTTCCGACAGCGGCATGTAGTTGAAGCTGAGCTGGCGGATCAGCCGCCACGCGGCTTCGTCGCTCGCGTAGGGTGCGCGCGGAGCGCTCGGCGCATGGACGAGGCTGACGGCCTCGAGCGGCACCGCATCAGGCATGGTCAGATGGCCGCCCACGCCGCGCGGCATCAGGCGCGGCAGGTCGCGGTTAGTCACCCACGCCTCCACGGACAGGTAGCGGATATCGTCGGCATATGGCGCTTCGGCCTGGTCCACCAGCGACAGGAACACCTCCGTGCCGATATAGGCCGTGCGCGTGCCGTACTTGCGGGCATCGCCGGACAGCATGCGCTGCTCTCGCCGCACCGAGAAGTACCGGCCATAGTTGCCAAGGTCGCTGTGGAGGGTCTGGTACAGCGGATTGAACTGGATCTCCGTCGAGGTCTCCGCCCTCTGCCCAAACACGCGCGAGACCGAGTAGACCTCGTAGTCACGCGGACGTGCGCGATCGACCACTAGATGGAAATCCGTCAGGCTGCGGTCGACCTCCACACGGTCCGTGCGTCGGGGGAACAAGTTGACGATTGGCGTACAGAACAGCAGGAAGCGGCTGCCATCGACATGCACGCCCAGTTCGTCCGGCATACGGTCCAGCAGCAGCACGATCTCCGCTTCCTTGCCGTCCACGTGCGACAGGCCCTTCGCCAGATCCGTCAGCACGAAGAAGTAGAAGCGTTGCCGGCAAGAGAAGTATTCCTGGAGCAGGTTATGCCCGCTGAACTTGTTCCAGCGCAGCGGCAGCAGGCTCTGGTCCGGCTCGAAGCCTTCGAACGCGACCGGTGCCCTGGACACGACATGGCATCGCACATGATCGGTGACGCCCTCCGGCCGCACCACGGACGCGACCGCGCCCGCATGGATCAGCTCGAACAAGTGCGAAGCAATGCGTTCGTCGCCGTCGATATAGAGCGGAAGCCGATCCAGCCCCTTGATCTCGTTGAATCGAATGTCGCCAACCGTACGCAACCGCAGTCGCAGCGCGCCGCGCAACTGGCGGTGCCGGAGCAGATGCCCCGTTTCCGGGAGATCTGGCGGTACGGCGGTCAGCCGCGCATCGACGATCTCGATCGGCCAGAGCGTGACGTCCTGCCCGGTGCGGAACTCGCACGCAGTCTGCTCGCCGGGCGGGACTGCGGAGCGCATGACGCTATGGCGTGCCACCTTGAATCCCTGGCTGAACTCGCCCTCGCGCAGGCTCGGATGCAGCCGCGCCACCGCCATCGAAGGCGTGGGCGCCACGTAGTTCGGGTAGACGACTTCAAGCAGCCGCTGGGTGAAGCGCGGGAATTCCGCATCCAGTTTCAGGTGCGTGCGGGCGGACATGAAGCAGAACGCCTCGATCATCCGCTCGACATAGGGGTCGGCGACTTCGATGCCCTCCATGCCCAGCCGGCGCGCAATCTTCGGATGCTGTGCGGCGAACTCGCCTGCCGATTCGCGCAGGTAGGTCAGCTCGCGGTTGTAGTACTCGAGAAACTTCGGATCCATGTCAGCCTGCCGATCCCGGGGTATGGCCCGATTGGAGCGAGACCTTGCTCAGTTCCAGGTCGAACACGCTCTGGATGCGGAATTCGAGCGGATAGGGCGTCCACTGCATCAGCGCCTCGATTTCAAACATCATCTTGTTGTAGCGCCGTGCGGAAGTGTCGCGCAGCGGGCGTAGCCGTACCGTGTCCGGAATCAGCCGGGGCTCGAAGCGGGCGATCGCGGTACGCACCCGCTCCTCAAGCCGCTCCCAGGTCATTTCCGTGGCGAACCCGCCGGAGAGCGGCGGAATGCCGTAGTTGACGACCGAGTTCGCCACCTCGGGGTAGGCCTCGGCGTCGAGTTCCTCGTTCAGGTTGGTGGTATTCAGCAACAGGCCCAGATCGCGCTGGATGATGCGACGCATGCCGCGCTCGTCCGGGGCGTAGGCCTCGGCCGGCTCGCTGCGTTGCTGCGGGGCATCGTCCTGCAGGCGATCCAGCAGGGAGGGGAGGTACGCGTTGCGGAACCCGCCATCACGTGGTGGCATGGCGTTCTCCCGTGTCGTCGGACGTGTCGGCCGCGATATCCGGCATGGCGAGGCAGCTATCCATGCTCGATGCATGGTGCTCCTGGCGTGCCAGCAGCGCGAACTGGCCTGTGCGGCGTGTCTGTTGATGGCGGGCAGCGAAGAGTCTCAGGATCTCGTGCCGGGGCGGCGGCGAAAACAGTTGCTGCGCGCCGAAGCTGTCGAGGCTGTCCAGCACGCGGTCGATGCGGCGCGGCCCAAGCAGATCGTCGAACAGGCAGACGGCGGAGGTCGCCTTCGTATTCAGACGAAGCGGATCGGGGGGAAGCGGACCGGACGCGCACCCGGCTCCCAGGCGCTTGAGCCGCTTCGGCACCTGCCCAACGGACATCAGCGCCTCGCGGTACTCGACAGCAAGCTGCCCGAGCACGTCGGAGGCGTCGAGGTCGGCGAGTGGCAGGCTGGCGTCGGAAGCGTGCCGTACCAGCGCGGTATCCGGCAGCGGCGGCACATCCTGCGCGCCGCCCATGGCCAACGCGACCAAGTCGCTGTAATCGGAGGACATGGACACCGCGCCCTCCTCGCGTGCTGCATCTGTTTCGTTCATGGCGCCGTTCGAGGCTGGAAAGAGTTTTCCAGAGAACGAAGACTAGCAAGCCGGCGCCGGGCAATCTATTGAACTAGTCCGATTTTTCCAATGCGTTCGCGCGCCTTTCGACGCCACGCCAGTGACGCATGGGGCGTATCAGGAGAAGTGGTCGCATTTCTCGGAGAATTCCGATGTGCGAGCGCGTCGCGGCCCTCTACAATCCGGCCGTTTCAGACCTTCCATATCGGACACACATCGCCATGCATCAACTGAACTTCGCGTCAGGTCAGCGCATCCGGGTCGTGTTTGCGGGCGACCGGCCCTTGGCCAGACTCGGCGTGGAGCACATCACCAGCACGTCTCCGCAGCTGGAACTCGTGGGCATTCACGCGACTGCCGAGGAGTTCGAACGGTCGTCGCGTGCATTCGAATGCGACGTGGTGCTCGTCGATTACTCGATGCGCGGCCGGGATGACATGGATGGCATGGCGTTATTGCGATACCTGCGGCGCACGTATCCGAGCATTGCCGCCGTCGTGCTGCTGGCGCAGGAGAACCCGGTGCTAGTCCGCGCCATTCTTGCGCGCGGCATGACGGGCATCGTCAGCAAGTTCGACGAAGTGGGGCATATCGTCACGGCGATACGCGAAGCCCGGCGCGGTGTGGCGTACCTTTCGCCAGCCATCGGCCGGTTGCTCGCTGCGCCGGGCGGCGGGCTATCGGCGCGGGAGATGGAGGTGGTGCGGCTCTATGTGTCCGGGATGACGATCAGCGAGATCGCCGCCAGGACGCACAAGGCGAAGCAGACGGTGAGCACCCAGAAGAACCGCGCCATGCAGAAACTGGGGCTCCGGAACGACATGGAGTTGATCCGCTGTGCCGCCTCGCTCGCGTTGCTTGACGACGTTAGCCACTAGGCCGCGCCCGACACGCTCGCCACCAGCCCGACCTCGTTCGCGTATCGGTACAGGTCGCCGTCACGGTCGATGCCGAGCTTGCGCATCGCGTTGAGCTTTTGCGTGCTGATGGTCTGCTTGGTCCGCCGCAGGACGGCCGCGATCTCGGAGACGGTCATGCCGGAGACGAACAGGCGCACCACCTCGAGTTCCCGCTGGCTGAGTGCCCGCAGCCGTGCGTCGTCGCCGCTGCCTTCGGTGACCGGCCAGGCCTCCAGCAGCGATTCCACGCGCGGCGAGGCATAGCGATCCCCACGGAATGCGGCATGGATGGCCGGCACCACGTGGCCCGGGTCGTCGGACTTGCTGACGACGCAGTGGATGCGCTGGCTGAACAGCGAGCGCAGCACCATCGGGTTGTCCATCATGGTCATGACCACGAGCTTGAGCGCTGGATAGCGGCGCGTGAGGAACGAGATCAGCGTTCGCCCGTCGCCGTATTCGCCGCCGGGCATGGCGTAGTCCGTGACCAGCACGTCGCAGGGCGTACGCTGTAGCAGATCGACGAGTTCGGTCGAATTGCGCGCGTCGCCCACACAGGCAATGGTGGGAACGGCGGCGACGACATGGCGGTTTGCAAGCGTGAGCACAGGATGGTCATCGGCAAAGATGACCCGGATACCGTAGCGACTCATAACAGGCCTGATGTATTGCAATCCCCCGCTGGGCCGGCGGTGGGCTTCCTGTGGCCCTCGGCATGCTCGCGCCATTCTTCCACGATGCGCTGCCGGATCTTCGGGGAGGCCAGCAGGAATTCGTTCATCTGCGAGATGAAGACCTTGCGCTCTGCCTCACGCAGGAGTGCGAACGATACGAGCGTGCGCATCAGGTTAGCCCTGTCTCCCATTGCCGAATCCCCAAAGTAAATCCATCCTGCTTCATATTGATTGCGACGAGCAAATGCGAATGGCATGCCTGGCAGGCACGTATCGCGTCACATTACCAACCAATGCGGCTTAGCGATATAGGACGAGTCCGAGAATCCTTGGGGAAAGCCTGCTTCAGCCGAGCGCCGCAGCCGCGCGCGCGTCGTGCCGTGCCAGACGCACCAGCAGATGGTCGACCTCCGACCTGGCGGTAGGCGTCATCGCCGCCGCCGGCTTGCGCTGGGCGGCCGAGGTCAGCAAGCCGCGCCGCATCATCACGTACTTGCGCACCGCCAGCCCCGCGCCGGGCTGCTGCTCGTAGCGCAGCAGCGGCAGGTGGGCATCGAACAGGTCGTGCGCGGCCTCGCGCTGGCCGGCTGCGGAGAGGCGCACCACGTCGCAGAGCATGTCCGGGAAGCAGTAGCCCGTGTTGGCGCCGTCGGCGCCCCGCTCCATCTCGTAGTCGAGGAACAGGCCGTTGTTGCCGCAGAGGATGGAGATATGGCGCATCGAACCGTCTTTCTCGAAGCCGCGCAGCGTCGAGATCTTCTCCAGCCCGGGCCAGTCCTCGTGCTTGAGCATCACGCACGAAGGCAGTTCCTGCACGATGCGGCGGATCACGCCGGGCGTCATCTGCACCGAGAAGGTCAGCGGGTAGTCCTGGATCACGAACGGCACGTCGGCGCCGATGGCCTCCACGGCCTGGCGGTAATAGCCGACGATCTGGTCATCGGTGCGCAGCGTGTTGGGCGGGGCGATCATCACGCCGGCCGCGCCGCGCTCCATCACCTCGCGGGTCAGCGCGCGCATGGCGGCAAACCCGGGCGCCGACACCCCCACCACCACCGGCAGCCGGCCCGCCCGGCGGATCATCTGCGCGGCCACCTCCACGGATTCCGCGTGCTCCAGCTTGGGCGCCTCGCCCAGCTGGCCCAGCACGGTGATGCCGGTGGCGCCGCAGGCCAGGTAGAAGTCGGTCAGGCGGTCGATCGAGGCGATGTCGATCGTGCCATCGTCGAAGAACGGCGTCGGGGCGATGGGGAAGACGCCGCGTGCGTCAGCGGTCAGCGCGGTGAAAGCGGGGGAAGGCATGGTGGCTCCTGGGGGGGTAGTCAGGGAAAGCGAGCGTCAGGGTAGCCCCAAGCGGCGTCCCCTTCAAGGTCATGGGATTTGTTAGCATCACGGCATGGATGTCAGATTTCTCCAAAGCTTCGTGACGGTGGTGGATGTCGGCTCGCTCGCGGAAGCGGCGCGCCGGCTCGACCTCACGCCGGCCGCCATCGCGGCCCGGCTGCATGCGCTCGAGGAGGAGATTGGCGTCCCCCTGGTGCGGCGCGCTGGCCGCTCGGTGGTGCCGACCGAGGCCGGCATCCGCATTCTGGAGCGCGCGCGGCAGGTGATCCGCGATGTGCGCGACATGAGCACCGTGGCCAGCGGCGACGCCTCGCTGGGCGAATTCCGGCTCGGCTCGTTCGTGACGGCGATGGGCAGCATCGTGCCGCCGCTGCTGGGCCAGCTCTACCGGCGGCATCCGGACGTCAACCTGTTCGTCAAGCCGGGCCGGTCGATCGAATTGTGCGAAAGCCTCGTGCGCGGCGAACTCGATGCCGCCATCGTGGTGGAGCCGCAGTTCGCGGTGGCCAAGGGCTACCAGTGGGCCGAATTCATCGCCGAACCGCTGGTGGTGGTGGCGCCCGCCGCGCTGGCCGGGCAGGACCCGCACGTGCTGCTGGCCACGCAGCCGTTCATCCGCTACGACCGCTCCGTACTGGGCGGGCAGCTCGCGGACCGCTACCTGCGCGACCACGATATCCGGCCGCACCAGCGGCTCGAGGTCGATGGCCTGATGGTCATCGCCGCGCTGGTGAGCGAAGGGCTCGGCGTGGCGCTGGTGCCGGACTGGGCGCCGATGTGGGACGGCCCGCTCAAGATCGCCCGCCTGCCGCTGCCGGACCGCGCGCCGGTGCGCCGCGTGGGCCTGATATGGGCCACGCACGGGCCCCGCGCCTCGCTGGCCGAAGCCCTGCTCGACGAGGCCCGCGCGCTGTTCCGGACCACCCGGACCTGACACCCCCCGGACACCCCCCTACTCCGGCGTCTTGCCACGGGTCTCCGCCGCGCGCAGGAAGTCGAAATCCACCCCCTGGTCGGCCTGCGTCACCGTCTGCAGGAACAGCTTCAGGTAGCCGCGCGGCGCGCTCGGTTCGATCCAGTCCGATGCCGCGCGCCGCTGCGCCAGTTCCTCGTCCGATACCAGCAGGCTCAGCTCACGCCGGCTCACGCTCAGGCGGATACGATCGCCGGTGCGCACCAGCGCCAGCGGGCCGCCCACGGCAGCCTCGGGCGTCACATGGAGCACCACCGTGCCGAACGCGGTGCCGCTCATGCGGCCGTCCGAAATCCGCACCATGTCCTTCACGCCGGCGCGGGCCAGCTTGCGCGGAATCGGGATATAGCCGGCCTCGGGCATGCCGGGGGCGCCTTTCGGGCCGATGTTGCGCAGGACGAGGATGTCGTCGGCCGTCACGTCGAGGTCATCCGAATCGATCCGCTCGACGAGGTCCTGCGAGTCCTGGAACACGACCACACGGCCCTCGTGCTCCATCAGGCGGGCATCGGCGGCCGACTGCTTGATGATGGCGCCGCCCGGCGCCAGGTTGCCGGCCAGCACGGCGATGCCGCCCTGTGGATAGATCGGCGCGGCCATCGTGCGCACCACGTCCTGGGCGAAGCCGGGGCCGGCCGCCTCGATCTCCTCGCCCAGCGTGCGGCCGGTGACTGTCAGCGCGTCCAGCCGCAGCAGCGGCTTCAGCTCGCGCAGCAGCGTGGCCATGCCGCCGGCCTTGTGGAAGTCCTCCATATAGTGCTGGCCGCTCGGCTTCAGGTCGAGCAGCACCGGGGTCTCGCGGCCCATGCGGTCCAGCGCCTGCATGTCGATGTCCAGCCCCACGCGCCCGGCGATGGCCGCCAGATGGACGATGCCGTTGGTCGACCCGCCGATGGCCAGCAGCACCCGCATCGCGTTCTCGAATGCCGCCGGGGTCAGGATGCGGTCGATGGTCAGCCGCTCGCGCGCCATCTGCACCGCGCGCGCGCCGGTCAGCTCGGCAATGCGGATGCGGTCTGCCGTCACGGCGGGCGGCGTGGCCGCGCCGGGCAGGCTCATGCCCATCGCCTCGGTCAGGCAGGCCATGGTGCTGGCCGTGCCCATCACCGAGCAGGTGCCGACGCTGGCCACGAGCTGGTTGTTGACGTCGGCGGTCTCCTCGGCGTCGATCTCGCCCGCGCGGAACTTGCCCCAGTAGCGGCGGCAGTCCGTGCACGCGCCCACGCGCTCGCTGCGGTGCGAGCCGGTCAGCATCGCCCCGGTCACTAGCTGGATGGCCGGCACGCCGGCCGAGGCGGCGCCCATCAGCTGGGCCGGCACGGTCTTGTCGCAGCCGCCGATCAGCACCACCGCGTCCATCGGCTGGGCGCGGATCATCTCCTCGGTGTCCATCGACATCAGGTTGCGCAGGTACATGCTGGTCGGCGCGGCAAAGCTCTCGTGCACGGAGATGGTCGGGAAGGCCATCGGCAGCCCGCCCGCGAGCATGATCCCGCGCTTCACGGCCTCCAGCAGCTGCGGCATGTTGCCGTGGCACGGGTTGTACGCGCTCCCGGTGTCGGCAATGCCGATGACCGGTCGATCAAGCGCGCTGTCCGTATAGCCCGAGCCCTTGATAAACGCCTTGCGCAGGAACAGCGAGAAGCCCTGGTCGCCATAGTTGGTCAGGCCCTTGCGCAAGCCGGTGGCGCCGGGCTGGCCCTGGGTCGAATCCGTCGATGGGGTCGATTCCGTCGATTCGGGGGAGGAGGAGTCCTTGGGTTTCTGAGTCATGGATGCGGCGTGTGCGAACAACAATCAAAAAGAATTCGGAAATCGGCGATGGCGGTCAACCATCGGATTTGATCTGGGCATCGGTAATCACCTTCTCCCAGCGCGATACCTCGGTGCGCAGGCGGTCGGCGGCCTTGTCCGGGGAGGTCGGCGCCAGCGCGTAGACGCCCTGTTTCAGGAACTGCTCCTTGACGTCCGGCGCCTCGAGCATCTTGGCCAGCGCGGCGTTGAGCCGATCGACCACGGCCGGCGGGGTGCCGGTGGGCGCCAGCACGCCGAACGTGGAACTGACGTCCAGCGCGGGCATGCCGGCCTCGGTGGCCGAGGGCACGTCCGGCAGCATGGAGATGCGAGCCGGCGCGGCCACGGCCAGTGCGCGCAATTGTCCGGACTTGATGAACGGCAGCGAGGCCGGCGCGGTTTCCACCATCATGTTCACCTGCCCCGCCACGAGGTCGGTCATCGCCGGGCCGCTGCCCTTATACGGCACGTGCACCATGTCGATCCCGGCCTCCTTGCGGAAGATCTCGGCGGCCATGCGCTGCGGCGCGCCGGCGCCCGACGACGCATAGTTCAGCTTGCCCGGATGCGCCTTGCCGTACTGGATCAGTTCCTGCAGCGTGTGCACCGGCAGCTTGGGGTTCACCACCACCACCAGCGGCACCGAGCCCACCACCATCACCGGTGCGAAATCCTTCACGAGATCGTAGCGCAGCCGGCCCTTTTCGAGCGTGGCCATGGTCGAGTGCGAGGTCAGCGCGCCCATCAGCAGGGTGTAGCCATCGGGCGCGGCCTTGGCGACGGCCTCGGCGCCGATATTGCCGCCTGCCCCGCCCCGGTTGTCCACCACCACCTGCTGGCCCAGCGCCTCGGTGAGCTTGCTGGCGATGATGCGGCCGATCACATCGGTCGCCCCACCCGGCGGATAGGGCACCACCAGGCGGATCGGCTTGTCCGGCCACGCAGCCAGCGCGCTACGCATCGAGACGGCCAGCGGCGCGGCAAGGCCGGCCAGCAGCAGGCGGCGCCGGACGGCGCGGTAGGTGGGGGTCATGTTGTCTCCGGTGTCTTCTTATATAGGTAGGGGACAGCGCGGAGGGGCGAGGCCTCGGGCAATACGGCGGGGGACGCGCTGCTGCCGACAGTCTGGCGGCTGTCGAAAGCAGAAAAAAGCGCTTTTCAGACCGATGAACGCAAAAATTCTTATGGTTCGACCGGTCTGCCCCCCGGGCCTGCGGTCAGGTCGACTGTTTGACGAAGGCCAGCAGGTCGGCGTTGATCACATCGGCATTGACCACGCACATGCCGTGCGAGAAGCCGGGATACGTCTTCAGCACCGCCCCCTTGACGATCTTGGCCGACAGCCGCCCGGCGGCGTCGATCGGCACGATCTGGTCGTCCTCGCCGTGCAGGATCAGCGTGGGCACGTCGAACTTCTTCAGGTCCTCGGTGTAGTCCACCTCCGAGAACTGCTTGATGCACTCGTACTGGCCCTTGATGCCGCCCGCCATGCCCTGCGCCCAGAAACTGTCGATGGTGCCCTGCGACGGCTTGGCGCCCTCCCGGTTGTACCCGTGGAACGGCACCGCCAGGTCCTTGTAGAACTGCGAGCGGTTATCGGCCACGCCCTTGCGGATGCCGTCGAACACGTCGATGGGCAGCCCGCCCGGGTTGGCGGCGGTCTTCAGCATGATCGGCGGCACCGCCCCGATCAGCACCGCCTGCGCCACGCGCCGCGTGCCGTGGCGGCCGATGTAGTGCGCCACCTCGCCGCCGCCCGTGGAATGGCCGACCAGCGTGGCCTGTCCGACATCGGCCTTCTCCAGCACGGCCGCCAGGTCGTCGGCATAGGTGTCCATGTCGTTGCCACCGGACGGCTGCCCGGAGCGGCCATGGCCCCGGCGGTCATGGGCGATCACGCGGAAGCCCTGCTGCACGAAGAACAGCATCTGGGCGTCCCAGGCGTCGCCGCAGAGCGGCCAGCCGTGCGAGAACACGATGGGGCGGCCGTGCCCCCAGTCCTTGTAATAGATCTCCGTGCCGTCCTGCGCGATTGCGAAAGCCATGATGCGTGCTCCTTGAAGGGGGTGGGACAGGGGGGGTGAGCGTGAACTGCCAGGCGGGAACGTTTCATCAAAGGCGATGGCGGCGGCAAACGCAAGCCGTGGGACGCGCGCTTCACAACATTTCACGCCACATGAACGATGAGCGTTTGCTAAGCTTCGCGGACCTATCCCCCCACGACCACCGGAGACAACCATGGGCCAGCGCATCACCCTTTCCGTACCGGACGGCAGTTTCGCCGCCTACCTCGCCACGCCGGACGCCGCCAACGCGCGCGGCACGGCCATCGTGGTCATCCAGGAAATCTTCGGCATCAACGCCGACATGCGCGAGACCTGCGACAACTTCGCGCGCGAAGGCTTCGTGGCGATCTGCCCCGACCTGTACTGGCGCCAGGAACCCAATGTCGAGCTGACCGACAAGACCGAGGCCGAGTGGAAGCGCGCGCTGGAGTTGTACAACGGCTTCAACGTGGACAAGGGCGTGGCGGACATCGACGCGGCCATCCAGGCCGTGCGCCAGCAGCCGGGCGTGACCGGCGGCGTGGGCACGGTCGGCTTCTGCCTGGGCGGGCTGCTGGCCTACCTGACGGCCGCGCGCACCGGGGCCGATGCGGCGGTGTCGTACTACGGCGTCGGCATCGACAAGCACCTGGACGAGGCGCCCCGCATCGCCAAGCCGCTGCTGATGCATATCGCCGAGGAAGACGAATTCGTGCCGGCCGAGGCCCGCGCCAAGATCATCGAGACGCTGGAAGACAGCCCGCACGTGGAGATCCACACCTACCCGGGCTGCCAGCATGCCTTCGCCCGCAATGACGGCGTGCACTACGTGGCGGATGCAGCACATGAGGCCAACGCGCGGACGCTGAAATTCTTCCGGGCGATGAAGTAACGGGATGGGTTTCTCCCCGCAGCCGCCAGCCGGAGCGGGGAGAAAAAAGGGCGTTTCGTACTAGTCCGATTTGCGGCGACGCAACATCCCCCCGCCTGATCCATGCCAAAATGCCGGCTGGTCCAACGCGGAAACGGAGCTTCGGGGATGTATCGCGGCGAACGGTTCAACGGCTACAGCCACCTCGCGGGGGCGGTCCTGGCGGCCGCCGGCATGGCAGTGCTCGTCACTTCCTCGGCCCTGCACCACGATGCCTGGAAGGTGGTCAGCTCGGTGGTCTACGGCACCACGCTGGTCCTGCTCTACACCATCTCCACGGTCTACCACAGCATCCGCGGCCCGGCGAAGGACATCTTCCGCCGGCTCGACTACTGCGCCATCTACCTGCTCATCGCCGGCAGCTACACACCGTTCGCGCTGGTCACGCTGCGCGGCCCCTGGGGCTGGACGCTGTTCGGCGTCAACTGGGGCCTCGCGGTCATCGGCATCATCCAGGAACTGTGGATCGGCCACCGCACGCGCATCCTGTCCCTGTCGATCTACGTGATCATGGGCTGGCTGGTAGTCTTCGCGTTCGACCCGCTCACCGCCGCCCTGCCGCGCGCCGGCCTGTACTGGCTGGTGGCCGGCGGCGCCACCTATACCGCCGGCATCGGCTTCTTCCTGTTCGACGAACGCGTGCGCCACTTCCACGGCATCTGGCACCTTTTCGTCCTGGCGGGCAGCTTCTGCCAGTTCGTCAGCATCCTCTACTACGTCGGCTGACGATGTTGGCCGATCAAGTCGGCTGCACCTTCCGGCGCCGGCCCTTTTCCACCAGCCCGCCGATCACCGGCCACACCAGCACCGCCACGGCCAGCGCCATGATCGTGCCGACCAGGCCGTTGGACCAGAACACGTCCATCTGGCCCTGGGACATCAGCATGGTCTGCCGGAACGAATCCTCGGCGCGGTCGCCCAGCACCAGCGCCAGCACCAGCGGCGCCAGCGGGTAATCGAGCTTCTTCAGCACGTAGCCAATCACGCCGAAAATCAGCATCAGCCAGACGTCGAACATGGCGTTGTGCACCGTGAAGGCGCCGATGGCGCACACCACGAGGATCAGCGGCGCGATGATCGCGAACGGAATGCGCAGGATGGCGGCGAACAGCGGCACCGTGGAAAGCACCACGATCAGCCCGGCGATGTTGCCCAGGTACATGCTGGCGATCAGCCCCCAGACGAAGGTCTTCTGCTCGGTGAACAGCAGCGGCCCCGGCTGCAGGCCCCAGATCATCAGGCCGCCCAGCAGCACGGCGGCCGTGGCGGAGCCGGGAATGCCCAGCGCCAGCATCGGCAGCAGCGCGCTGGTGCCAGCCGCGTGCGCGGCGCACTCCGGCGCGATCACCCCTTCCACATTGCCGCGCCCGAAGCTCTCGCGGTTGCGCGAGAAGCGCTTGGCCACGCCGTAGCCCATGAATGACGCCGCCGTGGCGCCGCCCGGCGTCACGCCCAGCCAGCAGCCAATCACCGACGAGCGGATCAGCGTCATCCAGTAACGCGGCAGCTCGGCCCAGGTCTTGAGCACCACCTTGAGGTCGATGCTGGCGCGCTTGCCGCGGAAGGCCACGCCCTCCTCCATCGTGATCAGGATCTCGCTGATGCCGAACAGGCCGATCACGGCGACCAGGAAGTCGAACCCGCGCAGCAGCTCGGTGGAGCCGAAGGTCATGCGCAGCGTGCCCGAGACGGTATCCATGCCCACCGCCGCCAGCGCAAAGCCCATGCACATCGCGATCACGATCTTGGCCTTGGCTTCCTTGCCCATGCCGACGAAGCTGCAGAACGTGAGGAAGTACACCGCGAAGAATTCCGGCGGCCCGAAGCGCAGCGCGAACTTCGCCACCAGCGGCGCCAGGAAGGTGATCAACAGGACGCCGGCCAGTGCGCCGAGGAACGACCCCGTGAAGGCCGAGGTCAGCGCCCGCCCGGCCTCGCCCTGCTGGGCCATCGGGTAGCCGTCGAAGGTGGTCGCCACGGACCAGGCTTCGCCGGGGATGTTGAACAGGATCGAGGTGATCGCCCCGCCGAACAGCGCGCCCCAGTAGATGCAGGACAGCATGATGATGGCCGAGGTCGGCTCCATCGAAAACGTCAGCGGCAGCAGGATGGCCACGCCGTTGGGGCCGCCCAGCCCGGGCAGCACGCCCACGACGATGCCGAGCAGGATGCCGACCAGCATCAGCCCCACGTTGTGCCACGACATGGCGACCGCGAAGCCGCCCATCAGTGAGTTGAGTTCTTCCACGCCCGTCCCCTCAGAAACCAAACGCCGCTTCGAGCGGGCCCTTCGGCAGTGGCACGCGGAACTGCATCTCGAAGATCCAGAACAGCGCGGCGTTGATGGCAACGCCGGTCAGCACGGCACGCCACCAGGCAAACTTGCCGATGACCCGCATGAAGCCGGCGATGAAGATGGCGCTGGCCACATAGATGCCGAGGAACTTGATCAGCGCGATGTAGATCGTCAGCGGCACCAGGATCACCGCCACCTGGCGCAGCTGCGGCCAGGTGACGAAGGTGGCGTCGGACGCGGTGCGCCACGCCTGCCACAACACGGCCAGGCAGGCCACGAAGATGATGGCCCCGATGCGCAGCGGGAAGTAGCCGGCCTGCGGGCCGTCCGGCGCCCAGCCCGCGCCGATCTGGTAATTGCTGACCATGACTACGACCGCGCCGGCGGCGATCAGCAGCGCCACGGCGATCTCCGCCGTGCGCACCGTGATGGCCGCCGGCGCGGCCGTGGCGTCGGTATGCTCGCTCATTAGAACCTCCCAATTGAAAGGGCGACGCCACCAGCGACGCCCAAGTGGATCATTCCGTGCCGCGGTTTCTCCCTCTCCCCTCAGTGGGAGAGGGCCGGGGAGAGGGGTGGTCTAGCACCGAGCCACAATCGATGAAGCCGTCGGTGCGCTCCAGCGCTACAGCTCCGGCCAGCGCCGCCCCTCTCCCCCGGCCCCTCTCCCGCAAGCGGGAGAGGGGAGCAACCCGCCCCCCCGAACCGCACTTTCTCGCGGGAGAGGGGAGCAAACCATCACCGTGCTGCCACGAAGCCCGCTTCCTTGATGATGTCCTTGTGGCGGGTCTCGTCCGCCTGGAGGAACTCGGTCAGCTTGGTGCCGGTCAGGAACTCGTTCTTGAGCGCGTTCTTTTCGAGGTACTCGTTCCACTCGGGCGTGGCGGCCACCTTCTGCATCAGCTCGACGTAGTACTTCTGCTGGTCCGGCGTGACGCCGCCCGGCAGCATGAACACGCGCAGCATCTGGTATTGCACGTCCAGCCCGGCTTCCTTGCACGTGGGGATATCGCCCCAGCTCTGCGTGGCCGTGACCTTGCCCGTGTACTGCATGCGCGACGGCGCGAACACGCACAGCGCGCGGTGCTCGCCGGCGCGCCACTGGCCGATCGATTCGGACGGGTTGTTCACGTTGGAGTCGATGTGCTTGCCCGAAAGCTGCGTAGCGGCCTCGCCGCCGCCCTTGTACGGGATGTAGATGAAGCGCACGCCGGCCTTGCGCTCCATCTGCGCGGTGATGATCTGGTCCTCGCGCTTGGAACTGGTGCCGCCCATCTTGAGCTTGCCGGGCTGCTTCTTGGCTTCGGCGATGTAGTCGGTCGGGGTCTTGTAGGGCGCTTCGGCGTTGGTCCACAGCACGAATTCGTCCATCGCCACCATGGCCACCGGGGTCAGGTCGCGCCAGTTGAACGGCAACTGGCTGACCATCGGCACGGTATAGAGCGCGGACGAGGTCACCAGCAGCTTGTGCGGGTCGCCCTTGGACGCCTTGGTGTCCATCAGGCCCTCGGCGCCGCTGGCGCCAGCCTTGTTCACCACGATGACCGGCTGGCCCATCAGCTTGTGCTTGGCGATGATGCCCTGGATCGAGCGCGCCATCTGGTCGGAGGCGCCGCCGGCACTGAACGGGACCACGATCTCGACGGGCTTGGTGGGCTCCCAGGCAAACGCGGGAGCGGCAAATGAAACACTGAGGGCAATACCGAGCAGCGAAGCACGCGCGGCGGCGCGTGCGGGGGAACGCAACGTCATGGTCTGTCTCCTTTGGTGTGATCCGTGCGCTCTGCTGGCGCATCGGCGGTACGGCCGGGCCGTCCCGGGAATCCCGGGCGGTCCGTCTTTTTCTTCTACGTCGATGGTGACCGGATCAGGCGGCGCGCAGCGCCGGCTTCAGCGCGGCCGCGCGCAGGCTTTCCATCGCCGCCAGCACGCCGCCCGCATGGTGCGGCACGCCGGCCAGCGCCAGACCCATCTCCACGCCGGCGAGGGTGCCCATCAGCGTCAGGTCGTTGAAATCGCCCAGATGGCCGATGCGGAAGACCTTGCCGGAGAGCTTGGACAGCCCCTGCCCCAGCGACATATTGAAGTTCTCCAGCACCACCTTGCGCAGCGCGTCGGCGTTGTGGCCGTCCGGCATGACCACGGCGGTCAGCGCCGGGCTGTACTCGGCCGGGTTCTGGCACAGGATCTCCAGCCCCCAGGCGTTCACGCAGGCGCGCGTGGCCTCGGCATGGCGGCGATGGCGCGCGAACACGTTCTGCAGGCCCTCTTCCTGGAGCATGTCGCACGCCTCGGACAGCCCGTAGAGCAGGTTCGTGGCCGGGGTGTACGGCCAGAAGCCATTCTTGTTGGCTTCGATGATCTCTTCCCAGCCCCAGAACGCCTTCGGCAGCTTGGACCTGGCCGACGCCGCCACGGCCTTGGCGCTGACCGCGTTGAACGACAGGCCCGGCGGCAGCATCAGCCCCTTCTGCGAGCCGGAGACGGTCACGTCCACGCCCCACTCGTCGTGGCGATAGTCGATCGAGCCCAGCGAGGAGATGGTGTCCACCAGCAGCAGCGCGGGGTGGCCGGCCGCATCGATCGCACGGCGCACGGCGGCGATGTCGGAGGTCACGCCGGTGGAGGTCTCGTTATGGACCACGCAGACCGCCTTGATCTCGTGGCTGCGGTCCTCGGCCAGCCGCGCGCCGATGGCGGCGGCGTCCACGCCGTGGCGCCAGTCGCCCACCAGGAATTCCGGATTCAGGCCGAGCTTGTCGGCCATCTTCTTCCACAGCGAGGCGAAGTGGCCGGTCTCGAACATCAGCACGCGGTCGCCGGCGGAGAGCGTATTCACCAGCGCCGCTTCCCATGCGCCCGTACCGGATGCCGGATAGATCACAACCGGCTGGGCGGTCTGGAAGATCTTGCGGATGTCCGCCAGCACCTTCTTGCCGAGTTGCTGGAACTCGGGGCCGCGGTGGTCGATGGTCGGGTAGTCCATTGCGCGCAGCACGCGGTCGGGCACGTTGGTCGGACCCGGGATCTGCAGGAAGTGCCGGCCGCTGGGATGGGAGTTCAGTCGGATCATGTCGCCTCGTGTTCTTCGGTTTGAATTTTGTATTCAAAAATCGGGGATGCACTGCGCGTCCGGCATGCGGGATAATGTTGCCCGGCGCAAGCGCCTCGCATTCCGCAAAAAGTCCTTATAAATCAGTACTTATCAGGATTTCAGACCGTTCGTCGCGCTGTTCCGGACGTGGCCAACGACACCGGAATGCAGTTCGTGCTTGCCCCAGAGTAGGTTTTGAATACAATACTGTCAAGCCACACGATCCCTGATGACCGCCAATCCGACCACTCCCTCGCAAGCCGTAGACCGCCAGATCCTGCATGTGGCGGTGGCCCAGCGCCTGCGCACCATGATCATGGAAGGCGAGCTGGCGCCGGGCACCCGGCTCAATGAGCGCGTGCTGTGCGACCTGCTCCAGGTTTCGCGCACGCCGCTGCGGGAAGCCTTCAAGGTGCTCGCGGGTGACGGTCTGGTCACTCTGCTGCCAAACCGGGGCGCCGAGGTGGTGGTGCTGTCCAAGGAAGCGATCGACCACCTGTTCGAGATGATGGGCGCGCTGGAAGCCACCAGCGGCGAGCTGGCGTGCCAGCGCATCACCGACGCCGAGCTGGTGGAGATCCGTGCCATGCACTACGAGATGCTGGCGTGCCACGCGCGCCGGGACCTCCCTAATTACTACGCGCTGAACCGGCGCATCCACGACGCCATCAACGCCGCGGCGCGCAATCCGATCCTCGAGGAGACCTATCGACGCATCAACCTGCGTATCCAGGCGCTGCGCTTCCGCTCCAACTTCGACCAGGACAAATGGGATCTGGCCGTGCGCGAGCACGGCGCCATGCTCGATGCCCTGGCGAAGCGCGACGGCGCCGCCCTGCGAGACATCCTGCGCGCGCACCTGCAACACAAGCACGACGCGCTGATCGCCGAACTAGAACGCGCACAGGACGCCGCCGCCTGACCCCCGCGCGCGCCGCGCCGTCTCCGGACGGCAGGCCGGCGCGCCACGGGCCAGGGCGACGGCGTCTCCAGTGCATGCACACGGAGACATCCCCGCCCATGGCCCTGCCTACCACCCCCACGCCGCCCGGCGTGCAGCCGCTGCGCTTCATGCCCGGCGCCGCATCGTCACCCGCCACGCAGTCGCCGCTGTACCGGCGGCTCGCCGCCGAGCTGCGCGGCGACGTGCTGTTCGACACCGCCAGCCGTGGCCGCTACGCCACAGACGCCTCGATCTATCAGGTCATGCCGATTGGCGTGGTCGTGCCGCGCGACGAAGCCGACGCCCGGCTGGCGCTGGACATCGCCCGCGACTTCAAGGCGCCCCTGCTGCCGCGTGGCGGCGGCACCAGCCAGTGCGGCCAAACCGTGGGCGAGGCGCTGGTCATCGACAACAGCAAGTTCCTGAACCAGGTGATCGACTTCGACCCGGTGGCGCGCACGGTGACCGTGCAGCCCGGCATCGTGCTCGACCACCTCAACGCCTGGCTCAAGCCGCACGGGCTCTGGTTCCCGGTGGACGTCTCCACGGCGGCGCAGTGCACGATCGGCGGCATGGCCGGCAACAACTCGTGCGGGTCACGCTCGATCCAGTACGGCAACATGGTGCACAACGTGCTGGGCATCCAGGCGATCCTGGCCGGCGGCGAGGACGTGCGCTTCGACGCCGGCTGGCCGGCGGACGGCGCCCCGCACCGCGCCATCGCCGATGGCGTGCGGCGCATCGCCGAGCGGGAGCGCGACGCCATCGCCGAGATGTACCCGCACGTACTGCGGCGCGTGGGCGGCTACAACCTCGACCTGTTCCATCCCCAGAACGAACGCCCCTACACTGCCGACGGCAGCGTCAACCTCGCCCACCTGCTGGTCGGCTCGGAGGGCACGCTGGCCTATTTCCGGCACCTGACGCTGCAACTGGCGCCGCTGCCCACGCACAAGACGCTCGGCGTGGTGAATTTCCCGACCTTCTACCAGTCGATGGAACTCACCCGCCATATCGTCGGCCTGCAGCCGGCGGCGGTGGAGCTGGTCGACCGGACCATGATCGACCTCGCGCGCCACAACCCGGCCTTCCGCCCGGTGATCGAGCGCGCGCTGGTGGGCGAGCCCGAGGCCATCCTGCTGGTGGAATTCGCTGGCGAAGACCGCGAGACCACGGTGCGCGGCCTGGCCCGGCTGGTGGAGCTGATGGCCGACCTGGGGCTGCCCGGCTCGGTGGTGGAGATGCCGGATGCCGGCCCGCAAAAGGCGCTGTGGGAAGTGCGCAAGGCCGGCCTGAACATCATGATGAGCATGAAGGGCGACGGCAAGCCGGTGTCCTTCATCGAGGACTGCGCGGTGCCGCTGGAGCATCTGGCCGCGTACACCTCCCGGCTGACCGAGGTCTTCCACAAGCACGGCACGCGCGGCACGTGGTACGCCCACGCCAGCGTCGGCACGCTGCATGTGCGCCCCATCCTAGACATGCGCCGCGACGGCGCCACCAAGATGCGGGCGATTGCCGAGGAAGCCGCCGCGATGGTCCGCGAATACAAGGGCGCCTATTCGGGCGAGCATGGCGACGGCATCTGCCGGGGCGAATGGGTGGCGTGGCAGTTCGGCCCCGCGCTGAACCAGGCCTTCGCCGAGGTCAAGGCGCTGTTCGACCCCGAAAACCGCTGCAACCCCGGCAAGATCGTCGGCACGCCGAAGATGGACGACACCGCGCTGTTCCGCTTCCCGCCCAGCTATACGGTCAAGCCGATCACGCCGGCGCTCGACTGGTCGGCGTGGAATGTCACGCGCGACCCGGTGACCGAGGCCGAGAGCACGCCCGGCACCGGGCTGGACCCCGCGCGCGGGCTGGCGGCGGCCGTGGAGATGTGCAACAACAACGGCCACTGCCGCAAGTTCGACGCCGGCACGATGTGCCCGAGCTACCGCGTCACGCGAGACGAGCAGCACCTGACCCGTGGCCGCGCCAACACGCTGCGGCTGGCGCTGTCTGGCCAGCTCGGCCCGGAGGGGCTGCTGGAGCCAGCGGTCAAGGAGGCCCTCGACCTGTGCGTCTCCTGCAAGGGCTGCAAGCGCGACTGCCCCACCGGCATCGACATGGCCAAGATGAAGATCGAAGTCCGCGCCGCCCACGCCAAGGCCGGCAAGCTGCGCGCGCGCGACCGCATGGTCGCCTTCCTGCCGCGCTACGCCGGGCTGGCCAGCCGCCTGCCGTGGCTGTTCAACCTGCGTGACCGCGTGCCGGGACTGCCGGCGCTGAGCGAGCGCCTGTTCGGCCTGTCCGCCCGGCGCTCGCTGCCGCGCTGGCAGGCGGCTTTCCTTGGGGGCGACTACACGCCGAAGGCGGCGGGCGGCAAGGAGGTGGTGCTGTTCGTCGATACCTTCAACAACCATATGGAGCCCGAGAACGCCCGCGCGGCCCAGCGCGTGCTCGAAGGGGCCGGCTACACCGTGCACCTGTCGGCGGTGCCGGGCGAGCGCCCGCTGTGCTGTGGCCGGACCTTCCTGGCGGCAGGTCTGGTCGATGAAGCCAAGGCCGAGGCCCGGCGCGCGCTCGACGTGCTGCTGCCCTTCGTCGCGCGCGGCGTGGCCGTGGTGGGGCTCGAACCGTCTTGTTTACTGTCGATGCGCGACGAATTCCTCCAGTACGGCTACGGTGACGCCGCGCGCCAACTGGCGGACAACGCGTTCCTGTTCGAGGAATTCCTGGTCCGCGAGCACGCCGCCGGCCGCTTCGCCCCATCGCTCCAGCCCATCGGCACGGCCCGGGCCCTGCTGCACGGCCACTGCCACCAGAAGGCGTTCGATGCCGTACGCCCCGTGGAACAGGTGCTCGGCTGGATTCCGGGCCTGAAGACCGAGCTGGTGGAGTCGTCGTGCTGCGGCATGGCCGGCAGCTTCGGCTACGAGGCCGAGCATCACGAAGCCTCGATGAAGATGGCGGAGCTGTCGCTGCTGCCGGCGGTGCGCAAGGCCGATGGCGACACTCTCGTGGTGGCCGATGGGACGAGTTGCCGACATCAGATCCACGATGGTGCAGGCCGGGAGGCGCTGCACGTGGCGCGGGTGCTGGAGCGGGCCATGGCGACGGCGGCAACGGCAGCCGGATAGCGCACACCCAACGCCCACGCAACAGATTCTCCGTCCAAATCCGCCAAGTTCCCGGTCCTGGCGGACAAAGCGGCCGGCCCGGGCCAGCGCAGCGCCTATGATGCAACGGCGAACCAGCGGTCTGGACGGAGAGTGGACGGAGAACCAAAGCCATGGGCACTATCGCAATCGAGTTGGAGGTCTCGCCTGATGCCCCGGCAGGCCGGGCGACATGACGGGGCGCCAGCGCAAGGGCGCTGCGGCCAGCGTACTGACAGCGGTGGCGCTGGCGGCGCTCGTGCTGTGGCTTGGCAGCCGCAAGGCGCCGGGCGGCTCGATCGACGCGGTCGGCGCCACAACCGATGTGGCGGTCCAGCCGATAGCCGGCGGGGCCGACCAGGCCGCTGCCCTGCAGGCGGCCCTGGATAGCCTGCAGCCGGGCCAGCGCCTCGTGCTGGCGCCGGGCAACTATCGCGTGGGGAACGTGCTGGCCATCCGTGGCGAGCAGGTCGTGGTGTCCGGCTACGGCGCCACGCTCACCGCCACCAGCCCGGACGCGCAGGCGGTGGAGATCACCGGCCGCAACGCCACGCTGGTCGGCGTCACGCTGGTCGGCACCGGCACGCAGCGGCTCGAATCGTCCACCTCCGCCAAGGTCTCCGTGGACGGCTACGGCATCCAGGTGCTCGACGTCACCATCCGTGGCGGGGCGAGCGCCGGCATCTTCGTCTCGCGCGGCAACAGCATCGCGCTGGTCGGCAACAAGGTCAACGGCACGCTGGCCGATGGCATCCACATCACCGGCGGCTCGCGCGACGTGCTCGTGCAGGACAACTCCGTCACCGCCACCGGCGACGACATGATCGGCATCGTCAGCTACCAGCGCGACGGCACGATCAACCAGAACATCCTCATCAGCGCCAACTACCTGGCCGGCAACGCCTGGGGGCGCGGTGCGTCCATCGTCGGCGGCACCGACGTGACCCTGGCCAACAACTGGATCGAAGGGGTGCAGAAGGCGGCGGCGGTGCTCATCGCGCAGGAGGACGGCTACCGCACGACAGGCGTGACCAATGTGCAGGTGACGGACAACATGATCTCGGATATCGAGAACGCCACGCAGCCGGGCAACAACCGGCTGGCGGCGGGCCACGCGGCCATCGACATCAATACGGGGACGGGCAGCGTCGCGCGGGTGCTGGTGGCGGGCAACCAGGTCACGCGCGCCACTTACGATGGCTTCCGGGCGGTCGGCAATGTGTGCAACGTGCGGGTCTCGCGCAACCGGTTCGTGACGATTGGCGGCGCGGCGCTGTCCCTCCAGGTGCGCAACTGCCCGACGGACGCCTGGACCTGCGACGGCAACACGCTGGACGGCACTGGCATCGCCCTGACCGGCTGCAACGGGACCGGCGCGCCGCAGGTGTCGGGCGCGGACCGGACCCGGATGCCGCAGGTGCGCACGGCGCTGCGGCAGCAATGAGCCCTCCTCGGACGTAGCGGACTCACCGCACGCGCGGCGTCTCGGCGATCAGCCGTTGGAGGTACTTGCCATAGTGGCTCTTGCCCAGCGGCTTGGCCAGCCGGCCGAGCTGCTCGGCATCGATCCAGCGGCGCCGGTAGGCGATTTCCTCCGGGCAGGCCACCATCAGGCCCTGCCGCTTCTGAAGCGTCGAGACCAGCAGCGCCGCCTCCACCAGCGAGTCGTGCGTGCCGGTGTCCAGCCACGCGTAGCCGCGCCCCATGATGTCCACGGCGAGCTTACCGGCTTCCAGGTAGCGCGAGTTGACATCGGTGATCTCCAGCTCGCCGCGCGCCGAGGGCCGGATGTCCGCCGCGATGTCGCACACCGCGTTGTCATAGAAGTACAGCCCGGTCACCGCGTAGCTGGAGCGCGGGACGGCCGGCTTTTCCTCGATCGACAGCGCGCGGAAGTCCTCGTCGAACTCCACCACGCCGTAGCGCTCCGGGTCGTCCACGTGATAGGCGAACACGGTGGCGCCTTCCTCGCGCCGGTTGGTGCGCGCCAGCAGCCGGGCGAGGTCGTTGCCGTGGAAGATGTTGTCCCCGAGGATCAGCGCCGAAGGGTGCTTGCCGACGAAGTCCCGGCCAATGATGAAGGCCTGCGCCAGCCCGTCCGGCGAGGGCTGCTCCGCGTACTGGATGTCCAGCCCCCACTGGCTGCCGTCGCCCAGCATGGTGGCGAAGCGCGGCAGGTCCTGCGGCGTGGAGATGACCAGGATCTCGCGGATGCCCGCCGTCATCAGCGTGGAGAGCGGGTAGTAGATCATCGGCTTGTCATAGACCGGCAGCAGTTGCTTGGACACGCACTGCGTGATCGGGTACAGCCGCGTGCCGGACCCACCGGCCAGGATGATGCCTTTGCGGTTCATGTCTGAATCTCCCAGGTCGATGGTGGTGAAGTCTGTTCAGGTCGCTCTTTCAAGCGGTGCGG
Organism: Cupriavidus sp. OV096; assembly: GCF_900115455.1. Lineage (NCBI taxonomy): Bacteria > Pseudomonadati > Pseudomonadota > Betaproteobacteria > Burkholderiales > Burkholderiaceae > Cupriavidus > Cupriavidus sp. OV096. The sequence goes on from NZ_FOWM01000004.1 coordinate 329,230, forward strand.
GAATGGGCGCCACAGGGTCCACGCCCCGGGCCGTGGCGCGGGCAGTCGCCTCGCGCCGGTAGCAGATGAAGAAGGCCAGCGCGCCGAACACCTCGGTCAGGATGATCGAGATCACCGTGCCCCGGGCGCCCATCAGCATCACCAGCGGCACCACGTAGAGCAGGTGGAGCACGGTCACGGCGGCGTAGATGTTCTGCACCAGCCGGTGGCGGCCCAGCGCCAGCAGGCCGAGGTTGCCGAAGACGAAGGCCACGCTGGTCACCGGCAGCAGCACGCCTTCCAGGCGCAGCAGCAGGATGGCGTCGTGGAACGGCTCGCCCAGCCACATGCGGATGCCGACATCGGCAAACAGCTCGATGCCGATGGCCAGCGCGCCGGCGCAGGCAAACACCGCCAGCGTCGCCTTGCGCAGCAGGGCGCGCGCCGCCTCCGGGTCCGTGACGTTGTACTGGCTGATGCGCGGGAAGAAGGCCGTGCCCACCACCGTGAAGATGGTCTGGGCCGCCACGCGGATCTTGTCCGCCATGGAGAACTGCCCCACCGCCACCGGCCCGTGGAAGTAGTTGAGCAGGATGGCGTTGAAGGTGACGTAGAAGCTCACCAGCACCAGCGAGAGAAACACCGGGAAGCCTTCGCGGAACGAGATGGCCACCTCGCGCACCGACACGGCCACCAGCGACGCCAGCCGCTGCCGGTGGATGCCCCACAGCGCCGCCACCGCCAGCAGCACCGTGCCAACGCTAATGCCCAGTGCCGCCAGTGCGGCGTCCCCCGGCCCGCGCACCCACATCAGCACGCACCCCAGGCTGACCGCGCGGGCGATGCAATTCGGCACCACCAGCACCTTCATGCGCTCCAGCCCCTGGTACAGCCAGATCGGCGTGAAGGCGTTGGCCACCACGCCGACGAAGGCCGCCGCGAGGATGGTCCAGTGCTCGCGCAGGCTCGGCACCAGCCCGAGCGTGCCGGCCATCAGCAGCGCGGCGGCCAGCGTCAGGGTCAGCTTGGCGGCCATCGTGGCCGAGAACACGCGGTCGACCACCGTGCGGTCGTCCCGCCCCAACGACACCAGCCGCGTGGCGGTGAGATTGTGGCCGTAGTCGGTCAGCAGGATCAGGTACTGCGCCAGCGCCTGGCAGTAGGCCAGCACGCCGAACTCCTTCACCCCGAGCACCCTTCCGAGCAGCGGCAGCAGGAGCAGCGGGAACAGGTAGTTGCCGGCCTGTATCAGCAGGAGATAGGTCGCGGTGGCGCGGATGGAGGTCGGCATGGCGGCGTAGCGTCAGCGGGGACCGGGACGGATCACACCACGCGGCACCGGCGGCAACCGTCGTCGCACCGGCTGGCCGGCCATCTGGAAGATCAGCCACAGCAGCGCCAGCGGCACGAAGTTGCGCCCGCTGAACAGGTTGGGCACGCGCAGGATCTCCAGCAGCGACACCAGCAGCACAGCGTGCGCGCAGCACCAGAAGCCATCGCCCGCGCGCCAGCCCGCGTAGCTGCGGGACAGCAGCCAGCCCATGCCCGCCGCCAGCAGCAGCGCGAACCATCCCCACTCGTGGAAGTGCACGTAGATACCGGACGGATTGTTGAACTCCGGGTCGCCGAAGTCGCTCAGGAACATCGTGTAGCTGTCGCCATTGCCGACCAGCGGGCGCATGAACTCGCCCACCACCGGGAACTTGACCAGCCAGTCGAAGGTGAACACCGCGTCGCCGGCGCCCCAGCCCATGATCGCCAGCAGCCCGGCGCCGTTGTTCAGCGAGGTGGAGTAGTACATGCCGAGCCGTTCCAGCGCGAACTCGAAGATGTTGTCGTAGAGATTGACGTAGTGCGTCTCCCAAGACCGGTTGTACTCGTTGGCGATAAAGAAGCCGATCAGCGGGCCGATGGCCGCGAACGGCCCGAGCCGCAGCAGCCAGTTGCGCCGGGGCACGTTGCGGAACCGCATCACCATCAGCACCCACGGCAGCACCAGTTCCACCAGCGCCAGCCGCTCGGCGAAGATGAAGCTGCGCAGCACCGTCAGCACCAGCAGCACGGCCAGGAAGACCTTGTAGCGGTTCAGGCCGCGCACCGGCTGGCGGAAGATGTAGAAGTAGAGCGGCACATAGGCCACGCCGGCCTGCGTGAGCGTGCTGATGCCGGCGATGCGGCCCTTCAGTTCGAGGACGTCGTAGGTGCTGGCGGAGCCGGTCAGGAAGGAGATCAGCACGGCGGGCCGGGCAATCACGCCGCCCATCATCACCAGATAGCCGATCAGGGCGAGCCAGAACAGCGCGTCGAGGATGTGCACGGGCATCTCGGCGCGCGGCCGGGGCGCCAGCGGGGCCAGCGAATCGCCCGCGTAGGACGCCACCGTCAGCACCACCAGGAACAGCCCGCCGGCCAGCGCGTAGAAGCTGGTGAAATAGACCCGCTCGATGGCCTTCTGGTCGCCCAGCAGCGACACCGAGATCAGCACATAGAGCGGCAGGATGAAATACAGCAGCAGCCGGGTGGGGTCTTCCCACCAGTAGCCGTCATGGAAGTCGCGGGGCGGGGTCGGATGTGGCATCGGCATCTATCTGGGGACGACCGCGAGGTCATCGGTGTGGAACGGTTCCGTGGGCACCGGGGGTTCCGGCTCGGGCGACGCGGTGCGGGGCCGGCCGCCCTGCCCGGCCATGGCCTGCCGCACCACGGCCAGGAACTCGCTGCGGAAACGCTCCGGCGTGAAGCGCAGCGCGTTCTCACGGCAGACGGCCGGGTCGAACCAGCCGCTGTCCTCGAAGCGGCAGACCGCGCGCACGATGTCCTCCACGGTCTGGCGCGGGAAGAACACGCCGGTGCGGGTGCCGGCGTTGCCGGCGTCGACCACCGTCTCGCTGGCACCGCCCCGCCCCAGCGCGATCACCGGCGTGCCGCAAGCCTGCGCCTCCACGGCCACAATGCCGAAATCCTCCTCGGCGGCGAACACGAAGGCGCGTGCGCGCTGCATGTGGTCGATCAATATCTCGGTCGACTGGTAGCCCAGCATCTTCACGTTGGGGGGCAACATGGCCTGGATGCGCGCGAAGTCCGGCCCATCGCCAATCACGACCAACCGCTTGTCCGGCATGGCCGCGAAGGCTTCCACGATCAGCGCGACCTTCTTGTACGGCACCAGCCGGGAAGCGGTCAGGTAGAAGTCCTCGCGGCACTGGCCGAGGCCGAAACGCTCCACATCGACCGGCGGGAACACCACCGTGGCCGGGCAGCCGTAGACCTTGCGGATGCGCCGCGCCACGTAGGCCGAGTTGGCCACGAGCAGGTCCACGCCATGGGCGGTGCGATGGTCCCAGATCCGCATGTAATGGAGGATGGCCCGCGCGATCCAGCTCTTGAGCCCGCGCGTCAGGCGCGATTCGTCGAGGTACTGGTGCTGGAGGTCCCACGCATAGCGGATCGGCGAATGGATGTAGCTGACGTGGAGTTGCTCCGGCCCGGTGATGACCCCCTTCGCCACGGCATGGCTGGACGAGATCACGAGGTCGTAGTCGGAGAGGTCGAACTGTTCCACCGCCAGCGGCATCAGCGGCAGGTAGTTGCGGAACGACTTCCGGGCGCGCGGCAGGCGCTGGATGAACGACGTCTTGGCGTGCTTGCCCTGCAGCACGTGGCGCTGGTCGTCCGGGAAGAAATCGACCACGCTGAACAGGTCGGCGTCGGGCCAGATCTTGAGAATCTGCTCCAGCACGCGCTCAGAGCCGGCATAGGTGGTCAGCCAGTCGTGCACCACGGCCACCCTGCCGAACTCGCCGGGAAAGGGAGTCGGGGCGAAATTCGGGGCGAAATTCGGGGCGGGGGTCATCGCTGGGGCAGCCATGGGGAAATCTCGGTGAGAAGCCGGTCGGCGGTCAGGCGCCACGAGCGGCGCTGCACGTTGGCGAAGCCCTGCGTGCGCAGGCGGTCACGCAGGGCGCTGTCGTGCATCACGTGCATCATGGCTTCGCCGCACTCCGCCGCACTGGTCGGGCGGAAGTAGATCGCCGCATCGCCGCAGGCCTCGCGCACCGAGGGCAGGTTGGACGCGATGACCGGGCAGCCCAGCGTCATCGCCTCCACCGGCGGCAGCCCGAAGCCCTCGTACAGCGACGGAAACACGAAGCAGGCGGCCTGGCGGAACAGGGCCTTGAGATCGCCATCGTCGACATAGCCCACCCGTTTCACGAAGTCTGGCGACACCTGTTGCACCGCCTTCAGCATCGGCATGCCGCCGCCGACGATCACCACGTCGTAGTCGGTGGCCTTGAGCAGCTCGATGGCCTCCACCACGAGCCGGAAATTCTTGTGATGGCTGGCACTGCTGACGGCGAGGATGTACGGCCGGCCAGACAAGTGGAACTTCTCGCGGACGTCCGCCTCCTCCGGCAGCCGCAGCATGTGGTCGCCGCTCATCGGCAGCACGCCGATCTTGCGGCCCGGGATGTGATACGCCTGGATCAGCTCGCCGCGCGAGAACTCGGACACCGTCAGCACGCGCCGGGCGATGCGGCCGATCCACGGCGCCATCATCCGATACCAGGCCCGGAAGGCCCGCGTGTACGCCTGCGGCACGCGCATCGGCGCGGCGTCGTGCATGACCGTCACCTGATTCCGATAGAGCAGCGGTCCGGCGTTGCACAGGTTCAGCAGCAAGGTGCCGCGCGCCGCCAGCGGCAGGCAGACCTGCTCCCAGTACTGGCCGTTGCCGCCCGGCACGGTGCGGATGCGGAGGTTGGGAAAGCGTTCCGGCTCGACCTGCACCGACGGCGGGATCAGCAGCTCGAACGACAGCCCCGCCACGGCGGGTGCCTGCGTGGCGACCAGTTCGTCGATGCTGCGGATCACCTCGTTCGCAAAGCGGTCCACCCCGGTCGGGCGCCGGCCCAGATAGCGGCCATTGATCGACACGATGGTCGGGTCACCGCCCGCTGGCGCCACCGGCCGCACCGGCGCCCCGCTGCGCGCGAGCGGGTTGGCGATATAGCGGATCGCGCGGTCGCCGACCGCCCTCACCGGCACCAGCGCGAGCGCCGTCAGGCCGGACACCGCCAGCTTCTTGCGCAGGCTCCAGTACGGGTTCGCGGTGACGGTATGGAAGTAGCGGCCGGACTCGCGCAGGAACCAGCGCCAGCGCTGCCCGAGCGGCGCCCCGTACAGCGCGGTGGCGAACAGCGCCTTCTCCAGCGCGAAGTCGAGCGGCGCGGCCGGCAGCGTGATGCCGAGCCGCTGGCGCGCAATCTCGCGCAGCAGCACCCAGCGCCGGGTGGACTGCCGGGCCCCCGCCAGCGCGTCTTCCGCATTGGCCAGCGACAGCCCGCCGTTGTCCTGCCGGTGCACCCGGTAGCGGCCAAGCGGCCGATCGATGGCGAACACGTCGCCGACCAGCGCGGTGCCATAGATCGCATAGAAATCGGCGCCGTGGATGTTGTCGGCGGTCACCGGCACAGGAAAGATGCGGCGCAGAGCTTCCACGCGATAGGCGTTGCCGGAACCCGGCGGCGACGGGTAGAGCCAGCCCTGCCGCAGCAGCGCGCCACAGTCGGCCACGGCGTTCGATTGCGGCACCTGCACGCCGGTCAGCGTGCCATCGCCGGTCATCACTTCCAGCCGGAACTGCACCTTGGCGTAGTCGCCGGCGGCGAAGGCGGCCAGCACCGTCGCGGCGGCGTCCGGCTCCAGCAGATCGTCGGCGTCGAGAAAGATCACGTAGGGCGTGGTCACGCGACGCAGCGCGTGGTTGTAGGCCGAAACCTGTCCGCCGTTCGCCTGGCAGATGGCCTCGATGCGGTCGCCGTAGCCGGGCAGGATCTCGCGCGAGCCGTCCGTCGAGCCATCGTCGATGACCATGACCTTCACCGCCGGCGCGGTCTGGGTCTGGGCCAGCGCCGAGTCGATCGCCCCCCTCAGAAACCGCGCGTAGTTGTAGTTGCAGATGACGATGGTCAGGCTCGCGGATTCCGGGTGGGACGGCATGGGGGTCTCGGTGGGGGAGCGACTACAGGGAATAATCGGCATGAAAGCCCAGGCGGTTCGCCTCGCCATCGGCAATGGCGCGTTCGAGCAGGCTGAGGCGCGCCGCCGCGCTGCGGCGCTTGCCGTAGAACCGCAGCAGGATCAGGAACACCAGCCGGTTCAGCCGATAGGTGAAACCGGACGTGGACCAGTAGTTCTTGTCGAACCACGCCTGGTTGCGGCTGCTGTAGTACGCGCGGAAGTCCGAGCCGCTCAGCAGCAGGCACTCGAAGTGGTTCTTCCAGTTGCGCTTGACGTTCCAGGAGCCCTCCAGATCCTCCAGCTGCGCGCCGGTGACCAGCGCGATGCGCCCGCCCCGGGCGGTCAGCCGCCAGGTGTATTCGATGTCGTCCGCGTAGAGCACCAGATTCGGGTCCGGCAGGCCGAGGTCGGTGTAGACGTCCCGGTGAGCCAGGAAGCCGCCATACGGCGCGAACGGCATCGACACCACCGCAGGCAGCGCGCGCGGACGCGGTTTTCCCCACGGCGTGCGGCGCCAGATCTTGTAGGGGATGCGGGCGACGTGGAAGCCGAAGTAGCTCGAACGCGGCGGCGAGGCCAGCGCGCCCGGCACGCCCATGGCGATGTCGCCCTGATGGTCGGGCCGGAAGCCGAGCACCGCCGCGCGGCCCCGGCCGGTTTCGCGGGTCAGCACGTCCAGCTGATGGCAGAGCACGCCCAGCGCGCCGGGGCACGGCGCGTTGTCGTCATCCATCAGCCAGAGGTAGTCGGTATCGCCGCGCAGCGCGGTCTCGATGCCGACCGCGTAGCCATTGGCCGAGCCGGTGTTGGTCGGCAGGTGCACCACGGTGATGCGGCGCCCCCAGCGCGCTTCGAGCAGGCTCAGGTCCGATGCCGAGTTGTTGCTGACCACCACGGCGTGCCGCACGCCCTCTTCGTCGAAGGCGCGGCGCAGCAGTTCCACGCAGTAGTGGAGCCGGTCCCCGTAGGTGACAGTGACCAGTGTGATGCGCTTGTTGTGGGAGAAAGTCATGACGGCTCGCTTGGGGAGGAGCCCGGCGTGGCCGGGCGGGGCGCTTGGGGCTCTGCGTTGGTGCCATAGGCATAGCTGTAGCGATGCAGGGTGCCGGTGAAGTCGTTGAAGATCACGCCCTGCACGGCGACGTTGGCCTGGGCCAGCCGGCGCGTGCTTTCGTCGATCTGGTCGACCGTGGTCACGCGGTGGCGCGCCACCATCAGCACGGTGCCGGCCAAGCGGCCCAGCACCAGCGCGTCCGCCACGGGCAGCAGCGGCGGGCCGTCCAGCACCACCATGTCGTACTGGGCCGCCACGCGCTCGATCAGCGCGGCCAGCTCCGGCTGGAGCAGCAGCTCGCTCGGTCCCGCCATGTGCAGGCCGGTGGACAGCAGGTCCAGCCCGTATGAGACATCGCGGCGCACCACGTCCTCCAGCCGGTGCGTGCCGGCCACCACCTCGGACAGGCCGGGCCCCCGGTCGACGTGAAAGCGCCGGTGCAGCGCGCCGTTGCGCAGGTCCGCGTCGATCAGCAGCACGCGGCGCTTGGACGCCCCCGCCAGCGTCGCCAGGTTCGCGGCGACGAAGGACTTGCCGATGCCGGCGGTCGGCCCGGTAATCAGCACCACGCGGTTGGGCGCTTCGCTCAGGGCGAAGTGCAGCGTGGTGCGGATGGTGCGCAGGCTTTCGATGGCGGCATCGGGCAGCACGGCGCGCTCCGCCGGGCTGGCCAGCCGGAGCGGCCAGTTGGCCCGGCCGGGCTTGGTCTCGCTGGTCAGCCGGCTGCGCGGCACGGTGGCGTACACGGGCAGGCCCGTGGCGATCTCGATCTCCTCGCGGTCTTGCACGGCGCCGGCCATGCGGCGCCGGAACGTGGCCAGCACCAGCCCGGCGAACAGGCCCGCCAGCAGCGAGCCACCCACGGCCACGCCCCGGCGCGGCATGAACGGCGTCTCGGGCGGCGTGGCGGGGTCGATCAGCCGCACGTTCGCCACCTTGCCGGCGCGCACCAGCGCCAGTTGCTGACGGGCGTTCAGGCGATTGGTGTACAACTCGGTGTCCACCTTCATCTTGCGCTGGCGCTGCAACAGCGTCTGCTCGATCAGCGGCAGGTTGCGCGTGCGCGCCTGGTTGATCGCCAGCGCGGCGGCACCCTCCTGCAGCTGGGCGTCCAGCGCGCGCACGTAGCGGTGCTCGTCCGTATAGCGCGTGATCAGTTCCCGGCGCTTCTCCTTCAGGTCGAGCTGGCGGGTTTCCATGGTGACGGCCTGCTCCAGCAGCGTGCGCGCCTCCTCGCTGGTATCCACGGCACCTTCCTTGGCCCGATAGGCGTTGTAGGCGCTCTCCGATTCCTCCACCTGCTGCTTGAGCTGCGGCAGCTGCTCGTCCAGGAAACGGATCGACTTGTCCGCCTCTTCGGAGCGCCGCCGCACGTTCTGCTCGACATACTCGGTACCCACCACGTTCAGGATCTGGCTGGCGCGCACCGGATCGACGCTATCGAGCGCCACGCCGATGATGCTCGACTGCTTGCCGCGCTCCGAGATCGACAGCGAGCGTTGCAGCCATTCCGTGGTGGCGATCTCCGAGTAGCGCTTGATCGTGAAGGTGGCGCCGGGCTCCCCGTCGGCGGTCTTCACCAGCAGGTCCACCGGCCCGCGCGCGGTGTCCGCGTGCAGCGGCACGCCGACCTTGCCGCGCAGCGTCAGCAGCGGCTCGCCCCACATCTGCGACAGCGTGAGCACGTAGGACCCGTTCCTCCCCAGCGTCATCACGAAGGTCTTGCCCTGCCAGCCGGCCGGCACATCGAAGCGGGCCACGTCGATGCGCTCCGCGCCATGCACGTAGCCACCCGGCAGCGGCTGGGACAGCCCGTCCGTGCGCGCGGCCAGCCACCAGCCGATCACCGGCACGTAGCGCGGCGCGGCATCGATATACAGCTTCAGCGTCTCCACCGCCCGCGACACGACCATGCGCGAGTTCAGCACCTGGATTTCCGAGGTGGTGTCCGGCTTCAGCTCCTGCATCGGCCGCACGTCACCGGAGGGGGAGCGCGACTCGGAGGCGCTCGGCTCCACCTGGATCAACAGGTCCGAGCGGTACACCGGCCGGGTAAACAGCGCGTAGGCCACGCCCCCGAGCAGGCACAGCGCGGTGGTGCCGGCGATCAGCCAGCGCGAGGCCAGGATCGTCGTGCGGATGTTCATCGAGCGGGCAAAGTGCCGCCCCGGCATGTCGTGGCCTGCGTGAAAGATCTGAGGCGAATTCATGCCGTTCTCCCGTATCGCCCCCGCCCGCGCGGGCGAGGGTCGTTTTTGTGTATGTCAGTACGCGCCACGGCCATGCAGGACGACTCCGACGGTCTTGAACAGAATCACGATGTCCCCTACGAACGTCCAGTTGCGCACGTAGGCCACGTCGAGCGAAATGCGCGTGCCGTAGTCGGTCTCGTTGCGACCGCTGACCTGCCACGGGCCGGTGATGCCGGGCAGCACGCGCAGGTAGTAGGCCGCTGCGTCGCCGTAGCGCTCCAGCTCCTTCTCCACCACGGGGCGCGGGCCGACCAGGCTCATGTCCCCGCGCACCACGTTCCATAGCTGCGGCAGTTCGTCGATGCTGGTGCGGCGGATAAAGCGGCCCAGCCGGGTAATGCGCACGTCGTCTCGCAGCTTGAAATCGCGCTCCCACTCGGCACGCGCCACGGGGTCCGAGGCCAGCAGCTCCTTCAGCACCACGTCGGCGTTCATCACCATCGAACGGAACTTCAGGCACTTGAACTTGCGGCCGTTGGCGCCGATGCGCGTATGGCCGAACAGGCAGGGGCCGCCATCCTTCATCACGATCAGCGCCACCGTCAGCATCAGCGGCGAGAGCAGCAGCAACAGGGTGAGCGCGGCCGCCGTGTCGAAGGCGCGCTTGACGCCCAGCCCCAGCGCGGGCGGCAGCCGCATCGACATGTCCGCCGGGCCATCGAGCGCAGGCGGCACAAAGGTCGCCATGGCGCCGGGCAACTCGCCCGTCCTCCCGGCACTGCCCGCGCCGCCGGGCACGGGGGGCGTCAGGCGGCGGGTGGCGACGCCGGACTCGGTGAACAGCGATTTGAAAGCTTGGAACATGGCGACTCTCCCGTGGCCAGGGTTAACTTGCGATCGATGTCTCCAGGAGGCGCGCGTCGGCCGGCTGGGCGGCCGCGCGGCGACTGTTTTCAGGTGGTCAGGGGGTCTAGGCGCAGCGCCCGTAGGTGTCCTCGATGCGCACGATGTCGTCTTCGCCGAGATAGGCGCCGGACTGCACTTCGATGATCTCGAGCGGCAGCTTTCCGGGGTTCTCGAGCCGATGCGTGGTGCCGATCGGGATGTAGGTGGATTCGTTTTCGCTGAGCAGGAACTGCTCTTCGCCACGGGTGACGAGCGCGGTGCCGCGCACCACGGTCCAGTGTTCGGCGCGATGGTGGTGCAGTTGCAGCGAGAGCTTGGCGCCCGGGCGCACGACGATGTGCTTGACCTGGAAGCGCTCGCCGGTGTCGAGCGAGTCGTAGCAGCCCCAGGGCCGCTGCACCTTGCGGTGGGAGTCCGCCTCGGTGCCCCGCTGGCGCGCGATCCGCTCGACCAGCCCCTTCACGCCCTGCACATGGGAGCGGTCCACCACGAGCACGGCGTCGGCGGTCTCCACCACGATCACGTTGGTGGTGCCCACGCACGCGACCAAGCGGCCCTCGGAATGGGCGTAGCAGGAGGTGGCGCCCTCGAACAGCACGCGGCCCCGGGCGGCGTTGCCTTCGCCATCCTTGTCGATGGCGTCCCACACGGCGTCCCAGGAGCCGAGGTCGGACCAGCCGGCATCCAGCGGCACCACCACGCCCGGCACGCCATCGGCGCGGGCCAGTTGCTCCATCACCGCGTAGTCGATGGAGTCCGACGGCACCGCCGCGAACGCCGCTGCATGGGGATGGAACACCGCGCCGTCGCTGCGGCCGGTGGCGAAGGCATCCGCGCAGGCCGCGTGCATGGCCGGCTGGAGCTGTTGCAGCGTGCGCAGCCAGGTGCTGGCGCGCACCACGAAGATGCCGCTGTTCCACCAGTACTCGCCCGAGGCCACGTACTGCGCCGCCAGTTCGGCGGCGGGCTTTTCCACGAAGGCGTCGATCCGGCGCGCGGCATCGTCGAGCGACGCGCCCAGTCGGATGTAGCCAAACCCGGTATCGGCGCGCGTCGGCGGCACGCCGAGCGTGACCATCGCGCCCTGCTCGGCAAACCCCGCTGCGCGCAGCACGGCCTGCTGGAAGGCGCCGTTGTCGGCAATCACATGGTCGGCCGGCATGGCCACGAGAATGCAGTCGTCGCCCTCCGCGCAGGCAAGCAGCGCGGCCAGGGTCAGGGCCGGAGCGGTGTTGCGCCCGGTCGGCTCCACCACGATGCGCGCCACCACGCCGGCTTCGGTCAGCTGCTGGGCGGTCATGAAGCGGTGCGCTTCGCCACAGACGATGATCGGCGCCATCTCACCCATCGCACCGCCCCCCTCCACCAGCCCGGCCAGCCGGCGCGCAGTGGTCTGGAGCAGCGTGTCACCGCCAAGGACGTCGATCAGTTGCTTGGGAAAGTGCTTGCGCGAGAGGGGCCAGAGCCGGGTGCCCGAGCCGCCGGCGAGCACCACTGCGGCGAGCCGCGTGCGTACGGCGGGCGCCGCTATCGCGATATCCGCGGTGTCCTTGATGAGGTCCGTGGATTCGATCGTGGTGTCCGTAGTACGCATGTCTGCTCCTGTCCGGGGGGCTGCAACTGGCGAAAGGCCGTTTGTTGCAGCGAAGCATAGATGCCTGAAAAAGCAGATCTGACCGCGCGGCGGAAAATGCAGAATCTTTGTCCGAATAATGAAGGCGTAACACTTTTGAAAGTAATTAAGCCTCCACTTTGATCAGACAAAACACTGGCCGAATATCAAAATGATGAATCGGCACGGCATATTTACAATATCCCGCACCAATATGCGGCGATGCATGTATTTAGTTCATCGCAATGCCCTAAGCCCGTGCACACAAGGGATTGCGGCTATTCGGCGACAGCGCTTCGTGCGTTTCCGCGCATTCAAATGAAAATAGTGATTCACCTTGGAAACATCGGATGGCGGCGGCGCCGCTTATTCTCCTTTATGCGACGGCGTACACGTCATGTTCCGCCAACATCGCGCAGTTATCGGCCAGCCGGATTTTCCCGCCAGGTTATATTCGTTATGATGCAACGCAGCAGATGCGGTTTTCTTATTCGACATCAGGGGAGCAAGTGGCTATGGAATACCTTGTCGAGTCGCCAACGCCGATGCGCACCATCGGCCCGATCCCGATGACCGGCCAGCGCGAGATCCGGCGCATCGGCCTGATGCTGTTCGATGGCTGCTCCCTGCTGACCGCCGGCATCATTGCCGAGGCGTTCCGCATGGCGAACGAAATCGCCCTGCAGCGCACCGGCCGACCCGCCTACCAGTTGTCCCTGCTGTCCCACCGGGGCGGCATCGTCGCCTGCTCATCCTCGGTGCGGGTCTGGACGCAGGGGCTGGACGTGCTGGGCCAGCGTGGCTTCAACGCCATCTTCATCGGCTGCAGCGAGCGCGAGCCGTCCGGCGAGCGCGATGCCCGCCTGATGAACGCCATGATCGAGGTGAGCGCCTCCGTACTGGAGCGCAGCCCACGGAGCGGCCAGCGCACCCAGCCCGCCCAGCCCCGCGTATCGCGCGCCATTCCCCAGAAGATTGTCGAGGTGGACGAGGTAGCCGGGATCAGCCACGTCACCTCGTCCGTGTTCTGGTGCCGCGATGGCGCCGTCTCCGCGCCGGACGTGATGCCCTCGGCCGCCGACATGGCGCTGGCACAGATCGAGTTCGACCTCGGTTTCGTGATGGCGACCGAAGTGGCCCGCCGCCTGGCCCCGCAGCGCGACACCCCCCTGGCCCGCCAGGAAACCCCCGAACCCGACGACGTCCCCGACATCGCCGCCTCCTCCGAAGCGCTGGAGAAAGTGCGCGCCTCGGCCCGCTGGATCACCGCGCACTACGCGGAAGAGATCTCCGTGGCCGACGCCGCCCGCATCGCCGCCATGAGCGAGCGCAACTACCTGCGCCGCTTCAAGTGCGCGCTGGGCATGACGCCGTCCGAATACCTGATCCGCGCCCGGCTGGAGATGATCTGCCGGCTGCTTAAGGAAACCGACCTGCCGGTGGACAAGATCGCCCGCCGCTGCGGCATGGGCAACGGCGACCGCCTGGCCAAGATCTTCCGAAAACGCTTCGAGCTGTCCCCCACCGCGTACCGCAATCTCGACAAGACCGCGCTGCCAGACGCAGCCTAGCCACAGGAGGAGGCAAGAGTCATGCACCAAGATCTGCTGGATGTTGCAAAGCTGGACTGGATCTCGCGCGAGCTTTCTGAGTCGTACAGTGCCGCCGCGCCGTTTCCGCATGTCTGTATCGATAACTTCCTGGACGACGGCATCTACCGCGAGGCCAGCGCCGCCTTCCCCAGCGCCGACGAGAAGGTGTGGTTCACCTTCCGCTCCGCCGCCGAGAACCTGAAGCTCCAGATCCAGGACTTCTACGCGATTCCGCCCGCGCTGCGGTCCCTGATCGTCGAGTTCAACAGTCCCGGCTTCATCCGCTTCCTGGAGCAGCTTTCGGGCATCCAGGGGCTGGTGCCGGACCCCCACCTGCACGGCGGCGGGCTGCACCAGACGCTGCCGGGCGGCCGCCTCGGGCTCCATATCGACTACAACTACCACCTCGAATGGAAGCTGGACCGGCGCCTCAACGTGCTGCTGTACCTGAATGACGAGTGGGACGACAACTGGGCCGGCCATCTCCAGCTATGGGACGAGGAAGTCCAGCACTGCGTGCAGAACATCTCGCCCATCGGCAACCGGCTGGTGGTCTTCAGCACCAACGAGTGCTCGTGGCACGGCCACCCGGTGCCGCTGGCCTGCCCGCCCGGGGTCACGCGGCGCTCGATCGCGCTCTATTACTACACCAACGGCCGCCCGGACCAGGCCTCCGAGGAACACACCACGCGCTTCCACGCCCGGCCGGGCGAGCGCTTCACCATCACCGCGCGAGACATCCTGCATGGCATGACGCCCCCGTACGCCAAGGCGCTGGCCAAGCGGATCGTCGGGCGATAGCAGACAGGCGAACTACGATGGCAACCCTCCTCGTTACCGGCGGCGCCGGCTTCATCGGCAGCAATTTCGTGCTCGACTGGCTGCGCCGGCACCACGCCGACCGCATCATCAATGTGGACAAGCTGACCTACGCGGGCAACCGCCGCAGCCTGGCCGCCGTGGAAGGACAGCCCCGCCACGTCTTCTCCCAGACCGATATCTGCGACCGGGCCGCGCTGGACGCGCTGCTGGCCACCCACCGGCCCCAGGCCGTGGTGCACTTCGCGGCGGAGAGCCACGTGGACCGCTCCATCGCCGACCCGGGCGCCTTCATCCAGACCAATGTGGTCGGCACCTTCACGCTGCTGGAAGCCGCCCGGGCCTATTGGGGGCGCCTGAATGCGGCCGATGCCGACCACTTCCGCTTCCTGCACGTCTCCACCGACGAGGTGTTCGGCTCGCTCGGCGCCGAAGACCCGCCGTTCTCGGAGACCACGGCCTACCAGCCCAATAGCCCCTACTCGGCCTCCAAGGCGGCGTCGGACCACCTCGTCCGGTCCTACCACCACACCTACGGGCTGCCGGTGCTGACCACCAACTGCTCGAACAACTACGGCCCCTACCACTTCCCCGAGAAGCTGATCCCGCTGATGATCACCAACGCGCTGTCCGGCAAGGCGCTGCCGGTCTACGGCGACGGCCTCAACGTGCGCGACTGGCTCTACGTGGGTGACCACTGCACCGCCATCCGCACGGTACTGGCGCGCGGCAAGGTCGGCGAGACCTACAACATCGGCGGCTGGAACGAGAAGACCAACCTGGACGTGGTGCACACGCTCTGCGACCTGCTCGACGCGCTGCGCCCGAAGGCGAGCGGCTCCTACCGCCAGCAGATCACCTTTATCGGCGACCGCCCCGGCCACGACCGCCGCTACGCCATCGACGCCCGCAAGCTGGAGCGCGAACTGGGCTGGCGGCCCGCCGAGACCTTCGAGACCGGCCTGCGCAAGACCGTGCAGTGGTATCTGGACAACCCCGGCTGGGTCAAGGACGTGACCTCTGGCGAGTACCGCAACTGGGTGGCGAGGCAATATGCCGCCTGACGCCCCCAATGATCGGGAGATCCCCACCCTGCTGGTCACCGGCAGCAACGGCCAGGTCGGCTTCGAGCTGCGCCGCAGCCTGGCGCCGCTGGGCCGCGTGGTGGCGCTGGACCGCGCCGGCTGCGACCTGTCGGACCTCGACCAACTCCGGCGCGTGGTGCGCGAAGTCCGCCCCGACGTGATCGTCAACGCCGCCGCCTACACCGCCGTGGACCGGGCGGAGGCGGAGACCGAGCGCGACACCGCCTTCCTGATCAACGGCAAGGCCGTCGGCGTGCTGGCGGAAGCGGCCCGCGCGCACGGCAGCCTGCTGGTGCACTACTCGACCGACTATGTGTTCGATGGGGCAAAAGCCAGTGCTTACTATATAGAGAGCGACCCGACCGGCCCGCTGTCGGTCTACGGCCGGAGCAAGCTCGCCGGGGAGCAGGCCATCGCTGCCGTGGACGCGCCGGCGCTGATCCTGCGGACCTGCTGGGTGGCCGGTGCGCATGGCGCCAATTTCGCCCGCACCATGCTGCGGCTCGGCGCCGAGCGCGACAGCCTGCGCGTGGTGGCGGACCAGTTCGGCGCCCCGACCACCGCCGCGCTCGTCGCCGATGTCACCGCTCAGGTCGTGGCCCGCCACTGGCTGGCCGGCAACCGCGCGGCGTTCCCGGCCGGCATCTACCATCTGGCCGCCGCCGGGGAAACCAGCTGGCACGGCTACGCCACGGAAGTGATCCGCTACGCCGCCGCGCATGGCTTCCCGCTGAAGGCGGACCCGGCGCGCATCGCCCCCATTCCCGCCACCGACTATCCGCTGCCGGCGCCGCGCCCGGCAAATTCGCGCCTCGATACCAGCAAGCTGCGCCGCACGTTCGGCATCCACCTGCCCGACTGGCAGGACGGGCTGCACCTGCTGCTGGACCAACTGCGCCCGTAAGCCTTTCCGCCTGTGAGCCTTTCCGCCTGTCAGCCTGGAGCCCCCCATGACCATGAACGTGACCCGAACCGATATTCCCGACGTGCTGGTCATCGAACCAAAAGTGTTCGGCGACGATCGCGGTTTCTTCTACGAGAGCTTCAACGGCCCCGAGTTCGAGGCCCTGACCGGGGTGAAGACCAACTTCGTCCAGGACAACCATTCGCGCTCGGCACGCAACGTCCTGCGGGGGCTGCACTACCAGGTGCGCCATCCGCAGGGCAAGCTGGTACGCGTGGTGATGGGGGAGGTATTCGATGTGGCGGTGGACCTGCGCCGCAGCTCGCCCACCTTCGGCAAGTGGGTGGGCGTGACGCTCTCGGCCACCAACAAGCGCCAGCTCTGGGTGCCCGAAGGCTTCGCGCACGGCTTCGTGGTCACCTCGGACTATGCCGAGTTCCTCTACAAGACCACGGACACCTGGTACCCCGAGCACGAGCGCTCCCTGCTCTGGCGCGACAGCACGCTCCACATCGACTGGCCGCTCCAGGGCGAGCCATTGCTCGCGGCGAAGGACGCGGGCGGCAAGGCGCTGCGGGAGGCGGAGGTTTTTGCCTAGGGCTGCGCCCCGTGGCGGTCAGTCGCGTCGGCCCGGCGCCGAGACCGGCACGCGGCTGACTTCGTTGTTCGCATCGACCAGCCGCTTCAGCATCTTGATGAACGCCTGCTGTTCGGTCTTGTTCAGGCCGGTCAGCATGCGCTCCTGCGCGCGTTCCGTGGCCGGGTACATCTGGTCCAGCAGCGCCTCGCCCTCCGCCGTCAGGTAGAGCAGCTTGGTGCGGCGGTCCGTACCGGTCGAGCGCGATATCAGCCCCTTGATCTCCAGCCGTTCCACCACGCCTGAAATTGTGTTCCGGTCGAAGCCGATCGCCTGTGCCACGCGAAGCTGGTCGATGCCCGGATGGGCGCGGATAGCCGCCAGGGCACCGTACTGCACCGGGGTGGTGTCGTAATCCGCTGTTTCCTCGAGAAATACCGTGGTCGCGATCTGCTGCAGCCGCCGGATCAGATGCCCCGGCTTGTTGTACAGGATCGCTTCGAGGTCGTGGGCTGTCATGGCGTGCGCGGGCGGTTTGAATCGAGCCACATGGTACCTCAGGTTAACCCCAGTACTGATCGTCATAATTGTGACTATCATATCGGTGATTGATTGACGGGCGGTGACAGCCCCCAACACCGAGGATCTGGACATGCATGAGACAACGGCGCTTTCGGCCGCCCTTTCGGCCACTTATCGAAACCAGTTGGCCAGTGCGGGCCTGACGCCGCTCTGGGAGCATCTCTCCGGCGCGCTCCCGCACGGCCGGCCGGCGGGGCTGACCCGGGCCAACCACTGGCGTTACCGGGACATCCGCCCCTTGCTGCTGCAGGCTGGTGAGCAGGTGCCGGTGGAGAAGGCCGAACGGCGCGTGCTGGTGCTGAGCGATCCCGGCCGGGGGCCCACCGCCATGCAGGCGACCGGCGGCATCTATGCCGGCATCCAGTTGATCCTGCCCGGCGAGACGGCGCCGACCCACCGGCACTCACCTAGCGCCGCGCGCGTCGTGATCGAAGGCAACGGCGGCTTCACTGTCGTGAATGGCCAGCGTTGCGAGATGGAGCGCGGCGACGTCATCCTCACGCCATCCGGCCAGTGGCATGACCACGGTCATCACGGCACCGGACCCTTCACGTGGCTCGATGTGCTCGACCTGCCGGTTTTCACCGCCGTGGAAGCCTCCTACGCGGAGGCCGCCACGCCGGGCTGCAACGTCGGGGACGCCCTGGCGTCGCTCCAGAGCCGCCTGCTACGCGATGGCCTGGCCGTGCCCGCCGCGCTGCGCCGGCCGAATCCCTATCCGATGCTGCGCTTTCCTTGGCAACGCACGCGGGCCGCGCTGCTTGACCTCGCCCGCCATGCGCCGGCGGGCGCGCCCATCGAAGTCGCCTATGTCAATCCGGAAACGGGTGACAGTTGCCTGCCGATCATGGGCTTTACCGCGATGCAGCTGCCCGCCGGCCGCACGCTATCGCCGGTGCCGCGCTCGCCCGGCGCCGTGTTCCATGTGATCGAAGGCGACGGCGAAACCACCGTGGACGGCAAGTCGTTCTCGTGGAGCGCCGGCGACACCTTCACCGCGCCGGCGTTCGCTGACCTGGCCCATCGCGCCGGCATCCACAGCGGTCCGAGCTTCCTGCTGCGGATCGACGACGAACCCCTGCATCGCAAGCTCGGCTTCTTCCAGGAACGGAAGTTCGCCTGAGCCGTACCCATCCAAGTATTGGAATTATCGGAGTCACCATGCGCATCTGCCGCTTCAACCATGACAAGCTCGGCCTCGTCCAGGGCGACGAGATCCTCGACATCAGTGCCGCCCTCGAAGTGCTGCCCACCCACCGCTGGCCCGTACCGCAGGGCGATCCGCTGATCGCGGCGCTGCCCCAGGTCATGCAGGTGGCACGCGACCTGGCGCCCAGCGCGAAGCGCCTGCCGCTGGCCGCCGTCACACTGAACAGCCCGGTCAGCTACGCCAGCAAGTTGCCCGCCGCGCCGGTCAACTACCTCAAGCACATGGCGGAGGCGCAGGGCGACCCGGCCACCTTCCACGCCCATCACCTCAAGCGCATCGAGGAAGTCGGCCTCTTCCTCAAGGCCAGCAGCTCGCTGGTGGGCCCCGGCGACGGCGTGGCGCTGCGCCACCTGGACCGCCGCAACGACCATGAACTGGAACTGGCGGTCGTCATCGGCAAGACGGCGGATCGCGTGCCGGTGGCATCGGCGCTCGACTACGTGGCCGGCTACGCCATCGGCCTGGACATGACCGTGCGCGGCCCCGAGGAGCGCTCGCTGCGCAAGTCGATCGACACGTACTCGGTGCTCGGCCCATGGCTGACCACCGCCGACGAGGTACCCGACCCGGCCAGCCTCGATATCGAACTGCACGTGAATGGCGAACTCCGCCAGCGCGCCAATACGCGCGACCTCGTCATCGGCATTCCGCAGCTGATTTCCTGGGCCTCCAGCTACTACACGCTGCTGCCGGGCGACGTGCTCTTCACCGGCACCCCGGACGGCGTGGGCCCCGTGGTGCCGGGCGACGTGATTAGCGCGCGCATCGACAAGGTCGGCCAGATGGACGTGCGCGTGCGCGCCGGCTGAAGACAGGAATAGTGATGAGCGATATCAAGACAGTTTCCACATTGGTCGTGGGCGGTGGCATTGGCGGACTGGCCGCCGCGCTGGCCCTGGCCCGGCAGGGCCAGCAGGTCCACGTGATCGAGCGGGCCGATGCGTTCGCCGAAGTCGGCGCGGGGCTTCAGCTTGCGCCCAACGCCTCGCGCGCGCTGGACCGGCTGGGCGTGCTGGACAACGTGCGCAAGACAGCGGTCTTCCCGCAGCGGCTGGTCTGGATGGACGCCCTGAGCGGCACCCAGGTGACCGCCATGGATCTGGGCGAGCCGTTCCAGTCGCGCTACGGCTACCCGTACATCGTCATGCATCGCAGCGATCTGCTGGACGCGCTGCTCAACGCCTGCCGCGCGCATGCGCGAATCTCGCTGGAAACGAGCCGGCATGTGGTGGAAGTGGCCGACCATGGCGACATGGCGGAGGCACGCTGCACCGACGGCTCGGTCTACCGCTGCGGCCTGCTGATCGGCGCAGATGGCTTGCGCTCCGCCGTGCGCGGCATGCTGGCCGGCCCGGGGGAGCCGGTCTGCTCCCACTACGTGGCCTATCGCGGCACGATCCCGGTGGCGCGCATGTCCTCCCACGCCGGCAGCGACAACGTGATGATGTGGACCGGCCCGGACATGCATCTGGTCCAGTACCCGGTGCGACGCGGCGAGCTGTACAACCAGGTGGCCGTCTTCCGCAGCGACCGCTACAGCCCGGACCACGACGACTGGGGCACGCAGGACGAGATGTCCGCCCGCTTCGCGGACGCCTGCACCGAGGTGAAGGACGCGCTGACCATGATCGCTACCAATCGTCGCTGGCCGCTCTTTGACCGCGCGCCGACCCAGCAATGGACCCGTGGCCGCATCGCGCTGCTCGGGGACGCCGCCCATCCGATGCTGCAATACCTCGCCCAGGGCGCCGCGCAGGCGTTGGAAGATGCCTGCGCGCTGGCGGATGCGTTCGCCACGCATGCAGGCGACACCCCTGCCGCGCTCGACACCTATGCCGGCGTGCGCCGCGCCCGCACCGCGCGGGTCCAGCATACGGCGCGGATCTTCGGCGACATCATCCACATGGAACGCGTGGGCGCCGCCGTGCGCAATACGCTGCTGGCCGGCCGGCAGGCCGACGACTACACACCGGTGAACTGGCTCTACGCCGCCTAGGCGTGGCAACGAACGGCCTGCCCAGACAGGCCGACGCAATATAACGGGAGACAAACCATGCAAACCCATACCGCCCAAGGTGCGTCCAGACTGGATGCCTTGATTCTCGATCGCGACATGTCGTGGTTCCAGATCGCTGCCGTGGCGATCTGCGTGGCCATCAACATGCTCGATGGCTTCGACGTGCTGGCGCTGGCGCTGACCGCGCCGTCCATTGCCCGCGACTGGGGCCTCAAGCCGACCGAACTCGGCGTGCTGTTCAGCGCGAGCCTCGCCGGCATGGCCATCGGCTCGCTGACCATCGCGCCGGTGGCCGACCGGGCCGGACGACGTCCCACGGTGCTCGCCTGTCTGGTGCTGCTCAGCCTGGGCATGATCGCCTCGGCGTTCGCCCAAGACGTGACCCAGTTGGGCCTGCTGCGCTTCGTCACGGGGCTGGGCATCGGCGGGGTGCTCCCGAGCATCAACACGCTGGTTGCCGAGTACTCGTCGGCACGGCGGCGCGACCTCAACATCAGCATGATGACGGTGGGCTACTCGGTGGGGGCCACGCTGGGCGGCCTGGCCTCGGTGTACCTCGTCACCCATCACGGCTGGCGCTCGGTCTTCCTCGCGGGCGGCGTGCTGTCGATCGCCATGTTCCCGGTGGCGCTGGCCATGCTGCCCGAGTCGCTCGATTTCCTGGCGGCGCGCCGCCCGGCCGGGGCGCTGGACAGGATCAACCGCATCCTGGGCCGGCTCGGGCAGGCCGCGCTGGACGCCCTGCCGCCCCAGCGCGCGGCGGCAGCGCAGCGTGGCTTCGGCGAGTTGCTGCGCGGCACGCAACGCCGCAGCACGGTCATCGCCTCGGCCGCCTTCATGCTGGTGATGCTGACGTTCTACTTCCTGTTGAGCTGGACGCCCAAGATGCTGGTCGACATGGGGCTCACCGTGGAGAGCGGCATCTCGGGCTCGGTGGTGATGAACCTCTCGGGCGTGGTCGGCGGCGTGGCGCTGGGCTGGCTGACCGCCCGCTACGGCCTCAAACGCATGGCGATTGCCTATTTCAGCCTGTGCTTTGCCTGTGTGGTGGTCTTCACGCGGATCCCGCCCAGCACGGCCAACCTGATCGCCATGGCCGCGCTGATCGGCTTCTTCATGAACGGCGCCGTGGTCTGCCTCTATGCGCTGGCCCCACGCGTGTTCCCGCCCGAAGTCCGCGCCACCGGCACGGGCCTGGCACTGGGCTTCGGCCGGCTCGGCGGCACCCTCGGCCCGTATCTGGCGGGCCTGCTGATCGCTGCCGGCTGGTCGCGCACGGCGTACTCGGCCGCGCTGGCCGCGCCAATGCTGCTGGCGGGTGTGCTGTTCGCCGCGGCACTGGCTGGCGAGGCCCGCGCCGCGCGGCGCGCCACGCCTTCGATGCCCTCGTCGGCCCGCTGATCCGTAGCACCTCAGTCGTACCCCATAACAACAATCCGGGAGATATCCATGTTTCGTCATGCCGCCATGGCAGGCGCGCTCGCGCTCGCCTCGTCCGCAATCTGCGCGCAATCGGTCATGCTGTACGGCGTCGTCGATACCGGCGTCGAGTTCGTCAACCGCATCGGCAGTGCGCACGACAACGTCGTGCGGATGCCCAACCTGTCCGGCACGGTGCCGTCCCGCTGGGGCCTGCGCGGCACGGAGGACCTCGGCGGCGGGCTGAAGTCGCAGTTCGTGCTCGAGTCCGGCTTCGCGCCCGACAGTGGCGTCAGCAACCAGGGCGGCCGGCTGTTTGGCCGACAGGCATGGGTCGGGCTATCGGGGCAGTGGGGCCAGCTCTCGCTCGGCCGCCAGTACACGATGCTGTTCTGGTCGACCCTCGACTCCGACATCCTCGGCCCCAACACCTTTAGCTCGGGCTCGCTAGACAGCTACATCCCCAACGCCCGCACCGACAACGCTGTGGGTTACAAGGGCACGTTCGGCGGCTTCACGGTCGGCGGCACATACAGCGTTGGCCGCGACAGCGTCAACGCCGGCCCGAGCCCGTCCGGCACCAACTGCGCGGGCGAGAACCCGGCCGACAGCCGGCAGTGCCGCGAATGGTCGGCGATGCTGCGCTACGAAACTGCCCGGTGGAGCGCCAATGTGACTTACGATTCCCTGCGCGGCGGGCCCGGCGCGTTCGCCGGCCTGACCAGCAGCGCGCTGCATGACGACCGGCTGACGGTGAACGGCTACGCCATGATCGGCAAGGCGAAGGTCGGCGCCGGCTGGATCCGTCGCGACAACCGCGCTAGCATCACGCCGCGCAGCGACCTGTACTTCGGCGGCCTGTCCTATCCCGTCACGCCAGCCTTCAGCGTGGACGCCGAGGCGTTCCACCTGCGCTTTCACGACAGCAGCAACAAGGCCTGGCTGTTCGCGGCGCGCGCCAACTACGCCTTCTCCAAGCGCACCATGGTCTACGGCACGGTCGGCTATATCGATAACCGCGGCACACTGAACTACTCCGTCAGTTCAGCGGCGGTGGGCGCCAATCCCACCCCGGGAGGCAACCAGCTCGGCGCCATGCTGGGGATGAAGACGGTCTTTTGACGCATAGAATAGGACGTGGCCAACTTCGCCTGTCCTGCGGCGCGACCCGAAGTGTTGGTCCAACTTCAGGAGACCCGCATGAGCAGCAAGAACACCATTTGCCTGTGGTACAACCGCGACGCGCTCGATGCCGCCAATTTCTATGCCAAGACCTTCCCCGACAGCGCGGTGGGCGCCGTCCACCGCTCGCCGGGCGACTATCCGGACGGCAAGGAGGGCGATGTGCTCACCGTCGAGTTCACCGTCGCCGGCATTCCCTGCGTCGGCCTGAACGGCGGCCCGCACTTCCAGCACAACGAGTCCTTCTCCTTCCAGATCGCCACGGACGACCAGGCCGAAACCGACCGCCTGTGGAACGCCATCGTCGGCAATGGCGGGCAGGAGAGCGCCTGTGGCTGGTGCAAGGACAAATGGGGCCTGTCGTGGCAGATCTCGCCGCGCGTGCTGGTCGAGGCCGTCACCAGCCCGGACAAGGCGCTGGCCAAACGGGCGTTTAACGCGATGATGACGATGAAGAAGATCGACATCGCCAAGATCGAGGCGGCCATCCGCGGGGACGGCAAGTGATGCCGGGTTGAATCCCCCCGGCGGGCATGGCAGCATGGCCCGATGCCCGTCGCCGCCAATATTCCCTCCGATACCACTCTCCGGGACCTCGCCCGCCTGCGCCGCGTGCGTGATCGCATCGACCGCGAGTATGCCCAGCCGCTGGACGTCGAGGCGCTCGCGCAGGGTGTCCACATGTCGGCGGGCCACCTCAGCCGCCAGTTCCGGCTGGCCTATGGCGAATCCGTCTATGCCTACCTGATGACGCGGCGCATCGAACGCGCGATGGCGCTGCTGCGCCGGGGCGACCTCAGCGTCACCGAGGTCTGCTTCGAGGTGGGATGTTCATCGCTGGGCACCTTCAGCACCCGGTTCACCGAACTGGTCGGGGTCTCGCCGAGCCGCTACCGGCGCGAGGCCGCCGGCGAGACCGAGGGCATGCCGCCCTGCGTCGCCCGGCAGGTCACGCGACCGATCAGGAATCGAGAAGCGCCGAAAAAGCAGCCGGCCTAGACTGCCTGGACCCCAACACGGAAACGGAAACCCCTCATGGACCTCAGCATTCACTCGGCCTTCCTGCCCCACACCGACCCGGAAACCTCGCTGGCCTTCTACCGGGACGCGCTCGACTTCGAAATCCGCAAGGACGTCGCCTTCGGCGGCAACCGCTGGATCACGGTCGGCCCGAAGGGCAAACCCGAGACCTCGATCGTCCTGTTTCCGCCCAACGCCACGCCGGGCGTCACCGACGACGAAAAGCGCACCATCGCCGAAATGATGGCCAAGGGCACCTACGCCATGCTGCTGCTTGGCGCGACGGACCTCGACGCCGCCTTCCAGCGCCTGCAGGACTGGGACGCCGAGATCGTCCAGGAACCGACCGACCAGCCCTACGGCGTGCGCGACCTGGGCGTGCGCGACCCGGCCGGCAACATGATCCGCATCCAGCAGCTGAAGTAAGACCGGGCGGGCCCGCCCCGCCTCACAGCATCGACTTGCCCTGCGCGAGGATCTTGTCGCAGACCTGCTTCTTGACCTCGGCCTTCATGGCGGCCGTGTTGCTGAGGTCGAGTTGCCGGCCGTTGCTGGTGGAAAGCACGCCGCGCGAGCCGTCGCTGTAGCCGGCGTCCTTGGTGCCGCCCGGCACGGAGCCCAGCAGCTTGTCCTTCACCGCCGAAGTTGCCGAGTCGGCGTTGAGGTAGTTGTTCTTCATGCAATATTCGATCACCCCGGCGGCGTTGCCGGCGCTGCCGGCGGTGAGCGATGACATCGACATCCCGCTGATGTCGCCGATCGCCCCGGTGGGGGCCGACTTCATCATGTCGCCGAGCTGCGCGTGGGCCACGCCCGAGAGGGCGGAGAGCGCGACGCAGCACGCGGGAAGGGTCAGCCACGCGGCGCGGCGCAGCGTAGCGGGGACGGAAATTTTGGCCATGCGAGACTCCTTGTCCGGTCATGCCGGGAGTGGCCTCACCACTATATGCCGCCGTCCGCCGGATCCGATCTGAACGTTTTTGAGATCCCGTGTGGCTTATGCGTCATGCGACGCATGTCCCCGGAACATCGACATCCCATCCGTGATCTGCGCCAGTAGCGCCAGCGCCGCGCCCGGCAGCGGCCGGCCGGCCTTGACCAGCACCCGGGCCTGCGTGCCCCGGAACAGCGGATGGTCGATGGGCACCACGGCCAGTTGCCCGGCCGCGATCTCCCGGTAGGCCGCGAACTCGCCGATCAGCGTCATGAAGTTCTCGTACGCCACGATCTGCTTGAGCGCCGGCAGCGAGTTGGTGGTCAGCGTGGCGTGGATCGAGATGTTCTCGGCGAACTCCAGCATCTTGGCCGCATGGCCGATGCCGAACGACGGCGGCATCAGCGCCAGCGGGTAGGCCTGCATGTCGGCGATGCTCGCCGGGCCACCACGCAGCGCCAGCGGGTGATCGCGCCGCACCAGCAGCACCACCGGCTGGGCCACGCTGGCGCGGTATTCCACGCGCGGGTGCGGCGGTGGGTTGTAGGCCAGGCCGATATGGGCGCGGCTCTCGGCCACCTCGTTCAGCACGTCGTCCACGGGCAGGCTGACCATGTGGATCTCGAGCTTCGGATAGCGCGCGCAGAACGGCGCCAGCACCTCGTTGACCAGCGCATCGGCAAACCCCTCGCTGATGACCAGCCGCACCTCGCCCTGCTGGAGCCCCTGCAAGGCGTGGAGCTGATCCTCCAGCTTCTCCTGGTGCGAGCGATAGCCGCGCCAGAACTCGAGCAGATGCGCCGCCGCCTCCGTGGGCCGCAGCCCGCGCGGCTGGCGCTCGAACAGCGTCGACCCCAGTTCGTCCTCCAGCAGCCGGATCTGCCGGGTGATAACCGACGGTGACGTGTTGAGGTGCTCCGCCGCACCCCGGATCGTCCCGTGCGCCATCACCTCCCGGAAGTACCGCAACCGCTGCTGATTGATCTCGCGCATCTCGCCGTATCCCTTGCGTTGCCTGAGGGGCAACGATACGTGAACTTTGTTGCTGTTGGTAGGTGGGCGCGCCGCTGCCACTATCGAGAGACCCCACGCAGGGCACCCGTAGAGAGAACAGAGACAGACTGGAGACAAGCAATGCTAGCCATCCCCCAAGAAAGTGCAGTCGACGACACGTCCGCGCTGTACAGCAAGATCAACTGGCGATTGCTGCCCTTTCTGCTGATCTGCTACCTGTTCGCCTACCTGGACCGCGTCAATATCGGCTTCGCCAAGCTCCAGATGCAGAGCGACCTCGGCTTCTCGGACGCGGCCTACGGCGTGGGCGCGGGCATCTTCTTCATCGGCTACGTGCTGTTCGAGATCCCGAGCAACCTGATGCTGCCGCGCATTGGCGCGCGCAAGACCTTCAGCCGCATCCTGGTGCTGTGGGGCATTACCTCGGCCTGCATGCTGTTCGTGCGCGATGTGCCGATGTTCTACGCCATGCGCTTCCTGCTCGGCATCTTCGAAGCAGGCTTCGCACCGGGGATGATCTATTACCTGTCGTGCTGGTACGGGCCGCAGCGCATGGCGCGGGCCATCGCCATCGTCTTCCTGGCCGGGCCGATCGGCGGCATTCTCGGCGCGCCGGCCTCGGCGTGGCTGATGACCTCGCTCGCCGGCGCCGGCAACCTCGCCGGCTGGCAATGGATGTTCCTGGTGGAGGGCCTGCCCTGCGTGGTGCTGGGCCTGCTGGCGCTGAAGCTGGTGCCGAACAAGCCGTCCGAGGCCACCTGGCTGACCGATCAGGAGCGCCGCATGCTGGAGGCCGATCTCGGCCATGTCGGCGCCGCCCACAGCCACTCGTTCCGGGCCGTGGCGCGCGACAAGCGCATCTATGTGCTGGCCTTCGCCTACTTCTGCATCATCGCGGCGATCTACGCCATCAGCTTCTGGCTGCCCACCTTGATCAAGGCGCAGGGCGTGACGGATACCGTGCAGCTCGGCTGGTACGCGGCGGTGCCCTATATCGGCGCGGCCTTCGGGATGTATTACATGGGCCGGCGCTCGGACCGCAAGAACGAGCGGCGCTTCCACTGCGCGGTGCCCGCGCTGGCCGGCGGCGTGCTGCTGGCGGCCTCGACGCTGGCGGATGGCCACCTGTTCCTGACGCTGGCGCTGCTGACGCTGGGCACCACGGCGCTGTGGATGACCTACACGGTCTTCTGGGCGATTCCGCCCGCCTATCTCAAGGGGCCGGCGGCCGCGGGCGGCATCGCGCTGATCAACACCATCGGGCTGTCCGGCGGCTTCTGGGGTCCGGCCATCATCGGCTGGGCGAAGACCGCCACCGGCAACCTGCACCTCGGCGTGCTGGTCATGGCTTCGCTGCCTGTCCTTGCCGCCCTGATCGTCATCACCAACAAGCTGCCGGCCCACCGGTAGCCACCCATAAGAGGATTCCCATGCAACTGCACATGTCCACCTGGGCCGAAATCGAATCGTTCCTCCAGCGCAGCCGCACGATCGTCGTGCCGATCGGCTCCAACGAGCAGCACGGCCCGACCGGCCTGCTGGGCACCGACTGGCTGTGTCCCGAGATCATCGCGCGGGAGGCGGAGAAATCGGCCGACATCCTGATCGCCCCGACCTTCAATATCGGCATGGCCCAGCATCACCTGGCCTTCGCGGGCACGATCTCGCTGCGCCCGTCGACGTTCATCGCCGCGATTGGCGACTGGGTACGCTCCCTCGCCCTGCACGGTTTCGAGAAGATCCTGTTCCTGAACGGGCACGGCGGGAATGTGGCCTCGATCGAGGCGGCGTTCTCGGAGCTGTACGCGGAAGCCAGCTTCGCGCGGCGCCCGGCCGGCTTCGCGCTGAAACTCGCCAACTGGTGGGATCTGGAAGGCGTGGGCGAACTGGCGCGCGACCAGTTCCCGACCGGGCATGGCGCGCACGCCACGCCCTCCGAGATCGCCATCACGCAATGGGCCTTCCCGGAGTCGGTGAAGACGGCGGACTACGCGCCGCCCATCGCCCCGTCCGGCCCGATCCGCGATGCGCTGGACTTCCGCGCCCGCTTCCCTGACGGCCGGCTGGGCTCCAACCCGGGGCTGGCCACGCGCGAACGGGGCCGCGCGCTGGTCGAACTCGCAGCGCAGAGCCTGGCACGCGAGCTGGCGGCATTCAGCCAGGAACGGCCGCCGGCCTGAGGTTGTCGTCAGGTTGGCCCGAGGTTGCCCCTCGGGCAGCCCGCCGCTCAGCGCGGCACCAGTTCCACGCGCTCGGTGGTCGCCTTTTCCACCGCCTTGCGCGTGTAGACCAGCGGGAAGTATTCCCCCTTGGCCCACAGCGGCGCCAGATCGCGGTAGTGGGGGCTGGCCGGATTGCCCGACTGCCCCGGCGTGTTCACCGCGCGCGAGGCGTCCCAGTTGCCCACGTCCAGCACCATCCGGAACGAGGCCCCGGCGGTCAGCTGGAAGTCATTGTTGCGATAGCTGGTGTTCATCGGCGTGAACGACGATCCACCGATCGGCCCCGCGTTCACGTCGTACTGCTGGCGCTGGGCGGGGTCGAGAAGGGCGTTGAGCGGATGGTTGAACACGGCGGTGTGCAGCTTGCCCCACTGCCACGCCGCCGGGTCCGGCCCGAGCGCCTTCTCCACCTCGGCCATGGCCGATTTCAGTGTGGCGAACATGATCTCGTTGCGGCGCTCGACGGTCATCCAGGTGTCGGGCTGCTCCATCACCGCGATCACCCGGGTGGCATCGCCCGCGCCCACCAGCTTGGCCGCCTCCGGCGACAGCGCCCCGCGCACGATGGCCGTGCGCAGGTGCTTGCTGAACCAGACCTCGAACAGCGCCGCCGCCGCGCTGTTGGCGCGTTCGTTGCCGTCCCAGTTGCGCAGCAGGTCCAGCCCGCGCTGGACCTGCGCGTCCGGGCTGTTGAGCGGCTTGAGCAGCGCCACCACGCGCTGGGCCGGCAGGGACACCGTGTCGTTCTGCCACGCCATCGAGTCCGCCACCGAACTGCGCGACTTGGCCCCCACCACCGCCTTGAGCCGCTGGGCGCGCGAACTGTCGCTCCACTCATAGCCCACGCCGATCTTCGCGGCCGGATGGTTGGCCGGGATGTTGTTCTCGTTGGCGGTGACCACGTAGCCCGGCGTCGGGTTATACGCCCACGGCAGTTCGTCCATGTTGCGATAGCCGGCCCACTCGTAGCGGCCATCGCCGGGCACCGGCGTCAGGCCGTCCCAGTTGGGCCGGTTCACGGTCAACCCGCCCGGAATCCAGCCGATATTGCCCGAGGTGTCCGCGTAGACCTGATTCTCGCCCGGCGCACCCCAGCGGTTCATCGCCGCACGGAACTGGTCCCAGTTGCGCGCGCGCATGTAGTCCATCGACCCGAAATACGGCGCCATGCCGTAGTCCAGCCACGCGGCGCGCAGCACCCAGGCGCGCTGGGTCTTGGCGTCGGCGTAGAGCACCGGGCCGTGGCGCGTGTAGTCGATGGTCACCGTGCGCGGTGTGGCCTCCCCGCGCACCGCGATCTGCTCGGTGACGGTTTCCATCGGCTCCCAGCGGCCCTTGTAGCGATACTCGCGCGCCTGGCCCGGGTTGGTCTCGTAGACGTAGAGGTCTTCCTGGTCCATGTAGAACCGGGTCAGGCCGAAGGCGATGGTGCCGTTATGGCCGATCGAGATGCCCGGCAGGAACGGCTCGCCGGCGCCGATCACGGACAGGCCCGGCGCGTTCAGGTGGCTGATGTAGCGCAGGCTCGGGGCGCCGTGCGCGCGGTGCGGGTCATTGGCGAGGATCGGCCGGCCCGTGGTGGTGCGGCTGCCGGCGATGACCCAGTTGTTCGAGCCCAGGCTGCGCCCGGTGTCACTCGACGCATCGACCATCGCATAGAGCTGGTCGACCGGCACGTTCCCGGCCCCTGCGGCCGCAGCCTTGCTGGCGCCCGGTGTCCACCACTCCTTCGGAAAGCGCGGCGCGGCCGTGGCCAGCGCGTAGGCCTGTTTCAGCTCGGCCACCGGCAGCGCGCAGGGGTCCAGCCCCTCGGGCAGCTTCGGCTCGACCGGCGGATCGAGTTCGCGGCGCACCCAGTCGGCGCGCACCCCGTTGGCCTTGCCCTCGCAGAACACCGCCGCGCGGTCGATCTCGCCCGTGAAATTGAGCGTCAGGCCGTGGTGGCGAATCCGCACGATGTCTTCGGCACGCCACAGCGCCGGCTTGTAGTTCAGCACGCGGAACTCGGGCGGCAGCAGTGCCGGGTTGGCTTCCGTCTGCGCCACGTAGGCGTTCACGCCGGCCACGAAAGCCTCGGCCACGCGCTTGGCGTCGGAGCCGTAGGCCAGCCACTCCCGGTACATATCGCCCCGGAACAGCACCGCGCGCGCCATGCGGTCGCCTTCGACATAGGCCGGCCCGAAGTCCTTGGCCATCTCGCCCAGCCCGCGTTTGCGCCAGAGGTCGATCTGCCAGAGGCGGTCGCGCGCGGCCATGAAGCCCTGCGCGTAGAAGGCGTCGTAGAGCGTGCCGGCGTAGATGTGGGGCACGCCCCATTTATCGATCAGGATGCTGGCCGGCTTCTCCAGCCCGGGCACCGCGAAGCGGTCGGGGCCGGCGGCGAGGGCGGCGGTGGTCGTGGAGAGCGTGGCAAGACAAGCGAGCGCGACGGCAGCGCGCCGCAGCGGACGGGAATGGTGAAGCATTGTGTCTCCTCTTCGGGGCCTGTTAAATCAGGACCCATGAGGATAGACGAATGTGGCGCCGATGTGGCCGATACGGCGATCGTGCGCTGCCGCAATACAGGCGTTTCAGGTTCAGTAAACGTCCCGACGGTAGCGCCCGTCCTCGGTCATCGCCTGCAGCGCGTCTTCGCCGACGATCTCGACGAGCGCCGCGTGCACGCCACCCGCCATGCCCTGCAGGCTGCCGCAGACATAGATCGCCGCGCCTTCGGCCAGCCACGCGCGGAGGGCGTCGGCCTGCGCCGTCACGGCGTCCTGCACGTAGTGCGGCACGCCGCCATCGCGCGACCACGCGCGGTCGATGCGCTGCAACACACCTTGTTCCTGCCACGCGCGCAGTTCTGCCCCGTGGAAGTCGTCATGGGCGGCGGAGCGCTCGCCAAACAGCAGCCAGTTCCGCCGATGCCCGGCCGCCGCGCGGGCCTTCAGCAGCGCGCGCAGGCCGGCGAGGCCCGTGCCGTTGCCGATCAGGATCAGCGGGCGGTCATCGGCAGGCGGATGGAACGTGCGATTGGCGCGCACGCGCAGCGCGATATGCGCGCCCTCGGGGGCATGGACGGTCAGCCAGCCGGACGCCAGCCCCAACCGGCCATCGTCATGACGGGTCTCGCGTACGAGCAGTTCGAGCCGGCCATCGGCGGGCAGCGAGGCAATCGAGTATTCGCGGTGCGGCAGGGCCGGCAGGGCGTCGATCAGCGCCTGCGGGGCCAGGCCGGCCATGGTGTCGAGATGGGCGTCGGGCAGCGGCAGGCGCGTGGCCAGCGCCTCGGTCAGCGTCATCGGGCGGCTGTCGCAGCGCACCGGGGTGGCGCCATCGAGGGCGAGACGGACCAGCAGCTTCGCCACGATGTCCGGTGGCTGGCAGGGGCCGACTTCGGCGATATCGCCGGCCGTCCACGCCAGGTCGCTCGGATCTTCCGGCACCAGCGCGAGGTGCCAGGCCGGCGCACCGTGACTGCCGGGGTTGAGCAGGCGGCGCTCCACCAGTTGCCAGCGGCCATAGCGCGGGCGCTCCCAGTCGGCAATCTCCGCGCCGCCGCCGAGCGCCGACAGATGGTTCTGCCAGTGGCGCAGCGCGCCGGGGTCACCGTTGTCGACCTCGACCATGTCGAATAGCGGCTGGGCGTGATGGCGCTGCAACCAGCCGGACAGCGTGTGCCCGAAGGCGCAGAAGCGCGCGTAGCTGCTATCGCCCAGCGCGAGAATGCCGTAGCGCAACTGCCGCAGCGACTCCGGCGCGGCGCCGGACACCAGCTTGCGCGTGAAGCCGGAGGCGGTATCGGGCGCATCGCCCTCGCCCGTCGTGCTGACCAGGAACAGCGCCTGCCCGCACGCGGCCAGCCGCGCACCGTCCAGTTCGGCGAAGGACAGCAGTTGCACCGGCACGCCGGCGCCTCGCAGCGCGCGGGCGGTCTGCGTCGCCAGTTGCTCGGCGAAGCCGGTCTGGCTGGCGTAGGCGATCAGCGTGGGGCGCCCGGCGCCGTTGTCATCCGGCACAAGCGCTGCCCGCGCGGCGCGGCGGCGGCGATGCTGGGCGAGGATGGCGGCGCAGAAGCCCGCATAGGCCACCACCACGCCGGCCGCCATCGTCATCCGGCTGGGAGACAGCAAGGCCAGCGCAACGCCGGCGAGGCAAACAACCCAGGGCCACAGGCGAGCGACGGTCATGACAGCATGGCGGCGAATGCCGGCGAGGTGAGTTCATCGAAGCCGCGCGGCGTGCGAACGAGGAAGCGCGCCGCCAGCGCATGGCGCTGCGCGAAGTCCATGCCCGCCTGGGGCCCAAGCACGGTCAGCGCCGTGGACAAGGCATCGGCCAGCATGCAGTCCCGGTGGATCACCGTCACCGAAGCCAGCGCGTGCGCCGCCGGGTAGCCGGTGCGCGGGTCGATGGTGTGGGCAAAGCGTCGGCCGTCCTGCTCGAAGTAGCGGCGATAGTCGCCGGACGTGGCGATGGACAGCCCGAGCAGCGCCACCAGCGTGCGGGCGGCGCCGTGGGCGTTCGCCTCGGGCGATTCCAGTTCCACCCACCACGGCATGCCGTCGGGCTTGAGGCCCTGACCGCGCAGTTCGCCGCCGATCTCGACCAGATGATCGGTGACGCCGCGGGCGTCCAGATGGCGGGAGACTGCATCGACAGCAAACCCCTTGGCGATGGCGCAAAAGTCCAGCGCGAGCCCGCCCGGCTGGCGCGCCCGGCGGTTCGGCACATCAACCTCGATGCGCTGCCAGCCGCAGGGCTGGCGCACGCGCGCCACGTCGTCCGGTGTGGGCGCGGTCTGGCGCGCATGCGCCAGACCTGCGGGGCCGAAGCCCCACAGGTCCACCAGCGGACCGGCGCTCGGATCGTAGGCGCCGCCGCTGTCGCGCGCCACCTGCAGCGCGGCCTGGAGCACCGCGAAGCAATCCTCGGGCAGCGTGACCCAGGCATCGGCGGCAGCGCGGTTGAAGCGGCTCAGGTCCGAGGTCTCGGACCAGTTGCTCATCTGGGCGATGACGTTGGCCAGGACCGCCTCGATCGCCGCCTCGATGCCATCCCCGATGCTTGCATCCTCCCCGCCCGCCTGCACCGCCGACACCGACCACGTGGTACCCATGGTCTGGCCGGCCCACTGCCGCACGCGCCCGCCCGCCGCCGGGGTGGGCGGCGGCGCGGAGAGCGAGGTGGGAATCAGCACGCGCGGCATCGATCGGTCTTACTGGGGCAGCACTTCCACGGTCACCGCGTAGGCCGCGCGGCGGGCCTTGGCCTGCTTGACCGAGGTCTTGTCGTCGCGGACATCGGCTTCCATCCAGTACATGCCCGGGGCCGGCCACTTGATGCTGAACTTGCCGTCCGCGTCGGTGGTGACGCTCAGGTCGTTGAGCTTGTCGCGATAGCGGATGCCGCCCGGCACGATCTCCACCTTCAGGTTGCTGGCGGGCTTGCCGTCCAGCAGCAGGCGGAAGCTGGCCGTATCGCCCGCCACGAGGTCATTCGGGTGGGTGATCGGGGCCAGCTCCAGGCCGCGGCCCGTGGTCGACAGCGCCTGCTTGGACGGCTTGCCGGCGGTCACGAAGGCTTCCACGCGGCCGGCGTTCTCGGTCACCTGCAGGTCCTGCGCGTTGGCCGGCACGTTGCTGGCCAGCGCCTCGGCGGTGCCGCGCCAGCGCTTGGTCTGGCCGCCTTCCTTCCACGAGGCGAACACACCCTGGTTGATCACGGCCACGCGGTAGGTGCCCGGCTGCGTCAGGTGCAGGTCGAAGGTGCTGCGGTACTTGCCGGTGGAGGCGTTCTCGGCCTTCACGGCGGCGCCATCCGGGCCGGTGACGACGAGGTTATCGAGCCGCATCGGCACGTGTTCGAAGTAGAACAGGTCGTTGGAGACGGCGGCGTCCACAGTCACCCAGGCGTCGTTGCCAGACAGCACGGTGGCCGACGGCAGCAGCCACTGGCGGTGGGCGTGGGCGGCCAGCGGGGCCAGGGCGGCTAGCGCCAGCACGGCGGCGCGCATGGCAAGGCGTTGCGGGAAGCGGGCAGGCTTGTTCATCGTCAGGCTCCAGTCAATCCAGTGATTCGGGGTGAGAACGGATGGGGTGCGGGTCAGGGCTTCAGTTCGACGGTGACGCCGCCGAGTTCGTGTTCGCCCTTGGCACGGGCCGTCTGCGCGGATTGCGGCGGCCACGTGAACGGCACGCGCACCAGTTCGCGGCCCCCGACTTCGCGCGCGGCCTCCACCACCAGTTGGTAGTCGCCGGCGGGCAGCTTGCCGAGCGGCGACTTGCCGGCGGAGAACGACACCGCCTGCTCGCCCGGCGCACGCGTGGCGCCGGAGATGCCATCGGCCGGCATCTGCATGTCCCGGCCCGCCTTGCGCCACCACTGGCGCATGTCCTTGAGCCACTTGGTGCCTTCGCCGTCCTTGTTCTTGCCGTCGTACCAGACCGCCAGCGTGGAAACGGGGCTCTGATCGGCGCGCTCCACCCACATCGCCACGTAGGGGCGGTGGTACTCGGCCACGGTGAGGCGGGGAATATCCACCTTGACGTTCAGGTCGGCGGCCATGGCGGGCGCAAGCGGGGCGGCGGCCAGGCCGGTCATGGTCACGGTAAGGAGTCGGCGCATCGGAACTACCTTTTCTGGTTGGATGGAATGCAAATCAGTGAATGAACACGATGGCGAGCAGCAGCGGCACCACCAGCCCCGCCCCCACCAGCGGCCAGGTGGCCATGCGGCCACCGGCGTGCAGCTTCAGCAGGAACAGCCCGGTGAGGCTGAAGACGAGGCACGCGAAGGCGAACACATCGAGGAACAGGCTCCACGCATGGCCCGTGTTGCGGCCCTTGTGCAGATCGTTGAAATAGGAGATCCAGCCGCGCGAGGTGGCTTCGAACTGCACCTCGCCGCTGTCCAGCGCCACGCTGACCCAGGCGTCGCCGCCGGGGCGTGGCAGGGCCACGTAGAGTTCATCGGCGGACCATTCGGCCTCGCGGCCTTCGGCATCCACATGGAGGGATTCCGACAGCCATTGGGCCAGCACGGGCGGCACGGGCGCTTTTTCGTTCTTCTGGGCGGCGCCGGCCGGGGCCGCGCGTCGGAGGGCGGCCAGCACGTCACGCGGTGCGGTTTCGCTGCGGGTGACCACGCTGGGCCGGGCCTCGATCTGGCCGGCATGGTTCAGCGTGAAGCCGGTGATGGCGAACAGCATCATCCCGATCAGGCAGATCGCGGAACTGATCCAGTGCCATTGATGAAGATGCTTGAGCCAAAAGGCGCGGCGCTGCTGGCCGGAGGCCGGCGGGTTGTCTGTCATGCGGGTGAGAAAGGGGGCGCGCGGGGCGCGCGCGGGGGGCGCGGCGGCATGTCGATTAGCCGCAACACCTAGATGGTAATGGTTCTCATTTGTTGAGGCAATCTGACATGACGTAGTCGACACGCTGTCATGGTTACGGTGCGTTACACCCCGTGCGCCTCTTGCATCACCTTACCCTATCAGTGTTTCCCCCCGATCAAGATCCTTGATGACCGCGCCGTTATGGCACCCATAGAGGGCGACAAATCGATCGCCCCGAGCGGGTTCAGACAAGGAAAAGGAGGAAAACGAATGCTGCAAAATCTCAGCCTGAGAAAAAAGCTCATGCTGCCGCTGGTGCTGAGCTGGATCTGCCTGCTGGCCATCACCCTCTGGAATGCCTGGGAAATGCGCGCGCTGCGTTTCGAGGACCGCAAGCTGTCACTCGAACATGTCACCGATGTCGCCAACTCCATCGTCACCGAATACGAAGCGATGGCGCGGGCCGGCAAGCTGCCGGTGGAAGAAGCCCAGAAGCAGGCGCTGGACCGCGTGCGCGCGCTGCGCTTTGGCGCGGACGGCTATTTCACCGTGATGCGTTCGGATCACGTGGTGCTCATGCATGCCATCAAGAAGGAGCTGGATGGCAAGAACATGGGCGACATGAAGGACCCCAACGGGGTCTACCTGTTCCGCGAGATCGCCGCGCTGGGCAAGAACCCGGGCCACGGCTTCGTCGAATACCTCTGGCCCAAGCCGGGCGCCGAGGCCCCCCAGCCCAAGCTGAGCTACGTGCTGAACTTCAAGCCGTGGGACTGGGACTTCATCGCCGGGCTGTACCTCGATGACATCCACGCCGAATTCCGCCGGTCGCTCTGGGAAGCGCTGGGCTGGCTGCTGGGCGTGGGCGCGCTGATGAGCGTGGTGATGGTGCGGGTCTCCATCAGCCTGCAGAAGCAGCTGGGCGGTGAGCCCGCGCTGACGTCGCAGATCGCGGCGCGCATCGCTGAGGGCGACCTCGCCTCGCATGTGCAAACCAAGCCCAACGACCGCGAAAGCGTGCTCTACAACATGCAGCAGATGCAGGCGCGCCTGACCGGGGCCATCGGACAAATCCGAGGCTCGGCCGATTCGATCGCCGGCGCGGCACGCCAGATCGCGGCGGGCAACGTGGATCTGTCGCGCCGCAGCGAGGAGCAGGCCGCCTCGCTCGAGGAAACCGCCGCAAGCATGGAGGAGCTGACGAGCACGGTCCGCCAGAGCGCCGACAACGCCCGGCAGGCGTCGCGGCTGGCCGAAGGCGCCTCGGACATCGCCGTGCGCGGGGGCCAGATCGTGCACCAGGTGGTGGGCACGATGGGCGAGATCAAGGCGGCGTCCGGCAAAGTGGTGGACATCATCGGCGTGATCGAGGGCATCGCCTTCCAGACCAACATCCTGGCGCTGAACGCGGCAGTGGAAGCCGCCCGCGCGGGCGAACAGGGCCGCGGCTTCGCCGTGGTGGCCGGCGAGGTGCGCAGCCTGGCCCAGCGCTCGGCCACGGCGGCGAAGGAGATCAAGGCCCTGATCGACAACTCGGCCCAGCGCGTGGAAGACGGCTCGGTGCTGGTGGAAGGCGCCGGCCGCGCCATGGAAGAGATCGTCGAAGCGGTGAAGCGCGTGACCGACCTGATGGGCGAAATGCGCGCCGCCACCGAAGAACAGACGGGCGGCATCGAGCAGGTGAACCAGGCGGTGTCGCAAATGGACCAGATGGCGCAGCAGAACGCGGCGCTGGTGGAGGAAGCCACGGCCGCAGCGGCGTCGCTGGAAGATCAGGCAGACGCCCTGCACCGGGCCGTGGGGCAGTTCAGGTTGGCAGGGGCAATCTGAAACAGGTGTTTCGACAAGGGTGTTGAAGCCCGCAGGCCGGTCTGGCTGCGGGCTTTTTTTGTGGGTTGTCGTGGAATCGCCGGAACGCCCGGTTCTGGTGAACTGGGAGAGACCGGGAACAGCGTATGATCGACGGCATGCTGCCGATGGCTGCCGAAGCGCCCCCGATGACCAACGATCCTCACCTGTCTCCCAAGCTGCATCTGACTGCGAAGCATGGATTCGCGCTGCATGACAGCCGCCAGCCCGTTTTTCACCGGGGATGGCATATCCACGACTGCGGCATGCTGCTGTGGCCGCGCATGGGGAGACTCAAGACGACATGGAACGATGTGTCCGGCGAGCCGGACTCGCCGCATGCCGTTTCGCTGGTGCGCGGCACCGCAGTGCTGCTGCCGGCGTCGATCTCGCATCTGACGGCATCCGAGCGCGGGCGCCAACAGCATGGGGAGCTATACCTGCCGCCCGACCGCCTGCCCGCCGGTCGACCGTTTGGCGCCATGCATCTGGACGCCGCGACCATCGCAATGCTCGAGGCGCTGCTGGCGCCGGGGATCTCGGCGACGAGCGCTTCCTGGCTGGTGCGCGCCATCGTGGAGCAACTGATGAGCAGCCGGCCGCTGGCGATACCCGAAGAGCCGGCATCCGTGGCACTGCGCATGGTCCGGCGCTTCCATCAGGCGCTCGAACGCGACCTGCCCTTGCCTTCGATCGATACCGTGGCCAGCGAGCTGGGCGTCTCGATCCGGCATTTGCAGCGCGCTTGCCAGATCGAGTTCGGCGTGACGCCCGTGGCACTCAGGCGTCGCATCCTGGCTACGCATGCACGCGCCCTGATCGCGCAAGGTCAATCCGTCGCCAGCGTCAGCCTGGACCTCGGCTTTTCATCCAGCGGACATCTGCACCGCTTGCTGCGCGAGGCCGCCGATCCGTCATAGGCGCGGCGGACTGGCGACCTCATCCCGCCATCACGACAGCATCGATCTCGATCTCCGTCCACGCCCCATCCGGCAGGCTCGACACACCCAGCGCGCTGCGAGCGGGCAGGGGCTGATCGGGGAATGCCGTACGCAGGACGGCCGAGGCCGCATCGAGCACGGCCGGATGATGGGTGAAGTCTGACGCCGCGCGGATGAAGCCGCGCAGGCGGACGATCTGGATGACGCGTGACAACTCGCCGTCGCAAGCCACCCGAAGCGCCGCCAGCGCGTTCAGCATCGATACTTCGGCAGCACGGCGGGCGGGTTCCACATCGGCTTCGCTCTGGCATTGGCCTGCCATGGCCACGCCTTGCTGCCGGCATACCTGCCCGGCGATCGACACCCAACGCGATGGCCCCACCTCCACCGCGCGATAC
Organism: Cupriavidus sp. OV096; assembly: GCF_900115455.1. NCBI lineage: Bacteria > Pseudomonadati > Pseudomonadota > Betaproteobacteria > Burkholderiales > Burkholderiaceae > Cupriavidus > Cupriavidus sp. OV096. The sequence goes on from NZ_FOWM01000004.1 coordinate 368,076, forward strand.
GGCGCATAGCTACCACGCGGACTGGACACCGCGGGCATGGCAAATCCTGCGGCAGCAAGCAAGGCTTCGGGAGAACTGACCGTCATGCGTCGCTCCATGCCACGCCGCCACTGAGCCAGCAGCCGTCGGGCTCGCCTGAGTCCCCATGGCGTGGAGCCACGAGGATTTCCGAAGGGCTGCCCATGGCATCGCCCTGCCGGACTGCGATGGACGACACCGTTCGACCCTGACCACGCAGTGGGTCCGCCTGGTTCAGATACCCCCACAACGCCGCGGCAGCGATGCCGGTGGCGGCGTCTTCGGGATAGCCCGACGACTTCGGAAACTGCCGCGCATGGACGACGGGCTGCCCGTCCGCTTTAGGCGCCCCGAACGCATAGGGATAGAGGCCAGTCGAGCCGATCGACGCGCATAGCGGCTCCATGGTCGAGAAATCCGGCTGCAAGCCGTCGAGCATCGCCACGGATGGCAGGCAGACAAGCGTCTTCACGCGGCTGGTCGCGGCATTGATGGCCGCATAGCTGCCGGCAGGCAGGCCGAGCTGCATGGCCACGCGGTCCGACGCCCCGGCATCCAGCACCTCGGTACGCACTGCCGGCTGCGAAATCCAGACGCGCTGCGATGCGTCGTCCCAATACGCCAGCACGATGCCACTCAGCGTTTCGATGCGCGCCGTCGGCGTGGTCCAACGCCCCCACTGGCGCAGCGCCCACAGCGTGCCCACCGTGGCATGACCACACATCTCCATCTCGTGCTGCGGCACGAAGAAGCGAAAGCGCCAGTCGCAGCCGATCTCGCTCGGCAATACGAACGCCGACTCGTGTCCATGCGTTGCGGCAACGCTTTGCATTGCCGGCGCGCTCATGCCACGCGCGTCGGCGACCAACGGCACCGGATTGCCGCCTTGCCCATCGCGCACGAACACCCGGATCAGATTGACGTCACTCACCTATGGCTCCCACGGACTTGGCAATCTTGCCCCAGTATGGGATGTCCTGCTGGACGGCAGCCTGCAGCGCGGACGGCGTCCCGGGGCGCGCGGTCACGCCCTTGCCGGCAAGATCCTCAGCGACCGCCTTGTCGGCGAGCACCTTGTTCAACGCGGCATTGAAGCGATCGACGATCGCAGCGGGCGTCCCCTTCGGAAAGGCGATGCCGTACCACAGCTGCTGCTCGAAGCCGGGCACACCCTGGCTGGCGAACGTCGGAACTTCCGGCAACAACGGCGTGGAGGCCGTCACAGCAATGGCGGCAACCTTCCCAGCCTTGATGTAGGGCGCCAATCCGACCGGGTTGTCGAACATGATCTGCACCTGACCGCCAATCAGATCGGTGTAGGCCGGTGCCGCGCCACGATACGGGACGTGGACCATCGGCACACCAACGAACTTCTGGAACTGTTCGCCCATCAGGTGCGACACGGTGCCAACGCCTACCGACGCAAAGCTGTGCTGCGACTTGTCCGCCTTCAACCGGGCGACGAGCGTCCGGGCATCGGCCACGCGCATGGCGTTGTGGACGGCCAGCACATAAGGCGATGTGCCGATGAAGCCCGCATAGGCGAAGTCCTTCGCCGGGTTGTAGGCCAGCTTCGGATAGAGCGCGACGCTTACCGCATGCGTGCTCGTCGTGACCACGCCCACCGTGTAGCCATCGGCGGCGGCCCGCGCCACGAACCCCGAACCGATCGTGCCGCCAGCCCCGCTGCGATTGTCGATCACGACAGGCTGCCCGAGTTCGCGCTGCAGCAGCGGCTGGATCGAGCGAACCACGAGGTCGGTACCGCCACCAGCCGGGAATGGCACCACCATGGTGATGGGCTTCGCCGGCCAGGTTTCCGCATGGGCGGCGACGGAACACGCTGCGACAGCGCCCGCCAGCAGGGCGCACCGGGCCCTGCGCGTTGATATGGACAGGATGGACATGTGCACTCCCCTCGTTGGAATGCATGCAGTCTAGAAACGCGTCGACCCGCCCTCAAACCGGAATGCGACGTTCAGCGATCCGAAATGCGCTCGCGGCAGATCCAGCGTCCAAAGCGCCCGACAGATCAATCGGCCGGTGCCGGTGCATGCCCCCTGGCGCGTGCTGCGCTGGCTGCCACGGCGGCAGTGCGCGTTTCCACGCCGAGCTTCTCGAAGATGTGCTCCAGGTGCTTGTTGACGGTTCGCGGGCTCATGCCGAGGATGTCGGCGATATCGCGGTTGGTCTTGCCACGGGCTACCCACGACATGACTTCGGCCTCACGCCGCGTGAGTGCCGCCGTGGACGCGAGCATGTCGGCGCTGCCTTCCGCTTCGCCATGGCCGCGCAGGATGGCCTCGCGCAGCGCGCGCGCCTGCCGCGCCTTGCCGACGTGGGACCGCACGCGGGCCACCACCTCGGCGATGGCCACCGGCTTGGTGACGTAGTCGCACGCGCCTACCTCGAAGCCCCGTACGATGTGCACCGTATCGCCCAGGCCGGTCATGAAGATGACGGGGAGGTCTGCGTGGCGGTCCATCAACGCGGCACAGGTGGAAAAACCGTCCATCCCGGGCATATCCACGTCCAGCAGCACGGCATCCGGGGAAAAGTGGGCCAGCGCGCCGAGCGCAGCGTTGCCGCTGGCGGCGGTATGCACCAGCATGGCTTCGCCGCCCAGCGCGCGGGTCAGGAAGCTGCGCGCGTCGGCGTTGTCGTCCACCACGAGCACACGTGTTTCGGATGCAGAAGATTCAGGTTCGGGATGCACGGAGCGCCTCGCCAAGTCGATCATTCAATGCAGCGCCATCGGTACGCGCCAGCGTCAGCATCTTGCGCGCCCACGCACCGATGCCGCCGCCGCTGGCGGCAAGTTCCGCCAGTTGCGCCTCCAGCGCGCGCAGCCGGCCGGTGGCGCCCAGTTGCAGCATCTCGCGCAGCAGCTCGGCGTGGGGCGGCGCCTCGGGCTCGGCGGGCTGGGCGGGCAGCGTCAGCGCGTGCCGGACCATGTCGATCAGCTCCGATTCGCGCACCGGCTTGCTGACGAAGCCGAGGTAGCCATGCTGAAGCCTGGCCTCCTCGGTGTTCTCGTGAGCGTTGGCGGAGACGATGACCACTTGCGGCGCGCCCGGCTCCGCGCGGATCTCACGGCACAGGTCCCAACCCGATGCATCCGGCAGGTTCAGGTCCAGCAGCACCAGGTGCGGATGCCACGCCCGCAGTTGCGGGAGCACAGCGGCGCCCTCCCCGACTTCCTGCACCGCCAGCCCCAACGGTGACAGGAAGCCGCGCAGCACCGCCCGGTGCGACTGCCGGTCATCGACGATCAACACCCTTGCATTCGCCGGCAGCGGCGCCTCCGGGACCCTCCGTGGCCGTGTTACCGGTACGGACAGTGCGGGTAGATAGAGCCGCACCGAGAACTCGCTGCCCATGCCCGGTGCACTGCGCACCCTGACCTCGCCGCCCATCAGGTCCACCAGCAGCCGCACGATGGCGAGTCCCAGTCCGATGCCCTCTCGGTCGTCATGGGCCGTGGCGCGCTCGAACGGATCGAAGATGCGCACCTGGTCTTCCGGCGCGATGCCGGGCCCCGTGTCGCTGACCGTGATCGTCGCCAGTTCACGCTGATGGCGTACCGCCAGCGTGACCGCGCCGTGCTCCGTGAATTTGATGGCATTGCTGACCAGGTTGATGACAATCTGCCGCAATCGCTTGGAATCGCCATGCACATGGGCCGGCAAGGCGCCGGATACGCGATAGTGAAACGTCAGCCCGCGTGCCGCGGCCAACGGGCGGAACATGCGTACCAGGTCGTCGAACACGCCCTCCAGCGCCACGGCGTCGTGCTCGAGCCGCAGTTTGCCGGCCTCGATCCGTGACAGCTCCAGCAGGCCATCGACCAGGCTGGACAGGTGTTCGCCGGCGCGGCCGATGGTCTGCACATCCTCGCGGCATGCCGCCGGCAACGCCGGTGCCCGCAGCAGCAGCTGCGAGTATCCCAGGATGGAGTTGAGCCCCGCGCGCATCTCATGGCTCATGCCGGTGATGAACCGGCTCTTGGCGGCATTGGCCTGCTCCGCGACTTCCTTGGCATGCTGAAGCGCCGCATCGGTACGGCGGTGCGCATCGATCTCCTTTTGCAGCAGCCCGTTCTGGCGTTCCGATTCTTCCTGGGCGACGGTCCGGCTTTCGTTGGCCAGCACCAGCCACCAGGAAGCGACCGCGGCAAACAGCACCAGCCCGGCACCAATCTTGAGAAACAGGTCGGTGCGCGGCGCGGCGCTGTGCACCAATGGGCCCGATAGCTGCTCCTGCGTATAGAGCAGCCACAGCAACGTGCCGAACGCGAACACCATCCCAGCCAACACAAGACTGAACTGACCGATGCGGCGTGCCATCACCAGCGGCGTGCCGGCGGGCAGCACGCGCGTGAGCGCGAAGGCGATCTGCTCCTGCGCGCTGGCCCCCGGCTTGCACCGGTCGCCGCAGCGCGCATCCAGCGTGCAGCACAGCGAGCAAATCGGGCCGCGATAGGCCGGGCACGCGGCCACGTCCTCCTGCTCGAACGGGTTACGGCAGATCGCGCAACGGATGACCGCGTGCCGCGCGCCGAAGTGGACCGGTGCCCGCGCGATGAAATAGCGGCTCTGCGTGAGGTAGGCAATCGCCGGCGGCAACAGGACCGCCAGCGCGAGACCCACCCCTACCGAGGCGGGACGCAGCGTGTCGCCGAACACGCCGAGATGCACCAGCATCGACAACGCCGAGGCCAGCACCATGGCGCCGAAGCCTGCCGGATTGATGTCGAACAGGTAGGCGCGGCGGAATTCGATATCGCGCGGCGACAGTCGAAGCGGCTTGCTGATGACAAGGTCGCCAAAGATGGCGCCGACCCACGCCACCGCCAGGTGGGCGTAGAGCGCCAGCACTTGCTCCAATGCCTCGAACACGCCCATCGCCATCAGCATGACCGCGATCAGCACGTTGAACGCGAGCCATACCACGCGGCCCGGATGGCTGTGCGTGAGCCGTGCGAACACGTTCGACCACGCCAGCGAGCCCGCGTAGGCATTGGTAATGTTGATCTTGGTCTGGGAGACCAGCACCAGCAGTCCTGTCAGGAGCACGGCCACCCAGCCGGGCCAACCGTTGCCGAGCCCGAGTGCGAAGCCTGCCAGGTACATCTGCGTCGGTTCCAGCGCGTGGGCGATCGGCAATTCCGCCTGCAGTACGACGAAGGCGAGAAACGCTCCGCCAACCATCTTGGCCGCACCAAGGATGATCCAGCCCGGTCCGGCCGCAATCAACGCCCCCCACCATCGCACGCGGTTGTCCCGCGTGAGCGGCGGCATGAAGCGCAGGAAGTCCACTTGTTCGCCGATCTGCGCGATCAGTGCGGCGGCCACCGTGGCGGCGGCGCCGAACGCTTCCCATGAGAAACCGTCGCCATCGGCCAGGCGCCCGTTGAGCGAGAGAAACTCGGTATAGCGCTGCGGCTCGCGCCACAGGATCAGCCCATAGGGCAGGATCAGCAGCACAAGCCACAGCGGCTGGGTCCAGAGCTGGATACGCGACAGCAGCGTCACGCCATGGGTGACCAGCGGGATGACCACGATGGCGGACAGCAGGTAGCCGATGGACCTCGGCAGACCGAACAGCAGCTCGAATGCCTGCGCCATGATGGCCGCCTCGAGCGCGAAAAAGATAAAGGTGAAGCTGGCGTAGATCAGCGAGGTGACGGTGGAGCCAAGGTAGCCGAACCCCGCACCCCGTGCCAGCAGGTCCATGTCCACGCCATGACGCGCGGCGTAGTAGGAGATCGGCAGGCCGGTCAGGAAGATGACAAGGCTGACCACGCCGATGGCCCACATCGCGTTGGTGAAGCCATAGCTGAGCGTGATGGCGGCACCGATGGCTTCCAGCGCGAGGAACGCGACTGCACCAAAAGCGGTATTTCCGACCCGAAACGCGCTCCATTTTCGGAACGACCTTGGTGCAAACCGCAGCGCGTAGTCCTCAAGGGTCTCGTCGGCCACCCAGCGGTTGTAGTCGCGCCGGATCTTGCTGATGCGCTGGACGGGCTGGGGGACGCTCGACATGGAGAGGGGTGCATGGTCGCACTGGCAATGGGTCGTGCGCTGCGGATGCAAGAGATGTGCCGTGCGCCAGTGGCCGGCCCGACTACGTTGAATGACGTATGGCTGGGCGTCCCCCACCCGCAGCATGATCGCTCCGCAGCATTCCTCTTCCCCAACGGAGCGTCGATCATGCGTGACAACGAAAGCGATAACGAACAGAACGGGTCCCCGCCTTCCCAATCCCGCCGCCGGCTGATGCAGGGCCTTGCCGCCCTGCCCGCGCTGCCGCTGGCCGGCATGGCCGCGCAGGCCCACGGTGCCAATCTGCCTACCGGCACCGTGAATACCACCCGGCTCGCCGTCACCGATACCGAGGTCACCGTCGGCCAGCTGCATTCGGCCACCGGCACCATGGCGATCTCGGAAACCGGGTCGATCCAGGCCGAACAGCTCGCCATCGACCAGATCAACGCCGCTGGCGGCATCCTCGGCCGCAAGATCAAGGTCATCAAGGAAGACGGTGCCTCGGACTGGCCGACCTTCGCCGAGAAGTCCCGCAAGCTGCTGGTCAACGACCGTGTGGCGGCCGTGTTCGGCTGCTGGACCTCCGCCTCGCGGAAGGCCGTGCTGCCCGTCTTCGAGAAAGAGAATGGCCTGCTCTACTACCCGACGTTCTACGAGGGCCTCGAGCAGTCCAAGAACGTGATCTATACCGGACAGGAAGCGACCCAGCAGATCATCTGGGGCCTCGACTGGGCCGCCAAGCAGAAGAACGCCAAGAGCTTCTTCCTGATTGGCTCCGACTACATCTGGCCGCGGACATCCAACAAGATCGCGCGCAAACACATCGAAAACTTCCTCAAGCTCAAGGTCGTGGGCGAGGAGTACTACCCGCTCGGCCACACCAATTTCAACTCGCTGATCAACAAGATCAAGGTCGCCAAGCCCGACTGCATCTACGCGATCGTCGTGGGCGGCTCGAACGTTGCCTTCTACAAGCAGCTCAAGGCGGCCGGAATTACCGCCGACAAGCAGTTCCTGCTGACCATCTCGGTCACCGAGGACGAAGTGCTCGGCATCGGCGGCGAGAACATCGCAGGCTACTACGCGGCCATGAAGTACTTCCAGTCGCTCGACAACCCCAACAACAAGCAGTTTGTCGATGCATTCAAGAGCAAGTTCGGCAGCAAGTCCGTGATCGGCGATGTCACGCAGGCCGCCTACTTGGGCCCCTGGCTGTGGAAGGCCGCGGTGGAGAAGGCCGGCAGCTTCGATATCGACAAGGTCGTCGCGGCCTCGCCGGGCATCGAATTGAAGTCCGCCCCCGAGGGTTACGTCAAGGTGGATACGAATCATCACCTGTGGAGCAAGACGCGCGTCGGGCTGGCGCAGCTCGATGGCCAGTTCAAGGTGGTGGCCGAGTCGCCGCAACTGATTCCGCCCAATCCGTTCCCGAAGGGCTATCAGTAAGCCCGCCGCCCCATCGATCCACGGAGTAAGAGTCATGAACGTGTCGGACATGCTGAACATCGGCCTGATGCAGGGCTTTGCAGGGCTGAGCCTGTTCTCGGTGCTGCTCCTGATGGCGCTCGGGCTGGCCATCATCTTCGGCCAGATGGGCGTCATCAACATGGCGCACGGCGAGTTCATGACCATCGGCGCCTATGTCATCTTCCTGGCCTCCACCACGGTGGAGCGCCTGGCGCCGACGTGGATGCCCTACTACTTTCCCATCGCCATCTGCGCCGCGTTCGCCATCGCGTTCGGCGCGGGTTGGCTGGCCGAATGGGCGCTGATCCGGCATCTCTACAAGCGGCCCCTCGATACGCTGCTCGCCACCTGGGGCCTGTCGCTCGGCATGCAGCAGGCGTTCCGCTCCACCTTCGGCCCCAAGGAAGTCAGCCCCACGCTGCCCGACTGGCTGATGGGTTCATGGTCACCCGCACCCGGGCTCGACATCCCCATCAACGGTCTGTTCGTGATGGCGCTCACGCTCTGTGTAGCGGGGCTTGTCTGGCTCGCGCTGTACCGCTCGCGCTGGGGGCTGCGCGTACGCGCCACCACGCTGAACCGGCCGATGGCGAATGCAGCCGGCATCAATACCCGGCGCACCGACCGCCTGACGTTTGCCATCGGCTGCGGCATCGCGGGCGTGGCCGGCGCGGCATTCACGACGATCGGCTCCACGGGCCCCACCAGCGGCGCGCTGTACATCGTCGATTCGTTCCTTGTGGTCACGTTCGGCGGGGCAGCGAGCCTCGCCGGCACGGTGGCGTCGGCGTTCGGCATCGCGCAGATGCAGTCCATCACCGAGTTCTTCATGACCGGGTCGATGGCACGGGTGCTGACCCTGCTGCTGATCGTGACCATCCTGATGATTCGTCCGCAGGGCCTGTTCGCCCCGGCGGTACGGCGCTGACATGCCAGGAGCACAAACGATGTCCAACTCTTCCCGACTGCAACGGCTGCGCGGCATAGGCGGCGCATGGGCCGGCTACGCGCTGCTGGCGCTCGTGCTGGTGGTGATCATGCCGCTTGCGCTGGATGTGTTCCGCCTGAACCTGATCGGCAAGTACCTGAGCTACGCCTTCGTGGCCGTGGGGCTGGTGATGCTGTGGGGCTACGGCGGCGTCCTGAGCCTGGGCCAGGGCGTGTTTTTCGGCCTCGGCGGCTATGCCATGGCGATGTTCCTCAAGCTGGAGGCATCGGATGCCAAAAGTACCGCCATCCAGTCCACGCCGGGCATTCCCGACTTCATGGACTGGAACCAGCTCACGGCGCTGCCATGGTGGTGGGAGCCGTTCCGCCATCTGCCGGTCGCGCTGATCGGGGTGGTGGTGGTGCCGGCCCTGCTGGCACTCCTCATCAGCGTGGCGATGTTCCGGCGGCGCGTGGGTGGCGTCTACTTCGCCATCATCACGCAGGCGGTGGCGCTCATTCTGTCAGTGCTGATCATCGGGCAACAGGGCTATACCGGCGGCGTGAACGGCATCACCGACCTCAAGACGCTGCTCGGCTGGGATATCCGCACCGACAGCGCTCGGCTGATTCTCTACTTCGTCACCGTGGCGCTGCTGTTCGGGGCCATCGCACTGTGCCGTTGGATCCAGCGCAGCAAGCTCGGCGTGCTGCTGCTGGCGATGCGCGACAAGGAAGACCGCGTGCGGTTCTCGGGCTACGACGTGTCGATGTTCAAGGTGTTCGTGTTTTGCCTGGCGGCCGCGCTGGCGGCCATCGGCGGCGCCATGTTCACCTTGCAAGTCGGGTTCATGTCGCCGTCGTTCGTCGGCATCGTACCGTCCATCGAGATGGTGATCTTCGCCGCGGTGGGCGGCCGCATGAGCCTGGTGGGTGCGGTGTGGGGCACGCTGCTGGTGAATGCCGGCAAGACCTACTTCTCGGAGAGCTTTCCGGATCTGTGGCTGTTCCTGATGGCGGCGCTGTTCATCGGCGTGGTGGTGGCGTTTCCCGACGGGCTGGCAGGGCTCTACGCCAAGTACATCGGCCGTCGCCGCCGCACCACCGAGCCGCCCAAGCCGGAAACCCTGCCGGCCAAGACGGCCTGACCGGGAGACATCATGAGCAATACCGACTTCATGCTGGCGGTTGAGGACTTGACCGTGTCGTTCGACGGCTTCAAGGCCATCGACAACCTCACGCTATACGTGGACCGCGACGAGCTCCGCGTGATCATCGGCCCGAACGGCGCCGGCAAGACCACGCTGCTCGACTTGATCTGCGGCAAGACGCGCGCCGGCGGCGGCAGCGTCAAGTTTCGCAATCGCGAGATGACGGGCCTGCCCGAATACCAGATCGTACGCGCCGGGGTCGGGCGCAAGTTTCAGACGCCCTCGATCTACGAGAACCTCACGGTGTTCCAGAACCTGGCCGTCTCGTTCCCCCGCGGCCGCAGCGTGCTGGGCGCACTGACCTTTCGCACCACCGAGGCGGAACGCCAGCGCGTGGCCGAGGTGGCTGCGGAGATCGCGCTCGACGATGTCCTGGAGCGCGAGGCGGCGCAGCTCTCGCACGGCCAGAAGCAATGGCTGGAGATCGGCATGTTGCTGATGCAGGACCCGAAACTGCTGATGCTGGATGAGCCGATCGCAGGCATGAGTGTACGCGAGCGCGAATTGACCGCCGACCTGCTCAAGCGCATCAGCAAGGGCCGCGCGGTGATCGTGATCGAGCACGACATGGACTTCGTGCAGCGTATTGCCGACAAGGTCACCGTGATGCACCAGGGCCGCATCCTGGCCGAAGGCTCGATGGCCCAGGTGCAGAACGACCCCCGCGTGATCGACGTCTACCTCGGCCACTGACGCGGCCAACTCGCCAAAGGAGAATCCCGCATGCTTTCCGTGGACAACGTGGTGGTGAACTATGGCCAGAGCGAGGCGCTGCATGGTGTGTCTTTCTCCGCAGCGCAAGGCGAAACCGTGGCCATCATGGGCCGCAACGGCATGGGCAAGACCACGCTGTTCAAGGCGATGATCGGCATGCTCCCGGTACGCTCGGGCCAGGTTACCGTGGATGGCCGCGACGTGGCGCACGACGAAAGCTATCGTCGCGTGCGCGCCGGCCTCGGGTATGTGCCGCAGGGCCGCATGATCTTCTCGCACCTGACCGTGGAGGAGAACATCCTCACCGGCATGGAGCAAAGCCGCGTGCGGCGGATTCCGGACGAGATCTTCGCGATGTTCCCGGTGCTGTTCGACATGCGGCGCCGCAAGGGCGGCAACCTGTCCGGTGGCCAGCAACAGCAGCTTGCCATCGCCCGCGCGCTGGTGAGCAACCCGAAGGTGCTGCTGCTGGATGAGCCCACCGAGGGCATTCAGCCTTCGATCATCAAGGACATCGCGCGCGCGCTGAACGAGATTCGGCGCACGCGCGACATCACTATCGTGTTCTCCGAACAGGTGCTGAGCTTCGCGATGGACGTGGCCGATCGGCTGCTGGTCATCGAAGGCGGCCGCTTCGTGCACGAGACCCAGCGCCACAGCACGGATGTGGCGCACATCCGGCAACTGCTGTCGGTCTGAACGCAATCCCGCATCTTCACCGCATCTTCCCCGCTACCAGGAGGCAAACGTCATGACGGATACCCTGATCAAGGTCGATCTGGCCGAATCGCCGTACGAGAACCCCAACGTCCACAACCGCTGGCATCCGGATATCCCGATGGCCTGCTGGGTCAAGCCCGGCGAGGATTTCATCCTGGAGACCTACGACTGGACCGGCGGCTTCATCAAGAACAACGACTCGGCCGACGATGTGCGTGACATCGATCTCTCCATCGTCCATTTCCTGACCGGCCCGGTGGGCGTGGAAGGCGCGGAGCCGGGCGACCTCCTCGTGGTGGATCTGCTCGACATCGGCGCGAAGCCTGACAGCCAGTGGGGCTTCAACGGATTCTTCTCGAAGCAGAACGGCGGCGGCTTCCTGACCGATCATTTCCCGCAGGCGCAGAAGTCGATCTGGGATTTCCACGGCCTGTACACCTCGTCGCGGCATATCCCCGGTGTGAACTTCGCCGGGCTGATCCATCCGGGGCTGATTGGCTGCCTGCCGGACCCGGCCATGCTCGAGACATGGAACAAGCGGGAGATGGACTTTATCGCCACGCAACCGGACCGCGTGCCACCGCTGGCGAATCCGCCCTTCGCGGCGACGGCGCACATGGGCAAGCTGCAGGGCGATGCGCGCGACCAGGCCGCCGCCACGGGGGCACGCACGGTGCCACCGCGTGAGCATGGCGGCAACTGCGACATCAAGGACCTCTCACGCGGCGCCAAGGTGTACTTCCCGGTCTATGTGGATGGTGCCGGGCTTTCCGTGGGCGACCTGCATTTCTCGCAGGGCGACGGCGAGATCACGTTCTGCGGCGCGATCGAGATGGCGGGCTGGGTGCATATGCGCGTGTCGCTGATCAAGGGCGGCATGGCCAAGTACGGCATCCGCAATCCGATCTTCAAGCCGAGCCCCATCACGCCGAACTACAACGACTACCTGATCTTTGAAGGGATCTCTGTCGACGAAGCGGGCAAGCAGCACTATCTGGACGTACAGGTCGCCTACCGGCAGGCGTGCCTGAATGCGATCGAGTACATGACCAAGTTCGGATACTCGCGGGCGCAGGCGTACTCCATCCTCGGAACCGCCCCGGTGCAGGGGCATATCAGTGGCGTGGTGGACATTCCCAATGCCTGCGCCACACTGTGGTTGCCCACCCAGATCTTCGACTTCGACATCCGTCCCAGCGCCAGCGGGCCGACGCGGATGATCGCGGGGGACGTGGATCTGCCACTGTCGCCAGACGTGGTCTAAGCCGGCACCATGTTGCAACCCACCCAGCGGAGCGGCGATGCCTACCTATGACTACCGGTGTAAGGACTGCGGCGAGTTTGCATTGATCCGGCCGATGGCCCGGCGCGATGCGCCTGCCATGTGCCCCGCCTGCGGCATGGGTGCGGAACGGGCACTCGTGGCCGCGCCGGCGCTCGCCAGCATGGCGGCGTCGGCGCGGGCCGCCCATGCGGTCAACGAACGCAGCGCGGCTGCGCCGAAGGAATCATCGCGGCATGGATCCGGTTGCGGGTGCTGCGCGCAGCCGAAGCTCGCCGGCCGGCCCGACGTGGCCAAGAGCACCAGCGGCAGGCCGTGGATGATCTCGCACTGAGCAGCACAGGGACTGACCCCAGCGCGGCCAACGTGCTGGGGCGTCCAGCGCCGTTGAGGCACGGTCTCCCCGTGCCCAATATCAAATCTTCCTGCGATCGCTGACCACGACTAGCGCTTGCGCCTGGACTTTGCCCACCGAGCGCGATCTGTGAGGAATCGAGGCATTGAAGTAGAGCGAGTCACCGGCACTCATGCGCACGGTGCGGCCATCGAACAACACCTCCATTTGCCCTGATACCACGAAGATCAGCTCCTCTCCAGCGTGGCTGGCCATCGGTTGATCCTCAGCCAATGTGAAGGGCGGCAGCATGATAAACGGCTGCATGGCCTTGTCCGGGCGTTCCGCCGCAATCGCTTCATAGGTGTAGCCATGTCGCTCGGTAGACGGACTGAACGGAATGCGGTCGCCGGCCTTTACGTGAAGGATCTCGTTGGCGCGCGATGACCTGGAGATGAGCTGATCGACGGTCACTGACAACGCTTCAGCCAGCTTGAGCACGGTGCCGATGGTCGGCGACGACAACCCCCGTTCCAGCTTGGACAGGTAGCTCTTCGTCAGCGATGCGCGCTGCGCCAGTTCTTCAAGCGTCAAGCTATTCAGCTTGCGTAGCTCAGCCAGGCGCTCAGCAATGCCCGGCGTCGCGGGCTCTGCGCTCACTTCTTGCTTTTTCGTCATCCCGGGGATCGAAGTTCCAAAGCGCCTGCACAGGCGCTTCCACAGACCGCAATTGTAAGGGTCGAACGTTTTCACGACAACGCAGTTGCACACATGACACTTTAGTGTCATTCTAGACACGCTTGTTTCCGACATCCCCAAGGAGAATGCAAGTGAGTCCCAGCCGCCCCCGCTGTCGTGACCTGACGTTCGTGGTCACCCTTTCCGCTGCCGTACTGTTGAGTGCACCCCTTGCCGGTCACGCGGCAGAGTTTCCCGACAAGCCCATTACCCTGGTCGTCCCGTTTGGCGCGGGAGGCATTACAGACCTCGTGGCCCGCGCCACGGGTAAGGCCCTTTCCGAGCAACTCGGTCAATCCATCGTTGTGGAAAACCGTCCGGGCGCGGGCGGGAACATTGCGGCGGACTTTGTCCGGCGCGCACGGCCGGACGGCTACACCTTGATGTTCACCACGGTCGGCATCCTGGCCGTCAATCCTCACACGGACATCAAGGTCAACTTCGACAGCGCGAAGGACTTCACCTACATCTCCCTGGTGGGCTCAACACCGCATCTGGTCGTGGTGGGTGCCGATGTCCCGGCAAATACGCTCGCCGATCTCATCAAGCTTGCCCAGCGCAAACCAGATTCCGTGAGCGTTGGAACCGCTGGCGTCGGTAGCTCGCCTTATCAAGGGATGCGCGTGCTTCAGGACGCGGCAAGAATCGAGTTTCTCCATGTGCCATTCAAGAGCGGCGCCGAGTCCGTCACCAATGTCGTATCGGGACAGGTGAACATGACTTTTGAGGCGACACCTCAAGTCATGCCGTTCGTCACCTCGGGCAAGCTTCGCGCGCTCGCCGTAGCGAATCCGCGCCGGCTGTCCACTGCACCCCAGGTTCCTTCGACTACCGAACTGGGGTTCCCGACGCTGGTGTCAGGCTCGGTGGCTGGGCTGATCGGACCAGCGGGACTCGACCCCGCCATCGTGAAGAAGCTCAATGCGGCGGTAGGCACCGTCACGGCAAATCCGAAGTTCAAGGCCACGCTGGTCGCTCAAGGGACCGAGCCAATGGCCTCGACGCCTGAACAATTCCGAAAGCTGATCGAAGAAGAGAATCAGCGATGGTCGGCGCTGCTCGGCGCGGCCGACAAGACAAAGTAAAAGCCGCTTCTTACTCACCATACTCTCCAGCACATCCCAGAAAGGACACACCATGGCTGACACAATGCAAATGAGCAAAAGCGAGATCGTCGCCGCTTCGCTCAAGACGATGCAGACGGAACTCCGGGCTGACAAGATGCCCCTGCGCGAGGCCGTCGCGGAAACCTGCCGAGTCCTGTTCGCGTTCGGTCACGATTCCGGGCTCGCGGGCCAGATCACCGCGCGGGCCGAGGCGCCCGGCACGTACTACACGCAGCGCCTGGGTCTTGGCTTCGATGAAATCACCGCGGACAACCTGTTGCTCGTCAATGAGGATCTCGAAGTGCTTTCCGGAAACGGCATGCCGAACCCTGCCAACCGCTTCCATTCCTGGCTGTATCGCGCGCGTCCGGACCTGAACTGCATCGTTCATTCCCACGCGCCGCATGCCTCTGCGCTTGCCATGCTCGAGGTTCCCCTGACCATCTCCCATATGGACACCTGCGTCCTCTACGACCAGACGGCATTCCTCGGGAAATGGCCCGGCATCCCGGTTGGCAATGAAGAAGGCGAGATCATCTCCAGGGCACTCGGCGACAAGAAGGCGATCCTGTTGTCACACCACGGCCTTCTGGTTGCTGGTGCGTCGGTGGAAGAAGCTTGCGTGCTGGGTGTGATGTTTGAACGCGCCGCGCGCCTGCAGCTCCTGGCAATGGCGGCAGGCGAGATTCAGCCGATTCCGCCAGAACTGGGTCGTGAAGCGCAACGCTGGGTGAGTACCCAGAAGCGGTTCGAAGCGACGTTCGCCTACTATTCCCGCCGCGCCCGTCGCGAACTGCCGGCGGATTGAAGCGGAGGCGCGGCCGTTCAACGTTTCGTCGGATCGTCGGCGGTTTCCGGGGCGGCTGGAGAAACGCCACCGTCACGCCATCCGGACCCCGTGCGCAAACGGTGGCTGTGCTTTTGCATTCCATCGTTCAAGGGCAAAGACAGTCGTATATCGTGAGTAACGGCGCAGGCAAGAGGTGCATACTCTGCCGTACATCGTCAAACGAGGGACCGAACAATGGCGAAATACCTGATCTCCTTTCCTGCAAGGGCGATGGCAGTCCCCGCCGAGGATTTGGCCGCCGTGGGCGAAGCTGCGCGCGAGGTCATACGCGAGGCGAAGGCCGCAGGCGTGTACGTGTTCGGTGGTGGTATCAACGATAATGTCGCACCACTCATGGTCGCTTCAGACGGCGCGGTCACAAACGAGACCTATCCCCAGACAGAGGAGTTCGACGGCGGCTTCTGTGTCCTGGAGCTTCCATCGCGCGAAGCCGCCATCCAGTGGGCCGCTAAGATCGCCAAAGCTTGCCGCTGCTCGCAGGAACTCCGCGAGTTTGGGTATGACCCGGAGAGCTGACGGGCAAGGCCCGTACCCACGGGGTTCGCCAGGGCAGTCAACCTCCATCGATTCTTGATAGAACAGTAGAGTGATTGATGATTACAGGACACGTCTTTATTGCCACCAGCCTTGATGGCTTTATCGCCCGTCCCGATGGCGATATCGGTTGGCTTCTGGAGCGGGACGACCCCTCGGAAGACCATGGCTACGCGAGCTTCATCGCCGACAAGGATGCGATCGTGATGGGCCGGGGGAGCTATGAAAAGGTCCTCACCATGGGGGAATGGGCTTACGACAGACCGGTGCTGGTGCTATCCCGTCAGTTGGCCGGCACGCCGGTGCCGGAAGCGTTGCAGGGGAAGGTGCGCTTCTCGAACTGCACGCCCTCGGACGCGATGGCGCAACTCGCGAGCGAAGGCGTGCGCCGCGTCTATGTCGACGGCGGCCAGGTGGTCCAGTCGTTCCTGCGCGACAGTTTGATCGCTGACATGGTGGTGACTACGGTCCCGGTGCTGATCGGGACCGGCATACCGTTGTTCGGCGCCCTGCCGCAAGACGTAAGTCTGGCGCTCGAGTCAAGCCGGCACTTTCCATCCGGCCTGGTGCAGTCGACCTATCGCGTATTGCGCTGATTACCGGGAGCGGCCCGGCAGTCAAGCCGCCATCGCGCGGCGCTCCTCGTCGTCCAGCAGCGGGCCGTCGAGCGTCACCCGCGAATGGTCTGTGCGGAATTTCTGGATGACCGGCTTCAGTTCTTCCTTGACGTGCGCCTCGCTGTAGCCGTTGAACAGGTGCCCGATCAGGCCGCGGCGCAGGTCCGAGGTGCCCATGATGTAGTCCGCGATCGGGAACGTCAGGTTCATGTTGTACTTCATCATGATGCCCATGTTGTGATGGGCGGTATGGTGGCGCCGGATGGTGTTGACGAACGGCATGTTGCGCACGAACCAGTTGTCATGCACATGGCAGCAGTAGTGGAACGTCTCGTAGATCAGGTACTGCGCCACCATCGTGATGAAGACGAAGTAGCCGGCGTTGGCGTTGAAGATCAGGGACGCCAGATAGCCCAGCCCGCCGCCACCCACGCCGAGCGTCGCCAGTACGCGCCACGGGAAGAACACGATGCGGAACTCGCGCGTGGTATCGATCGTGGCTTCCTGGTCGGTGAAGTACTGGTGATGCTGACGCGTGTGGCGCTCGTAGATGGCGCGCAGCGCGAACACGTCGATCCGGCGGTGCATGACGTAGCGGTGCATGAACCATTCGACGAAATTCCCGGCCAGGAACACCGGCAGGATCAAAGTCCATTCCCATGTGACGCCGTGCAGGTGCTGGATGGCCCAGTACAGCGCGGCGATGCCCACGCCGTAGATCACGGTGATGTGCAGCACCCCGTTGTAAAGCGGGCTGATGTCGGCCTTGTACTGCTCCCTGAACTGGCGTTGGCGTTCAGTCATCATGATTGCATCTCCGGTAAAGTCCGCCGCACTAACATATCAGTTGGATATAAAAAGACGGCGATCCAAAAAATGCCCCTGTCGCACAGGGGCGCTGTCAGGGCGCGGCTCGCGGGCCGCGCGGCGAAATCGTTATTGAGAGACTTCCTCCAGTGCCCTGCCGCGTGTTTCGACGCCCAGCATCAGCACCATCGCGGCTGCCACGGCGAAGGACAGCGCTCCCAGCGTGAACACCCCGCCCTGCCCGGTCACCGGCAGCAGCACGCCAACCAGGTAGGGGCCCGCCAGCGAACCGATTCGGCCGATCGACGAGGCGAAGCCCGAGCCGGTGGCGCGAGAGCGCGTGGGATAGAGTTCCGGGGTGTAGGCGTAGAGCACTGACCACATGCCGAACAGGAAGAACTGCATGCACAGCCCGGCGGCAATGAGCTGCTCCACCGGCACCTTGTGCACCGCCGCCTGGCCATAGGCATACGCGGCGACGGCGCTGCCGAGCAGCATCAGCGCGCAGGTTGGCTTGCGGCCCCATTTCTCGAGCAGCCATGCCGAGAACATGAACCCGGGAATGCCCGCCAGCGAGATGTAGACCGTGTAGAGCACGGACTTCGTCACCGCATAGCCGGCCTGCTGGAGCAGCGCCCCGAGCCAGGTGGTCAGCCCGTAATAGCCGAGCAGCGCGAAGAACCAGACCGACCAGAGCATGATCGTGCGGCGCGCGTAGGGGCCTGACCAGAGTTCCATGAAGCGCGCCTTCCGGTTTGTCGGCTGCGGGCTCCGGTAGGTCGCCGCGACCGGCGGCAGGGCGCGGCCCCAGGCACGTTCCACACGCTGTTCGATGCCTGCCATCACGGCGTCGGCTTCGCGCTTGCGGCCCACATCTTCGAGCCAGCGCGGCGATTCGGGCACCATCCGACGCACCACGAATACAAATACGGCCGGCACGGCCAGTGCGATGAAGATCCCGCGCCAGCCGATCATCGGCAGCAGGAAGTACGTCATCGCGCCGGCGGCGATGAAGCCGATCGGCCAGAACCCTTCCAGGATGGCAACGTACTTGCCCCGGCTCTTGGCCGGCACGATTTCGGACACCATCGACAGGCCGATCGGGAACTCCATGCCCATGCCGAAGCCAAGCAGGACGCGGTAGAGCATCAACGTCGTCACGTTGTCCGCCAGCCCGCACATCAGGCTGCCCACGCCCCAGAAGATCATGCTGACCTGGAACACGGGCTTGCGGCCGAAGCGATCCGCCAGCAGGCCGGCGATGGCCGCGCCCAGGAACATGCCCAGGAAGCTTGAGCTGGCGAGCATGCCGGCCTGCGCGGCGGTCAGGCCGAACTCGGCCTTGATCGAACCGAGCACGAACGTCATGAGGCCGAGGTCCATCGAATCGAAAAACCACGCGGTGGCGATGATGCCGAACAACGAGCGCTGGTAGCCCGTCATTGGCAATCGTTCCAGCCGCGCCGCTACGCCGGCCTCCAGCCTGAGGGCGCCTGCTGACATATCCATGGTTGTCTCCTGTGTAGGTGAATCGCGCTCTTTGCCGGCGCGCTTTCGTAATATATTAGTTGGACATCGCTGATGTTCAAGTTATGGTTTACGGCATGCCGTGCGAAGCGGCAACGTTCGGTCCATCGGAAATGTCGTGCTATGCCGCGCGGCGCGGGGCCATGTGCGGGGCTTCGGCAGAGAGATCGCCGTGCCAGGCATGCTGGACGATGGCGGCATAGCGCGCCGGCACGTCCGGCACGGGAAACGCCTTGGCGAGGCGCGTCACGCCAAGGGCGTCCTTCACCAGCGCCGCCAGGTCGTCTTGCGCGATGCCGCACTGCTGCAGGGTTGTGGGGATGCCCAGATCACGGACCAGATCGCGCACCAGGACGGGGAGGCGCGCCACGGCCGAATCGGGGTCGGTGTCTTCGATCCCAAACAGCCGGGCCACGGCAAGCATCTCGTCACTGCGCACGTCGCGCAGGGCGTCGAGCACGTAAGGCAGCATCACTGCATTGGTCGTGCCGTGCGAGCGATGCGTCAGCCCGGCGACGGCATAGGCAATGCCATGCACCGCGTTCAGGCCGGCACTGCCATATGACAACGCGGCATAGAGGCTCGCTTGGCTCATGCCGATGCGCGCTTCGGTGTCGTCGCCGCGCTGGTAGCTGCGCAACAGATACCGGCTGCACAGCCGGATCGATTCATGCGCGAACAACATCGTCAGGGCATTGCGGCCGCTGTAGCCGGGGTCAGCGTCCCCGCCCCGGTCGAAACTGGCGGAGTCGAGCGTCAAGTATGACTCGACCGCGTGCGTCAGCGCATCGATGCCCGCATCGGCCGTGACGCGCGGCGGGCAGGTGTAGGTGAACTCGGGATCGATCAATGCCACGGCGGGCCTCAGCCGGTTGTCCATGACGGCAACTTTGGTGGCGTTCTCCGGATCGACGAGGATCGCCCCGGGCGTGGCCTCGGAGCCCGTGCCGGCGGTGGTGGGCAGCGCAATCATCGGCAGGATGGGGGTGGCGCTGTCGATCATGCCAATGAAATCCCGCACCGGGTTGCCGGCGGGGAGCGTCAGGCACAGCGCCTTGGCCAGATCGATATTGCTGCCGCCGCCGATGGCGATGACGTGATCGACAGGCACGCCGTCGAGCTGCGCGCGGAGGGCTGCCGTAGCGGTGTCGCAGAGCGTGGTCGTGGGATCCGGCAGCCCGCCGTCATAGATCAGCAGTTCCACGCCGTGCGCGCGTGCGGCAGCGACGAGTTCATCGACCCATGGCGTGGCAGAGGTGAAGAACGTATCCGTGACCAGCAGGCCACGGCGATAGCCGAGCCGCTGCAGCAGCGCCGGCAACTGCGCACGGCTGCCGGCGCCCATGATCAGGCGCGCTGGTGCGCAGAAATAGATCAGGTCCTCCACTCTCATGCTGTCTCCTGTGGGTATGTTCTGTGTCCCTGCGCTGCCGGCGGCATGGGCCATTGCTGGCGCAGATACGCGGCGATGGCGTCGGTCCGCTCGGTCAGCACGCTGTGGCCGGCGCCCTGCAGGACGAGCAACTCGGCGCGTGGGATCCCGTCGGCCAGCATCGCGCCGTGACTGAGCGGGCAGTCGGCGTCCTCGCTGCCATGGATGACAAGCGCCGGGCACGCGATGTGGGCCAACTCGCCACGCTGATCCGTCCGCCGGATGGCGTTCCAGGTCCACGCCACGGTGCGATGGTCGGCTGCCTCGCGCAGCCCGAGCCGTTGCTCGCGTGCCGCGATGGCTGCCAGCAGCGCATCCGGTGACGATGGGGTGAACCACGCCACTGCGTCGAGGTGCGGCGTGCCCGAGACCAGCAGCAGTTCGGTGGGCAACGGCCAGGCGGTCATCGTGCGCGCCTGTGCCAGATACGCCAGCGCCACCGAGACCCCCATGCTCCATCCAGCCAGCACGAACGGCCCGTCGACATGGGTGTCAATCGCCCGGCTCAACACGCGGGCGTAGGCGTCCAGCGAGCAGTCGCGCTCGCTGATGGGCGAACTTGCCCGCCCTCGCCCGGGCAGGTTCGGCAGGATGAACGTGCACTGATCGGCCAACTGGTGTGCCAGCGACAGCCAGGCGCCCCGCGTGCCCTGAATACCATGTACGGCGACCACGGTAATCGGCCCCTTCCCCACGACAACGACATCCTCGTTCGCCATGCCGCCTCCGGTACACATCTAATATATTAGGAGGATAGTAGCAGAAAGCCGACGGGAAGCAAGGGCGAAATCCACCGTGTACAGAAGATGCGTACGACTCATATACAATGGGTTTTCCGTGCATCCTGACCTCGGCCATGACCTCAAAACCCGCCACGCGCGCCCGTTCCGCGCCAGTACAAGAGCCTGAAGAGACCCCAGGCCAGCGCGGCAAGCTGACCGACATGGCGTACGAGCAGGTGGAAGAAGCGATCGTGACGATGAAGCTGGCGCCGGGCAGCTCGGTGTCGGAGTTGCAGCTCAGCGAGATGACGGGAATCGGCCGCACGCCGATCCGGGAGGCGATCCAGCGCCTGGCGCGCGAACACCTGATCATGGTGCTGCCGCAGCGCGGCCTGCTGATCGCGCCAATGGACGTGGCCAAGCAGCTTCGCCTGTTGGAGGCGCGCCGCGAAGTGGAACGACTGATCTGCCGCTGCGCCGCACGCCGCGCCACGGCCGAGCAGCGCGATCACTTCAAGCGCCTGGCGAAAGAATTCGAGCAGTCAACCCGTAGCGGCGACGACGTCGCCTTTGTGCGCGCGGACCGGGAGTTCAACGAACTATGTCTGGTTGCCGCCCGTAACGAGTTTGCCGAAGGGTCGATGCGGCTGATGCACGGTTTGTCGCGCCGCTTCTGGTATCTCCACTACAAGGAGGCGGCGGACCTGCCAACGATGTCGAAGCTGCACGCCACCGTGGCCTCGGCGATTGCGCGCGGCGATGTCGATGGCGCCGGCGAGGCGCTCGATGCGCTGCTGGACAACATCGAGGAATTTACGCGCGCGACGGTGCTGGGGGACCATCGATAGCGCCCCCCGTAGCGAAAGCCTGACTCAGAACGGTGCCGTCATCAGCCCGTAGAGCGTCCGCACGCCGTTGACATAATTCCCGAGACGAAGATTCTCGTTCGCGGCATGCTGGTTGTTATCGGCGTTGACGAGCGGGACGATCACGAACGGCACTTTCAGTACATTCACGATTTCCGCCGTCGGCACGGTGCCACCCATCATGCGGATGCGGACGGGCTCCGGGCTCGTGCCGAAGGTGCCGGTGATGCCCTGGTACGCCCATTTCGCGACCGGAGAGTCCATCGGCGAGCCCGCCGCATCCGCCCCTTCGCTCTGGTAGGAGAAGCTCGCCAGCTTGTCGTAGCGCGCGCGTTCCTCGTCGGTCGGCGAGCCCTTCACAAGGTGGTAGCCCTGCTTGACGATGTACTGCTCGATCAGCTTGCCGAGGTACGCGGCATCGGAGTCCGGCGTGGTACGCAGATCCAGTTCGGCCTCGGCCTTGTCCGGCACGATATTGGCGACCTTGTCACCGACCGCGGCGGCGGCCATGCCGCGCACGTTCAGCGACGGGTATTGCAGCGCCTCCTGATAATTGGCACCGACTTTCTCCGCTTGGGCGATGCCAATACGGGTCTTCAGCGCCTTCTCGTCGTCAGGCACGGCAGCCATGATCTTGCGCTCGGCATCGCCGAGACGGACCTTGGCGTAATAGCCCGGAATGGTGACGCGACCGCTCTCGTCCTTCATCGAACCCAGCAGGCTCGCGAGCCGAAGCGCCGGGTTCGGCGCGTAGTTGCCGTAGTGACCGCTGTGCAATGGCGCCTTCGGACCGAACACGGTGATCTTCGCCTTCGCTGCCCCGCGGTTGCCGAAGATCAGTGTGGGGCGATTGGTAGCGTGCATGGGCCCGTCGTGGATGATCATGCCGTCGCAGGCCAGCAGGTCGCGATGGGCCTGCATCACCTTGCCGATGGAGGGCGAACCCTTCTCCTCTTCGCTGTCCAGGATCACCTTGATATTGACAGCGGGCTGCGTGCCGGCCGCCTTCATCGCATCGATGGCCGCCAGCAGCATCATGATCGGCCCCTTGTCGTCGGACGAGGAACGGCCGAAGACGCGCCACTCCGGGTCCACCGCCCCCGAGAACAGGTTGGCGACGTCGATCTCCTCCCAATCGCCATTGGCGCCCTTCTTCTTCAGCACAGGATTCCACGGACTCTTCTGGGCCCATTGGGAAGGGATGACCGGCTGGCCGTCCAGGTGCATATAGAACAGGACGGTCTTGCGCGACGCCTGCTTGCCCGGATACTCCGCGAACAACATCGGCTTGCCGTCATTGTCCAGCGGCTGGGTCGTGAAGCCACGCTTGCGGAATGCCTGCTCGAGCCACGCCACGTTGCGCCGGATATCTTCGGGCGCCACCGAATCATTCGGGATGCTCAGCAGGTCCAGATATTCGCGGTAGCTCGCCTGCGCCTGCTGCTGCGCGGCTTCGGGTGCCAGGGTGGCCGCGTGTGCTGTGAGATTGGACAGGCTGGACAGGCTGATGGCAGCCGCGCAGAGAGTGAGGCGGAGGGTCAGGCAGGGGGCGAAGGCGTTTCTCATCTTGTCCTTTTGGATTTTTTTGAGGAGGGGTACCGTACTGCTTGGCTTGGATTCTACGCCGTAGCCCCCTAGGCCGCCGCCGTCATCTTGAAGATGCCCTGCGCGTTCCCGGCGTCAAACCCGAGGTCCACCTTGCGGCGGGCCTCGGCTTCGTCCTCGAAGCTGTCCCGCGTGATGAACTCATAGAACGAGCCCGGCACCTGGCGCGTCACCGTCTCGCCGTCAGCGCCCACGAACTCGCGCGTCACCGGGTCGGCGCGGAAGGCGGTTTGCTTGACGCGGCCGCTGCCGGAGACCTCGACCTTTTCCTTCATCGGACGGCCCAGGGCCTTCTGGGCGTCCGCCAGGGCGAAGACGTCGGCCACGCGGTCGGTGGCGTGGTTGAAGGCGTTGCCTTCGGTGGAGATCCACGCCATTTCGGCCGATTCCTGGAGCAGGGTCTCGTAGTCTTCCAGACGCGGCGCCGGGTGCTGGCGGGCGAAGCAGCGGGCTAGCAGGCCGACCAGTTCGGCACCATCCGCCACGGCCAGCAGGCCGTCGCGTTCGAGTTGCCATAGCAGCGTCTGGGCGCGCGGGGTCAGCGGATCGATGGAGGCTTCGGTCACGCGGGTCACGGCGGCGCGGAAGGCGTCGCCGTAGCGCTCGCGCTCCGGGTGGAACTCGCTCAGGAAGAACTGGGCGATCTGCTCGGGGGCGTCGGCATGGGCGTACGAGCGGCCGGTCATGCCGATGCGGTCCAGCGGATAGGTACCGTTCAGCACGTAGCCGAGCGGGCGCAGGATGCGCGTGAAGGCAGCCTCGCCCTCGGGCAGCGCGCCGCTCGCCCACTTCACCGTGCGCAGCGCGCCGTGGTCGAAGGTGACCTTGCCGCCGGCCCGGGCCACGTCGTCCGTGTAGGCGCGGCCGGTGGGCACGCGGTCCAGGATGTCGCCGAACAGCACGACGTTGAGCGCCTGGGCGATCTCGGCGCGCGTGGCGCGGCCCTCGATATCGGCCGGCAGCCCTTCGGGCATGGTGACCAGGGTCAGCAGGTGGGCGGCGCGGGCCGCGCCCAGGTTGGCATTGAGCAGCTTGGCAATGTTCGAATTCATGGGGACGTGGTCACGGTGGGGTTGCGCCGCAGCATAGCGGCAGCGCCGGGCGGGTCACAAGCGACGAATGCTCACAACGTTGTGCGCCGCGCGCACGATGTCCGCGTCGCTATACTCTCCCCCTGCCGCCCCACCCTGCCCCCGCCCGCCATGAGAAAGGACATCCCCAACCTGAACGCGCTGCTCGCGTTCGAGGCCGCCGCCCGGCTGGGCAGCTTCACCCGTGCCGCCGACGAACTCGCGCTCACCCAGAGCGCCGTCGGCCGGCAGGTAGCGCTGCTCGAGCAGCGGCTCGGCGTGGCGCTGTTCACCCGGGTGCGGCGCCGGCTGGAGTTGACCGAAACCGGGCGAGAGTACGCGGCGCGCGTGCGGCGCCATCTGGACCATATCGAACGGGACACCCAGGAGATCAGCGCCGGCCGCACCCAGGGCTACACGCTGGAGTTGGCCGTGGTGCCGACCTTCGCCACGCAATGGCTGATTCCCCGCCTGCCGGATTTCGCCCGGCTGCACCCCGAGATCACGGTCAACCTGAGCGCCCGCTCCCAGCCCTTCTCGTTCCAGGATTGCGCCTACGACGCGGCGATCTACTTCGGCGACCAGTTCTGGCCGGGCACGCGCGGCGGGGTGATTTTCCGGGAAGGCGGCATGGTGCCGGTGTGCAGCCCCGCCTTTCGGGCGGCCCATGCGCTGGCCGATGCCGAGGGCTTCGCCCACTGCCGCCATCTGCACCTGAGCACGCGCCCGCAGGCGTGGCGCGACTGGTACGCGGTGCAGGGCTGGGACTACAGCGTGGCGGCGGCGCGCGGGCCGCGCTATGAGCTGTTTACGATGATGACGGCCGCCGCGGCGGCCGGGCTGGGCATCGGGCTGGCGCCGCGCCTGCTGATCGAGCGCGAACTGGAGACCGGCCAGCTGGTGATTCCGGTGGAACGGGTGCTCGACGTGAGCCAGGGCTACTACTTCGCCTATCCGGAGGACGGCCCCCACGCGCCCGCGCTGGATGCCTTCCGCGACTGGGTGCTGGGCCTCTCGCCGGACGCGGCGCGCGAGCCCTGAACCGTCCTGACCGCCCGGACCCGGCTGCGGCTAACCCAGCCGGCTGGCCAGCGCTGCCAGTGCGGTGTCGAAGCCGCGCAGCAGGGCCGTGGTCGGCTTGTCGGCAGGCTGGCGCCGGGCAAGGGCCCGGGCCACGCTGGCGGCGATGCCGGCGCGCTGGGCCCCTATATATATTAGGCAGCGCGCCCGGGCATCCGCCCCATTGGCGGCCAGCACGGCCAGTACGGGGGCCAGCGACAGCGTGCGCTGGCCGTCCGGCGGGATCGCGGCGAGGTCGCCGCGCGGACCCAGCAATTCCGGCAGCAACAGGCGAAACACCGCGTCGCCCCAGTCGCGCTTGTCCTCGGCCTCGGCGTCACGGCGGCGGGCCAGCGCGGCGCGATAGCCGGCATCCACCACCTCACGCGCCTGCACCAGCGGGCGGGACGCCCCCACAGTGATGCAATCAGCACCCAGATACTGCGCGCCACCGGGCTGCTTGGCGGCCAGTGCCACCTGTTGCAGGCCGTCGGGCACCCAGGCGTCGAGCGGGACCATCGCGCAGGTGGCGGGCCGGTCGGCGTGGATCGCGCAGCGGTTGTCGTCGGCCAGCGCCGGGCAGCGGCCAGCCGAGGGATAGTCGATGGCCTGCGTCATCAGGACCAGATATTCCCCGCCGGGCAGCGCATGGCCCTGCCGGCGGGCGATGGCGTGGAACTGCGCGACGTCTTCCTCCCCCACCTCCACCACCCGTCCCGCCACGGCATGGCGCGTGCCGGCCACCGGCGGGCGGATGCGCCGCAGCGCCAGCGCGCCGATAAAGCGGTCGGCATGGCGGAACAGCTCCGGCAGGCTCATCAGCGGTGGCGAGTTGCAACATTTGCCGCAGGCCGTGCAGTCGAACGACAGCGTGGCGCCCTCTACCATGGCCGGCGCACGGAATCGTTGAATCGGGCCAGGATGAAGGTCTTGACAGCCGGGGCGTGGAGCGCGGCCACCGTGGCCCCGGCCCACCCCGCCCCACAGTCCGCAGCGCGCACGGCCAGCACATTGGCCCAGGGCACGCGGGCGTCTTCCATGCCGATGGCGTCGCGCGCCGGGGCGAGGTTGGCGCTGGCCGCCGTCGCATAGGGCATGGCCACCAGCGCGCTCGTGCGCAGCGCGCCGGGCAGCCGCGCGGCCGGCAGCGTGTGCCAGCGCAGCTTGCGCGGGTTATCGACGATGTCTTTCGGGCGCGGCGTGAGCCCCGCCGCCGAATCGAGCCGCACCAGCCCATAGCGTTGCAGCAGCAGCAAGGCCCGCCCCTGCCCGGCGCGGTCCGCCGGCAGCGCCACCACGCCGCCCACCGGCACCTCGCGCAGCGCGGCGAGTTGCTGCGCGTACAGGCCCATCGGATAAGTCACCGTGTAGCCGGCGGCGCAGACCTGCGGGTTGGCGGCCACCACCTGGGCGTCCTGCGCCACGGAGCCGTCGATCTGGCCGGCGGCCAGCGCGGCGGCGGCCTTGCCGGCATCGGCAAACGCCACGGCTTCGAGCCGCACGCCTTGAGCGAGGCCGGCGGGCGCCGCTGCCTCGATCAGCGCGCGGTCGGTGTCCGTCGCCACGCCAAGGCGGACCACGCGCGGGGCATCGTCCGCCCGGGCGGTGACGGCGATCATCGCCAGCAATATGGAGAGGGCGAATCGCCCCAAGCGGTCAGCCATCGCGCAGCACCGTACGGAACCCGATGTGCGAGGTCGGCAGGTCACGCTCGGCGGGTTCCCGGGCCGAGGCGCGGTAGCGGACGCAGAAATCCGGCGCGCACAGGAACGAGCCGCCCTTGATCACGGCGGTGCGGGCGTCGCGCCGCTGGCGCGAGGTGGCCGCCGCCACCGCCGCCGTGTCGCCGTTGGCGTGCGACTGGCGCGGGCCGGTGTACGGGTCGGCGGTCCATTCCCAGGCATTGGCGATCATGTCGTGCAGCCCCCACGCGTTGGCCGCGTAGCAGCCGACCGGCGCCAGCCCGTCGAAACCATCCTGCGAGGTGTTGAGCACCGGGAACACGCCTTGCCAGTAGTTGGCGGTGGGCGTGCCGTCCGGGGTCTTCGGCGCGGTTTCCAGGCCGGCGCCGTCCTGCCCGGCCTTGGCGGCGAACTCCCATTCGTCCTCGGTGGGCAGGTCGCGGCCGAGCCATTGCGCGTAGGCGCGCGCATCGGCCTGCGTGACCAGCGTCACCGGCTGGTTGTCCTTGCCGGCGACGTCGGTGGCCGGCCCGCCCGGATGCCGCCAGTCCGCGCCGCGCACCATCGACCACCACGCGTACGGGCGCTGCTGGAGTTCGGCATCGCTCGGCTTGTGGAAGACCACGGCCTCGCCGGCACGCTCGGCGTCCGTGACGTAGCCGGTGGCCTGCACGAAGGCGGCGAACTGGGCGTTGGTGACTTCGGTGCGATCGATCCAGTAGGCGCCCACGCGCGCCGTGCCGGCGGGACGCTCGTCCGGGTAGCCGAGCGTGGTGCCGGGTACGAAGCTGCCGCCGCGCACGTGGACCATGCCGGCGGTGCGCTCCCGGCGCCAGCCGTCCGGCAGGCCGGCGTAGGTCTGGCACTGGCGCGCGCTGCCGAGCGGCGAGGCGGTAGTCCCGGTGATGGCCGGCACCGCGCGCACGCCGACCGTGACGGCCAGCCCCGCAGCGAAGGCCAAGCCGGCGACCGCCGCCAGCGGCCGGGATGCAATACGCATGGTCGCCGCCGCCTCAGTAGATCATGCCCGGCACCTTCGGCAATACCGCGCCGACCGCCTTTGCATAATCGTTCCACTTGGCCTTGAGGTCCGCCAGCACGTCCGGACGCTGGGCGGCGAGGTCGTTGGTCTCGCCACGGTCCGCGCGGATGTCGTAGAGCGTCCACTCGCCATGGGCCGGGCCGAACGGCGGCTCGATCCACGTGGCCTTCCAGTTGTCGCTATAGACATAGGTGCGGCCGTACAGCTCCTCGGCGAAGGTGGTACGTGCCGGTGCCGTGGCCTTGCCCTGCAGCGTGGCCACCAGCGACAGCCCGCTGATCGGGTAGACATTGCGCCCGTCGTACACGACCTTGCCGGCGTTGCGGTTCACGCCCTTGGCGTCGTACAGCGGCGCGGCCGGCGTGCTGGGCGCGGCGATGCCGGCGAGCTCCAGGAAGGTGGGCGCCAGGTCCACCACGTGGGTGAAGGCGTTGAGTTGCGGCGACTGCGCCGCAGGCACCGCGCCCGGCAGCTTGACGATGGTCGGCACCGAATGCCCGCCCTCGGCCGGGAACGACTTCCAGAGCCGGAACGGCGTGGCGCTGACTTCCGCCCAGCGCTGGCCGTAGTCGAGATTGCTGCTGCCCGTGTAGGCGGTGGTGCCCAGCGTCGGGTAGACCGCCGCCGCCGCGTTCTTGGCGTCGTAGTTCTGGTCGTAGTTGCCGCTGAACTCGTAGTAGCTGGCTTCCGGGCCGTTGTCGGACTGGAACACGATCAGCGTGTTCTCGTACTCGCCGATGTCCTTGAGGTGGGCCACCAGCCGGCCGACGTTGTCGTCGAGGTTCTCGACCATCGCCGCGAAGATCTCCATGTAGCGGGCCTGGGCGCGCTTCTCGTCGGCGGTGAGGCTATCCCACTTCTTGTTGGCGTTCATCACGCGGGTATCCACCCCGCCCTGCGCCGCGCTGTTCGTCGAACTGACGTAGTTGGCCTGCGCCGTGCCCCAGTTGGCGGTGCGCGGGGTGACGGCCACCGTCTCGTCCCGGCCCGGGTTCGGCGTGAAGTCCGCCGGAATCAGCCCGAGCGCCTTCTGGCGCGCCAGCCGCGCCGCACGGATCGGCTCGTAGCCAGCGTCGTAGACGCCCTTGTACCGGTCGATATAGGCCGCCGGGGCCTGCAGCGGCGAGTGCGGCGCCTGGTAGGTCAGGTAGGCGAAGAACGGCTTGCCGTCCGCGTTCTTGCCGGTGCTGGAATCGATGTACTTGATGATCGTGGACGTGTAGAAGTCCGAAGAGAAGAAGTTGGTGGTGTTCGGCGTGACGTAGTGGTCGTCCTCCACATAGGCCGTGCTGCCGTTGCGGCCGTAGTGGTCGCCGCCGCCGCCCAGCAGCGCGTAGCTCTTCTCGAAGCCCCACGAGACCGGCGTCTGCCCCGGCGAGCTGGCGCCCACCGCCGCGCCCTGGTTGGTGGCGTTGGGCAGACCGCTGCCCAGGTGCCACTTGCCGGCCATATAGGTGTGGTAGCCGCCGTCCTTGAGCAGCTGGGCGATGGAGAGCGCGCGGTCGTTCAGGTAGCCCTCGTAGCCGGGCACCGGCTTGCCGTTTTCGTCGATGTAGTTGACATCGCTGGTGGCCATGGTGCCCTCGCCCACCAGGTGGTGGTCGGTGCCGGAGATGATCATCGAGCGCGTGACCGCGCAGACCGCCGCCGTGTGGTGGTTGGCCAGGATGCGGCCCTGCTTCACCAGCGCGTCGAGGTTGGGCGTGCGGATCTCGCTGCCGAAGGCGCCGAGGTCCGAATAGCCGAGGTCATCGGCCATGATGAAAATGATGTTCGGCTTCTTCTGGACCGTGGGCGGCGGCGTGGTGGCCACCGGGGTCTGGGCGGCGCTGTCGCCGTCGCTGCCGCAGCCAGCCGCCAGGGTGGCCAGGGCCAGCGCGGCCAGGCAGGCGGCCGATCGGCGGAACTGCGGGAACCGGCTGACGGGGGTTCGGGGAGCTGCTGTTCTTGTTGTCATGCGCGTCGCTCGTTTTTGACGGGAAGGAGCGCCATCCTAAGAAAGCGTTCCCCGCGCCCGAACGAATTGTTTCGCATAAGCTTCATCGGCCCGGCCGATATATGGATCTGCGTTCCAGATCAATGCCGCCGCGGCGCCGGCTATCCTGTATAACGAACGCGTGGGTATAAGCGGTCGATTGGACACCAGCGGCGCAACGCCGCCCCGTTCAACTGGAGATTGCTCACTGACGGAGTCGTTCGTCAGTGGCGCCATGCATCCAGCCGCACCCGCCCCCTGACACGACTCCCGCAAGCGGCATGACCAGCGTCCCCGAACGCCGGCATGCACGTCTTCCACCTGAGTCATCGTTAGGGGATCTCAATGATCATCGACACCAGTTGCTATCCGACGAACCTGGTCGACCTGGCCTGGCGGCATGACGGCGACCCGTTCACGGGCGAACGCCTGATCCGCATGATGGACGGTCCGTTCACCATCAACGGCAAGCCGCGCCGCATCGACAAGGCCTTCATCCAGCCGCCCCAGGGCAACACCATCTACACGTACACCGACGGCGAGCGCAGCGGCGCGGAGTCCATCGACATGTACATGGGCTACACGCGCGAGATGGTGGAGAAGTACCCGGAGCGCTTCATCGGCTGCTACGTCTACAACCCGCGCTGCGGCGTGGAGAACGGCGTGAACGCGATGGAGCACTACGTGAAGCGGCTCGGCTTCAAGATGGTCCAGTTCCAGGCCAACATGCACGCCTACCGGCCCGACCGCGCGCTGGACTGGCTGCGCCCGGCGCTGCAGAAGTGCGCCGAGCTGGGCGTGCTGGTCAAGCTGCACACCGGCGACGGCCCGTACAGCATTCCCACCGAGTGGGTGCCGATGATGAAGGAGTTCCCGACCGTGAACTTCATCATGGCCCACTTTGGCGTGCAGACCGGCGGGGTGTACTGCTTCGAGCCGTTCCAGATGGCCATGGACATGCCGAACGTGTATTGCGAGTCCGGCTGGTGCCTGCAGTCGCGCATCGTCGAGTTCGCCAAGGTGCTGCCGAAGCACAAGATCCTGTTCGGCTCCGATACCCCGCCCAACGAGCCCGGCATGTGGCTGCGCCTGCTGGAGGTGCTCTGCTTCGAGCCGCCGCAGGGCCTGAACCTGGACGAGGACACGCTCGAGGACTACCTCGGCAACAACGTCGCCCGCATGATCGGCCTGGAACCCACGCCCGTGCCGCGCACGCTCGAGGAAGCCCGCGCCCGCCTGGCCGCCTGATTCCGCACCCGGAGCCACACATGATTATCGATACCCACCTGCACCCGACCAACCTCGTCGACGAAGCCTGGCGCCACACCGGCGAGCCCTTCACCGGCGAGCGCCTGCTCAAGATGATGGACGGCCCCTACATGATCAACGGCAAGCCGCGCCGCATCGACATGGGCTTTATCCAGCCGCCGCCGGGCAACACCGGCTACCGCGACGGCAACCGCCGCGGCCGCGAAGGCATCCGCGACTACATGGCCTACGTGGCCAGCCTGTGCCAGAAGTACCCGGACCGCTTCATCGGCAACTTCACCTTCAACCCGCGCTGGGGCCCGGAGGAAGGCGCGCAGGAGCTGGAGTTCCACATCAAGGAATACGGCTTCAAGATGCTGAAGCTGCACGCCAACATGCACGGCTACCGGCCGGACCGCGCGCTGGACTGGCTGCGCCCGGCGATGAAGGTCTGCGCCAAGTACAACATCGTGGTGCTGATCCATACCGGCGATGGCCCGTACACGATTCCGACGATGTTCTACCCGGTGATCCGCGAGTTCCCCATGGTCAATTTCATCATCGGGCACTTCGGCATCCAGACCGGCGGCAACTACTCGTTCGAGGCGTTCTGGATGGCGATGGACACGCCGAACGTGTATTGCGAGTCCGGCTGGTGCTTCCAGTCGCGCATTGTCGAGTTCGCCCGGCAGCTGCCGCGCAACAAGATCGTGTTCGGCACGGATACGCCGCCCAACGAGCCCGGCATGTGGCTGCGCGAGCTGGAAATGCTGTGCGGGCCCGCCCCGCAGGGCATGGACCTGGACGAGGACGGGCTGGAGGGCTACATGGGCAACAACATCGCCCGGCTGGTCGGCATCGAGCCGACCGCGCCGCCCAAGACCCAGGAGGAAGCGCAGGCGCGGCTCAAGGACACTTACGCCAGCACGCGCTGACGTCGCCCTGACCCTCGCTCGATCCTGACATCCGTCTGGTCACGCGCGGGCCGCCCTCCCCGGCCCCGCCCGCGCGCGGCAACGGACTCCCGATGGTTGTACCAGGCTGTACCCAAGCGGAGCCATGCCATGACTGCCTCAACGACATCATCCTCGCCATCTTCGGCGGGGTTCGATGACACCTCGCAGGACTTCCACACCTTCCTGGCCGCGTACCGCGCGGCGTATCCCGACGACGTCCTGACCGTGCGCGAGCCCGTGGCCGCCGACCAGGACCCGACCGCGCTGGTCTGGGCACTGGCCGCGCAGAACCGCCATCCGGCCATCGTGTTCGAGAACGTGGCGGGCCTCGCCACGCCGCTGGTCACCAACCTGTTCGCCTCGCGCGAGCGCGTGGGGCGCATGCTCGGCGGGGTCTCGCCGGCCGGCATCCATGCCGAGTACCAAGCGCGCAGCCGCCGCATGCAGCCGCCGCGCGTGCTGCCGAGCGGCGCGGTGACGGACATCGTGCAGGAGCAGGTCGATCTGTCGACGATTCCCGCGATCCGGCACTTCGCCACGGACCGGGGTCCGTACATCACCAATGCCATCCTGATTGCCGAAGACCCCGAGACCGGCATCGGCAACGCCAGCTATCACCGGTCGATGCTGCACTCGCCCACGGAGATCGCCACCAGCCTGCATTCGCGCGGGCACCTGTGGCGCATGCTCCAGCGCGCCACGGAGGCTGGCAGGCCGCTGCCGGTGGCGATGGTGGTCGGCGCCCATCCGCTGTTCATGCTGGCCGGTGCGGCGCGCCTGCCCTATGGCGTGGACGAGCGCCACGTGGCCGGCGGGCTGTTCGGTGCGCCGCTTGAGGTGGTACGGACGCCGCGTTATGGCATCGCCGTGCCCGCGCATGCCGAGATCGTGCTGGAGGGGGTGATCGACCCGTCGGCGCGCGTCGAGGAAGGGCCGTTCGGCGAGTTCACCGGCTATTCGTCCGATCGCTCCACCAACAACCTGCTGCACGTGGAGACGGTGATGCGCCGCCGCGATGCCTGGCTGGTCGATGTGGTCGGCGGCAATTCGGCCGAGCACCTGAACCTCGGACGCATTCCGCGCGAGTCGGAGATGGTGGAGAAGCTGCGCGAGCGCTTTCCCGGTATCACGGCGGTGCACTACCCGAGTTCCGGCACGCACTTCCACGCCTACGTGGCGCTGCGCCAGTCGCGCCCCGGCGAGGCGCGGCAGGTCATGCTCGGCCTGCTCGGCTGGGACCCGTACCTGAAGACCGTGGTCGCCGTGGACGAGGATGTGGACATCACGCGCGACGAGGAGGTGCTGTGGGCCATCGCCACGCACCTGCAGCCGCATCTGGATGTAGTGGTGGTGGACGGCCTGCCCGGCAGCGCGCTCGACCCCTCGGCGTCCGGCGTGGGCACCACCTCGCGCATGGGGCTGGACGCCACGCGCGGCCCGGCCTTCGACGGCATCCGTGCCCGCATCGACCCCGCCGCCATGGCTCGCGCCACGGCACTGCTGGCGCGGCTCGATACGGGAAAACACTGACCCGCCGCCGTACCCCCCACCAGCCCCTAGATAGCGCGCCGTAGGGGCAGATTGATCGGCTTTGCCGATCGATTCATCCGTGGCGCCTGTTTACCCACTGACCGGTGGCTGGCATGCTGCCCCGATAACGACAACGCAGGTGGCGGAAGACGTGGCACAGACCACGGGGGGCGGCTACAGCGACTCCCTTCCGACCCATCATGCGGCGACCGGCCTGGAAGACCAAGGAGACAGCATGACCCCCCACCACGCCCCCCACGGGAAACCGCCCGTGCATCCGGTCGATGAAGTCCTGCCCCCGCTGCGCCTGGCCGCGCTCGGGCTGCAACACGTGCTCGTGATGTACGCGGGCGCCATTGCCGTGCCGCTGATCATCGGCGGCGCGCTGAAGCTGCCCAAGGACCAGATTGCCTTCCTGATTGCCGCCGACCTGTTCTGCTGCGGGCTGGTGACGATGATCCAGAGCATCGGCATCTGGAAGATCGGCATCCGCCTGCCGGTGATGATGGGCGTCACTTTCACCGCCATCGCGCCGATCATCGCCACCGGCTCCAACCCCGCGCTCGGCCTGCCCGCCGTATTCGGCGCGGTGATGGTGGCCGGCGTGTTCACCTACGTGGCAGCGCCCTACGTCAGCCGGCTGATCCGCTGGTTCCCGCCCGTGGTCACCGGCACCGTGGTGCTTATCATCGGCATCTCGCTGATGCGGGTGGGCATCAACTGGGCAGCGGGCGGCAACCCGACGATTGCCAGCCCGACCGGCCCGGTGCCGAATCCGGCCTACGGCCTGCCCGCCAACCTCGGCATCGCGGCGGCGGTGCTGCTGACCGTACTGGTCATGATCGCCTTCTTCAAGGGCTTCCTGTGCAATATCGCGGTGCTGATTGGCATCACGGTGGGCTTTGTCATCGCGCTGTCGATGGGCAAGGTCAGCTTCGCGGGCGTGCACACGGCGCACTGGGTGGAGCTGATCACGCCGTTCCACTTCGGCTGGCCGACTTTCGACGCCATGACCTCGGTCACGCTGTGCGTGGTGATGGTGGTGATCATGATCGAGGGCGTGGGGCAGTTCCTGGCGCTCGGGGAGATCGTGGAGCGGCCCGTCACGCCGGACGACCTGGCACGGGGGCTGCGCGCCGATGGCGTGGGCGCGCTGGTCGGGGCGGTGTTCAACACCTTCACCTATACCTCCTACGCCCAGAACGTGGGGCTGGTGCAGGTGACCGGCGTGCGTAGCCGCTGGGTGTGCGCCACGGCGGGCGGCATGCTGATCGTGCTGGGCTGCCTGCCGAAGCTGGCGTTCTTCGCGGCGTCGATCCCGCAGTACGTGCTGGGCGGGGCGGCGCTGGTGATGTTCGGCATGGTGGCGGCCACCGGCGTGCGCATCCTCGGCCATGTGGATTTTGTCGAGAACAAGAAGAACGCCTATATCGTGGCGGTCAGCATCGCCATGGGGATGATCCCGCTGGTGGCGGACAAGTTCTTCGTGCAGCTGCCGGAACTGGTGGCCAAGTTCTGCCAGAACGGCATCCTGCTCGGCACGCTCTGCGCGGTGCTGCTGAACCTGCTGTTCAACGCCCGGGGGATCGCCGGGGCGCCGGAGATGATGGCGAAGAAGATCGCCTGATCGGACTTACGCGCCCTACTCGCCCAGTTCCTTCTTGTGCTTCATCAGCAGGTCGCGGAAGGACTGGGCGGGCGGCGAAAGCGAGCGGTCCGCATGCACCAGCAGGGAGATGTCACGGTGGATGGCCGGGTCGCGCGGCGCCACCGTGACCAGCCCCAGCGCTGACGTCAGGCGCGTCACCGCCGTGCTCATCACGGCGATGCCGAGCCCCGCATCGACCATGCCGACCATCGTCAGCGGCAGGAAGACCTCGTGCACGCGGGACAGCGTGATCCCGCGCGCCGCCAGTGCCGCATCGAGGCAATCGCGGATCGGGTTGCCTCGGTGCGGGCCGATCACCGGGAGCTTCGCCACATCCTCCCAGGTCAGTTCCCGGCGCCGCGCCAGCGGGTGATGCGGCGGCATCACGATCACGAAGGCATCCGACGAGAGACGGTGCGCGGTCAGGTCCGGCTGGCCCTCCGGAATCGTGCCGATACCGAAATCGACCTCGCCCGAGCTGACCATGCGCGGCACCTCGTGCTCGGACACATCGTGCAACTCCACCTTCACGCCCGGATGCCCAACGCAGAACTCGCGGATAAAGCGCGGCAGCATCAGCGCCGCCTGGATCGACGACGCCGCAATCGACACCCGCCCCCGGCCCAGCGAGCGCAGTTCGTTGGAGTTTTCCAGCACGCTGTCGATGTCGGCCACGGCCTTCTTGACCATCGGCAGCAATTCGGCGCCGGCCTGGGTGATCTGCATGAGCCGCGTGTGGCGGTCGAACAGCTTGAGGCCGAGGTTGCCTTCCAGTTCGTGGATCAGGGCGCTGACTGACGACTGCGAGAGGTTGAGCTTCTCCGCCGCGCGCGTGAAATGCAGTTCCTCGGCAACGGCGATAAAGGCGCGCAGTTGCCGCAGCGAAACGTTCATGTTGCTGAGGTTGGCCATGTCTCCCCCGTGCTTTCTGTTGAAGCGTGGTGTGGTGGTCGATTCAGAGCGTAACACGATCAATAAATCCGGTTATGGGTATTTACCGATGATCGTGCGCCAACCATCATGGTTTCACCGACACGCCGCCCCACAGGAGCCACGATGAGAGCGTTTGAATATCTCGAACCTGCCACGCTTGCCGAAGCGTCCGCGCTGCTGCACCGCTGCGGCGGGCGCGCCAGCGTGCTGGCGGGCGGCACCGACCTGCTCGTGCAGATCAAGGAGTCGCACCGCCAGCCCGCGCAGGTCATCAACATCAAGAAGATCCCGGGGATGGACGTGCTGACGTTCGATGCCGTGGAGGGCCTGCGCATCGGTGCGCTGGTCACCACGCGGGAGGTCGAGACCTCGGACATCGCCCGGCGCCACTACGCCAGCCTGGCCCGCGCCGTGACCGACTTCGCCTCGATCCAGGTGCGCAACCGCGCCACGGTGGTGGGCAATGTCTGCCGCGCGTCGCCATCGGCCGACACGCTCGCGCCGCTGATTGCCGACCGTGCGCAGGTGCACCTCTACGGCCTGTCCGGCTCGCGCTCGATGCCGGTGGAATCCTTTGTCACCGGCGCCGGCAAGACCGCGCTGGCCGCCGACGAACTGGTCTCGCGCCTGACCGTGCCGGCGCCCCGGCCCCACACCGGCAAGGCCTACCTCAAGCATGGTCGGCGCGTGCAGATGGAGCTGGCCACGGTGGGCGTGGCGGTGTCGATCACGGTGGAGCGCGGGCAGTGCCTCGACGTCGGCATCGTGCTGGCGGCGGTGGGCCCCACGCCGATCCGCGCCGTCCACGCCGAAGCCATGCTGCGCGGCCGCCCCGTCTCGGCCGGGCTGGTCCTCCAGGCCGCGCACGCGGCCATGGAAGACGCCCGCCCGATCAGCGACGTGCGCGCCAGCGCCGATTACCGCCGCGAGATGGTGGGCGTACTGACGCGCCGTGCCATCGAACTGGCCCTGCAGGAAACGGAGACCCACTGATGCGCCAACTCATCGCACTCACCATCAACGGCGAGCCCCGCGAACTCGCGGTGGAGCCGCACAGCACGCTGCTCGACGCCCTGCGTTATGACGCCGGTCTCACCGGCACCAAGAAGGGCTGCGACGTGGGCGAATGCGGCTCCTGCACGGTCCTGATGGACGGCAAGCCGACCAACGCCTGCCTGGTGCTGGCGCCCGAGGCGCACGGCTGCACGCTGGTCACGATCGAGGGCATCCAGCCCGACCCCGACACCGTGCACCCGGTGCAGGACCAGTTCATGCGCTGCGGCGCGGCCCAGTGCGGCTTCTGCACGCCGGGCTTCGTGGTCATGGCCAAGGCGCTGCTGGAGGAGAACCCCCAGCCCACGCGCGAGGAAATCCGCTTCGCCATCGCCGGCAACATCTGCCGCTGCACCGGCTACACCAAGATCATCGAGGCCATCGAGCAGACCGCCGAAGCCCTGCGCCATGCACCGGAGGCCACGCGATGACCCACGCCGTGATCGGACACAGCGTCAAGCGCACGGACCTGCTCGACAAGGTCACCGGCAACGCGAAGTACGTCGCCGATATGCCGCTCGCCGGCCTGCTCCACGCCAAGATGAAGCGCAGCAACATCGCCCATGCGCGCATCCGCCGCATCGACGCCTCGGCCGCGCTGGCGCTGCCCGGCGTGAAGGCCGTGCTGACGCACGAGAACGTGCCGCGCGTGCTGCATGCCGGCTCGCCGCACCCGCGCTCGGCCTCGGTCACCTGCGACCAGTACATCCTCGACGACAAGGTGCGCTACTGGGGCGAAGGCGTGGCCGTCGTGGCCGCCATCAGCGAGGAGATTGCTGCGCGCGCCGTCGAGCTGATCGAGGTCGAGTACGAGCCGCTGCCCGCCGTGTTCACCGTGGACGATGCCGCCGCGCCCGGCGCACCGCTGATCCACGACCGCGAGCCTGGCGGCAACCTCGTGCTGCCACCGGTGCGGATCGAGCGTGGCGATGTGGACAAGGGTTTCGCCACGGCCGACTTCATCCTCGAAGGCGTCTACGAGGGCGGCCGCCCCACCCCGGCCTACATGGAACCGAACGTGCTGACCTGCAAATGGGACGGCAACGGCAACCTGACCGTGTGGATCTCCACGCAGACCGCCTTCATGGTGCGCGGGATCATGGCCGAGGTGCTGGGCCTGCCGCTGCACAAGGTGCGCGTGCTGGTGGATCACATGGGCGGCGGCTTCGGCGCCAAGCAGGACCTGTTCCAGAGCGAGTTCCTGTGCGCGCTGCTGGCCCGCGAGACGCGCCGCCCGGTGCGCATGGAATACACACGCGAGGAGACCTTCCTCGGCGGCCGGACGCGCCACCCGGCGCGGGTCTGGCTGCGCCAGGGCTTCCGCAACGACGGCACGATCACCGCGCGCGAGGCCAAGGTGGTGTTCAACTCGGGCGCCTATGGCTCGCACGGGCCCGGCGTGACCAACGTCGGCACCGCGGCGATGGTCTCGCTCTACCGCTGCGAGAACGTGCGACTGGAGGGGCGGTGCGTCTACACCAACAGCCCCATCGCCGGCGCGTTCCGGGGCTACGGCGTGGTGCAGACCTACTACGCGCTCGATATCCAGATGGATGAGGCCGCCGCCCACCTCGGCCTGGACCCTGCGGAACTGAAGCTGCGCAACGCGGTGCGCGAGGGCGATATCGCACCGTCCAACCATCCGCTGATCGGCCACGGGCTGGAAGCCTGCATCCGCAAGGGCATCGAGGCCACCGGCTGGGCGCAGCGGCGCGCGGAGACGCGCCAGCAGCAGGGCGTGATCCGACGCGGCTGGGGCGTGGGCTGCGAGATGCACGGCAGCAGCGCCTACCCCGGCATCAAGGAGCAGGGCAACGCCATCATCAAGATGAACGAGGATGGCACCGTGGTGCTGCTGACCGGCGCCGCCGGGCTCGGCACCGGCGCGCACACTGCGCTGGCGCAGATCGTGGCGGAGGAGTTGTGCATCCCCTTCGATTGCGTGAGCGTGGTCCATGGCGATACGGACGTGGTGCCGTGGGACATCGGCGCCTTCGCCAGCCACACCACCTATATGGTCGGGCGCGCGGCGCAGATGGCCGCTGGCGAGATCAAGACGCAGTTGTTGGCCCGTGCTGCCGCACAGATGGAGACCACGCCGGAGCAGCTCGACATCGCCAACGGCGTGATTGCCGTACGCGACCGCCCCGGCCCCACGCTGACCGTGCGCGAGGCGGTCATGCCGCGCAAGGGCCTGCCCGCTGCGCAGTTCGTCGGCACCGCTACCTATCACCCGACGAAGTCGTACTCGTTCGCCGCGCATTTCGTGGAAGTGGAGGTCGATACCGAGACCGGCTTCATCACCGTGGCGCAGGTGGTGCCCGTTCACGACATCGGCAAGGTCATCCACCCAGTGGCGGCGGCGGGCCAGATCGAGGGCGGCATCCAGCAGGGCATCGGCCATACGCTGTACGAGGACTACCAGATCGACATGCAGACCGGGCGCTCGCTCAATGCCAACTTCGTGGACTACAAGATGCCGCTGGCGATGGACATGCCGCCGATCCACACGATCCTGCTGGAAGCCGCGCCGGACCCGGGCGGGCCGTTCGGTGCCAAGGGAGTGGGCGAGGACCCGATCGTCGCCATCGGCCCGGCCATCGCCAACGCGGTGTACGACGCCATCGGGGTGCGCTTCCGCCACTACCCGATCCGGCCCGAGCAGGTGCTGCAAGCCCTGGCTGCCAAAGCTGGGGAGGCCCGGCCATGAGCGCCCCGCGCCGGCTCGTCGTGGCCATCACCGGGGCCAGCGGCGCGGCCTACGGCGTGCGGCTGCTCCAGGCGCTTGGCACGGCGGAGGGCTGGGAGACGCATCTGGTCTGCTCGCCGTCCGGGCTGCTGACGATCCATCACGAACTCGGCATGCAGCGGCCCGAGGTGGAGCGGCTGGCGGATGTGGTGCACAACGTGCGCGATATCGGCGCGACCGTGGCGAGCGGCTCATTCCGCTGCGACGGCATGGTGGTGGCGCCCTGCTCGATGCGCACGCTGGCCGCCATCGCCACCGGTGTGGCGGACAACCTCGTCACCCGCGCGGCGGACGTGATGCTCAAGGAGCGCCGCCGGCTGGTGCTGCTGGCGCGCGAGACGCCGCTGCACCTCGTCCACCTGCGCAACATGACCACGGTGACCGAGATGGGCGCCATCGTCATGCCGCCCGTGCCGGCGTTCTACGCCCATCCGCAGAGCGTGGACGACATCGTCGGCCATACCGTGGGCCGTGTGCTGGACCTGTTCGGCGTGGAGCACGCGGGGCTGGTCTCGCGCTGGCGCGGCATGCGCGCCACGCTCGCCGCCGTGCATTCCGACTTTCCCACCCAGGAGACATCATGACCTTCCCGCAAGCCACGCCCGTGCCCGTGACCATCCTTACCGGCTTTCTCGGCGCCGGCAAGACCACGCTGCTCAACCACATCCTCACGCAGAAGCACGGCCACCGCATCGCGGTGATCGAGAACGAGTTCGGGGAGGTGGATGTCGATTCGGACCTGGTGATGACCTCCGACGAGGAGATCTACCAGATGACCAACGGCTGCATCTGCTGCGTGGTGGACGTGCGGACCGACCTCGTGCGGATTCTCCAGAAGCTGCTGGCCCAGCCGGAGCGCTTCGACCATATCCTCGTGGAAACCAGCGGGCTGGCCGACCCCACGCCGGTGGCGGCAACCTTCTTCATGGACAACGACGTGGCGAAGCAGGTGACGCTCGACGGCATCCTGACGCTGGTGGACGCGGTGCACATCGAGTCGCACCTGGATGACCCACAGCTGTCCGGCTTCGACAACCAGGCGGTCGACCAGATCGTGGCGGCGGACCGCCTCATCCTGAACAAGTCCGATCTGGTTAGCGCCGAACGGCTCGACGCACTGGCGGCGCGACTCCATCACCTGAACGAGGGCGCACAGATCCTGCGCTCGAACCACGCCCAGGTGGATCTGTCGCGCATCCTCGGCATCGGCGGCTTCACGCCCGGCGTGGCCACGCTGCCGGCGGACGACCTGCACGCGGGGCACGACCATGACCACGATCACGATCATGTGTGCGACGAGACCTGCGAGCACGGCCACGCTGACGACGACGCCCACGCCCATCGCCATGATCCGTCGGTGACGTCCGTCTCGCTGCTGTTCGACACCCCGTTCGACCGCCAGCGCCTGGAACACGCGCTCAAGGCCCTGCTGGCCGCGCAGGGCGACGATGTCTTCCGCATGAAGGGCATCGTCGCCGTGCAGGACGACGACCGCCGCCACGTGCTGCAAGCCGTGCACCGGCTGATGGACTTCCATCCGGCCGACCCGTGGGACGCGCGCCCACGCGAGAGCAAGTTCGTCTTCATCGGCCGCAACCTCGACCGCGCACGGCTCCAGACGCTGCTGCGCGTCTGTCAGCCCGCGCAGCTGGCGGCCTGATTGGTAGTTTGATATCGCTCTGGGACCCGTCTGCCGGACAGTCGGGTGTTTGCCGGTGCAGCGCGGCTTACGCCGCCTGCACCGTTTTTTTGGGGGCATCAGGCGCCATCGTCGATGGGTGCCCTGCGGTAATATCCTGCGCTGCCTTTTCAGCCTGGCGACGAGCAATGCACGCGTGGTAAGCGTCGCTTTGCGCGCTCGATCCAAGGTGTTTTCTTAGGCAAGTGATCAACCATTCTCCTGTGCTGTTTAGCGCAGGGTGACCTCGACTGCCCCCGCGCTTTTCTCCGCTTGTAACAGTTGGCAACAGCGAAGCGCTCCCTTGGCGTTTGACGCCTTGGGGCAACGTCCCTATGCACGCACACCCATCGTGCGCTCGGCGAACCCCGATTTACATCAATCAAGCAATCCAAGTATGGAAGTGAAATCTCTACACCCTTTGCATGACCTTCCCGCCAAGGGAACGGTTCTGTTGACCGCTCTTGTGCTGACCGTAGCCGGTTGTGGCGGCGATGGTGACCCTGCAGAATCGACTGCCGCGGCCCCCACCCGTCAGGTCGCGCAGGTGAATTCGGGCTTCGATATCCTCGCCAATCTGGATGCCTTGAAAATTACCACGGGCCCCTTTGCCGGCGCCTATCAGGTTGGCGTTGGCAGCAACTGGCTCAATTGGTATTTTGCGAATATCGGCCTGTTCGCCTTCATCAAGGACCGTCCCAATGAAGTTCGGACTTACATGGACTTGTATATCCGGAACGTCAGCCCTGCGAACTACACCATCAACGACGTCAAGTTTGGTGGCGATCTGAATTCCCCGATCCAGTGTCCCGCCGACTCCAACGATTCGTATGCGTCGACATTCCTGTCGCTGGCATCCGAGTACATGAGAGTCACTGGCGACATCGAATGGTTTCGGCGCAACCTGCCAGCTCTCAAGTCCATCGCGTATGCGAATCTGGCTGCCCCGCAAAAGCCGAACGGCCTGATCTCGGTCTTCCGGCAAGACTACGCGCCGCCGACCCATCCGACCTATTGCGCCAGCTTTACGCCGTCAAGCATCGCCTACACGGAAGACAATACGGAAAATTATCGGGGGCTGGTCGATTTTTCCAACGCACTCAAAGCGCTGGGCGATGCGGATGCAAGTTACTACAACCGGGTTGCCGCATCGGTTGCCGCGGGAATTCAGGGCCGATCCGATGGCTCGATCTTTTATGTCGCGGATGCCGAGAACACGCCCAATCCAAATTTCTATCCCGGTACGGTCACGCAGGTGTTTCCGCAGCTCTATGAAGTCCCCTTGTCCGCCGATGCGGTGTCCACACAGCGCCGATATGACAATGGCTACGCCTACCTGAGTGCGCACGCGCCGACCTGGTCCACCCAGATCGATCCGAGCGCAGGCTATCCGTGGATGCTCTTGGGCTACGTCGCGGCGAAACGAGGCGACACGGCGCGCGCGCAGCAGCAGATGGCACTGCTGCGAGCCAATAGCGGAAAGGCGATCATCAACGAGATTGGCTTCTACAAGCGCATTCTCGATGCGGGCGTCAAAGAGACAGGCTAACTTCCTGCGCCGTCGAGGGCCGACGCAGCGCTAAAGGGGCGGGCTGATGCCCGCTTCCACAACGCACTACGCGCTACCGTTCGACCCTCTCCCAACTCATCGCCCACCCATACAACGCAATACATCCGAACACCAGCATCGTGGGACCGAACACAAACGACAGCAGCGGCATCAACAACAATGAACAGGACACCATCAGGTAAACGTGCAACGTCAGCTGCATCGGCACCGCGATGATAATGAACACCAGCGTGAGCAACGTCAGGAATATCTTCTTCGGCCAGGAGAAGTCGAAGATGTAATAGACAAGCGCATGTCCCCATGGCAACAGGAACAGCAAGCTGGCGCAGGTCTTCAGGCCGTTGTCCACATAGCGGCTGGCCGTATACGGAAAGCTATGCGGCGCCACCGCGAAGAACAGGAGCGCCGTGCCCTGGATGAACACCGCGAACAGCAGGAAGTATCGCAACGGCAAATACAGGTCCCGTATCCGAAAGGCCATCAGGCAGACCGCGAGCGTCGCGATCAGCGTCATGCCCCATGTCACCGTGTCCGGCGCCGGTGCAACGACAGTGGTGTAAGGCAGGTTGAAGTCGAACCATGCCACCCGGGTCAACTGTTCGAGGACGACACCATCGATGCCGAGCTTGTCGATCCAGAAGCGCAGCACGCCCGCCCACAGCCAGCTGATATCGTCGCGCAGCATCCACTCGGCCAGGTTGAATCCCGCCGGTACGAGCATGATTCCCGCGATGGTGGGAAGGGATAACGTCAGGTGGTCCAGAGAGCGATGCCTGGCCAGGCACAGGGTGGTCAGGCCAAGCGCGTCGCTCTGGTCGCGGGTGGCGGCAGTATGTCCGTGAGGGTGCGTCATGGCTAGAACTCCGCGAAGACCCCGATTTCCGCCTGCTTGCGCGTATAGGACGGGTTGTCGTAGTAGATGGCGCGCAGGTTGATGCCATAGCGCTTGGTAATCCATTTACGCCAGGTCAGCGAGACCTCATGGCTCTTGAAGTCGCTCAGCAGGGCCTGCTCGCCGGTCAGTTGGTAGGCTTCGCTGCCGCCGTCGTACTTCAATGTGATGAACTGATCCTTGTCGCGGCCGTAGGCAATGGCGACAATGCCGCGATTGGAGCGGACATTGCCCGGGTCGCTGCGGTTCAGCCGTGCGCCCAACTGGAGGATCCAGGGCGCGTCGAAGTAATAGGTCAGGCCAAGCAGCAGGGTCTTGT
Organism: Cupriavidus sp. OV096; assembly: GCF_900115455.1. Taxonomy (NCBI): domain Bacteria; kingdom Pseudomonadati; phylum Pseudomonadota; class Betaproteobacteria; order Burkholderiales; family Burkholderiaceae; genus Cupriavidus; species Cupriavidus sp. OV096. Next base: position 413,007 of record NZ_FOWM01000004.1, read on the forward strand.
CGGTATAGACATCCTTGGCGCGGTAGTAGGTAAAGCCAACGCTCGCCACCAGGTTCTTCTTCTCGAGCAGTTTGCGGAACAGCAACCCATCGGCCCGGAACTCGGGCAGGAAGAAGCCGCCCGCGCTGGTGCCGGCGCTGATGAAGCCATACCAGTTCTCGTCGAAGGTGCGCGTGTAGCCCAGGCCGAAGAACGTGCCCTGATCGCCAAAATGGCTCTGGTGGCTGATTTCGCCAGTGACGTAGTCCTTCGGGGTGAAATTGACCCCGCCTCGCACGTACTGGTCGTTCCAGTTGGCATTGTCGCCGGAGAGGTTGGCGTGGCCGAGGCCGCCTTCGATGAAACCGGTGAGCAGCGGCGCGAATGTTCTTGGCGGCGTGGCTTCCGCCTGGGCGCGGACATCGGTGGCGGCGAGCAGTGCCAGCATGCCCAGCAGGGGCAAGGCACGGGTGCCGTTGGTTCTGGTATCGGAGTGCTTTGCCATGCGTATCCTCTCGATCGTGAATCGATGTCGCACGGAAGGCCCTGCCAGGAGCCTCCGGCCCGCAAGCTGCCGATGCACCATACACCGCTTCGCCATGGGCGGTCGATGCGAACTGGCCCGAAGGGCAGGTTATGGTCGCGGGTGATGCAAATCAGCGACACCGCATGCCAGCCGGAGGCGGTGCCACCACCTGTTCCGCAGTGAGGCGTGACGCGAATGCCAGGTACAGCGCCTCCTCCAGGACATTCCAGTGCGTGCCATGCCGGAACTGGATGGAGCGCATGCGCCAGCACGCAATCGCTTCCTTGTCTCCCATCTTGTCGGCCACCAGGGCCACCAGTCCCCACGGAAAGTCGGCCTCGGACATCTGCAGCCAGACCATGCGGTTCTCCTTCATCCACAACGCGTAGGCCGCCGCATGGGGCCGGCTGGCGGGCCGGATATCGGCCAGGATGGGGAAGATCTGCGCCACGGCGTCCGGGTAGAACTCCGACTCGGTGCGTGGCTGGGTGCTGACGAGGTAGCCCAGGTTGGGGCGCCAGAACACCCGCAGGATGTCCTTGTCGAGCTGTTCGGCCTTGCGCATCCAGCCGGCGGCGCCTGCGGCATCGCCGCGGCGCCGGTGATAGTCGCCGACAGCCTTGAAGGCACTCGACACTTCCACGTTGTCCATCAGCAGGGCCACCGGAAGCTTGGCCGAGATCAGGTAGACGCCGGAAGCCGGGGCGCGCAGGGTGTCCAGGTGCCGGCTCGCCTTGTCGAAACTGGCCTGCCACGCCGGCGGCATGCCCTTGGGCGGCGCCGCGCGTACCAGCAATTCCATCCAGACCGCCATCAACGCGTCGTCGGCGTCAGCCTCCTGGCACGAGACGAAGCGCTGGCCTTTCACGCAGTAACGGTCGAAGCGTCCGTCCGCGTGCTGGCGCGGAAGCAGCCAGCCGATCCAGCGGATGGCCGCGGTTCGCGTGGTCATGCCGGCGTCCTGCGCCGCCAGCAGTGCCTTCGACGCAAAGTACGGATCGATCGAGTCCCCGTTGAAATAGGTCGTGATCGCCCCGTCGGGCCGCTGGTAGTCGGCCATCACCAGCTCGGCGGCGCGCGCCGGCGCGGTGAGGCTGGTGGCAATCAGGAGGAGCAGCGTGAGCAATGTCTTCATGGTGTGCCGGGGCATGGTGGAGTGGCCGCATGGCCATCCGACAAGACCCTTCCTCCCTCCGGGGCGCATGCCGCGCCATAAACCACTGTTCCGGCGCACACGCGAAGCACCGGCGCCACCAGGGTGGTGCATTTGTCCGCTGTGCCGATCGTACAGCGCGCGCCGACATCGATCTCGCGCTCGGCGGCCACGGGTCCGGCGATGACGCATTCGCGCGCCACCGAGATGGCGCCCGCGGCAATCAGGGCCCCGTCGATGCGCACCCGCGTACCCAGCCAGATGCCACCGCTTGCCTTGACGCTGCCAATGATGCGCGCCCCGGTGCCGATCCACAAGTCGCCATGCACGACAAGGTCGCCGCGATACAAGGTGCTGGCGGGAAATGTCAGATCATGCGTGACCAGCCAGCGGCCGTCCCTGGCTTCGGGCGGCACGATGACGGCATGGGCCCAGTCTCCCCCGGCCGGTGCGGCGGCATCCATGTCGAATGGCACGCCAGCGTGGCGTGGGCCGAACCAGATCACCGCGGCGCTGACCGAGGTGAACTCGCATTCGTCTTCCAGGCGGATGCCGTACAGCGCCGAAGCTGGCCCGAGCAAGCGCCCCTTCGCCTCCACGTGGATACTGCGCGCATGCGCCCAGCGCTGCAGCTCGCTGCCGCTGCGCATCAGGATCTCGCCTTCGGACAGCAGTACCTGCGTGCGATTGCGCCGGCCCGTGGAAATACTGCGGCGGCCGTAGATAGGCCGGGAAAACGTGTGGAGATCCGGAAGCACCAGCGATCCGCCGGTGACGATGGCGCGCTCGCACACGCCATCGAATGCCTCCGCCGCCTTCGGCATGAACTTGCCAGTGACATGGACTACGGGGCCCAGGTCGTCGAGTGGGTGTGCCACGGCGTGCAGGCCGTTGCCATCGCCATGCCGCGCGGCGAGCGCGCGGAATCCCGCCGCCACCGCCGCGACGTCCAGCGTATGTTCGCCATCGATGGCCAGCGGGTGGGTATCGCGGCGGCGCCGCCACTCGATCACGGACGGCAACAGCGGCAGCGCAAAGACCAGCATGGTGAGCGTGCCGAGCAGCAGGGGCCACATGGTCAGCTCCTCTGCCGGTAGCGCGCCGTCTTGTCCCACCGCATTTCGCGGCGCAGCAGGTAGTCGAAGACCACCTGGCTGAAGATGGCGCGCGACACGGCCAGCATGCTGACCAGGAAGCCGAAGTAGTTCAGTGGCAGCAGGCGGATGCGTTCACGTGTGCCGTCCAGGTAGACGGCAGCCGCGATCTCGAAGAACGCCGCAAAATTCCCGAGCGTCCCATACGACATCAGCGCGAACAGGATCACGGCTTCACCGAACAGCGAAAGACCGCCGGCATAGAACAGCAGGATGGCCATCAGCCAGCCGAGCAGCATCAGCGGCGCCATCATGTAGATGCCGAGCAACGCCACGCCGTCGATCTTTTCGAACAGACCGTGGTGCCGGCAGGTGGCCATCTTCAGCCCGTGTCGAAACAACGCCTGATTGTGGCCCTTGGTCCAGCGCATGATCTGTCGTATGCGCACCGGCCAGGTCTCTGGCACCTCCTCATAGCATTCCGACCAGTTCTGGTAGACCGTCTTCCAGTTGGCCAGCAGCAGCCGGTAGGTCACGTCCGTGTCTTCGGCCAGCACATCGTCGTGCCAGCCGCCCACGCTGCGCAGTGCCCGCATCCTGACGCCGCCGACGGTACCGCCATACTGCGGCACCAGGCTCAGGTTCATGCGCGCCTGCTGGTCCACCTGGTAGCCGCCAGAGCGTTCCAGGTCCAGCAACCGCGTCAGCAGGTTGCTGCCCAGGTTCAGCGGCACCACGCGGCCCATGGTTGCGCCAACCTCGGGATCGAAGAACGGGGCCACCAGTTGCTTGAGCAAATTTACAGGCGGCAGGTAGTCCGCATCGAACACGATGATGATGTCGCTGGCGACGGCCTCGCTGGCATCCTTCAGGGCGGCGGCCTTGCCGGGCTTGCCACTCGTGCGGTGGAACGGCGTGACACGGCCCGGGTATTGCCGGACGAAGTCGTCGATGATCTCGCGCGTGCGGTCGCTGGAGCGGTCATTGACGGGCATGATGGTGAGCCGATCGACGGGATAGTCCGCGTGCAGCAGGCACTTCAGCGACCCGGCGATCACCGCCTCCTCGTTATGTGCCGCGACCAGCACGGTCAGGGTGGGCCAGTCCGCGATGTCGATGTCCAGGTACGGGTGGCGCTGCTCCCCGAACAGCCGGTTCAGCGTGAACAGGTAGTGACGAACGGCATAGAAGAGCACCAACCCCACGATCAGCATCAGCACGACCGTCATGGGCCGCGCGATCGCCCGGGTTTCCTCGCGCAGGGGCGGCTTCAGCGCCGCGACGTTGGAGCGGGGGCGGGGGCGCAGCGCTGGCTCAGGCGCGCCATCGCTTTCCAGCGTGTCCAGCATCGGCATCGCAACTTCCATCGCGCCGGCACCGGGTCCGGCAGCGGCGAGCGTCACGGTTCCTGGCGACGGCCTGGTGGCGGTTTTCGGAGGGACGGACCCGCGGGCGAACGATTCGCCCCTCACAGGTGCTTCCGTGGCCTTCGTCTCGGGCGCGGACATGCTGAAGACCAGCAGTGCGTTCATCGAGAGAAACAGGCGATACACCAGGCGCATGCTCAATGCCCTCCCGTGTCGTTTTCCGTGGGGCTTGCCATGCTGCCGCAGCCAACCCCGCGCATCAGTGCTTGCCGGCGACGAATGCCAGCGAGTTGCCCCCCGTAGCGGTGACGATCCAGTTGGCGGCATCCCACGTCACCGTGGCGAGTCCCTGCGTCACCACCGGCTGGCTATAGCCGGAGCGCGGCAGGACCCAGGCCATGTCGGTCAGGTCGGTCGGGTGGCTGGCCTGGAACGACCATGCGTTGCCGGTATCGGTGGCCTGCCAGGTGGTCTGCTCGCGACGCTGGCCGAACTGCGCCAGGGTATCCATCGTGTACCAGTTGAACTGCCCGCTGGCCTTCAGGTTGGCGGCTTTGTTGAACAGGGCATTGAGCACCGTCGGGTAGTCGGCGGCGCCCCGCGGATGCATGTAGATCAGCCGGCCGGTGCGATTCTTCACCACGAAGTCGATCAGTTGCCGGTACCAGGTGGTGATGGTGGCAGCCGGAACGTTGAACTCATCGAACTCTTCGAACGTGGCATAGGGCCCGAACGGCATCACCGGGAAGGCACGGATGGTGTTGTTCGACAGCACGCCATTGCGATAACTCCGCGTCGGTGCCATGCCCGTATGGCCGAGGAAGTAATAACTGCTGTTGCCGTTGGCCTCCAGCCAATTGACGGACCACTGCGGTGTATTGCCTTCCGGCGCGGCGTATTCGACGGCCGGTATCGCGGTGGCACTCTCCACGCTTTGCTTGTTCATCACCAGGTACTGCTCGAAGGTGGCCTGGTTGGTCTCGCTGGCGTTGGCGCCCCAGAAATCATGAATCCAGCCCCCATGACTGCCAATCCGGTGCCCCTTGGACAGCAGGTACGCCACCAGCTGTTGGGCCGTGATGTTGCCGGACAGGTTGACGCCTTTGGCGTCACCGCCGGTGATCTGGTCCGGACCCGCCGTGATGGAAATGGAGAAGGGGCCGTTGTTGAAGGTACCCCGGCTCTTGAGAACGTTCGCGGGTGCAACCTGGTCACCCGCGCAGAAGTGCCAGTTCAGCACCAGGCCGCCACGTGCCTGAGGCTGGGCCGAGAGGCGCGCCATCTTCATCAGGTTGCTGCCGAAGTAGCGCAGGAAGCCGTGCATCAGCATGCCGTCCGTCTGGCCCTTCAGGTACGAAAGTGGCAAGTTGACGAACAGCACCCGCCCCGATCCGACATTGCGCAACCCCGCCACGAGACCGAAGTTCGGCGAGGTCACCAGGGCGGTGCCCGTATAGGTGCCTTGGGTGACGAAACTCGGATAGATCAGGAAGCCGTAGACATAGCCCGAGATGCCTTCCACGGGATCGGTGCCCGCCGCATCCCACACCATGGATTTTCCCGGCGGCACCTGCAGGGTCCTGAGCGTGGTCCCCAATGCGGTGATCGGTCCCACGCCAATCATGTTACCGAGCAGCTGGTCGTAGAGCACGTAGTCAACGCCGGCCAGGCTGCTGAGCCGGCTTTTGGGCGATGCATAGAACCCCGTGGTGGTCAGCGCGCCGAAGTCGTACACCAGCATCAGTTGCCCGCCCTGGTTCGCATACGTATCGAGCGCCGCGATCAGCGCATCGCTCGCATTCACATGGACCTGGTCTGGCAGGATCACGCCGGAGAACTGGGCGGGGGTAATCCCCTGCTGGAATTGCGTGTCGTTGATGACGGTGATCTTCAGTCCCTCTTCCTGTGCGGCGTCCAGCCACGCCGAGACGCGCGGATCGGGAAGGCTGAGGCCATCGGGCACCAGCAGTGCGATCTGGTTGGTGGCGGCATGCGTCATGGCCGGCAAGACAGCGGCCAACGCGAGCGCAAGGAGCATCAACGCGCTCGTGCGCCGCAGGAAAGATTGGAGTTGGTTGAACACGGTCATCTCCCAACGCGATGAATATCGGTTTGCCTCCCGGTACAAGCCAGGCGGCCGCGACGCGTACATACGCGTATGCGTGCGTGTGCCTGAACGGCCGTCAGTCCGGCTCGGCCGCCGGCGCCGGTGCAAGCGTGTACTGGCCCGAACGCACTTTTGGCCCGGCTTTGACCTTCTTCGGCTGTTTAGCCTTGATCTTGTCTTTTTGCGCCTTGTCCTTGCCCTTGCCTTCGGATTCGTAGGCGAAGTCGAGCTGGACGCCATGGTCGTAGCCTGCCAGCCCTCCGGGGTCCGCCGGACTCGCGGGCAGGTAGAGCGGCGCGCCAGCCGTCGCCGTCGTCGCTTCGCCGGTCAATGCGGCAAAGGTGGTGGCGGGTGCCGTGGCACCCGCGACAGCCACAGCTGTTGCTGCTGCTGCAATACGTGAGAGGTTCATTGCTTCGCTCCTCTTGACCAACTACCAGCCCGGCGGGCGGTTGCGCTGAACCGCCGATGTCGCCAGGACAGGTCCTGTACTACAGGCTGACGGCGTCGGCATCGGCCGACTCGTCGCCGCATTCCCCATATGCACCGGGGTGCTCGCCCTCCAGCGCCTGCACGATGCGTTCGCTGGCGCGGCCGTCGCCGAACGGGTTGTGGGCACGCGCCATGCGCGCGTAGGCCTCCGCATCGTTCAGTAACTGTTCTGCCGCCACGATGAGCCTTGCCGGATCGGTACCCACCAGCCGCGCTGTGCCGGCGGCCACGGCTTCCGGCCGCTCGGTGGTTTCCCGCGTGACCAGTACCGGCTTGCCCAGCGCCGGCGCTTCCTCCTGGATGCCGCCCGAATCGGTGATGATCAGGTGGGCGCGCGACATCAGGAACACGAAGGGCAGGTAGTCCTGGGGCTCGATCAGGTGGATGTCCGGATGCCCGCTCAGGATCGCCTGCACCGGTTCTCGCACGCGCGGGTTGAGATGCACCGGGTAGACGATCTGGATATCCGGATTGCGGTCCGCCAACGCGCGCAGCGCGGTGAACAGGCGCTCGAATGGCGTACCGAAGTTCTCGCGACGATGCCCCGTTACCAGCACGAGCCTGCGCGACGCATCCAGGAAGGGATAGCGCGCGCTAAGTTGGCAACGCATCTGCACATCGGCATCCAGTCGGGCCTTGACCCGCAGCAGGGCGTCAATGCCGGTGTTGCCAGTCAGGCTGATGCCGCAGGGATCGACACCTTCGCGCAACAACGCTTCCCGGGCCTGCCGCGTCGGCGCGAAATGCCAGGACGCCATCACGTCGGTCACGCGCCGGTTCATCTCTTCAGGCCAGGGGGCGCCGAGATTGCCGGTGCGCAGTCCCGCTTCGACGTGTCCGACGGCCACGTTGCGATAGAACGCCGCGAGCGTTGCGGCCAGGGTGGTCGTGGTGTCGCCATGCACAAGCATGGCATCCGGCAGGAACCGGTCCAGCACGGAGTGCACGCCGGAAAGCACACGCGTGGTGATGTCCGACAGGCTCTGACCATGGCTGATGACGTTCAGGTCGAAGTCCGGAACGATGTCGAAGAGCCGCAGTACCTGGTCGAGCATTTGCCGGTGCTGGCCCGTTACGCATACCCGGAGGTCGAAATTCGCGGATTCCCTGAGCCGATGGATGAGCGGTGCCATCTTGATGGCCTCGGGGCGGGTACCGAATACAGCCAGCACTGTCTTGGGCATGTCGGTCTCTCCTGCAAAAGGGGGTCATGCCGCCGGGGCGTTGGCGATGCTGCCGATCGCCTTTGTCCCCACACTTCCCGCGCGCAGGGCGCTGCGGATTATTACCAGCCAAACATAACCATGGCGCACTTATGTCCCGTGAAGCTACATCACGACAGAGGGGAGCGATGCCTGTGCCACCCTCTCGTAGCACGTTGAATCCATAGAGAATTCGGACAAGTCAGCGAACGCATACATCGCCTCGGGTGTGGAAACGGTTGCAGGAGCGATACGGGGGGCGAACCGTGCATCGGGATCTCGATGCCGACGCGGTATCCGATGCTGCACCGGCACCCCCCACAACGCCTGAGAAGTCTGTTGCACGGGGCGTGAATTCCATGGGGTGGTGAGATGTCGGCTTTCGGCGTCGTCCGGCAGATGTGTTGCGGGCTCCTCGACCGGAGGGTCGCAACACAATGTGGGCGGTGGAAAGCCGGGGGCACACGTGGAGCGAAATGGGCCTTGTGGACTACAGCAAAGGGATGACGAATGTCGAGCTGCCCTCACCCGGGAGCGCTGAGATCCCTCTTACGACTTAGCCCCCGGGAGTACCGACCGGGAGGGGGCATTGGTTACAAGAATGAACATCGTGCAGATCAGAGTTACCTATTTCCTGAAGTGGTCGCATCACCCGTGGCCCCGGGTGCAAGCCGCTTATCACCTGAGCGGCTAACGACATGACGAATCGGCAGTTCCGGCGCCACGCGTATCGACCTACGATGGTCGGTCTGCTTCATGCGCCCAAGCCCATCTTTTTCCGTTCCCGATCGTCATGCACTTTCCCGCTCTACCTGCGCCCCTGCGCGCCGCGCTTGCGGTACTCGCCGTGCTCCACGCCGCCACCGTGACCGCATCTGCACAACAGCCCTTCCCGTCGAAGCCGATCAACTACGTGGTGCCCTATACACCCGGAGGCACCAATGACAACGTCGCACGGATCATTGCCAGGCGGCTGGCCGAGAAGGCTGGACAACCGGTGGTGATCGAATACAAGGCCGGCGCAGGCGGCACGCTCGGGGCCGGCTTCGTGGCGGCGTCTCCGGCGGACGGATACACACTGCTCAATACGTCGATCGGCAACCTGGCCATCGCTCCGCAGTTAATGACCGTAAAGTTCGACCCGTTTTACGACCTCGTGCCCGTTGCCTATATCGGCAACTCGCTGGCGACGGTGGCTATCAACCCAGCGCTGCCGATCCGAACACTGCCGGAGTTGATTGCCTACGCGCGCGCGAATCCCGGCAAGCTCACGTTCGCCAGTTCGGGCAATGGCACCCCGGGGCACCTGGCTGGCGAACTGCTCAAGCGGCTCGCCAACATCGATATCCGGCACGTGCCCTACAAGGGCAGTGCGCCGGCCGTGGCCGATGTGGTGGCGGGCCACGTGGACCTGGTTTTCGATCCGCTCAGCACGCAGTTCATCAAGCAGGGTAAGCTGCGCGCGCTCGCCTACTTCGGTGGTGCGCGTTCGCCAGACCTGCCCAACGTGCCCAGCATCCGCGATGCGGGTATCAAGGGCTGGGAAGACTCGCTGGCCGGTGCATTCTTCATCACCGCGCCGCGCAACGTGTCGCCCGAGGTGCTGGCCAGGCTGCGTCAGTGGATCGGCGAGATCCTGGCAGAGCCCGACACCGTTGCCGCGCTGGGCCGCGTCCAGGTGGATGTGCAGACGCTGACGGCGGAGCAGACGTCGCAGCGCATCCGCCAGGTACACGAGATTGCCGCGCGTGTGGTCAAGGACAGCACAGTGCAGGGAAACTGAGCAGAGACAATCATGAAACTTGGATTGTTCCTGCTCGCGGCCGGGCATCATGCGGCCGGTTGGCGATACCCAGGCGCCGAGTCTGGTACCGAGAACATCGACCTGGTCGTGCGTATGACACAGGCGGCCGAGCGCGCGAAGTTCGACATGGTGTTCTTCGGCGACCGGCTGCTGACTTCCGCCGACGCCCATCCTTCGATGATCACGCGCCCCGATCCGCTGGCCATGCTCGCTGCGCTGTCGATGGTGACCACACATGTCGGGCTGGCTGCCACCGCGTCGACGACATACAGCGAACCGTTCAACCTGGCGCGAACGCTGGCGACCATAGACAAGTTGTCGCGCGGCCGCGCCGCGTGGAACATCGTGACCACATTCGCGGACGGCTCGGTGAACTTCAGCCGCAGCCGTCACCCCGATCACGCCGAACGCTATGCCATTGCCGAAGAGTTCGTCTCGGTGATAAAGGGGCTTTGGCGCTCGTGGGATCCGGACCCGTACGTTCAGGACAAGGCTGGTGGCATCTATATCGACGTGGACAAGATGCACCCGCTGAACCACGAAGGCCGTCACTTCTCGGTCGCCGGCCCACTCAACGTCACGAACAGTGAACAGGGACAGCCCGTGCTGATCCAGGCAGGTTCGTCGGGCCCGGGCCAGGCATTGGCCGCGCGTCATGCGGAAGTTGTTTTCACCGCGCAACAGGACCTCGAATCGGCGACCGAGTTTGCAAACGGCCTGCGCCGGCAGGTGGCTGAAGCGGGACGCGATCCGCGTCATTGCCTGATCATGCCCGGCCTGATGCCGATCATCGGCGCGACCGAGGCAGAGGCACACGACAAGCTCGCGCAACTGCAGTCCTTCACCGACCAGTCGAATGCGTTGGCCATCCTGGCCGAGCAACTCGCCGTCGACGTGTCTGGCTTCGCGCTCGACGCGCCGCTGCCGCCATTGCCCGCGCAGGTCGTCGTGCATAGCCGCAGCGCGTTGCTCATCAGGCTGGCGCGTGACCGCGGGCTAACGCTGCGCCAGCTCTATCATCTGGTGGCCAGTGCGCGCGGCCACCAGATCGTGGTTGGCACCGCCGCACAGGTGGCCGACCACATGATCGAATGGGTGCGTGCCGGCGCCGCCGATGGCTTCAACATCATGCCCGCCTATTTCCCCGGTGGATTTGAAGACTTCACGCGCGAGGTGGTGCCGCTCCTGCAAGCTCGCGGAGCGTTCCGACGCGACTATGAGGGCCGCACGTTGCGGGACCATCTTCAATTGCCACTTCCGCAGGGTCGTTGACGCCACGTTGAGCGTGCAAGTCGGGCGCGCATATCCAAGTGCGAAAAGATTTGTTCGTATTGGATGCATCCCTCCATAAGCTGATTGGTCCGTGACATTGCTTGACTGCATGCCGACATCGTGTCGGCAGGCGTGTCCGGACTCATACTGGCTTTCATCATGCTGCGCCGCAGACTGCTCGACACATTGAAATCCGCACTGGTGGCCTTTGCCTGCTCCGCCTGCGCAACCGCCGCCATCGCCGACACGCCGGCCGACAGCTTTCCGGCCAGGACCGTCCGCATCATCGTACCGGTGTCGGCTGGCGGCAGCGCCGACAAGCTGGCCCGTACATTGGCGCAGAAGCTCAGCGAGCGGTGGCACCAGAGCGTGGTGGTCGAAAACGTGTCCGGCGCCAGCGGCACAATTGGCGCGGCCCAGGTGGCCCGCGCCACGCCGGACGGCTACACGTTGCTGCTGGGCGGCGAAGGCGTAACGCTAAATGCTTCGCTGTTCAAGCGGCTGCCCTACGACACGCGGCACGCATTCCGTGGCGTGACCAAGGCTGTCGTCAGCCCGCAGATCCTGGTCGTCCGTCCCGACCTGGGCGTGAGAACCTTCGGCGAGTACCTGGCGCTGACGCGGCGCAAGCCCGGCGAACTCGCGCTGGGATTGCCCGGCAATGGTGGGATCGCCCACGTCGCGCATGAAATGCTGTCGCGCCAGCTCGGCATCGAGGTCAACTACATCCCATACCCCGGCGGCGGCCCTGCCACGCTTGATCTGCTCGGTGGCCATATCGACGCCACACTGATCACGCTGGCCGCCGTCACCGACTACGTGCGCAACGGACGCCTGACCGCGCTCGCCGTCACCACGCCCTACCGTTCGAAGGCGCTCCCGCAAGTGCCCACGATGGCCGAATCCGGTGCACCGGGCTTCGCGGTGGAAAGCTGGCAGGGCCTGCTCGCCCCGGCCGGCACGCCAACCGAGGTTGTCGAGCGCATCAACCGCGATGCCACGGCCGTGCTGACCCAGCCGTCCACCAGGCAGCAGCTTGAAGAGGCCGGCTTTGTTGTGGTGGCCTCTTCGGCGCGGGCGCTCGACGACACGCTATCGAAGGATTTGCCCCGATACGCGGCGGTCATCGTGTCTGCCGGGATCACGCTGAACTAGCTGCTGCGCACCGCCGCCGCACCCCTTCATGGGAATCTCCCTTGCTGTGCAGCGATGCCTTTTCCAGGCGCCGGCTGACCAGCTTCCACTACCCAAGCCTCATGACAACCGACCACACCCTGCGCGCCATCGCCGCACTCGCGTTCACCCTCCTCGCCACCCAGCCGGCGCACGCTGATGCCACGCTCGACAAGATCAAGCAACGCGGCAAAGTTGCCATCGGCGTGCTGGTCAACGGGGGCCCTTTCGGATCGATCGATCCTGCGACCCAGCAACTGATCGGCTGGAATCCCGAACTTGCCCGCGACCTCGCCCGGCGGCTAGGCGTGGAAGCTGAACTCGTACAGGTCAATCCGTCGAACCGCGTGCAGTTCCTGCAGGCAGGCAAGGTAGACCTGCTGATCGCCTCGATGGAGTACAACGCCGATCGCGGTGAGCTGCTGTCCTATGCGCCCACGCCGTTCTATCGCGTGGGCGGCACCGCCGCGGCGCTCAAAACCAGCGGCATCCATCAATGGGATGACCTTCGCGGCAAGACCGTCTGCGCATCGCAGGGCAGCAGCTTCGTGAAGCCGCTGCAGGAGCAATACGGCGCCCAGGTACGCGGTTTCAAAACCGCATCCGAATCGCTGCTGGCCTTGCGTGGCGGCCAATGCGTGGCGGCGGTCCATGACGCCACGCTGATCCATCCGCTGCTGCGTACCAATGCCGAGTGGGCCGGCTACGCAGCGCCGATTCCGACCGAGATCCTGCCCGCGCCATCGGTGGTCTGGGCGCGCAAGGGGGAGGCGGATACCGTCGCCGCAGTAGACAAGGTCGTGCAGGAATGGCACCGCACGGGCTGGCTGATCGGCACGGAGAAGCGGCTTGGCATTACGCCGCCGCAGCCACTGCTGCCCGAGTTGCAAGCCAGGTACAAGGGTTGAGGGGGCGCCCGATGGACAAGCGTCTCGTATCGAGCGCCCTGCTCCTGGCTGGGGTCGCGCTGGCGCATACCGCATGGGCTGACGCCACGCTCGACAGGATTCGGCAGCGCGGCAAGCTGTCGGTGGGCATCGATGGCGCCAGCCCGCCATTCGGCCTCCTCGACACTGCGACCGGCAAGACCGGCGGCTACCAGACGGAACTGGCGGCAGACCTGGCCCGGCGCCTTGGCGTGCAACTTGAGACCGTACCGGTAACCGCATCCACGCGCGTGCAGTTCCTGCAGGCCGGCAAGGTCGACCTGCTCGTGGCCAACATCCAGTGGACGCAGGAACGCAGCGAGATTCTGAGCTTCGCGCCCACGCCCTACGACCTGGTCGGCGGCGGCGCGATGGTGTCCAGGCAAAGCGGCATCAAACGCTGGGAGGATCTGCGCGGGAAAGTGGCCTGCGTATCTCAGGGCAGCAACTTCGCGAAGCCGCTGGCCGAACAGTACGGCGCCATCGTCAAGGGCCTGCGCGGCATTCCGGAATCCCTGCTGGCGCTCAAGGGGGGCACGTGCGCGGCGTCAGTGCATATCCAGCCAGCGCTGTACCAGACGCTGACCGGCCCCAACAAGGCCGAGTGGACCGCCTTCGCGCTGGCCACCGAAGATCAGTTGATCCCGTCCCCAACCGTCGTGTGGACGCGGCGCGGCGAACAGGACACCGTGGCGTTTGTCGACACGGCCATCCGCGACTGGCATCGCACCGGCTTCCTGCTCAGCCAGGCCCGCAAGTTCGGCGTGCCGGACGGTGCCTATATCAGGGCCGCCCACGACCATGCCCGCCAGGGCAAGTTCGACGTGGCGCCGCAGGATTTCACGGTCTTCACGGAAAGCCGGAAACCATGACCACGCCGTCGATTCCGTCGTCCCAGCGTGCCCGTCGCGTCCGGCTGTCGCCGATTGCGGCCGCCGGGCCGCGCCATGTGCTGGAAGCGGCATTGCGGCGCATCGCGCAGGCCGTGGGCACGCTGCGCCCCGCGCCAGCGGAGGCGCGCCCATGATTGACGCCTGGATCGTCTCCGTCATCGCCGCCCTCAAACCGTTGGGCCTGAACTATGCGTTCGTGCTGGACACCACGGAGCGCACCGCGTTTCTCCACGGATTGGTCGTCACGCTGCAACTCTGCGCACTGACGATTCCGTGCAGCCTGGTAGCTGGCGCGGTCCTGGCCGCGCTACTCACGTCCGGCAAGGCGGCCCTGGCCACGCCAGCGCGTGCGTTCGTCGAACTGACGCGTAACACGCCCACGCTGGTACAGCTCTATTGCGGCTTCCTCGTGCTGAACATGCTGATTACCCAGCATCTGCACAACTTGGGCAGCAGCAATCCGCTGACGCCGTTCTTCTGGGTCGTCGCCGTCGTCTCGCTGCACAAGGCCGTGTTTCACGCCGAGGCGCTCCGCGCCGGCATCGAAGCCGTGCCGGGGGCCACACTGGAAGCCGCGCGCTCGCTGGGGTTCTCCCGCCGGCAACTGCTGCTGCAGGTCGAATTGCCGCTGGCCGTCCGATTCGCGCTGCCCGCGCTGGTCAACAACCTCGTCGACCTGGTCAAGATGACTGCCGTCGCGTCGGCCATCGCCGTCGGCGACGTCACGTACGAGTCCATCATGATCTGGACCCAGCGCGACAATGTGCTGGAGCTGCTGCTGTTGATCCTGGCATGCTTCGGATTGCTGACCTGGCTGGTCAGCCGAACAGGACGCTGGCTGGAACTACGCTTGAGGATGCCCGGCTATGGCCAGTAATCCGCTCGCCCTGCGCTGGCGCGTGGCGCCCAACCCCGTCAGGAGCGCCCTCCTCAGCCCCTGGGCGCTCGCCGCCGTGTGCGTGCTGGCCGTGGTCGGATTCTGGACCGCGACCGGTAGCACCTCGGCTGTATTCCGCAATCTCTGGACCTGGTCACCCGCGCTGCTGCGCGGCATGGGGGCCAATATCGAGATCAGCATCCTTGCGATGGCGCTCGGCACACTGGCCGGCCTGGTCATCGGGGCGCTGTCCCTGTCCACCTATCCTTGGGTACGCCACATGGCGCGTCTGTGGGTACAGGCGTTCCGCAACGCGCCCATCCTGGTGCTCGTGTACTTCACCACCTACGTGTTCCCGTTCGAGCTTCACATCGCCCATTGGACCGTGCCGTTCCCGGACTGGATCAAGGTCGTGCTGGGTCTCGCACTCCCCGCCAGTGCCAATGTGGCCGAGATTTTCCGCGGCGCGATCCAGTCGATTCCAAGTGCTCAGTGGGAGGCCGCCCAGTCGCTGGCGTTCCGTCGCAGCCAGATTTTCCGGCTCATCGTACTGCCGCAGTGCCTGCGACGCATGCTACCGCCGTGGATGAACCTGTACGCGAGCATCACCATGAGCACGTCGTTGGCCTCCCTGGTTGGCGTGCACGACGTGGTCGATACCGCCCAAGTGGCCAGCAATACCGTGGCCCGCACCGATTTCACGGTGCTGGTCTACTTCACGCTGCTGGGCCTTTTCTTTGCTTACTGCTATCCGATCGCGCGCGCCACGCGTGCGCTGGAGCGTCGTCATGACCGCCACTGATTCCTTCCTGCGCAGCCGGCAGTCGCCAGCGCCCGCCGCACCACTTGTCGCGCTGCACGATGTCCACCTGACCTTCGGCGACAACAGCGTGCTCAAGGGTATCGACGTCGAGGTACGACGCGGCGAGGCCGTGACCATCATCGGGCCGTCCGGTTCGGGAAAGAGCACGATCCTGCGCTGCATCACTGGCCTGCTGCGGCCGCAGCAGGGGCAGATTCGCGTTGGCGATACCGCGGTGGAGACCCTGTGCACCGAAGACGAGCTGATTGCGCTGCGCAAGCGCGTGGGCTTTGTCTTCCAGCAGTACAACCTGTTTCCGCACCTGACCGTGCTGGAGAATCTGGTGATCGCGCCCACTCGCGTGAATGGCCGCACCCGCCGCGAGGCCGAGCAGGAAGCCCATGCGCTGCTGGGCAAGGTGCGGCTGTCGGACAAGGCACACGCCTATCCGGGCGAGCTGTCGGGCGGTCAGCAGCAACGGGTGGCGATTGCCCGGGCGCTAGCCATGCGCCCGGAGCTGATGCTCTTCGACGAGGTGACGTCTGCGCTCGATCCCGAAACCGTTGGCGAAGTGCTGACCGTTATCCGTGAACTGGTGGAAGACGGCATGACCTGCGTGCTGGTGACGCACGAAATGCGTTTCGCGGCCGAAATCAGCGACCACATCTATTTCACCGAGGCTGGTCGCATCGTCGAGCACGGTCCGCCCGAGCAGATCTTCGGCGCTCCCCGCCACGAACGCACGCGCGCATTCCTGCGCCGGGCGCTGGGCGCCATCCCGCGCCTGCCCGCCGGATTCAATGCCGCGTTCGCCCCGGCATCCGCAACCATCCAAGGCTGACAAGGACGATCGATGAGCCAGAATTCCGCAGACGGCATCCACACGCGGCTACTGCATGCCGGCGCACCGCGCCTGCGCAACGGCGTCGGCCCCGTCAACGTCCCTGTGGTGCGTACCAGCACGGTGCGCTTCGAGGATATCGAGACGCTGGCCGACCGTCAGCACCGCCGCTCACACGGCGAGCGCATTGCCACCTACGGTCGCCACGGACTCGACACGCATGAGGCGCTGGAAGACGCGCTGTGCACGCTCGAAGGCGGGCATCGTGCATTCCTCACGCCGTCCGGATTGTCGGCGATTACGCTGGTGCTGCTGGCGCTGCTCGGTCCGGGCGATCATGCGCTGGTTTCCGACACGGTCTACGCACCACTGCGTCGGGTTGACCAGACACTGCTGCAGCGGCTGGGCGTGCAGATTCAGTACTTCTCGCCCGCACACGACAACCTTGATGCATTGATCCGCACCAATACGCGGCTCGTGTACGTGGAGTCGCCGGGTTCCTTGCTGTTCGATGTCCTGGATCTGCCTGCCCTGACCGCCATTGCCCGCGCGAGGGGCGTTCCCGTGGCCATCGACAACACGTGGAGCGGCGGCTGGTTCCTGCAGCCGCTGCGGCTGGGGGCCAATATCTCGATCCAGGCTGCAACCAAGTACATCGCTGGCCATTCCGACGTGATGCAAGGGGCAGTCGTGGTCGACGGCCAGGCAGTGGCGGACCGCATCGCCAACGCGCACGAAGCGCTGGGCCTGACGATTGGTGCCGATGACGCCTACCTGGCATTGCGCGGACTGCGCACGCTGCCCGTACGGCTCGCGCAGCACCAGCGTAACGCCACCGAGGTAGCGCAATGGCTACAGCGGCAGCCGCAGGTCGCCCGGACCTTCTATCCTGCGCTGCCCGAAGACCCCGGCCACGCGCTCTGGAGGCGCGATTTCACCGGCGCCAGTGGGCTGGTGTCGTTCGCTCTGCTGGGGACAGACCATGCCGCCGCCGGCCGTCTGGTCAATGCCTTCCGGCTGTTTTCGATCGGCGCTTCGTGGGGCGGCTACGAGAGCCTGGCAATGGTGGCGCCGGCCGAACGGCTCAACGCATCCCGAACTTGGCAGGAACATGGCAACAACGCCCCGGTCATCCGTCTGCATGTCGGCCTGGAAGATCCGCGCGACCTGATCGCGGATCTTCAGCAAGCTTTCCAACGCACCATCGCCTGAGGAAAGCATGCGCGACATCGACCCATTCGCCCGAGACACGCGGCGGCGGCCACGGCGGCTCTGCCAGGTGTATGCGCACGCCGTCTGGCGTGGCAGTTCGATTCAACTCGCCGTCTCGGCCGCCGCGATCAGGCGGATGCCGATGTCGCCCTCGCGCCCCAGTTGTTCCACGAGATTGACCTCCCAGTCGAGATACGCCTGGAAGCCGGCATTCCGTTGCGCGACATCGGAATGCTGATACGGGCTGAACCAGTAGTCGTCGTCGCCGGTCAGCACCCGCTCGCCACCCGTTCCCACGGGTAGCCCTGCAGCCACCCACGCCTGCGTACCGCCGCTTAGGTAGCGGGTATCACGGCCAGTACGCGCCACCAGTTCCGCGGCTACCGCGCGCGCGAGCACACCATCCGACGAAGTGATCAGGATGACGTGATCTGCCGGAATGTCGGCAATCAGCGCTTCCAGCCGGTCTGGCACAGCGAAATACGCGCCCTCTGCATGGCGCTTCTCGTAGGCGGATCGTCGCTCCACATCGAACAACCTTGCCGTGCCGGACGCCAGCCGTTGCGACGCCTGCTGCGCCGACACCGGCGCGGCAGGCGGTTGCGATATCAGCACGCGCACCGGCTCCGGGCCGGTCACGAGACCCGCATGGGCCTGAGGAGCGTAGACGAAGACCTCGTAGCCGCCTAGCTGCGCCAGCCACGCGGCCGTTGTCAGCGCGCGCACGCCGTCGAAGTCCGCCAGAACAATGCGCGCACGGCGCGTGGCCAGGTACTCGTCGGTCGCCTGCACCAGTTGCCCGCCTGGGGCCCAGCGCCAGCCGGGCAGATGGCCCCCCTCATACTCGCTGCGCGTTCGCACATCGAATCGGTACAGCGTACGCGTCTGCGACACTGCCTCCAGTCGTTCCAGGCCGGCGGCGTCGATCCTCTGTACACCCGCGCGCGCGGCCACATGCTCGGCGCGAGCACGGGCGCCATCGAGCGTTGTGGCGGATGGCTCCGGCAGCGGCGTCACGCGCCCCTTCGCCAGCATCCGGCCAGACAGCAACCAGGCCATCGTACCGTCCTTGAGCGACGCCACCGGGTTGGGAATGCCCGCATCGATCAGCGTTTGCGCGCCCACAATGCTGCGCGTGCGGCCCGCGCAATTGACCACCACAAGCGTGTCGGGGTTCGGCGCAAGTTCGCCAATTCGGTAGACCAGCTCCGCACCAGGCAGGCTATGCGCGAACGGGAGGCTGAAATCGGCAAACTCCTCGGTGGTGCGGCTGTCGACCACGACGATGTCGTCGCCTTCTTCGATACGGCTGTGCAGCTCGTCGACGTCGATCCAGGGCGTATGCTTCTCGTGCTCGATGACCTCGCCGAACGCCTTGCTGGGAACGTTGCTGCCCGTGAACAGCTCATTCCCGGTCGCAGCCCAGGCGGCGACGCCACCTTCGAGCACGGACACATTGCCCCAGCCCAGGCGTACCAGCTTTGCGGCCGCCTGGTGTGCGAGCGCGTCGGCATTGCCGCCGCCGTCGAGCAGTACGATGCGCGTGTCGCGTCTTGGCACCAGGCGATCGATCAGCAGTTCCAGGCGCCACAATGGTGCGGACGCCGCCAGCAGCGGATGGCCCTTCGTATGGACGCCAGTCTCGCGAACATCGAGCAGCGCGATCTCCTGCCCATCGGCCAGCGCCTCCTTCAGCGCTGCGGCCCCGATCACGGGCGCGGCCAGCCGGCGCGGCGGGCCAAAGTGGCGGTACGTGCCGCCGGCCTTGCTTTCGAACACCACGCGGCCTGCCAGACGATCCAGCGCCAGCCCGTAGAAGTGCAAATGCAGCCCTTTCTCCTCACCGATCAGTTCGATTGTGTGTACGTCGTCCGGCAGCAACGTCACGGAGGTGCCAACCACGACATCGAATTCGTCGATCTCGTGGAGTGTGTCGCGCGCCGGGTCATCGGTCCCCTCACGCGCGTAGAAGTTGTTCCGTTCGCGGCCACTGATGCCGGCAATGATCGCCCATGTGGTGTGATCGTGCGGCGGTTGCGCCTTGCCTGGCAGCCCGGCTGACACATACAGCGCGAACCTGCCGTCGATATCCTCGGCCAGGCGGTAGACCTGTGCCGGGTTGCTGGCGGACACCGGAAAATGCTCACCTGGAAACAGTTCGCGTTCCTGGCCGAGTGCCTCCAACGCCCGCGCAACCGGTTCGAGCCCAGCCTTGTCGGTCACAGCAGTGCTTCCGAGCAGGCGGCGCGCTTCGGCGATGAATCCGGCTACGGCCCGGTGACGGCGGCTGGCGATGTCGGTTCCTGCTGCAGCAGGGAAAGATGTCTGAGATGCGGTCATGTCGAAGGGCCAAAGGGTCGGATGGGGACAAGCTACCGACTCTAGGGCCTGCCGCGTGCGCAAGGAACGAACAAACACGCACAAGGTTATGCGTGATTGGCAATAGGCCGCGGCGTGATGAGCATCGGCCAGAAGACCCATGTGGCCCGTGCCACGATGTCAGCCTGAGCATCCCACAAGCCTGAACTGCCCAGTCATAGCGGCCCCTTCATATGCTTCTGTAAATCTGTTCGTTTGCTTCCCCACAGCCCGGCCCTAAGCTACGCCCATGTATTGCAAGGCGGACATGAATGCCGCCAGACGACCGCCAAGGAGCAACGAACAATGAGCGTGCAGGCTGGAATTGCAGAGGAGACGCAGGACGCCAGCCTGGGCCTGGCCGCCTACGCGGCACTGCGCCGCGACATCCTGTCCTGCAAGCTGGTGCCAGGCACGCTGGTCACCGAAGGCGAGCTGATGACGAGCTACGGCTTCGGCAAGAACAGTTGTCGCATTGCGCTCACGCGGCTAGCCCACGACCGCCTGATCTTTGCCCGGCCACGTCGCGGCTACCAGGTGGCGCCCATCACGCTCAAGGATGTGGAGGAAGTCTTCGCCCTACGTGTACAGCTGGAACCGATGGCGGCCCGGCTCGCCATCGGCCGCGTCGATACGGGGCTGCTGCATGGGCTCGAGGCGGCTTGCCGCGATGAGTACGCGATTCCGGCACCACGCCGCATCGACAAGTTCATGGACGCGAACAAGCAATTCCACCTTGCCATCGTCCAGGCTACTGGCAACGAGCGGCTGACGCGCACGCTGTCGTCGCTGATGGACGAGATGTCGCGGCTCGTCGCGCTCGGCTTCAATGTCCAGCGCGTGCGTCCGGAGATCCGCCATGACCACAGTTCGCTGATCAAGGCGTTCGAGGATCACGACGAGAAGGCCGCCGAAACGATTGCGCGCCGTCACATCGAGGCATTCCGCACTCAGACCATGGAAAAGGTCTACGCCAGCTTGTCGCAGGCCGGCACATCCCTGCCCCTGCGTGTTGTGGGAAATTTCGCATGAATCCGCCCATTCTGTCTGCGCTGGGGATCGTTAAGCGCTTTGGCGCCATCACGATTCTGGACCGTATCGACGTGGCCGTGCGCCGCGGGGAGGTACTTGCACTGGTGGGTCCGTCTGGCTGTGGCAAGAGCACGCTGCTGAACATCCTGTCTGGGCTTTTGACCCCAGACGCCGGCCAGCTCGCGGTGGACGGCGTGCCCGCGACGCAGGTTTCTGACTGGCGCCGTATCGGCTACATGTTCCAGGAAGATCGGCTGCTGCCGTGGCGCAGCGTGCGCGACAACGTCGCGTTCGGCCTCGAAGCCAGCAGCCTCTCGCGGGCCGGCCGTCGCCGTCGGGCAGACGAGATGCTCGAACTCGTCGGCCTGCACGCCCGGGGCGATGCCTGGCCGCACGAGCTGTCGGGTGGCATGCGCAGCCGCGTAGCGCTGGCCCGCAGCCTGGCCGTGCAGCCCGAAGTCCTGCTGATGGATGAGCCGTTCTCCAAGCTCGATCCTCAGACCCGCAGCCAAATGCATGAGGAACTGCTGCGCATCCAGGCGTGCAACCGCATGACCGTCGTCTTCGTCACGCACGATATGGAAGAAGCCGTGGTGCTGGCCGATCGCGTGATCCGGCTGGCAGCGCGGCCCGGCCGCGTAGCCGACGTGGTCAACCTGGAAGAACTGCTCCGGCCACGTGTCCCCACCGAGCCGGTCGTGGCAGAACAGGTGCGCGTACTGCGCGCCGCTGCATGAGGAAAGGCATCGTGACAGCGGCCGCTTCCCGTCATCTCGCCACGCTGGTGCTGCAACGCCTGCTACTGGTGGCCCTGCTGCTGGGGCTGTGGTGGTGGGGCGCTACGCGCGTGCCGTCGTTCGTGCTGCCCGGCCCGGAGAAAGTCGGCTTGGCCCTGATTTCGCTGTGGCACAGCGACACCTTCGCCGCCGACGTGGCCGCCACGTGCCGACGCGTACTGTCCGGTTTCGTGCTGGCCACCTTCGTTGGCAGCGGCCTGGGACTGACGCTGGGCGCAAGCCGCGTCCTGGCCCGCTTCTTTGAACCGGTACTGACGGTCTTCAACACCGTGTCGTCGGCCATCTGGGCCATCTTCGCCATCATCTGGTTCGGCATTTCCGATGCTACGACGGTTTTTGTCGTGTTCATGACCGCCATGCCACTGATCCTGACCAATGTCTGGGAAGGCACCAAGACCGTCGATCTCCACTATGTCGACCTGGCACGCAGCTTCCGCATGTCTCGGCTCCAGGTGCTGCGCAAGATCTACGTGCCGACAATCCTGCCGCATTTCTTCGCCGGCGCGCGACTGGCGTTCGGGTTCGGCTGGCGCGTATCGCTTGTGGCCGAGACGATCGGGTCGTCCAGCGGCATCGGCTATCGGCTGCGGCAAGCCGCCGACCTCGTGCAGACGGACCAGGTATTCGCGTGGACCGTCCTGCTCGTCGGCCTGATGCTGCTGCTCGAAGGCGGCTTGCTGAAGCCCGCGGAACGCTGGTTGTTCCGCTGGAAGGCAGCGGCGCGGCAATCGTCTATCCCCTCCGTTTCCTTCCAAGCCTGAGACTTCATCGTGCGCAAACTACTGTCAGCGGCCGCCGCCGCGTTCTCCGCCTATTCCGCATTCATCGCGCTCTCCTACGCCGCGATCACCCCTGCGACGGCCAGTGCCGCCGAGCCGGCGCACACCGTCAAGATCGGCTATTGGACCAGCGGCGTCAGCCTCGGCTATGGGTCGGTTCTCGAAACCAAGGATTTCCTGGCCAAGCGTGGCGTGCGCGCCGAGTTCGTTCACTTTCCCGACGTCAACGCGCCGCTGCGGGCGCTGGCTTCCGGATCGATCGACCTTGCGTTCGGCGCACCCGTAGCCGGGGTGTTCGGTACCGCCGCATCGGGCGTGCCCATCCGCATCTTTGCCGCGACACAGCCAGCCGATGTGCAGTTCGTCGTGCCAAAGGATTCACCGATTCAGTCGATCCGTGAGCTAAAGGGAAAGAAGGTGGGCATGTCGCCCGCCGGCTCCTCGGTCGCGGTGATTGCCGGGGCCGTGCTCGCCGGGAACTATCAGATCAGGAGCGGCGACTTCGCGCTGGTCGGTGGCAACGAATCGCGCCTTGCGCAGTTCCTGGTCCAGAAGCAGGTGGATGCGGCGGCGCTGCGCTCGGTCACCGTGGAGCAACTCGGCGACGAACTGCCGGTACGCAAGCTGGGCACGTTCGCCACCGAATGGAAGACGCTGACACAGTCCGATGCCGTGCCCTACATCGGCGTGGGCGCTGCGCGCGCCGATCTGGTCGACAACCATCCGGAAGTGGTGGCACGCGTGATTGCTGCCTTGCGCGACACGCTGGCCTGGGGCAACGCAAATCGCGACGAAGTCGTTCAGATCCTGCAGAGGAAGGCCAACCTTCCGGCGGACGATGCCAAGGTCTATGTCAGCCACTGGAACGATATGAACCGCGTGACCTTCGAGCCCGCGGACATCGCCACGCTGCGCCGCCAGCACGCCGTGTTCGTCGAATCCGGCCTCGTCAAGGGCGAACTGAAGGACGATCTGTTTGCCCTCAAGCCCTATGCGCAGGCCAAGGCGCTCAAGTAAGCCCGCCTGACTGATTCCACCTTTTCCATTCCGCCTTCCCATCCCCCAAAGGAATCCATCGTGACTCAATCCATGCAAGCGCTGGTGCTCGACGCACACGGCACCGTCGAAGAACGGCTGCGCGTCGTCGCCGACAAATCCGTACCCAAGGCCGACGAAGGCCACGTCGTGATCAGCGTAGGGGCGTCGTCCTTCAACTATCACGACGTCTTCACCGTCCACGGCATGCCCGGCATCAAGGTGCCGTTTCCTGTGGTGATCGGCCTGGATCTTGCCGGCACGATCACCGAACTGGGCGCCGGCGTGACCGGGTGGAAAGTCGGCGACCGCGTACTGGTGAACCCGCTCAAGCCTGGCGTGGGCCTGATGGGCGAGATGACCGATGGCGGCATGGCACAGTTCGCGCGCGTGGATGCACGTCAGTTGATCGCCCTTCCGGACAACGTCACGTTCGCGCAGGCCGCCGCACTGCCGGTGGCCTACGGCACGGCACATCGGATGCTTGTTACCCACCAGACCGTCAAGGCCGGCGACAAGGTGCTGGTACTAGGCGCCAGCGGAGGCGTGGGAACGGCCACGGTACTGCTGGCAAAGATGCTGGGCGCTGAAGTCATCGCTGCGGCGGGATCCGACGACAAGGGTGCGCGACTCAAGGCACTGGGCGCTGACCACATCATCAACTATCGCGAGGTCGATTTCGGCAAGTGGGTCATCGAGCGCTACGGCAAGCCGCAGCGGCGTACCTTCGATGGCGGTGTCGACGTCATCGTCAATTTCACCGGAGGCGATACGTGGCTGCCCTCGATCAAGAGCCTCAAGCGCGGCGGCACGCTGCTCGTCTGCGGGGCCACAGCCGGCCATGACCCGAAGGAAGACCTGCGCTACGTCTGGAGCTTCGAGCTGAACATCAAGGGGTCGAACAGCTTCTACGACGACAACCTCAAGGCCCTGCTGGCACTGGTTGCCGACGGCAAGCTCGATCCGGTGATCGACAGCGTGCTCCCGCTGGACCAGGCCGCCAAAGGGCTGGCACTGATCCGCGACCGCGCCGTGCTGGGCAAGGTCGTGGTGACGCCTTAAGGCATCGACGCAAGCCGCTTTCGCACACGCCTCCTCACCGACATCGATACGAGAACATGACACAGACCACCACCCTCCCCTCCGCCGCAGAGGTACAGGCACGATTGCTCCGCGGCCCTTATCACCAATGGCTCGGCCTGCAGGTCGAATCCGTCTCCGAAGGCGAGATCACGTTGACCGCGAAGTTTCGCGACGAATGGATCGTCAACCCTGACGGCGGCTACATTCATGGCGGCATCCTGGCCGCGCTGGTCGACCTTGGCGCTGACTGGGCGCTGGTTTCGCACACCGGCAAGGGGGTGCCGACGGTGGACCTGCGCGTGGACTACCATCGCCCGGCGCGCGGCGATCTGAAGGTCGTGGGCACGGTCATCAAGACCGGGCGCCTGGTGAGCGCAGCCGAGGCCAATGTCTACGACGCCGAAGGCCGTCTGGTGGCCAGCGGCCGGGGCGTTTACGCCACGCCTGCGCAGGCTTGACGCATCATGGCAGCTGAAGCGCACGCGGCACAGGGCCGCAATCTCGGGAGCGTGATTGCCCGCGACGCCGATCCCGCCACGCTGGCCATCGTCGGCGTCGGCGCGAACGGGGAGGCAACCCAACATACGTACGGCGCCATCGATGCCGCCGCGGACGCCATTGCGCGCGGCCTGCTCCGGCGGGGCCTGGTGCAGGGCGACCGCGTCGCGCTGCTTGGCGTGAATTCAGTCGACTACGTCGTGTCACTACTCGGCATCATGCGCGCCGGATTGATCGCGGTGCCGGTGAATTTCAAGCTGCCACAGGCACTGGTCGACTATATCGTCGACGACAGTGGCGCAAAGCTTGTGCTGTGCGACAAGGCGAAACACGCGCAGGTGCCCGCCGGCGCGCCCGTCATCGCGTTCGGCTCATCCGAATACGCGGCCCTGAGTGCGCCGAGCGGCGATACATCGCCTTTCACGCCGTACGCGCCCGCCGATGAAGACCTGGCGCTGCTGCTCTATACCTCCGGCTCCACGGGGCGGCCCAAGGGTGTGCGCCTGAGCCACGCCAGCCACCTCTGGGTGGTGCGGGCACGCCAGGCCAGCACACCGCTGACCAACGAGCGCGTGCTGATTGCCGCGCCGCTGTACCACATGAATGCGCTGGCGCTGATCCTGCTGGCGTTGGCCTGCCACGCGCCATTGGTGCTGCTGGACCAGTTCCAGGCCGCTGCCTATATCGATGCGATCGGACGCCACCAATGCACCTGGCTGACCGCTGTGCCGCCGATGATCGCGATGATGCTGCGCGAGCATGAATTGCTGGCCCGCACCGATCTGAGCAGCGTGCGGGCAGTACGCATGGGATCTGCGCCGGTCAGTCCCGCGCTGAAGGCACAGATTCATCAGTTGCTGCCCAATGCGCGCGTCATCAACGCCTATGGCACCACCGAGGGCGGCCCCGTGGTCTTCGGCCCACATCCCGATGGGCTGCCTACGCCAGCGCAATCAGTCGGCTATCCGCATCCCGCCGTGGCGATGCGGCTCATCGACGAGCGGGGTCAGGCGGCCGATGAAGGCGTGCTGGAGTTGCGTAGCCCCGGGCTGATGCTTGGCTACCACCAGCGTGCGGAATTGCGGCCCTTCACCGATGACGGCTATTACATCACCGGCGACGTGTTCCGCCGCGATGCCGATGGCTTCTACACCTTCGTGGGCCGGCGCGACGACATGTTCGTCAGCGGCGGCGAGAACCTTTACCCAGGCGAGATCGAGAAGGCGCTGGAGAGGCACGAAGCTGTGCAGCAGGCCAGCGTAGTCCCGGTTCCCGATGAGATCAAGGGCACCAAGCCGGTGGCATTCGTGGTGCTGCGTCCAGGCATCGCGCCGCCCACCGAGCACGCGCTGCGCCAATGGTCGCTGACACAGCTGGCCGCCTATCAGCACCCGCGGCAGATCTGGTATGTCGATGCGCTGCCGCTGGCCGCCACGCAGAAGATCGACCGGCGCGCACTGGCCGACGAAGCCGTGCGCCTACTGGTTCCATAACACCCCCCCGATTGCAATCCGCAGGAGTCCATGATGTTGTTCTGCAAGCCGGCGCGCGCCGGCGCCATCCTCGCCGCGCTCGGCACCACCGCTCTCTTCGCCACCTCGGCCCAGGCGCTCGATGAAGTCACGGTGGCGCTGGCCATTCCCCCGGCGGTCCACGACGGTGCGCCGTATGCCGCCGCCGAAGCGCTGGGCCTGTTCAAGGAGGCCAACCTTAGCGTCAAGACGATCGTCTTCCAGGGTGCTGGCGCCCTGCTGCCCCAGGTGGCGGGCAAGCGCGTGACGTTCGGCTATCCAACATCGGAACCGGTCATCGCGAGCTATTTCTCGGGCAAGGACCCGCTGCCACTGCGCTATTTCTATAACGGGGTCCCAGGCAATACGATGGAGTTTGCCGTGCTGGCCGATTCGCCGATCCGCACCCTGGCCGACCTCAAGGGCAAGCAGATCGGCGTGGGCGCGCTGACATGGGGCACGATTCCGGGCGGCCGCGCGGCGCTGCGCATCGCAGGCCTGGAGCCGGGCAAGAACGTCGAGTACGTGGCAGTGGGCGCGCTCGGAGCGGGGTTCCAGGCGCTGCGCACCCATCGCGTTGATGCGCTGAACTTCAACAGCAGCTGGGACGACATGCTCGAGTTCTCCGGCACAAGGATCCGGCGCATCGCGTATCCGGCGGTGTTCCAGGAGACGGCCGGGAACGGCTTCATCGCGCACGTCGATACCCTGCGCGACCAGCCCGACCTGGTGCGCCGCTTCGGCCGCGCCTACACCCAGGCCCAGATCGTTTGCGAGGCGAATCCCGCATTCTGCGTCAAAGCGTTCTGGCAGCAGCATCCGGAGACCAGACCGGCCGGCGACGAAGCCAGGCAGCTCGCCGAGGCGTCCGAACTGCTGACGCGCCGGCTGAAACGCGTGCTTTACACGCCGTCGGGTACGCTTCGCGTGCCGGGCCAGTACGATCTGCCGGCCATCCAGCGCGGCATCGATGCCATGGCCAAGGCCGGCGAATATCCCAGCGCCGACGTGCCGGTACAGAAGATCTTCTCGAACGAGTTTGTCCAGGCGTTCAGCGACTTCGATCGCGCCGCGCTGGTACGTCGCGCAAAGGCAGCCCAATGACCCGGCATCTGCACGCGCGAATCGATATCGCGCCGGCTGACGCGCTGGTGGATGTGCCGCGCGAGATCACGCTGCGAGGTTTCAACGGCGACGAATGCGTGGCCCTGGCCGCCACCTTGAACCATCCTGACGGCAGCCAGTGGGAAAGCCAGGCCGTGCTGACTGCCGATGCCGACGGCACGGTCTCGGTCAGCGCCACGGCTCCAGTCAGCGGCGACTGGATCGTTGCCGACGCCACCGCGCCGGTCTGGGCGATGCGGCGGCTGCGCGCCCCCACGCGCCCGGCATGGAGCGAAGGCACCGCACCGCTAGAGATCGCGCTGACAGCCACGGGCCAATATGGCGCACAGGCGCGCGCGCAATACACCTTGCGGTTCCTGGCGCCCGGCGTCACGCATCGGCCGGTACGCGAAGCGGGGCTTAGTGGCACGCTCTACACCCCGGCGAGCCCCGGCCCGCATCCGGCGGTACTGGTGCTTGCCGGTTCGGGCGGCGGGATGCACGAACAACGCGCCGCGCTGTACGCCTCGCACGGCTACGCGGCGCTGGCGCTCGGCTATTTCAAGGCACCGGGCAGGCCAGATCATATCGACGACACACCGCTCGAATACTTCGAAACCGCGCTACGCTGGATGCACGATCGCCTGGCGCCCCGGCACGGATTCGTTGCGATTTCAGGCGTGTCGCGCGGCGGTGAACTCGCGCTGCTGCTGGCGTCCTGCTTCCCTGCGCTGGTCTCGGCCGTCGTCGCGTACGTACCCAGCGCTGTGGTGCATGGCACGCTGCGCGCGGGCCATCCTGACAAGCCACGCGATGCCACCGCGTGGACATGGCGCGGCGCGCCGCTGCCCAATGTCTGGCGCGACAACCCCGACGCCGACTGGCACGCGTTCGATCATCCGCCCGCACCCGGCCAACCGGTACGTCAGGCAGCCGCTTTCCATACACCGCTGCGCAACGCCGGGGCCATGGCACGCGCCCGCATCCCCGTGGAAAACATCCTGGGACCCGTTCTGCTGATATCGGGCACCGATGACGGTTTCTGGCCATCCACGCTCTACAGTGACCAGGTGGCCGACGTACTGGGCCAGCGCAAGAACGGGGCGCCCGTAGAGCACGTGCGCGGCGAAGGCGCCGGACACGCAATCGGGCTACCGCAGTTGCCCGCAACGCTGATCGCAAAGCCGCACCCGGTGGCCGGCCTGCTGCTCGATGGCGGTGGCACCGCGATGGCTAACGCCAGGGCGAGCGCCGTCTCTTGGGCACGGGTGGTCAATTTCCTCGCCGACGCCGAGCAGCGGTCGGCAAGCGGTCATGCTGTGGGAGCGCCCGCGTCATGAGCGCCGCACTCTCGATATGCGGCGTGGGTCTGACCTATCCGACGCGTTCCGGCCAGACCGAGGCCCTGTCCGACGTCGATGTGGAGATCGGTGAAGGCGAGTTCGTCGCCTTGCTCGGCCCCTCGGGATGCGGAAAATCCACGCTGCTGCGCCTTGCCGCCGGCCTGCTTTCACCGACGCGCGGACACATCGCACTGAATGGGCGGCCCGTCGAGGGGCCCAGCCGCAGCACCGGCGTGGTATTTCAGAAGCCGAGCCTTCTGCCCTGGAAGAGCGTACGCGAAAACGTGCTGCTGTCAGCACGCACGCAGGGACTGGACCCTGCCCGCGCAAAGGCCCGTGCGGATCAACTGCTCGACCTTGTCGGCCTGACCGCCTTCTCCGAAAACTATCCGTTCGAGCTGTCGGGCGGCATGCAGCAACGCGTCGGCATCGCGCGCATGCTGCTACCTGACCCCGCACTGCTATTGATGGACGAGCCTTTTGCCGCGCTGGACGCGCTGTCCCGGGAGACCCTGACCTTCGCGCTGCAGGACATCTGGAGCGTCCAGCGCAAGTCGGTGTTATTCATCACCCACAGCATTCCCGAGGCCGTGTTCCTGGCCGACAGAATCCTGGTCATGTCGCCCCGCCCTGGCCGCATCGTGGAGTCACTGCCAAATCCGCTGGCGCGCCCGCGCAGTCTCGACACGTTCGACAATCCGGAGTTCACCACGCTCACCCAGCATCTGCGGAGACATTTCAATGCCCACTGACACCGTGGCCCGGCGGCTGCCCGCACTGGTCTATCCCGCCATCAGCATCGGCCTGCTGCTGCTCGCCTGGGATCAGGCCGTACGATGGCTTCGGATTCCCGACTACCTGCTGCCACCGCCAGAGGCGGTGTTTCGTTCGCTCGCAGATGGCTTTTTCACGGGCACGCTGTGGCCGCATATCGGCGCCACGCTGCTCAATACGGTGGCCGGCTTTGCGGTGGGCAGCGTGCTGGCCGTGGTACTCGGCGCGTTGCTGGCGGAATCCGAGACTTTCGAACGCTTTGTCTACCCTCTGCTGGTGGGCCTGCAAGCCACCCCGAAGGTAGCGCTGGGACCCATCCTGCTGGTCTGGTTCGGTTTTGGCGCAGCATCGAAGATTGTGCTGGTGGCCCTGGTCTGCTTCTTTCCGCTGTTCGTCAACACGGTCAACGGCATCCGGCGCACCGATCCCGAACTGCTCGAAGCGTGCCGCGCCTTCAGCGCTTCGCGCGGTTTCCTGCTCTGGCACGTAAAGCTGCCGGCAACGCTGGGCGACATCTTCTCCGGCTTGCAGATCGGCGTATCGCTGGCATTGATCGGCGCCGTGGTGGGCGAATTCCTCTCCGCGCAGCGGGGGCTGGGTTTCCTGATTGCGTCATCGTCGGTCAGCATGAACTCGGCCACGATGTTCGCGGGCGTATTGCTGCTTGCGCTGACAGGGCTCATTGGCGTGGAGGGGGTTCGGGCCGTCCACCGGCGTGCCGTCTTCTGGCATCCGACGGTACGGGGCCGATAGCAGCGGCGAGAAATCTAGACCAACAGACCGCGTGCGTCCGAGATCGGCCGTGGATTCAACCGGTCGACGGATCGTTGTCTCACTCCAGCCGACACCTGCGCCAGAGTGCAATGCGCCGCGCAAGGGAAATACAATCGGTGCTCTAAGGGATTTTAGGCAATCAGCTGGTGATCCACCGAAGCACGATGTTTAAAACCTCCACCGCAATCCCACCGTCCCGGTATGGTCCTGGTTGCCGCCGCCAAACTGCCCGGTATAGCGCAGGCCGAGCGTGGCCATGGGCGAGATGGCGAAATCGGCGCGCAGTTCGGCCAGGGCCGCGTTCTGGGCGATCGGGGCGCCCGTCACCGTGAACGGCTGGCTGCCGTCGAACGCCAGCGTTGTGGCCGGGCGTACGTCGCCGAACGCGTGGCGCCAGCCCGCCCCGACGTAGAACGCCGCGTCGGTGCCGCCAAACTGGACGCGCGCGCTGGTGCGCAGGCCGAGCGTGGTGGTGGTCAGCGTGTTGCTGTCGCCCGGGCTGTGCAGGGCCGTCGAGCCGCCCGTCTCCGCGAAGCTGCGCGTGCGTGTGTCGCTCCAGGCCACGCCGGCATACGGCTCGAGCTGGGTTGCCGCCGATAGCGGCATGGCGAAGCCGGCTTCCGTGAAGACCTGCGCCGTGCTGGCGTGATAGCTGGCCGTCAGGGACTGGACCGTGCTGCCCCCGAGGCTGGCCTGCCGGTCGGTGTCGGCGTCGTGCCAGCTATAGGCGGTGCCGAACAGCCATTTGAGCTTGCCGCCGCCGAGCGCGAAGGCGCGGCCGCCATATAGCGTGGCGCTGAAGGAATCGGTGATGGCGCGCGAGGACCGTTCGCTCACGCGCAGCGTGCTGTTGGCGTAGCCGAACGCCCCGCCGATGCGCCAGTCTTGCCCCACCGCCCCGTCGCCGCCGAGATAGAAGCCGCCAGTCTGCTGGCGCGCGCGCGCCGCATCGGCACTCCCATGGAAATTCTGCCAGTTGCCAAGCACCTCCACCCAGAGCGGCTGGGCGGCGGAAATGGGCAGCGCTGCGGCCGGCAGGGGGCCGCCTAGCTGGGCGATGGGCGCGCCGGGCAGCATGCCGGCGGACAGGCTGTCGTTCAAATGCGCCAGCGGCAGCGCCCGTGCGCCACCGGCCAGGGTCATCAGACCCGTGGCCACGCTGGCGTGGGCCTCCCCGGAGAGACTGTCGAAGACAGCCGGCGGCGCGCCCTCGGGCAACGTCACCACGGCTTCGTGCACCGGGTTGCTGTCCGACAGGGTCTCCAGTGCGTTGGCCACGGCACGCTGGTTGCCGGTGACCGCGGCGTCGGCAAAGCGCATCGGGCGCGGGGCGGCTCCGCCAATCCCGCCACCTGCGCCGCCACCCGTGCCCGGATCGACTGGCGAGACGGGCGATACAGGGTCCGTCACGTCCTTGCGCGCGAGTGCCAGGGTGACCTCGTTGGGGCCATATGTCAGCGTCGGGTCAAGGAACGCGTAGTTCGAACTTACCGACGCAAAGCGGCCCTGCACCGTCCCGGCCGTCAGGATGCTGTAGCGGCGCGTGGACGCGAAGTTGCCGTCGGGGCCGACATGGACCACCGCACCGCCGAGTGTGGCCGTACCGCTCACCGCCACGCGGTCGCTGGCCGACGAGGCCGGGTCGGCTTCCACGCGATAGGTCGAACCGGCGGCCAGCGTCAGGTCGCCGATGACGGTCAGCGTGCCGATGGAATTGCCCGGTGCCAGCGTGCCGCCCGATGCAATCACGGTACTGCCCACGCTGCCGGCGCCGCCCAGCGTGGCGCCGTTGTTGACCGTGACCGCACCCGCCACGCTGCCGTTCACGGCCAGCGTGCCCGCGTTCACCTTCGTCGCACCGGTGTAGGTATTCGTGCCGCTCAGCGTCAGCGTGCCGGTGCCGATCTTGATCAGACCGCCGCCGGTGCCGCCACCGGCCCCGCCATCCTCGATCGTGCCGCTCACGGTGGTGGAGGTGTTGTTGCTGCCCACGGTCAAGACGTTCTGGCCGAGCTGGAAGCGCCCCGCCCCCGCGATGGCGCCGGCGGTGATCCGGTGGTCGAAGGCCGGACCGGATGTGCCCGAGAAATCGACCCAGCCGCCCGCATCCGCCACCAGCGAGGCGTTGCCGGCGGTACTCCAGCCCCAGAACTCGGTATAGCTGCCACTGCGAGTGGTGACCTGGCTGTTTCCGCCGGTGCTGCCCTCCTGGAAGGACATCACGCCCCCGTTGTTGACGATTGTGGCATTGGCCGCCGTGCTGCTGCCGAGCAGGTACGTGAACCCGCCGAGGTTCGTCACCTGGGCATCGCCAAGCGTGCCGGCGCCGTACAGGTTGATGTAGCCGGATCGATTGACCACCTGCCGGCCGCCCAGGTCGAAGCCGCCGTTCAGGCGCAGCGTTGCGCCGCCAGCGACACTGACTGCACCACTGCCCAGCGCGCCGTTGACGTTGGCGATCAGCGTGCCGGCGCTGACCTGCGTGCCGCCGGCATAGGCGTTCACGGCGTTCAGTTCCAGCGTGGCGTTGCCGGTCTTGGTCAGGCCGCCGGGGCCGTCGATGACACCGTTGTGCGTCAGCGTGCCATTCGTGACCTCGAAGGTGCCGCCGCCGGCACCGAGCGTGGTGGCGCGCGCGGTGGTCATGGCTGCGGTGGTGCGCAGCGTGCCGCCGTTCAGCCCGAGCGTGCCAGCTGCCGCCCCAAGGTTGGCGTCGGACGAAATCGCCAGCGTGCCGCCCAGGATTTGCCAGCTCGTGATATCCGTGTTGCTACCGGCGAGGGTCCAGACCGACGCGCCGATTTTCTCGAAATGCTCGAAGCCACGATAAAGGCCGGCGTTGCCGATGCCGCCGGTCAGCGTGGCAGCGCCCGTGTCGCCAGCCAGCGCCAACGTGTCGTCAGTGCCGTAGGCCTCGATGCTCCCCACGAAGCTGTTGGTCCAGAACTCGAAACGGTTCGTGCCGCCCGTGAACTGGACCGCCGCCGCGCCGGAGCCGCTTGCTACGATGGTCCCCTTGTTGACGATGGTCAGGTTGCTGCCGCGCACGCCCACGCCGGACGCACCCGTAGTGCCGTTCGCGGCCGGCGAACCATCGAAGTTCATGCCACCCTGGCCACCCGCGCCCCCCGCGCCCCCCCTGATCGTGCCCTCGTTCAGCAGCGTGGAGCCGCTGGCCAGTTCCATGCCGCTGCCGCCCATGCCGCCCTTGCCGCCCACGCTGCCGTAGAAATCGTAGACGCCGTCGCCGCCGTTGCCCCCGGTCCCGCCATTGCCACCCGCCACCACGGCATTTGCTTCGATATGTACCGTGGCTGCGCTGGTCAGCAACATGCCGACACCGCCGTCGCCGCCGTTGCCCGCGCCTTGGAGGCCCGCGATCGGCTTCGACCCACCGCCGTTCCCGCCATTGCCGCCCCGGCCGCCGGACACCCCGCCGCCCGCCTTCACCACGATCTCGGTACCGCCCGCGTGGATCAGGCCGTACCCACCTTCGCCACCGCCGCCGCCGCCCCCCTGATACGCTACCGGCAAATAGCCGTCATCGCCACCGTTGCCACCCTTGCCACCACTGCCGCCGAACACGCCGGTGGAGATGGTGGTCGGCACGGCACCCATCACCATGCCATCCGCGCCACCCCCGCCGCCACCGCCGCCGCCACCTGCGTACGAGGCATTGTCGAAGTTACCGTTGCCACCGTCGCCACCACCCTGGCCCGGCGCGGTACCCGCTGCGCCCGCCAGCCCCCGCGGCATCGCCTGGGACGCGTTGATGCCGCCCGCCCCACCGGCCGCGTTGCGCGCGCCGCCCCCGCCGCCGGTGCCGTCGCCATCGGGCACGGTCAGCCCACTCTGGCCAGCCTGGCCCGAAGCGACGCCGCCCAACCCGCCCGGCAGGTTAAAGCTGTAGCCCCCGGCGCCACCATTGCCGCCAGCGGCCTGCGCCGGCGACCCGGAAAGGGACATCATGAGGATGGCAACAGCGCCGGCAATGGCGCGCAGGCACGGCTGTTCACCAGCGGTGAGGCTCGAATCTCTTGTCATGCGAATTTGCGGCCGGCCAGGCCGGCGACCCTTTTCCCTGCGCGGCGACCAGCGGCTTGCCGCCTATGCGTGCGCTTTCATTGTTTTAATGTGCAGGCGGGCGCCCGTGCGAACATCAGTGGCATCGGCAAAAAGCCGAAACGGTGCACGAGATGGCCCCCTCGGGGCGGGATTTTCGCAATTTTGCGAATAGAAAGATACGCCTGAGTACCGCAGATATGCCTCAAAACAACAGCCCATATGTTTTAAGCCGCGCTTCGAGGTTAACGTTCATGCGTCCCGCACGCCCGATGCGCATTCACGGCTAGATGCGCAAAGGTGCCTCCCGCGTGGATCGCCAGGCGGACAGCGAGGCTGGCCGCGACACTTCTTTCGAGTCCCCGGTCCGTCGCCCTTCGGCTAGTCCCCAATCCCAGTTCATAATAACGACCGCGGCGCGACGAATGGAACGGCGTGTGCCTGCATCTCTTATTTCGACGTGGAGAACGCAAATGCGTGACATCATCGACGGCTTCCTGCGTTTTCAGCGAGAGGTCTATCCGCAACGCGTTGAGCTCTTCAAGCAACTCGCGACGACGCAACATCCAAAGGCGCTGTTCGTCACCTGCTCGGACAGCCGCGTCGTGCCTGAACTCCTTACGCAACGTGAACCGGGCGAATTGTTCGTGATTCGCAATGCCGGCAACATCGTGCCTTCGTACGGTCCAGAACCCGGCGGGGTCTCG
Organism: Cupriavidus sp. OV096; assembly: GCF_900115455.1. Taxonomy (NCBI): domain Bacteria; kingdom Pseudomonadati; phylum Pseudomonadota; class Betaproteobacteria; order Burkholderiales; family Burkholderiaceae; genus Cupriavidus; species Cupriavidus sp. OV096. Next base: position 448,584 of record NZ_FOWM01000004.1, read on the forward strand.
GCCACCGTCGAGTATGCGGTCGCGGTGCTGGGCGTAAAAGACATCGTGATATGCGGCCACTCCGACTGCGGCGCGATGGGCGCCATTTCGCGGTGCACGTGTCTTGACCATCTCCCGGCGGTTGCGAGCTGGCTGCGCCATGCGGATGCCGCCAAAGCCATCAACGCGGTGCACCATTTCGACACGCCCCGCGCCAAGCTCGACGGGCTCGTGCGCGAAAACGTGATCGCGCAACTTGCGAATCTGCGCACGCATCCCTCTGTGGCACTAGCCCTCGAGCAAGGACGACTGAATCTGCACGGCTGGGTGTACGACATCGAGGCAGGTAGCATCGACGCACTGGACGGCACGACCCGACGCTTCGTGCCGTTGGCCGAGTCGCCGACGACAGTTGCGGTGACTTCCCATCACCACAGAAGCGTATGACTGCGCCCTCCCTTCGCGCCAGTAGGAAGGTGCCAGGAATATCGTAGCGCAGGCGTGTACGGTGGCGGCCGAGTGTTAGCCATTCGACACGAAACTCCAGGATGTCCTCGACATTCGGTTCACACCGGCGAGACGCGTGAGCGTCCGCCGGCGTGTGCCGTCAGTCGGCGTTGACGGTGATGCGGCGCGACTTGGCCAGGAGGGTATTTCCCATACCGTCAACGCCAATCGAAAATTGCGCAGCGATGGAGGGGAGAATTGTAGATATTGCCGGCGGCCCATAGGTCGCGGCACGCTCGTTCTTCGTTCACCATCCAGCGTGTGTGTGCCTCCGCCGCTGCCAAGCTGCCCAAGCCATTCCCACTAGAAACGCCAGTGCCGGGGCGAAGATAGGCACAGCCGCACGAAGGACCACTCTACTTACCGTCATGGCCTGCTCTCTCGGTCGATTCATTGATCACGGTTGGGCGATGCTTCCAAAGCAGGGCCTCCACGCCTTCCAACTGCAACAGGTCCACGCCGGTGACGATCAATCTCGCGCAATCGCCACCTGAGTCCTCGTGGGCCTCCGGGCTCTGAGCGCCTACGATTTCCACAATCAGGCTGCGAAGTGCGGGTAAAACTCCCTGCTCGCCCTCCTCGCCCACCGATTTCTGTGAAAGCTGGACGCTAACGGCGAGGCCGGGATAAGTGTCTCGCAAAGCCTGACAGGCACTGGCTGCTGAAGATTGATTAGAAAAGCTCGCCGTGATCGTGGACATTTCATCCTCCGTGTCCTGCGCATCGAAATTAGCGATTCCTGCAACCACCATGCCAAGTCGCGCGCCTTCATCGTGTTCGCCTCCGACCGTGGATGGTCAAGCCTAACCCGCGCCGGCGGGCGGTTCAGGCGACTAGGGAATGAGGCCGGCCTGGCGGCAGCCCATAACCGCGTTATCGAACAGGCCGATGTCCCGGCGCCCACGCGCCACCAGTTGCGCGCCTTCGATGGCGGCAAACATCGCCAATGCGCGTTGGCGGCGCTTCTGCACGCCCGCAAGTGGATCGTCCATTTCCACCACTCGCATGAGCCACGCGATATTGACATCGGTAAAACGGCCCACTTCCGAGCGCACGGCCTCAGGCAGGGCTTCCTGTTCCGCTGCCATGATTCCACAGAGGCACATACGGTTGCCGTTCAGCAGCGCGGCCCGAAAGATCGCCACATACGCGTCGAGCAGTGCCGTCGGATCCTCGGAGGTCTTGAGCAACTGTTCCAGCATCTCCGCGCCTGAATCCGTGTACTCGCGCGCCAAGGCTGCGCCGAGATCTCCCTTGGTGGGGTAATGGTGATGGACGGCGGGTCCTTTTATGCCCAGCCGAGCCGCAATGTCGCGGAAGCTGAGCGCGTTATAGCCCTGCGCTTGGACCATTCCTCGGGCTATTTCTAAGATGCGTTGTTTGGTGTTTGTCGAAGCCATGCCGCATTGTACTAAATGACTTAGCGCTAAGTAAGCTTGACGCGGTGCGAATGAGCCTTTAGGATCTGCCTACTTATCAATAGGTAAGCAACCCAAGAACGCGCGCTACAGGCACAAAATGAAAATCTTCGACATCCCAGGCTTTCCTAATCCGCTGCGCATCCGCATCGTTCTCGCTGAAAAATCGCTGGCCGACCGCGTGACTTTCGTGAAGATCGATCTTCCCGCCGCCGAGCACAAGCAGCCAGCCTTCCTGGCCATCAATCCCACAGGCACCGTTCCGGTGCTGCAGTTGGACGATGGCACGTACATTGCAGAATGCACGGCCATCACGGAATACCTCGACAATCTCGATGGCAAGCCGGTGCTGACCGGCCGCACGCCAAAGGAGAAGGGCGTCATCCATATGATGCAGAAGCGCGCTGAGTCTGAACTGATCGATGCGGTAGGCATCTATTTCCATCACGCGACGCCCGGGCTAGGCGCCGGGTTGCAGCCCTACAAGAGTCCGGACTGGACCGGACGGGTGGAATGGGGCAATCGCCAGCGCGAGAAGGCCGAGGCCGGTATGCGCTACTTCAACGCGGTGCTGTCCAAGCAAGCGTATGTGGCGGGTGACGCGTTCTCGATGGCCGATATCACTGTGTGGGCGGGGCTTCTGTTCGCGGGCTTTGCCGAGATTCCGGTGCCGGCCGAATGCGTTCATCTGATGGCATGGCGGGCCAGGATGGATGCGCGACCATCGGTCAGCCATCCGGCCTGACCGCGTCTCCCTCCGGTCAAGTCGCGCCGGCGTTACTTCGGCGCGCCCAGCTGCGGGGGTCCACCCGGCGCCGTTGTGTCGTCGCTCTTAAAGGTGTATTGAAATTGGTCACCGGGACGTGAACCATGAATTCGCCGATGCGCTGACTGCCGCCCCGATTCGGCAGACGGGCTGATCGTCCACACGCTTTCCTACTCCCCCTGCATCGTCCTCTTCGCTTCGCGCCGCAGGATCGAGACGAATTTCACCAGCGTTTCATCCTGGCCGCCACGTCGCCACACCACGCCGACTGGGCCGAACGAGCCCACGTCGGTCAGGGGCAGGCGGCGTACCAGCGAGCGGGCCACGAGGTGCCGGGCCATGGCGCCCGAGCAGACGCCCAGATAATCGCTGGCATGGAGAATGGATTCGAGAACCATGACCGATCCTGTCTCCAATGCCGGCACGATTCCCGCACCGCCCCGCTCCAGCAGCGTGTTTTCCAGCCGCACGCGCATCAGCGTATCGCGCGGCGGCATGGCCCATGGATAGGCGTACAGGTCCGTCCAGTCGATCTGGGTGGCGTCCGAGAGCGGATGGTCGGGTCCGACCACGATCGCAATATCGTCTTCGAACAGCACTTCGTGCTCAAGCGTCGGCCCATAGGCGCGTGCATCTATCGAGCCCACGATCAGGTCGAATTCGCGCTCTTCGAGCTGGCTCAGCAGCCTGTTAAAGACACCCTCCGACACCTGGAAGGCCACGTTGCCTTCGTCTTTCTGGAACGCGAGGATGGCACGCGGCAGCAGATGGGCGATCCCCGCCGTCACACTCCCAATGTGCAGCCGCGACACCTCGCCTCGTTCGAGCGAAACGAGTTCGTCATTCGTCCGGCTGACTTCGCCGAGCACGCGCAGCGCCAGCTTGCGCACGGCTTCGCCCGCTGGCGTCAGCCGCATCTGCTTGCCCCGTAGCACGAGCCGGGCGCCGACCAGTTCCTCCATCTCGCTGAGCCAGTGCGAGACGGCCGACTGGGTCATGTGGAGCCGGTCGGCAGCCAGCGTCAGCGTCCCCGCCTCGATCAGTACCAGGAACGACTCCAGATGGCGCATGCGCAACCGCCGGGCCCACGCTACGGCGTCTTGCGGTGACTGCATGAGCATTTCCTCATAGTAGGTTCGTAAGTTTTCATTGGCGACGACCGGGAAGTCGCGGCAATAATGCGATAGCAGCGGCCGCACTGCAACCACGACACGACTGAAGATAAGGATACGACATGAGGAAAATCTCCACTCGGGGGACGATGCTGGCTGCCGCGCTGGCGCTGGGCGCCACGGGGCCGGCCTGGGCCTGCGGGGAGGCCGGTAACACCAGCCCGATCCGCCTGGTGGTCTCGCAGCAGGCCGGTGGTGGCACCGACACGCTGGCACGCATGTGGGCCGAAACCGCGCGGCGGGAACTGGGCACGACGGTCGTCGTCGAGAACAAGGCTGGCGCTGGCGGCGTCATCGCGGCGAAGTACGTGCTCGGCCAACCTGCCGACGGCTGCACGCTCTTCCTGGCCGGCGTGTCCCAGATGGTGCTCAATAAGTTCGCCTACGCGCCGCTTGCCTACAAGCCTGAAGTCGACTTCGCGCCGGTGGCAGTGCTGACGACCACGCCTTTCGTGCTGGTCGCCAATCCGCAATCCGGTATCCGCACCCTGCAGGACCTTGAGGCGATGGCGAAGGCCAAGCCCGACGCGATCAACTTCGCATCGTCGGGCAAGGGCAATTCCACGCACGTCATCGTGGAGTTGTTCCAGAAGAACCAGAAGCTCCGCATGACCCATGTGCCCTACAAGGGCGAGCCCGATGCCATCGTCGGGACGGTCAGCGGACAGACCCAGGTCATGGCGCCCACCGTCGCCACCGCCACGCCGCAGATTCAGGCCGGCAAGCTGGTTCCCTTGGTGCTGTTCTCGCCGAAACGCGTCCCCGAACTGCCTAACGTGCCCACCGCATCCGAGCTGGGCCTGACGGGGTTCGACGACCTCGGCTGGATGGGGATTGCTGCCAAGGCTGGCACACCGCCTGAAACGATCCGCCGCCTGCACGCCGCCTCGCAAAAATTCCTGACCGACAGCGCCGTGCTTCAGAAGATGAAGACGATGCAGGTGATCCCGATGCCGGGACCGTCGAACCTGCTGATGCAACTGACCGAACGCGACACCGCCCGGCTGCAGAGCGCGATGTCCGACGTCGATTTCAAGGCGAACTGACCATGAGCACGCGTGGAATGGTGGTGTGCCCGCAGCCGGAAGCTGCGGAATCGGGCGCGGAGATCCTGAAAGCCGGCGGTAACGCCATCGACGCCGCAGTGGCGTGCGCGCTCGCCCAGACCGTGGTCGATCCGCTGATGTGCGGTATCGCCGGATTCGGCACCGCAGCGGTCTACCTGCCCGGCAGCAACGTGCATGAGTATTTCGACTTCCACGCGACCGCGCCGGGCAATGCCCGACCGGACATGTGGGCCGACCTGCTCGAAGGCGAAGCCCGCGACGGCTTCGGCTTCTTCATCAAGGACCGCCTCAACGACATCGGCTATCAGTCCGTCGCCACCCCGGGCACGCTGCGCGGACTCGAGGCGATGCACGCCGCGCACGGCCGCCTGCCGTGGGCCGAAGTGGTCGCCCCGGCCGTCGACTGGGCGCGGCACGGCTACTTCGTCCGCCCCGGCATGTATGCCTTCTGGAACGACGACGCCACCTTGGGCCGCGCCAGCAACCGGGAGCGGCTGGCCTTCAGCGCATCGGGCCGTACGCTCTACTGCAAGGCGGATGGCAGTCCCAAATCCGTTGGCACGCCCATCGTCAATCCCGACATGGCCAACGTGCTGGAGCGGATCGGTCGCGTCGGTGCCGACGATTTCTATCGTGGTGAAATTGCTGCTGCGATCGTCGAAGACATGCAGCGCCATGACGGCCTGATTTCGAAAGCGGATCTCGATGACTATCAGGTGGTCCGACAAAAGCCGCTGTTCGGTCGATACCGCGACCGCGTCGTGGCGACGAACCAGCCCCCCGGCGGTGGCGCCATGTTGCTGGAGATGCTGCACGCGCTCGAACAGTTCGACCTGGCGGCCATTCCGCACAACTCGCCCGAGTACCTCACGATTCTGTGCGAGATCATGAAGCAGGCCACCGTCGACAAGGACCGCCATATCGGCGACCCCGCCTATGTCGACGTCCCGCTCGACTATCTTCTGTCGGCCGAGCGGGCGGCGGCAACGGCCGACGCGGTGCGTAGCGGGCAGCGTGTCGAAGTGACGCGCGTCAATCCGGGCCATGCGGTGCCGCGCGACACCACGCATCTCTCGGTGGTCGATGGCGATGGCAACTGCGTGTCGCTGACGCATTCGCTCGCCATGCCGGCCGGGGCGATCACACCCGGACTGGGGTTCATGTACAACGGCTGCATGGGCGTGTTCGATCCCCGGCCCGGTCGGGCTGGGAGCATCGCGCCGGGCAAGCGCCGCTTCACGTCGTCCTGCCCGACCATCGTGTTCCGGGATGGCAAGCCGGAGATCGTGCTCGGCGCGCCCGGGGGCACCCAGATCGCCATGGGCGTGCTGCAAGCCATCCTGAACGTGGTGGATCGCGGCATGACGATGCAGGAGGCCGTGTCGGCGCCCCGGTTCTCGTCGACCAGCAACGCCATCGACATCTGCAATCGGGTACCGCGGGCAGTGGCTCGGCAACTTGAGCAACGCGGCTACGAAGTCATCCGAAATCCCTACAACTACACCATCGGCTGGGTGCACGCTGTGCGACTCAGCGACGGCCGCCTGCAAGGCGGCGCCGACCCCGGACGCGATGGCGTCGCCTACTCGGTGGAATCGTTGATGTAGGGCAGATGCGGCGCGCTACCCAACCGTGGCGTACGCCAACGTCTTCGGCGTCTGGACGATCACCTCAGGCGCATCGCCAACAATGACGGTGTCGTCCAGACGAAAGCCGCCGAGACCGTAGACGTACAGGCCCGGCTCGGCCGAATAGACCTCCCCGGCCAGCAGTGCCCGCGTGTTGAATGCCATGTCTTCGGGGTACTCATGCAGCATGAGGCCCACCGCGTGGCCGGTCCTGTGGAAGACGAATTCCCCGCATCCCGCGGCTTCGATCACGGCCTGCGCGGCGGCATCCATATCGCAGACGCGCCGGCCGACCACGGCGGCGGCCACCGCAGCGTCCGTCGCCTGCGCGGCTACACGATAGAACTTCGCCTGCTCGTCGCTCAGCTGGCCGCAGAACCACGTACGTTCATTCTCGACGTAGAGCCCGTTCAGCCTCGGGAGTACGAGGTTGACGATGGTGTCGCCCTTCGCAATGCGCGCGCCGCAAAAGGCGCCATCGCCGTGCGGGGAAGCGGATGCAGCGCCGGTGAGGGTCCAGCACTTCAGGATCTCGAAGTCCTCGCCGGGGAACCGCCTCGCCGCTTCTTCCACCATCAGCGCCGCCATGGCGTGGTCCAGCTCCTGAACCAGACGGCCGGGGCGAATGTTCTCCCGGTACCGATCCTGGACCCAGTCGGTCAGGCCGGCCAACGCCCGCATGTTCTGGAGTTCCTCTTCATGCTTGACCCACCGGAGGCTGCGCATCTCGGCAAGCGCCGGTCGCAACGTCATCTCGGGAAGGTGGCGCTGCGCCCCGGCCAGAATGGGATGCGGCACGTCCACAGCAATGCGCGACATCGCCAACCCCTTCTGGCTCAACAAGCCTGCTACCACCTCCGGCAGTTGCGACGGCAAGGCAAGACGGTTGGCCACACGCGGGTGCTCGGCATAGTAGGTCACGTCCGACAGCCAGACCGTGCCCTTCTCCGTGGCGAAGCGCATGTGGTTGGTGGAGAGCTCGTTCATCACCGCGAACGTATCTCCGTTACGCGGCACGACAACGAACACCGGTCGCTCCCAAGGCCACACATCGAGCTGGAAGTTCGTTGCGTACTGGAAGAAGTCGGGCGTGCCGAACACCAGGGCATCCACGCGCAAGCGGTCCATCAGGCGTCGCATGGCCGACAGCCGGTATTCGTGTACAGCGTTGGTCAGATGAGGCATGTCGTGGCCTAGAGAGAGATGTTGAGACGGCGAATGGTGGGGCCCCACGCGTCGGCATCGCGCTTCATATAGCGCTCGACTTCCGAAGGCGGGCCCTTGATGGCATCCAGAAACTGGAATCCCAGCTTTTCCTTGAACTGCGGATCGTCAAGAACATGGTTGATATCCGCGTTGATCTGCTGGACCACCCCCGGCGGCGTGCCGGCCCGCGCCACGATCGCGTACCAGCCTGGCACCTCGACGTCGTAGCCCAGCTCCTTGAACGTAGGCACCGTCGGCAGCGCAGTCAGGCGCCGCTCACCGGTGACCGCCAAGGGCAGCAGTTTCTTGCCCACGATGAACGGCTGCACACCCGCCACGACGTTCATCATCACGGGCGTTTGTCCATTCATCAGGCTGGTCGATCCCCCCGTCCCGTTGAAGGGCACGTGCTGCATCTTGATGCCGGTGCGCTCCGCCACCAGTTCCATGGCGAGGTGCGTGGAGTTGCCGATGCCCCCGGACGCAAAGCTGATCTCGCCGGGCCGTGCCTTGGCCATGCGCACGAAATCCTGGAACGTTTGCACGTGCAGGGATGGAGCCGCGACGAAGACGAACGGCGAGTTGGCGAGCATGGCCACGCCAGTCAGGTCCTTGGTCGGCGAGTACGGCAGCTTCGGATAGAGGAAGGGATTGAAGGCCAGGTTGGACACGCCGGCAAAGAACAGCGTGTGGCCATCGGCCGGCTGCCCCAGTACGTACGAGATGGCCAGCGTGCCGTTGGCGCCTGGCTTGTTCTCCACGACAACCGGCTGCTTCCACGCCTGCCCGAGCTTCTCGGCCAGTGCGCGTGCCAACACATCGTTGCCCGTTCCACCCGCCTGCGGCACTACCAACCGGATGGGCTTGGTCGGAAAACCTTGCGCGCCGGCGGTGGCCGACAGCGCCAGTGACGCAACCGCCGCAGCAGTCCATCCCCATAACTTTTGCACGTTCATCTCGCACCCTGAAATCATCTGTTTCGTCGCTACCGCTAGCGACGATGACCGAAATGTACCATGTGGTACACGATGGGACGAAATTGGGGTTTACGCGAGCGCGCAACGACGGTGTCGGGTGAGAGTGCTTCGGGGGTCGGTCGGGGCTACGCGCCCTTCTTCGACTTTCCAGGCGAGGTCATCTTGCTGGCGAAGTACTTGAGCGCGGCCGTGGTGCCCTTGCGGTCGCCCGTCGTGATCAGGTCCAGCAGCAGGCCGCGAATCGTCGCCACTTCGACGCGTGCGAACAGCCGCGCTTCCTCCGCGCTGATGTGCATGGCTTGCTGCAAGCGCTCGGCAATCACGGCGGTCCAGCTACCAATGACATCGTCAAGAAAGCCGCTGAAGCGTTCACGATCCCGGATAGCTCTTCCGTAGATTTCGAACAGCAACTGCATGATGGGCAGATAGCTCGACGCGGAGTAGCGCTCCCATGCCGCCACCAGGGTCGCTTCCGCATCCAGTCCATCCACGTGCAATTGCTCACGTGCCTGCTGCTCGGCATGCCGCACGCGGAACAGCAGTGCCTGCCAGAAGCCATCAGCGGAGCCAAAGTAGTAGATGAGCATCCGGTGGCTGGTTCCCAGTGCATCCGCCACACTGCGCAACGACAGATCCCCAAGACCGTTCTCGAGAACATGCACGGTTGCCGCATCGAGCAATTGAATGGCCTGCTCGCTAGCGGAGCGGTCGGGCGGCGAGGCTTTGGTTTTTGGCATCCTTGGCTTCGGAGTCAGGAATAGGGCGCGGGGTGCAAAATGTACCATGCAGTACAAGACGGCAACGCTCTCTTCATTCGTCGGCCTGGCCGCAGCGCCACGCTGATCGCTATCCAGCCTCGCCTTTCATCCCGATCTTCGTCACCAGCGCCCCGTAGCGTGAGGTTTCCGCTGCAACCAGCTCCGCGAACTGTGCAGTCGAGGCGCTCTTGCGAATCTCCCCGCCATTGGCCTTCATCGTGGCGTCCAGCTTGCCGCTGGCTTGCAAGGCGGCTACCGCCTCGAACAGCCGCCTGGCGATCGGGGCAGGGAGGCCCGCTGGCGCGAACAGTCCACTCCAGTTGTCGAGCACGAAGCCGGGCGGTAGCGATTCCGCCAGCGTCGACACTTCCGGAAAATGTATGGAACGCGCCGCCGCGGACACCGCCAGCGCGCGCACCTGTCCCTGCCGGATCATCGGCGCGGCCGTGCTGAGCACAGGCATGCCGAACTGCGTCTGCCCGCTGATCATCGCGGTGAGGATTTCGTTGGCGCCCTTGTACGGGATGTGCACCGCTTCCGTGTGCGTGTCATGCAGCAGCGTTTCCACCGCCAGATGCGACACACTGCCTTTGCCGCCCGAACCATAGTTCAGCGCGCCGGGTCTCTTGCGCATCGCGTCGATCAGTTCGCGGGCCGACTTGTAGGGCGACGAAGCCGGCACGGCAAGCACCACGGGCCCGCCCGACAGCGCCGAGATCGCCGTGAAATCGCGCGACGGATCGTAGGGCGGTTCGCGATACAGGTGCACATTGATCACGTGCTGGTTGGCCAGCACGCCCAGCGTGTAGCCATCGGGAGCCGCCCGCTTCAAGGCGCGCGCGCCGATGATGCCGCCGGCCCCGCCGACGTTCTCCACCACCAGCGGTTGCCCCAGCACCGGCCCGAGTTCGGCCGAGATGGTTCGGGCGATGGAATCCGGCGCGGTGCCCGCGACAAACGGCACGACGAGCCGGATGGGCCGGCTGGGATACGGTGCGGCGGCCAGCGCCACGCGGCCAAACGTGCCGCCCAGCGCCGCGGCGCCGGCGGCGGCGCCTGCGCTGGCAAGCCATTGACGACGATTCATGGTTGTCTCCTGATAGGCGCGCGGTCTGGGCCGCGTCACCGGTCTGCGTTCAGGCAGCAGCGGGATCGAGGATCGCCTTGGCAATCGTGTTGCGCTGGATCTCGCTGGTGCCGGTGAAGATGCGGAACATGCGCAGCTTGCGCCAGGTCTGCTCCACGGGATGTCCGCGTGTCACGCCCACGTTACCGTGGATCTGCACGGCCTTGTCGGCCACTTCGAAACAGCGCTCGGACACGAACAGCTTGCAGGCGGCGGCCTTCATGCGCAGGTCGGCGCCGGCATCGGCCAGCATCGCCGTCTGCGCAATCATGCTCTCGCAGGCCCACAGCGCTGCCGCCATATCGGCCAGCATATGCTGGATGGCCTGGAAGCGCGCGATCGGACCGCCAAACTGCCGCCGTTGTCCCGCGTACTCGACCGATGCCTGGTACGCGCGCGTCGCCAGCCCGAGCATCGAGGGGCAATGCAGCAGTCGGTTCACGTTGATGCGCGACATGCCGAGCTTGAAGCCCCGCCCTTCCCCGCCGAAGATGTTGGCGCGCGGCACACGCACGTTCTCGAAACGGATATCCGCATCGATATGCTGGCCGGACATCGGCACGTAGGCCTGTTCGACGGTGACGCCGGGCAGGTCAAGGTCGACCAGCACTGCGGTGATCGCGGGCGGCGTGGTGCCTGCATCGGTCACGCACATCACGATGGCGAAGTCCGCGAACGGTGCCCCGCTGATGTAGTGCTTCTGGCCATTGACGACCAGATCGTCGCCATCTGCCACGGCGGTGGTCCGAATGCTCTGCGCGTCAGATCCGGAATGGGGTTCCGTCAGCGCGAAGCAAGTGGACTTCTCGCCCCGGATCACCGGGCGGAAGTAGCGCGCCACCTGGTCTGGCGTGGCGTACTTGAGCATATTGCCCACGCGGGGCGGGCCACCCAGATCGCCCAGCACGTGCGGTGCCAGTACCGCGCCGCTGGCGGCAAGGTCGGCCTTGAGCGCGCACTGCTCCTGGATGTTGAGTCCCTTTCCGCCAAGTTCTACCGGCAGGCAGGCGGCGTAGAGGCCCAGTTCGCTCGAACGGCGCCATACCTTGCGCAGCACCTCGCGCGGCCATGGGTCTTCAGTGCCCAGACCGAGCTCCTGTTCGAGCGGGCGCAGTTCATCGTCGATGAAGCGCGCCACGGCGGCCCGCGTATCGATCAGCACCGGATTGGTCAGATGGTCGAACATAAGCACTCCTCAGTTCACGCGGCGGCCGGCGCCGGCCCAGTACTGCTCGCGCACGAGCTTGCGGGCCAGCTTGCCGCTGGCGTTCTTGGGTAGTTCCGCCACGAAGTCCACCGAGCGCGGCGACTTGTAGTCCGCAATGCGCGCGCGGCAATGGCCGATCAGTTCGTTCGCGCTGGCCTGCCGGCCCGGCCACAACGCCACGACAGCCTTGACGCTTTCGCCCCAGGTATCGTCCGGCACGCTGATCACGCACGCCTCCATCACGTCGGGGTGCTGGTACAGCGTGGCCTCCACTTCGTTCGGATAGACGTTGAAGCCGCCCGAGATGATCATGTCCTTCTTGCGATCGACGAGATAGATATAACCCTCCGCATCCACGCGGGCGAGATCGCCGGTATGGAGCCAGCCATCGACCAGCACCTCGCTGGTCAACGCCGGCTCGCCCCAATAGCCCTGGAACACGTCTGCGCCGCGAATCACCAGTTCGCCGATCTCTTCGCCGCTGACCTCCTCGCCGCACTCGTTGACCACGCGGACTTCGGTCTCGCCCAGCGCGCGGCCGCAGGACGCCAGCCGCTCGGGGTATTCGTCGATGGCCAGTGCATGGTCGACCGTGGAAAGCCGCGTGACGCCGGACGTCGATTCGCTCGCGCCATAGCCCTGCGACAGCACCGGGCCGATGCGCTGCCACGCCTCGCGGATGCGCGCCGGCGCCATCGGTGCGGCGCCATAGGCCAGCGTCTTGAGGCTGCTCAGGTCGGCAGTGGCAAGCGTCGGCTCGGCCAGCAACATGTTGATCATCGCCGGCACCATGAAGACATGGGTCAACTGCAGGCGCGCGACCTCGGCCAGGAAATGCGCGGGCTCGAACTTCTCGAACAGCACCAGCGTGGCGCCGAGGAACAGGTACGGCTGCATCAGCATGCCGGAGGCATGCGTGACTGGGCCGATCAGCGCGAGGCGGTCGCCGGGGCGCGCGGGCCGGTCCATGGTCAGGATCATCTTGCGCAGCGCCGCCAGCCGGTTGCCATAGCTCTGCATGGCCGCCTTGATCTTGCCCGTGGAGCCCGAGGAGAAATGCAGCACCGCCAGATCGTCGGGGTGCGGCGTGTAGTCGATCGCTGCCATGCCGCCACCGGCCACGAGCGACTCATAGTCACCATGGCCCGGTGCCCCGGTCTCGATGGCGAAGAAGTGCTCCACGCTGCCAAAGCCTTGGGTATCCCGCGAGTAGCCGGTATATCCGGGCCCCACGATCATCACGCGCGGCGTGCAGTTCTCCACCACGTCGGAAGCCTCGGCGGCGGTGAAGCGCGGGTTCAGCGCCGCCTTGACGAGCCCGGCCTTGTACAGCGCGCATTCAATCTCGACGATCTCGGGGCAGTTGCGTGACTGAATCGCCACGCGGTCGCCCTTGCGCAGGCCCAGCGCCAGCAGCGCGTTGGCCAGCCGGGTCGAACGGTCTTCAAGCTGGCGATAGGTCAGCACGCGGTCTCGGTACAGCACAGCGGGGTTATCGCCCCAGTAACGCGCCGCGCGCCTGAGGAAATAGGCGAAGGACATGGGTGTCTCCTTGATGGCTTGGTTTTTGTGCCCCCAGTCTGTAAGCTGCGGCCCATCACCACAATGAGGTAAGTGGCATGAAGCCATAACCATCAGGAATGCCATATGGAGACGCGGGATCTGGACTACGTGCTGGCAGTGGGCACGCACGGCGGAATCGGGCGGGCGGCAGACGCGCTGGGCATGACCCAGCCCGCGCTGACCAAGGCCATCCAGCGCGTGGAAGCGCAACTCGGCGTGTCGCTGTTCGAGCGCACGGCGCTCGGCATGCGGGTGACGCCGGCTGGAGCGGTGTTCCTGGAACGGGCGCGCCGCATCCGGCTGGAATACGAAGACGCGCTCAAGGAGATGCGCGGCATCCAGACGGGGGAACTGGGCTTGCTGCGGCTGGGCTATTCGCCGTCGATGCCAACCGGGCTGGTGCTCGGCGCGTGCCGCCAGTTGATCCGGGAGCGGCCGGTAGCCAGGCTGCGGCTGACAATGCGCGTAGCGCGCGAACTGATGGATCTGGTGGAGACCGGCGAACTGGACCTGGCCTTGGCTCCCCTGCCGCGCCAGCCCAACCCGGCGCTAGAGATGCGGGAACTGTTCACCGACCGCCTCGCCGTGGTCGCCGATGAGGCCCATCCGCTGCAGCAGCGGCGCAACCTCACGCTGGCCGATCTGGTCGGCCAGCAATGGATGCTGCCCAGCGCCCACGTATTGATTCGCCAACAACTCGAGGCCGCGTTTGCCGAGCTTGGCCTGCCACCGCCCATCCTGCGCGTGGAGACGGATTTCGGCAGCGCCACGCTGTTCGACCTCGTGCGCGGCACCGACATCCTGTGCATGGCCGCTGCCAACGGCAACAGCCGGATTGCCGGACTGCACCCGATCGCGCTGCGCGCCGATGCACTCGACCTGGGCCGCCGCGTCGGCGTGCTGTCGCGGGCGGGCGCCTACCTGTCCCCGCTCGCGAACCGGATGGTGGATCTGCTCGCCGCGAAGTCGGCGTGAGCGAATTCGCTGGCCAGTGGCAGCCGCTTCCGCCCCTATGCTTTGGCATAGGTGTCGATGGCTCTTCGAACAATGATGCGGATACAGACTGAGAATTGGCGTCCGACCTCCATCTGTCTAACATTCCGGCTATCAGTCGCACGTTTTGTTCGACATCCGGAGGAACCTCATGACCCCCAGCAATATATCCGCCCCCGTCGCCGCCACGCGTGCCGGGTTCGCCGTTCCGGCCTCTGCCATGGGCATTGTGCTCGGCATGGCCGGCCTATCGAACTGTTGGCGGGTCGCTCATACGCTATGGGGTGTCAGCGCGGAGATTTCTGACGCGCTCTTTGCGGTCACCACGCTCATCTGGGCCGTGCTCGTGCTCTTGTACGCCGCCAAGTGGGTGGGGCATCGTAGCGAAGCATTGGCGGAGGCACGACATCCCGTCGCCTGTTGCTTTATCGGCTTGATCCCGGTGGCCACGCTGCTGATTGCGGTCTGGCTACACGGTTACGTTCCAACGTTGGGGCGCGCCCTGATCGTGGTGGGCGTGGTTGCCCAACTGGCCTTCTCGACGTTCCGCAGCGGCGGCATGATGCGAGGGGGTCGCAAGCTCGGCGATACCACCGCGGTGATGTATCTACCCACCGTGGCGGGCAACTTTGTCTCCGCGATGGCCATGAGTTCGCTTGGCTGGATGGATCTCGCCAAGCTATTCTTCGGCGCCGGCCTGTTCTCGTGGCTCGCGATCGAGTCGATCCTCACCTACCGACTGCATCTTGGCGACGAACTGGCCACTGCGGTGCGACCGACACTGGGTATCCAGTTGGCGCCACCGGTAGTTGGCGCGGTGGCATACCTTGCCGTCACAGGTGGCAGCCTGGACTGGCCCTTCTACGCAATGTTCGGTTATGGCGTCCTGCAGCTACTGTTCCTGGCGCGGCTCGCAACCTGGTTTTCGGTGGCGGGCGCGACACCGGGTTTCTGGGCGTTCAGCTTCGGGGTCACCGCGCTGGGGCTGTCCTGCATGCGCGCCGCGACCATCGCACCTGCTTCTCTATTCGCGAACCTCGCATTGCCCCTGTTCGTCTTCGTCAATCTCTTTGTCGGCGCGCTGTTCCTGATGACACTGCGCCTGTTGCTGCAAGGTCGTCTGTTCCGTCGCACCACTTAACCGGCAGTCACGAAAGCGCGCCCAGGACCGCAAACGCGGTTCTGGGCGTTGCGCCTGCCTTGCCTCGGCTAGCTACGCTCGAGGACTATCTTCCCGACGGTCTTGTTGCTCTCCAGCGCTGCATGCGCACGACGGAGGTTTTCGGCCGTGATATCGCCGTAGTGCTCGCCAACCGTGGTCTTCAGCACACCCTCATCGAGCAATGCCGCCACGCGCCCGAGCAGCTTGTGCTGCGCGATCATGTCGGCGGCCCGGTACATCGACCGCGTGAACATGAATTCCCAATGCAGCGAGATCGACTTGCGCTTGAGCGGCATCGCGTCCAGCGTTGCGGGATCGTCGATCAGCGCCAGTTGTCCCTGGGGCTTGAGCAGGTCGACGATCTGGGCGTAGTAGCTGTCCGTGTGCGTCAGGCTGATGACATGCTCGACCTGAGGCAGCCCCAACGCCGCCAGTTGCGGCTGCAGCGGCTGGCTGTGGTCGATCACATGGTGCGCGCCTCGCTCGCTCACCCACTTCCGGGTCGCGGGCCGGGAAGCCGTGCCAATGACCGTCACGCCGGTGAGCCTGCGCGCCAACTGGATCAGGATCGAGCCGACACCACCGCTCGCGCCGATCACCAGCAGGCTCTGTCCCTGGCCGCCACCCTCGGGGATGCGCAGCCGATCGAACAGCAGCTCCCACGCCGTAATGCTGGTCAGCGGCAGCGCCGCAGCCTCGGCGGGCGCGAGCGAAGTGGGCCGATGCCCCGCAATCCGTTCGTCGACAAGGCCATACTCGGCGTAGCTGCCCTGGCGCGTGATATCGCCGGCGTACCAGACCTTGTCGCCCACCTTGAAGAACTCCACCGCAGCGCCAACGGCCTCCACCGTGCCGACGGCGTCCCATCCCAACACGCGCGGCGCGCCCGGCTGCACACCGAGGCGTAGCTTGCTGTCCACCGGATTCACTGCAATCGCCTCGATCCGGACCCGCAGATCACGGGAATCCGGTTCCGGCCGCGGGAGGTCCACCTCGTACAAGGCACGCGGATCCTCGATGGGTAGCCCGGCCTTGTCGTAAACAATCGCTTTCATTCTGCTTGACTCCTCGATAGATAGAACAGGCTACGCGCCGCGCAGGAACTCGCGCACGTGCGCGACGTAGGTGGGGGCATACTGGAAGAGGGCCCCGTGACCGGCGTTCGGATAGACGATCAATGTCGCATCTGGCAGACCCTCCGCCAGCACAAAGCTGTTACGCGTAGGGATCATGGTGTCGTTGTCCCCATTGGTCACGAGCACGGGATGCGGAATCTTGCCGAGCTTGCCGGTGACGTCACCCTCCCAGTTCGCCCAGGCGATCATCGCGCCAAGTTGCGCCGGCGCAACCTCGGTGCTGGCCGGCAGGTCCGGCTCGCCGGTTCGCGATGCAAGGCGCTCCAGGAAAGCTTGCGCAGCGGCGGTGCCGGCGGGCGTCGCCGGGAAGAAGAGCCGCTTGAGTTTTTCCGGCATCGGCATCTCGCCATCCGTGTAGATCGCAACCAGTTCGGGACGATCCATGCCGGCACCCTCGCCGCCCTGCGGCGCACTGCCCGACAGGATCACACGCGCCACCAGTTCCGGTCTGGTGATCGCGATATCCTGCGCGAGAAAGCCGCCGAGCGAGTAGCCCAGGATGTGGCACTTGCGGAGTGCGATGGCGTCGGCGAACCGCAGGACATGCCGGGCCATGGCCTCGATGGTGGCCGGCACGGCACCGCCGGAGCGTCCCACCCCCGCGTTCTCGAAGAGGATGATCTCCCGGTCCGCGGACAGCGCGTCGATGATCGCCGGGTCCCAGTTGTCGAGCGTGCCAGTGAAATGCTGGAGGCAAAGCAGGGGGCAGCCGCCGTTTGCGTTGCCGAAGCGCCGATAGGCGTAGCGGACGCCCTCGGCTTCGGCATACTGCGTCGGGGCATTGGATGAGGTTACGGGTGTCATGCTGGTGTCCAGTGTTGTTCAGCCATCGTTGTCATGCCGCCGCGGAGCCGTCGTACGCGGGCATGACCAGCACCGCCCGGAACCGGACATCGGCACGCATCATGCGGTCGTAGGCTGCCTGCGCCTGCTCCAACGGGAAGGTCTCGATCATGGGCCGGATGCCCTGCAAGTTGGCAAAGGCCAGGGTCTGCTCGTTGTCGAAGACCGTTCCCGTGAGAGCGCCTACCACCGCACGCGCGCCGAACACGAGGTCCATTGCCGTCAGCGAGATGGGGTCGCCCGGGACTGCCACGACGACCAGCCGTCCGCGCGCCGCCAGGCCGGGAACGAGCGCCGACATGCCGGCGCCCGTAGGTGCCGTTCCCAACACCACCTTGGCCCCGCCGAGACTGCGCAGCACGGCCACAGCGTCTTCGCTTTCCGAGTCGATATAGCGATGGGCGCCCAGCTCGGCCGCCAGTTCCGCCTTGTCGGCGCCACGCGCAATCGCCACGGTATGGAAGCCCATCTTGCGCGCGAACTGCACCGCGAGATGGCCGAGGCCGCCCAGTCCATGGACCGCCACCACGTCGCCGGCCCGCGCATTGGCGTTACGCAAGGCGTTGAAGGTGGTCAGGCCGGCGCACAGCAGCGGAGCCGCCTCGGCAGCGTCGAGTTCTTCCGGCACACGTACCAGCCCGCGCGCTTCGGCGAGCATCCGTTCGGCGTAGCCGCCATCCGTCGTCATGCCCGTAATGACCGGGCTCTCGCAGTTGACGATATCGCCCTGCCGGCATGACGGGCAGCTACGGTCTTCGCCGGCCAGGAAGCCTACGCCCACGCGCTGGCCGATGCGCCAACCATCGACACCATGGCCCAGTGCCTCGATCCGGCCCACGACCTCGTGGCCGGGCACCATGGGCCGCTCCGGGTCGGCGGGAGCGCGCCCCACCGTGGCGCTGTCCGAGTGGCAGACGCCGCACGCTTCCACGCGGATACGGACCTGTCCGTGTCCAGGCTCGGTCACCGGGCGATCGATCAGCGCCAGCTTGCCAGGCGCCACCACTACGGCGGCGCGATAGGTTTGCGTTGCAGTCATGGTTGCGCCCTCACTCGAAGCGGAAGTCCGACAGATCCACGCCCACGATCAGCGGCTCCGCCATCGCCAGGTTCTCGGGCGTGCGCGGGTAGATGCGCATGCGCGTCGGCATGCGAATGCCCTGCACCTCGACATAGTCGGAAAGGTAGCGGGCGGCGGCGTTACGGCCCTGGATGTCCACCTCGTAGTCATGACGGCGCAGCAGGCCGTCCGCGTCGAAGTAGTAGGTCTGCTCCGCGCTATGCGTGGCCACGGCATCGGGGAAGGTCACACGCAGACGCCGCCAGGAGAGGCCGTCCACCACCCACGGCTCGATCTCGGTGGCACGCACGCCGGGGTGGCGCAGCACGAATGGCGACGTCAGATACGTCCACATCGTGTAGCCAGCGAAGTACGCCAGTTGGGCATTCGACCAGGGGGTCTCAAGCTCGAAGCCGGCGAATGAGGCACGGGGGTTCGAGAGGGTCTCGACCGGCGTACCGTCCGGTTGCAGGATCTCCACGCGCGCCGGCGTGAAGACCGAGTGGTTCGTGGTCGGTGCGAAGGGTTCGTGCGACACCCGTTGTGCGTGAAGGTCGACGGTCACGCGTGAATCCGTCAAGACCCCTTCACGTTGCTTCAGCGTCCACAGGACACCCGTGTGGTGCAGGCGCGCCGACACGCGCTGGAAACCCTGGAAGCGTTCGAGGCCACCCGCGGCCTCGATGGCGAAACTGATCAAATCCGACATGCTTTACCTTTCTGAAGACGAAACGATCCACTTCGACGCTGACGCGCGAAGGTGGGGAAATGGTGCGACCGGCGCGCCGTGTGCCGGTCGGTATCCGCTAAGCGTGGGTATCGATGAAAGCGGCCACGTGCCGAGCAGCCGCAACAGGAAACTGGAGGTGGGGACCGTGCCCGGCGCGCGGGAACGTCACCAGGTGGAGGGTCGGCAACTGGTTGTTCAGCGCATACCAGTTCTCGACCGGGAACACGATGTCGTGATCGCCGCCCACATGCAGCACCGGAATGTGCGTGGACTTGAGCGCGTGAAGCACGGCTTCGACCGGGAAGGCGGGGTTCCGCGGCCCATCGCCAAGTTGGGCGCCGGCCCATTGCCATGGCACCTCGGGGCTGACGTCGGCTTTGCGCGCGGCGAGCCGCTCTGCGGATTGCCTGGCCGCCTCCCGGCTCTCCGGAGAGGCCGGCTCGAAGAACAGGCTGACGAAATCGTCGAAGTCGTTCTCGCGCTTGGCCAGCGTATAGAACAGCGCCTCGCCCGGTTTGGCCAGCTCGCCCGGCGGTGTCGTGGCGAGCAGCACGGCGTGGCTGACGAGCTGAGGCGCCAGTGTCATCACGAGTTGGGCAGCAATACCGCCGACCGACCAACCGCCGATGATGACCTTGCCGAGGTCTAGCGCGGCGATCAGGTCGATCGCATCACGGGCCAGCGACGCAGGCTGATAAGTCGGCTCACCGGTGGATTGCCCCATGCCACTGTAGTCGAACACGGTCACCTGGAAGCCCTGGCTGGCCAGGGAATCGAGGAAGAGAGGATCCCAGGCGTCCATGGTGCCCCGGAACCGCACGCAGAGCACGACCGGCTTTCCACGCCCGAAGGTGCGATAGGCGAGGCGCCGTCCCGGCACGTCGGCGAACCGGGTTTTCGCGGTGAGGCTTGCCGAGACTTCGGCCGTTGAAGCATTCATTGAGTCCAACCTTGCATGACCATCGATGCACTGTGAGGCACGGATGCCAGGCCTTCATGATTCCCGCTCCGCAGAAAATCTCAAACGACATTTATCGTGAGGTTTTCGGACATGCGGACCCTGAATGCCGTGCCGCGCCCTCCCAATCGCGGCGCTTTCGATGCGCGCCGCGCCAGCATCAAAACTAGCCGCAAAGCCAGACCGGATAAAGCGTGGACGCCTGAACAGTACATCCGTGCGGGCCGAACAATGGGTCTCCAATGCCGCGCTGACGCCAGTTTCCCGCACGTTTCCGGGGCATGACACGTTCACTTCGCACAGGGGGGATATGCGACAATCGCCGCGACCTTGAAGACAGAAACACAACGCTGTCATCGCGGTTGGTGCGTTTTTTAAACCCGTGAAGTGAAGCATGTCCATGGATGCCAAGACACAGGACGCGACGTCAGTCGTCTACATCGTCGACGACGAGGAATCGACCCGCTCGTCATTGACCAACCTCCTGCGTTCCGTGGGATTCACCGTCCGCAGCTTCGAAGGGACAGCGGCGTTCAAGGCATCGGCGAGCGCGAACGTACCGGGCTGCCTGCTACTCGATGTTCGCCTGCGTGGAGAGAGCGGATTGTTCTTTCAGCAGCAGGAGAAGGCGAACCACCGGATGCCGATCATCTTCATGACGGGATATGCCGACGTGAGCATCTGCATCAAGGCGATGAAGGCCGGAGCTGCGGACTTTCTTCTCAAGCCATTGGCAGAGCAGGATGTCATCGACGCCGTGACGGCCGCCCTGGCATTGGACAAGACCCTGCTCGATGCGGATCACGCGCGCAACAAGCTGGCGCAGCTCTATGACTCGCTGACCGCGCGCGAGCGCGAGGTGCTGGCCTACGTGGTAGGCGGCGCGCTGAACAAGCAGATCGCTGCCGGCATCGGCATCAGCGAAGTCACTGTCAAGGTGCATCGTGGCACTGCCATGCGGAAAATGAAATCGAACTCCGTCGCCGACATCGTGCGCAAGGCGCAGATGCTTGGCATCGAGCCGATGTGGCGCTGATCAGGGCCGCCGCGCCTGTCCTTGCACGCCCGGCAGCGTAAAGCAGAGCGTCGCGCCCTCGCCTCCCATCGACTCGGCCCAGATGCGGCCGCCGTGGGCCTCGATGATCGACTTCGAGATGGACAGGCCCAGGCCCATGCCTTCGGCCTTGGACGTCGCGAAGGGCTGGAACAGCCTCTGGAACGCTTCAGCGTCGATACCCGGCCCGGAATCGGCCACCTTGAACCGAATGCTGTCCTCGCCTTCCGGCTCCGCCTGCACGGCGAGACGGCGTACCGGCGCATTCGTTCTCGCTTCGATGGCGTGGATACCGTTCAGTAGCAGGTTGCCCAGGACTTGCTGCAGCTGCAGACGGTCCACGAACACTCGCAGGCCGGCATCCACGTCAGTTTCCACGACGATGCCCTTCGCCTCCGCTTCAGGCGTGATCAGGAAGATCGCCGACGCCACCACTTCGGCCGCCGACTGCAACCTGGCCTGCGGCGGCGTATGTGTCATGAAACCGCGCAGCTTGTGGCAGATCTCGGTGGCGTCGCGGGCCCAGCGCGCTGCGTCGCGCACGGATGACTTGGCTTCCTCCATCTCCGGCTGGTCGCGCTCCAGCCATCGGGCTGCGGCTTCGATCGACGTCCTGGTCGCGGACAGCGGCTGGCTGATCTCATGCGTGATCGACGCAGCCAATTGTCCGATCAGTGCAATGCGTCCGGCGCGTGCCATCTCGGCGCGCATCGACTGCAGGCGGCTGATGTTCTCCTGGTACTCGGAGATGTCGAACGCGAAGAACTGCAGCCGCGCATAGCGGGCAGGCTGGGCCGGCAACGAGCAGCGCCATACGATGGGGATCGTCCGTCCGGTCAGCGACGTCAGCGTGCGCTCGCCCTGACAGGCTGTCGCGCCATCGAACATCGCCTTGAGTACCTTCGAGTTGCTAAGCCGGCTGGCGGGAAGCAGGTCCCTGGCCTTCGCGAAGAAAGATGCCCGGGAGTCCGCATCGAACAACGCCAGCGCGGCGTCATTGGCGTCCACGAAAACGTGATGACGATCGCGCAATTCCTGGATGGCCATCGGATTGGCGTCCAGATAGGCCTCCAGATCCGTCACGCCCTCCGCCTTGCGCGCGTCAACCCATTGCCGGATCCCGGACCAGTCCTCGATCAGGATGGGAATCGGCGCGAAGCGAAAGGTCTCATCCCCAGGATGGCTACACGATGCCAGGCGTGGACAGGCGTCGGGGTCGATTGCGATCTGGGGCGTGGAAGCTTCGGGGCTGGGATGGATCATGGAAGACGGATATGGGCGGCAGGTCACGCGGGCGCCATGGCAATCATGCCGGACCGTGGATGTACCGGCATCTATACGAACGTATAGTCTGCCGCCCTGTGGGCCTTGAAGCTACGGCGCCACCAGCCCCGAGGCCGGAGGCTTCTTCGGGACAAACCCGATGTGCCATGGCGTACGTGCCGCGATACGTCCGTATAAGTGTCCCCGGCACCGCGATTGCGCTAATGTCCGGGCGAGAGACCCTTCGCCGCGTTGCGCTACCGATATGTCGTGTCAGTCCTGACGCCCGTGCCTGCCAAGATTGTCTGTGTCATCGATGATGAACCGTCCGTCCGGAGTTCCACCGGCGCGCTGATCCGCGCGCTGGGTTGGGGCGTCTCCTTTTTCTCGTGTGCCGAAAGCTTCATCGCCCATCCGAGCAGCACCGCCTACGACTGCCTGATCTGCGATATCGCGCTGGAAGGTATCTCCGGCCTCGAACTGCTGCGACGGTTCCGTCATGCGGGGCACGCAACACCGTGCATCTTCGTCACCGCCCATGGCACGCCTCGAAACCGTTCCGAGGCCATGCAGCTCGGTGCGGCATGCATGCTCGACAAGCCGGTGGATCCTGATGAGCTGGTCGACTGGATGTCACGCATCCTGGGTTCGATACCCTGACGCGACACGCGCCCGGCCCGTGCCGCCACGTTGCGCACGGTTATACGAACGTGTCGCCCACCATGCGCCAATCGCGACTATTGCGGGCGTGCTGCCGTCCCTACACTCGACGGCATCACCAATCGAGCTGATGCACAGGGGAAACCGGCCATGGAACGCATGCTGCAAGCGATGGAGGTATTTGCGCGGATCGTCGAGTGCGAGAATTTCACGCGTGCGTCGAGTCTTCTCGGCATACCGAAGGCCTCGGCGAGCTTGCTGATCCAGCAGCTCGAAGTCCATCTGCAAGTGAAGCTGCTGCACCGGACGACGCGCCAGGTTCGACCCACCCCGGCCGGCATGACCTTCTACGAACACTGCCTCAAGATACTCCTCGCCATCACCGACGTGAAATCCGTGATCGGGTCCAGCGCGGGCAAGGCGAGCGGCAAGCTGCGTGTGGAGCTGCCGGGCGATATCGCACGCCAGCTGATGCCGCACCTGACCCAATTCCGGCATGAGTATCCGGACGTCAGCCTGCAGATCTCGACACCGCGGCACGCCTCGAACCTGATCCGCGATGGCATGGACTGCGCGATCAGGCTGGGCGAACTCGAGGATTCCTACAGTTTCAGCCGCCGGATAGGGAGCTACCGCCTGATCACCGTGGCAAGCCGGCTCTATCTGTCGCGGCATGGATGTCCTGCCAAGGTAGAAGACCTGGCGGGGCATCGCACGGCTCACGCCGCACAGCACGGTGCCGGCCGCCCTTGGGAGTTCGCGTTCGAGCTTGGCGGCCGCCACACGCGGCATCCTGTGCCGGAGTCCATCGCCTTCGACGACATGGACCTGCTGTTGCACTACGGTCTCCAGCATGGTGGCGTCATTCAGGTCTGGGATGCGGTGGCACGACCCTATCTGGCCAGCGGCCGGCTCGAGGAAGTTCTCGCCGATTGCCGACCCGGCGTCCTCCCGATTCACGCCGTCCACTCGTGCCGAACGCGGGAATCCATGTCGCTGCGCGTGTTCGTCGACTGGCTGTCCGCCGCGCTCGAAGCCGAGCATTGAGCCGGCGGTCAGGATCGCCTGGCACCATTCCCAGTCTCCACGATGCCGCACGTACATTTCGCTTGACATCTATAATCCGGGTTTTCAGGCAGCGGTAGGGGTGGAAAGGATGCATCGGATCGGCTACTTCCTGACAGATGGCTTCCAGGTCATGGCCATCGGCACCCAATCGGTGTTCGAGTTCGCCAACGTCGTGGCGCGTGAGCGTGTCTACAGCGTGACGAACTACTCTCTGGATGGCGGCGAGGTGCAAGCGTCCCTCGGCGTTTCCGTCAAGACGACACCCGTGCATGCGAGCACCGAGGCCGACACCTGGATGATCAGCGGCATCGTCGATCCGACCCAACGCACCAGCACCGCCCAGGAACTGGATTTCGTGCGGACGGCGTCGGAGCAGTCGCGCCGCACGGCGGGCCTCTGCACTGGGGCCTTCGTGCTGGCAGATGCCGGCCTGCTCGACGGCAAGCGGGCGACCACACACTGGGCGTTCGCCGAGGCGCTGCAGGCGCGCTGCCCTGCTGCGCGTATCGAGCCTGACCATATCTTCGTGGCGGATGGCGCCATCTGGACGTCCGCCGGCCTGACGGCAGCGATGGACCTGGCCCTCGGGCTGGTCGAGAAGGACCTGGGCAGCGAGGTAGCCACCAAAGTCGCTCGCGTCATGGTGATGAACCAGCGGCGCGCGGGCGGCCAGCCCCAGCAGTCCGAGCTGCTCAAGCTCGCCCCCAAATCCGACCGCATCCAGACGGCGCTCGAATATGCGCGCCAGAACCTGTCGCGGCCGTTACGCATCGATGAACTGGCGCGGGCCGCACATCTCAGCACGCGGCAGTTCCAACGCATCTTCCAGTCCGAGACGGGCCACTCCCCGGCGAAAGCGGTTCAGCAGCTTCGCATCGAAACGGCACGCACCATGATCGAGCGCGGGCGCCATTCCCTGGAAGTGATCGCGCGGGAAACCGGCTTCCGCGATCGCAATCATCTGCGAGAGGTCTTTGTTCGCACCTATGGCGCAAGCCCGCAAGAATTGCGCAGGGATGCCAGGACGCTGATCGCCGCCTAGCGAGCGTGGCGGCAGGCGATCCCCCTCAGCCCCGCAACGTCACCGAAGGCAGCTCCCCAAACTCCCGCTGGTACTCGCGCGAGAACAGGCTCAGGTGGGTGAAGCCATGCCTTAGGGCGATGGCGGATACCGCGCCCCGTTCCAGGGTGGCGCGCTGGAGGTCCGCGCGCGCGGCCTGGAGGCGCAGCACGCGCAGGTATTCCATCGGCGTGGTGTTCTTGGCCTTGCGGAAGCCCAGTTGCAGCGTGCGCTCGCAGACGCCGCAATGGGCGGCCAGCGCGCCGAGCGTGATTGGCTTGTCGAGGTGGGCGCGCAGGTAGCGGATGGCGCAGCGCACGTAGGCCGGCAGGGCGGCGTGGAAGCCGCGCGGGAGCAGGCTGCCGTCATGGCCGAACTGGTCCACCAGCAGCGTGCCGAGGATCAGCCGCTCGATGGCGGCGTCAGTGGCCGGCAGCGCGGCGCCATGCGCGCGGGCGTCGAACTCGGTGCGCAGCCACACCATCATGGCCTGCCAGCGCGGCGTATCCACGGCGTGGAAATCGAAGACCAGCGGCGCCGGCGCGTCGAAGCTGAAGCATTCCAGGAACGCCGCTTCCAGCGCCTGCCGACGGATAACCACACTGAAGCGCTCGCAGTCGGCATCAGGCTGTAGCCGCACCGGCAGCGAAGGCGAGAACACGCGCACCGCGCCCACCGGCATCTCGTCGGCGCTGCCCTCCATCACCAGCCGGCAGCGGCCCGCCGTCACGGTCTGGATCACGAACTCGTCCTTGCCGACGCGCGGCTCGATCTCCATCGCCCGGCCATAGCGCGTGGTGGCCAGCGTCAGGTGACCGATCTGGCACGTGCGCAGCTGCACGTCGGGCGTCGCGTCTTCGGCATTTCCGACGCTTTCCCCTACATCGAGCCGCGTGGGCCCGAACACCCGCGCGGAGAGCGACTGCACGTGGTCCAGCGCCCGCGCGCGGCCAGCGTGGGCCGTGTTGCCTGTCTGCGATGCGGCGCGCTGCGTCATGGCACGTCTCCGGTGAGGTGCGGCCATCGTAGGAGCCACGCTCCGCTCGGGCAAGTCAGGGAAACCCGCTGTGCCGTGCCCCTGTCCGGATCTCGCGCGGTTTCGTTTCGATGCTGGCGGCTTCGTATCGATGCTACGGCCGCCGCGCCGCGCTCGCTACTGTCAGGGCAGGCGGCCACGCGGCTGCCGGCGGCAGCACGGCCCGACCACGATCGGCCGGCCCGCCCTTCCAACATGGCAGGAGACAACCCCATGCAACCCCCAATCCACCCCGTCGACCAGATGCTGCCCGCCCGGGCGATGGTCTCGCTCGGCTTCCAGCACATGCTGGTCAGCTACCTCGGCGCCATCGCGGTGCCCATGATCGTGGCCGGCGCGCTCAAGATGACGCCTGCCCAGACCACGCTGCTGATCAGCACCGCGCTGTTCACCTCGGGCATCGCCACGCTGCTGCAGACCGTGGGGTTCTGGAAGTTCGGCGTGCGGCTGCCGTTGATGCAGGGCGTGGCGTTCGGCTCGGTGGGGCCGGTCATCGCCATCGGCAGCGACCCCGCACTGGGCTTCAACGGCGTCTGCGGCGCGGTGATCGGCGCCGGCATCCTCACGCTGTTCCTGGCGCCGGTGATCGGCCGGCTCAAGCGCTTCTTTCCGCCGGTGGTGAGCGGCTGCATCATCACTGCAGTGGGGCTGTCGCTGTTCCCGGTGGCCTACCAGTGGACCGGCGGCGGGCACGGCGCCAAGGAGTTCGGCTCGCCGATGTTCTTCGTGGTGGCGTTCGGCACGGTCGCGCTGATCCTGTTCGTGAACAGCCACGGCGGCAAGCTGGTGCGCAGCCTGGCGGTGCTGATCGGCCTGCTGGTCGGTGGCGTGGCGGCGTGGCTGCTCGGCATGGGCAATTTCGACGAAGTGGCGCGCGCGCCGTGGTTCACCCTCGTCACGCCGTTCGCGTTCGGGCTGCCGACCTTCAACGCCGGCGCCATCGCCACCATGGTGATCGTGATGGTGGTGCAGATGGTCGAGTCGATGGGGTTGTTCGTGGCCATTGGCGACATCGTCAAACGGCCCGTCACCGAGCGCGAGGCCACCAACGGGCTGCGCGCCAACGGGCTGGCCAGTGCCATCGGCGGCATGTTCGCCGCGTTCCCGTTCATCGCCTTCATGGAGAACGTGGGCCTGGTGATCGTCACCGGCGTGCGCAGCCGCTGGGTGGTGGCCACCTGCGGCGTGATGCTCTGCGCGGTGGCGCTGGTGCCGAAGATCGGCGCGCTGTTCTCGTCGATCCCCTCGGCCGCGCTCGGCGGGGCCACGCTGGTGATGTTCGGCGTGGTGGTCGCGGCGGGCATCCGCACGCTCGGCCAGGTGGACTACGAGCGCAAGCCGGCCAACCTCAGCGTGGTGGCCATCACGCTGGGCTGCGCGTTGATGCCGGTGATCATGCCGTCCCTGCTCGCCAAGCTGCCGGCCGCGCTGCAGCCGTTCGTCCACAGCAGCGTGATCATTGCCTGCGTGGTGTCGGTCTTCCTCAACCTGCTGCTCAACGGCATCCCGGCGCGCGACGAGGAGCCGGCGCTGGCCGTCGCGCCCGAGCACATCCCGGAGATGTAAGCCATGACCCCTCCCCTCTCCCCTTCCCCGCAAGGCAACCTGCTGGTGCGCGGCGCGGCGGCCGTGATGACCGGCCGGGCCGGCGCCGCGGCACGCGCGGGCGCCGTCGACATCCGCATCCGTGATGGGCGCATCGCCGAACTGGCGGCCGGGCTCGTGCCGGGCGCCGACGAGACGGTCATCGACGCCACCGGCTGCGTGGTCTATCCCGGCTGGGTCAACACCCACCATCACCTGTTCCAGAACCTGCTCAAGGCGGTGCCGGCGGGCATGAATGCCGATCTCCAGGCATGGCTGGCGAGCGTGCCCTACCCCCGGCTGGCGCGCTTCACGCCCGAGCTGTTCCGCACGGCGGTGCGGCTGGGCATCGCCGAGCTGCTGCTGTCCGGCACCACCACCTGCGCCGACCATCACTACCTCTACCACCACGGCCACGGCGCGGAAACCGGCGACGCGTTGTTCGAGGAAGCCGAAGCGCTCGGCATGCGGCTGGTGCTGTGCCGGGGCGGTGCGATCCAGTCGGCCAGCGACCATCCCGGCATGCGCGCGACCGCGCTGGTGCCGGAGACGCTCGACGAGATGCTCGGCGATATCGAACGCCTGAAAGCCCGCTACCACGACGCCGCGCCAGACGGGCTGCGCCGCGTGGCCGTGGCGCCCACCACGCCCACGTTCTCGCTGCCCCCCGTGCTGCTGCGCGAGGTAGCCGGCTTCGCCCGTGGCATGGGGCTGCGGCTGCACACGCATCTGTCGGAGACCGACAACTACGTGCGCTTCTGCGCGGAGAAGTACCGCTGCACGCCGGTGCAGTTCGTGGCGGACCACGACTGGCTCGGCCCGGACGTCTGGTTCGCCCACCTCGTCACCGTCACGCCGGACGAGATCCGCATGCTCGGCAGTACCGGCACCGGCATGGCCCACTGCCCGGTCAGCAACGCGCGGCTCGGCAGCGGCATCGCGCCGGTGCGGGCGATGGCCGATGCCGGCGTGCCGGTGTCGATCGGCGTGGATGGCGTGGCGTCGAACGAGTCCGGCAGCATGGTGCACGAGGCTAATTTCGCTTGGCTGGTGCACCGGGCGCTCGGCGGCGCGACGCAGACCCGCGTGGAAGAGGTCATCCACTGGGGCACGGCCGGCGGCGCGCAGGTGCTGGGCCTGCCCGGCGTGGGCACGCTGGCGCCGGGGCAGTCCGCCGATCTGGCGATCTACGACGTGGGCGGCCTGCGCTTTGCCGGCTTCCACGACATCGCCACGGCCCCGGTGGCGGCGGGCGAACCGACCCCAGTACGCGATGTGTTCGTGCGCGGCCGGCACGTCGTGCGCCAGGGCGAGGTGGTAGGGCTCGACGTGGAGAAGTTGCGCCAGGAGGCACGCGACGCGCTGGCGGTGCTGATGGCGTAAGCGGCTTGCCGAAAGCCGCCGCAGGGTGCGGCGGCGTTCAGGGCTTCTTCTCCGCCGCCGAGGCTTCGCGGAATGCCTTCTCGCCGGCGGTGGATATCTCGACCCACTTCTTGTCGGGCGCTGCGCCGTCCACGTAGCTGTCGTGCCAGTTCCACCATTTGTAGGTGGGCGTCTGCGGGTAGCCTTCGGGCGAATCCTCCCAGAGTTCCTGACGCCCCAGCGGGGTGATGTCGAGGCAGTTCCAGGTGTTGCCCATCTGCTCGTCGCCGCGATTGTTCAGGAAGTAGGTGCGGAAGATGCGGTCGCCGTCGCGGAAAAAGACGTTGGTGCCATGCCATTCGTCTACACCAAAGTCGGCATCGAAGCGGTCCGTGATGGTGAACCACGGAATGTCCTTCCAGCCCATGCGCGCCTTCAGCCCCGCAATCTCCGCCTGCGGCGCGCGCGAGACGAACACCAGCGTGGTGTCCCGGGCGTTCAGGTGGGACGGATGGGCGATCTGGTCGGCCACCAGCGAGCAGCCCCGGCAGGCATGCTCGGGCCAGCCGTGCACGCCGGGCTCATAGAAAGCGCGGTAGACGATGAGCTGGCGCCGGCCGTCGAAGAGGTCCGCCAGGCTGCGCTTGCCGTCGGGCCCCTCGAATGTGTACGGGGTGTCCACCGCCATCCACGGCATGCGGCGGCGCTCGGCGGCCAGCGCGTCGCGCGCGCGGGTCTGGGCCTTCTCCTTCACCAGCAGCGCCTGGCGCGCTGCCTCCCAGGCGTCCGGCGATACCACCGGCGGGGTCTTCATGTCCTTGGTTGATGTCGTCATGGTTCGCTATCTCCTATGCGTCCTGTACGGGGCGATCCCAGCCTAGTTTGGCACCCGGAGTCGGGATTGGGGAGTAACAAGGCTGACGGGATTGCGTAGGGCGCGGCCCCGGCTGTGCCGTCGTCGTCACAATCGATCATCCGTCCGACGCCATCGGCTACGCCTCAGGGATGATGGCGGCGCCGTCGGTATAGCGCCGGCCCGTCCCCCATCCGCCGCAATTCGCCGCCAGCCCTTGCCAGCACTGGCCGCGCGGCGGTCGATACCCACGTCTGATGGATTCCCCCCCGCCGGCCTTCCAGAATGAACCGGACCGTCACGGCTCACTGTCATGGGGACAGCGACCGCGCCGCACGGACCGCCTTCAGGAGGCACAAGCACATGGACGTCCAGACCATCCGGGAGCGCGCGTTCGCCGCGCCGCTTTGCAGCCCGGCCTATCCGATGGGACCGTACCGCTTTCTCCATCGGGAGTTCTTCGTCATCACCTACCGCACCGACCCCGAGCGGCTGCGCGCCGTGGTGCCGGAGCCGCTCGAGATTGCCGAACCGGTGGTCCACTACGAATTCATCCGCATGCCGGACTCCACCGGCTTTGGCGACTACACCGAGTCCGGCCAGGTGATTCCGGTGATCTACCAGGGCCGGCGCGGCAACTACACCCATGCGATGTTCCTCGACGATCACCCGCCGCTGGCGGCGGGGCGCGAGCTGTGGGGTTTTCCGAAGAAGCTGGCCACGCCACGCCTGGCGGTAGAGACCGACACGCTGCTGGGCACCCTCGACTACGGTCCGGTACGCGTGGCCACCGGCACCATGGGCTACAAGCACAAGGCGCTGGACCAGCAGGAGGTGCACGACGCGCTGGCGAACACGCCCAACTACCTGCTGAAGATCATCCCCCATGTGGACGGCACGGCCCGCATCTGCGAGCTGGTCTGCTACTTCCTCAAGGATGTGGACGTGAAGGGCGCCTGGAGCGGCCCGGCCGCGCTGTCGCTGTTCCCGCACGCGCTGGCCCCGGTGGCAGACCTGCCCGTGCTGGAGGTGCTGGGCGCGAAGCACTACGTGGCCGACCTGACCCTCGGGCTGGGCGAGGTGGTCTTCGACTACCTCCAGCGCTAGCCCCAATCCCTTTTCTCTTTCCCTTCCCCTCTTTCGGAGAAACAAACATGAAGCTCCAAGGCAAATCGGCCATCGTGACCGGCGCGGCAAGCGGCATCGGCAAGGCCATCGCAGAAACGTTGGCCCGTGAGGGCGCGGCCGTAGCCGTGGCCGATCTCAACGCGGACGCCGCCAACAAGGTCGCGGCCGAGATCGAGGCCGCTGGCGGCCTGGCCATGGGCGTGGCCATGGACGTGACCAACGAGGATGCCGTCGAGTCCGCCACGGCGGCGGTGGCGGAGCGCTTCGGCGGCGTGGACATCCTGATCTCCAACGCCGGCATCCAGATCGTCGCCCCGATCCACGAATACAGCTTCGCGGACTGGAAGCGCATGCAGGCCATCCACCTCGACGGCGCCTTCCTGACCACGCGCGCGGCGCTCAAGCACATGTACCGCGACAACCGGGGCGGTACGGTGATCTACATGGGCTCGGTCCATTCGCACGAGGCTTCCCCGCTGAAGTGCGCCTACGTGGCCGCCAAGCACGGGCTGCTGGGCCTGGCGCGCGTGGTGGCCAAGGAAGGCGGCGAGCACAACGTGCGCTCGCACGTGATCTGCCCCGGCTTCGTGCGCACGCCGCTGGTGGACAAGCAGATTCCGGAGCAGGCGCGCGAGCTGGGCATCAGCGAGGAAGAGGTGGTGCGCCGCGTGATGTTGGGCGGCACCGTGGATGGCGTGTTCACCACCGTGGAGGACGTGGCCGAGACGGCGCTGTTCCTGTGCGCCTTCCCCTCCACCGCGCTGACCGGGCAGTCGTTCGTGGTCAGCCACGGCTGGTACATGCAGTAAGGGCGACGGGCGCCCCGTGGGAAACCCCGGGGCGCCACACGCCAACCGAGGCGAGGAGAAGACATGTTTCTCGAGAAGCAACCCCTGCAGGGCAGCTCCGGCGCCGCGCGGGCAAGAATCGAAGTGGATCGCGGCTATGCCGTGCGGGCGCTGGTGCTGCAAGGCGGCGGCGCGCTGGGCTCCTATCAGGCGGGCGTCTACGAAGGGCTGGCCGAGGCCGGCATCGAGCCGAACTGGGTGGCGGGCATCTCCATCGGCGCGCTGAATGCGGCCATCATCGCCGGCAACGCCCCCGAGCACCGGGTGGCGCGGCTGCGCGAGTTCTGGGCCCATATCTGCCGGCAGCCCTGGCTGCCCAGCCTGTTCCCGTACGAGACGATTGCCGACAGCGCCCAGCACTGGCCAGACCCGCTGCGCATCTGGTTCGATGGCATCGAGGCCGCACGCGCACTGGTCGAGGGCCAGCGCGGCTTCTTCTCGCCGCGCGTGTGGCGCACGCCGGGCGCCCACAGCGCGAGCTACTACGACACCTCGCCGCTGAAGGCCACGCTGGAGCGCTTTGCCGACTTCGACCGCATCAACCGCCATGCCGACATGCGCGTGTCGGTGGGCGCCGTGAACGTGCGCACGGGCAACTTCGTCTATTTCGACAATACCCAGATCACGCTGCGCGCCGAGCACTTCATGGCCTCCGGCGCGCTCCCGCCCGGCTTTCCGGCCGTGGAGATCGACGGCGAGTACTACTGGGACGGCGGCCTGGTCTCCAATACCCCGCTGTCGGCCATCCTGCAGGCCAAGCCGCGCCGCAACGCGCTGATCTTCCAGGTGGACCTGTGGAGCGCCCAGGGCGCGCTACCGGAAGACCTGATGGCGGTGGCCACGCGCCAGAAGGACGTGCAGTATTCCAGCCGCACGCGCCTCATTACCGACTCGATGAGCGAGCAGCAGAACTTCCGCCGCCTGCTCAACGACGTGCTGGCGCTGGTGCCCCCGGCGCGCCGCCAGACCGAGGCCTACCTGCGCGCGGCGGCAAGCGCCTGCGATGCGCGCCGCAACGTGATCCAGCTGATTTACCGCGATAAATCGTTCGAAGGCAGTGCGAAGGACTTCCAGTTCGGGCCGCTGACGATGCGGGAACACTGGACCAGCGGGTTGGACGATATCCGCGACACGCTGAGCCGTCCGGAATGGCTGGCCATGCCCACGCATGAGGAACCGTTCGTGACGCACGACATCCATCGGCAAGAGGCCGAGGACGCTCAGTAACTCAGTAACCCATCGCCGCCGGCTGGGCCGCGCCATCTCCCGGGCGCGGCGCGGCCGGGCTGGCCCCGCGTGGCGGGCACAGGCCGAGTTCCAGCGCCATCTTCACCAAATCGGCGAAGGTGCGCGCTGCCATCTTGCGCATGGCCCGGGCGCGATGGATCTTGATGGTGACCTCGCTGATCCCCATCTTCCCGGCAATCTGCTTGTTCATCAGGCCCGAGGCGGCCAGCGTCATCACTTCCCGCTCGCGCTCGCTGAGCGTGGCATAACGGGCGCGCAGGTCGTCGCCGCATTGCAGCGCGTGACGCTTGGTGCGATCGACGGCAATTGCCGCCGACACCGCGTCGAGGAAATCCTGGTCCCGGAACGGCTTGGTCAGGAAATCCACCGCGCCGGCCTTCATCGCCCGCACCGACATCTCGATATCGCCATAGCCGGTGATGAAGACCACCGGCAGGCACATGCCGCGCTGGTTCATCTCGCGCTGCACCTCCAGCCCGTTGGCCACCCGCAGGCGCACGTCGAGCACCACGCAACTGGGCGAGTCGTCGATTTTCACCGCCAGGAACTCTTCCGCCGTGAGGAAGGAACGCGAGCGCATGCCGACGGAGCGCAGCAGGTTCGCCAGGGCGTCGTTCATGCCGGGGTCGTCATCGACGATGTAGATCAGCGGTTCGAGGGGGGCGCAGCCGTGAGGGGACTTCGGTGGCAGGGATTTCACGATGGGCTCCGGGTCTTGCAGACAACAATTTCAGTTGCTGGAAGTCTAGGCAGGCAGACGGCAGCCAACAAGACGCATGCCCGGGAGGCCGCGTTTCCAAGTCCGCACCAATCGCCCCGGATACGGACGACAAAAAAAGAACCGACGGCCCCGGAGGAGGAAGCCGTCGGTCAAACGGGATGGAGGAGACAGGATGGAGAGAAGCGGGACGGCTTAGAACGTGATGTTCGGGTTCCCGGCGGCCAGCGCCTGCTCGCGCACTGGCGCGGGCGGGTAGATCCACTGGGTGTTGATCATCATCTTGCGTTCCTTGCCTTCGGCGTGCGTCAGCTTGACCTGACGGTCCCAGCCTTCGGTGTAGACCGCGCCCCAGCTGCCCAGGTCCAGGCAGGTGGCGTAGAACGGCTGGCTGTAGTCAAGCGTCGGCAGGCCCAGCAGGTCGGCGGCCACGTTGTGGCCGGCAAAGCGGCCCATGAACAGCGCGTGCTGGCAGGACATCAGCGAGTAGTGGTCCTGGTCGTCGGTGAGCGCGCGCACCACGTCGCCGGCGCCGAAGACGTCCTTGGCGCCGATCACGCGGAGGTCAGGCGTCACGTCCATGCGGCCCTGGCGGTCCAGGTTCGGGGACACCTGCTTGGTCAGCGTGCTGGCCACCATGCCGCCGGTCCAGATGATGGTGTCGGTGTCGATGCGCTCGCCGGTGGCCGTGACCACGCCGGTGGCGTCCATCGACACCACACCCGCACCCAGGCGGGTTTCGATGCGAAGCTGGTCCAGCGCTTCCAGAATCTGCGGACGCGGGCCCGGGCCGAGGTCGGGGCCGATGGCCTCGTTACGCTCCACCACCACGATGCGCGGCTGGTAGTCCTTGCCGAAGATGGCGCGCAGGCGCTCGGGCAGCTCGGTCGCCACTTCCAGGCCGGTGAAGCCGCCGCCGACCACCACGAAGGTATTGCGGGAGGCCGTGCTCGGGCGCGCGGCCAGGCCCTGCAGGTGCTCGCGCAGCTTCACGGCCTCGTCGATCTGGTCCACCGCGAAGGCATGCTCGGTCAGGCCCGGCAGGGGCGGACGGAACAGGCGGCTGCCGCTGGTCAGCACCAGGCGGTCATAGCTGACCGACTGCGTGTCGCCGGAGGTGGTGGTCACATCGACGCTGCGGTCGCCCGGGTGAACCCGGTCGACGGTGCCTTCGATGAACTTCACGTTGACCGCGTTCAGCAGCGGCAGCAGGGGCACGGCCATCTGCTCAGGCTGGGCTTCATGCAGGCGGGGGCGCACGTGCAGCTCGGCCTTGGGCGATACCAGCGTGATCTCGACCACGGTGTCCGCGTTGCGCTCCATGTCCACGACACGCGCCGCACCGAGTGCGGACCAGACGCCGGCGAAGCCGCCGCCCACAATCAGAATCCTTTGTTTCATGGTCGTTTCCTCTTTATCTCAGCCAGGGGTGCCGCCGGGCACGGCAGCGATGGGATACCTACGGGAGGGCAGGGCACCGCTGCAGTGCGGGGACACTGCGGCGGTGCGGCTTGGTTGCCGTCCTGCTTGGGATGAATCGTAGGTGGAGGGGCGGTGGACCGGAAGTACCGCCACGGTACGCACGCTGTTGCCGCGCAGGCACCAATCGAGGGTGTACTCAGTGGGCGATGGCGATGACGCTTCGCATGCCCTCGCGGGCCATCTTGGCGTAGGGGCACATGCGCTCGGTATTGCGCACAAGCTCCTCGGCCACGTGCCGTTCCACACCCGGCATGCGGATGCGGACGTCCGCGATCAGCGCGTAGGCGCCATCGGCGGGGTCGCGCCCGAACGCGACCTCGACGGCCACGGTCATTGCTGCGACATCGACGTGCGCGCGCTTCGCGATCAGGCTCAGCGCGCCGTGGAAGCAGGCGGCAAAGCCCGCCGCGAAGAGCTGCTCGGGATTGGTGCCGCTGCCCGGGCCGCCCAGCGCGGCGGGCAGCCGCAGGTCCAGCATCAGATTGCCGTCATCGGATCTCGCCACCCCGGATGCACGG
This sequence comes from Cupriavidus sp. OV096, assembly GCF_900115455.1. Classification (NCBI taxonomy): domain Bacteria; kingdom Pseudomonadati; phylum Pseudomonadota; class Betaproteobacteria; order Burkholderiales; family Burkholderiaceae; genus Cupriavidus; species Cupriavidus sp. OV096. The sequence continues at coordinate 484,722 of NZ_FOWM01000004.1, forward strand.
CCGTGCTCCGCCGTGCCGCCCGATACCGTGACGGTGGTCGTATACAGCGCGGTGAAGCCCTGGCCCCGGTATCGGTCGAGCAGCGTCAGCGGTGGAGGTTCCAGCCTCTCGTTATCCATCGTGTCTCCCGGCTGGTTGTTATCGATGCATCCAGTCGCTGAAGCTGATGTGGCCGAGCCGCGCCTCCCCTTCCGGCACCAGCGTGCCCTCCTGGAGTTCGGCGCCGAAGTAGCGCGCGTCCGGATCCGCCACGGCGGTCTTGGTAGCGCCGGTGGCCTTGAGGTAGCGCTGTACGAGGCCGCTCATCTGGAAACGCTCCGGGCCGGCGATGTCGACGATGCCGTTGACCGGCGCGGCCAGGGCGGCGTCCGCCACGGCGTCTGCCACGTCATCCGAGGCAATCGGCTGGATCAGCGCGGGCGTGATGCGCAGCGTGTCGCTGTCTCCCGCCGACTGGACGATGGCGCCGAGGAATTCGAGGAACTGCGTGGAGCGGACGATGGTGTAGGGGATGCCGGCGCCCCGGATCAGCGCTTCCTGGGCGATCTTGCCGCGGAAATAGCCGCTCTGCGCGAGCTTGTCCGTGCCGACCACCGACAACGCCACATGATGGGCGACCCCGGCGGCCTTCTCGGCGGCGGCCAGGTTGCGGCCGGACGTCTCGAAGAAGTGCAGCACCGCGTCGTCGGCGAACGAGGGCGAGTTCGCCACGTCCACCACCACCTTGGCACCGGCCAGCGCCTTGTCCAGCCCTTCGCCGGTCAGCGCGTTGACGCCCGACTTCGGCGAGGCCGCCACCACGTCATGCCCTTGCGCGACGAGACGCGCCACGACCTTCGTGCCAATGAGGCCGGTTCCGCCAATGACCACAATCTTCATGATGCTTCTCCTTGCTGAGTGCTGCGTTGCCGAGGGGGGATGAATTCACCCTCATGCTAGACACCGGCGGCGCGTGGCGCCAGACCGACGCCAAGCGCACGGTGTTTCCTGTTTCGCACCAATCACAAGGAGACGTACAAAAAGAAGGCTAGCGGTTCACCTGCAGGCGGTATTCGCTGGGGGAGAGGCCGAAGTGGCGCTGGAAGGTCACGCGCATGCGCTCCTCGCTGCCGAAGCCGCATTCGTTGGCAATCTGGTCGATGGCCCGGTTCTGGTCCTGGAGCGCCCGCCGGGCGGCTTCGAGCCGGAACAGCTCCACGCCCTTGGCCGGCGTGCGGCCGGTCTTCTGCTTGTAGACCCGTGCGAAGTTGCGCGGGCTCATGCCGACATAGTCGGCCAGCTGCTCGACGGAAAGCTCGGCCCGGGACAGGTTTTGCACGATCCACATATGGAGCGACTCGAACACCGGCACCTGCCGGCTCTGCGTGATCAGCATCTCGCTCAGTTGCGGTTGCGCGCCGGGCCGCTTCATGTACACCGCGAGTTCCTTGGCGGTGTTCAGCGCCACCTCGTGGCCGTAGTCGGCCTCCACCATGGCGAGCGCGAGGTCGATGCCGGTGGTGACGCCGGCCGAGGTCCAGAGATGCTGCTGTTGCACGAAGATGGCGTCGGCGTCCAGGTCCACGCTGGGAAACAGCTCGTGGAAGCGGTCGCGCATCGCCCAGTGGGTGGTGGCACGCTTGCCGTCGAGCAGGCCGGCGAAGCCCAGCAGGAAGGCGCCGGTGCACACGGACGCCACGCGCCGCACCTTGCACGGCGCGTCGTGCAGCCAGGCGATCAGCGACGCGGAATGCTGGGCCACGTCGATGATCTTTGGGGAGCCCGGCACGATCACCGTGTCGACAAGGCGCAGATCGAACGTCTCCAGCGACTCGACCTGCAGCATCGTGCCTTCCGCCGACGGTACGGCGCCGCCATCCAGGCTGGCGGTATGACAACGGTAGCCCGCCAGCCCGTGCTCGTGCGCGTAGCGGGAAGCGGCCCAGAACACGGTTTGCGGTCCGGCCAGGTCGAGCAGGCTCACTTCGGGATAGACCACGAAAAGAATATTGCGTGGCATCTGTTCAATGTTCCCTGCGTACGGCGTAGGTGTCTGGCCCATGGCTGGTAGCGCTGAAATCGGTGGATGTTAAGTCTTGCGGACAATCTGGCGCAAGACCGTGACCGGCGGATGTCGGGCTGCCTGGTGGACCCGGCGGACCCGGCGGCACGTGGCGCAGATCGATCACGGCCTGCATCAGCGCAGGGCGTTCGACCATGCCGAGGTAGGCACCGTCCCGGGTCACGACCAGCGGGTCCGCCGGGTGCCGGTGCAGCGTCGGTGTCAGTGCCCGCGCCAGCTCGATGACCGTGGCATCGATGCAGAGCCGGTGCGGCGCGTGCGAGACGAACTGCACGCAGTGTTCACGATGGATCCAGCCCCGGTAGCACGGCAGCCGCACCACGTCGCCAATCAGCTCGCGGCAGATCACCCCCACCGGCACCTCCCCCCTCAGCACGGCCACCGCGCTGGCGGTGGGATGCTGGGCCAGGATCCGCAGCGCGTCACCCAGGGACTGCGTGTGCTGCACGGCGGGAATTCGGCGCAGCAGGGTCGGCAGCACAGCCGTTGGCACGCGATACGGGTCTTGTCTCATCGGGGAGTCGGGGGGCCCACGCTGGCGCAGGCTGGATCGGGACACTGTCAGAGCGAGTCTAGTCAGGCGCGGGATGGTGAACAAGACACCTGGCGCGGCCACGAAGTTTCCCCGTACGCACCAATCGCCCGGCCGATGCCCGGTACGTGCCGAACGCGGCTGGCAGCTTGGCAGGAATTATGGGAACGCTGTCATTTACGTCACATTGGCCCCTAATTACCATCGAAGCAAGTCCAGAACAGGCCGAAAAACCGGCCGGCATCGAAGTCTTTAGTGAGAAGCAAGCATGAACAATGCAGTACGCGTCGCGGTGGTGTACCACAGTGGGTATGGTCACACGCGCCGACAGGCGGAAGCCGTGCACGCGGGCGCCGCCAGTGTCATGGGGGTAAGGAGCGTGCTGATTCCCGTGGAAGACGTCGACGCGCACTGGAAGGACCTGGAATCGGTCGACGCGGTCATCTTCGGCACGCCCACCTATATGGGTAGCGCCTCCGCGCAGTTCAAGGCGTTCATGGACGCCTCGTCGCAGACCGTGTTCGCCACCGGCGCCTGGAAAGACAAGGTGGCCGCCGGTTTCACCAACGCGGCCTCGCGCTCCGGTGACAAGCTGAACACGCTGCAGCAACTGGCGATTTACGCCGCGCAGCTCGGCATGCACTGGGTCAACCTGGGCCTGCCGCCCGGCCACAACCACTCCGGCTCCACCGAGGACAGCATGAATCGTCATGGCTACTTCCTTGGCGCGGCGGCCCAGAGCGATGCGGATGTCTGCGCCGATGACGGCGCCACCGCGGCGGACCTCAAGACTTCAGCCTACCTGGGTGCGCGCGTGGCGCGTGTGGCCCTGCAACTGGCGGCCGGCCGGGCCGAGCTGGCCAAGCTGTCGCTGGCGGCGTAATCCCCGCGGCGGCCCGCGCACCGGCTCCGGGTGGGTGCCCTAGGTGGGCACCCTTAGGTGGGCACGCTCAGGCCGCTTCCTGCGCGGCAGCCAGGTAGCCGTGAATCTGCGAGACGACCACAGCCCCTTCGCCCACGGCGGTGGCCACGCGCTTGGTCGATCCGGACCTCACATCGCCGATGGCGAAGATGCCCGGCACGCAGGTTTCCAGCGTGTTGGTCGGCTGTCCGGCCAGGGTGCCTGTCAGCACGAAGCCCTTCTGATCCAGACCCACCTGGCAACCGCCCAGCCATGCCGTATTCGGGTCGGCGCCGGTGAACAGGAACACATGCTGAATCGCTTTCTTCTCTTCCACACCCGTCTCGCGGTTGCGGAGCACCACGCCGGTGAGCCGGGCGTCGCCGCTCAGGTCCGTCACTTCGGTATGCGCATGGACGGTGATGTTGGGCTGCGCGGCGATGCGGTCGATCAGGTACCGGGACATGCTCTGTTCGAGGCTCGCCCCCCGGATCACGATATGCACGTGCGCGGCGTGCGCGCCGAGGAACACGGCGGCCTGGCCGGCCGAGTTGCCGCCGCCCACCAGCACCACTTCCTGGCTGGCGCAGAGCTTGGCTTCCACCGGCGATGCCCAGTAATAGAGTCCCCGGCCCTCGAACATCGCCCGGTTCGGGATCGGCGGGCGACGGTAGGCGGCGCCGCTGGCGATGATCATCGTGCGCGCGCGCACCGTATCGCCGGCCTTGGTACGCACCTTGTGCACCGTGCCGCAGTCCAGCCGGGCGACTTCGACGGGGCTCGCGATATGCGCGCCGAACTTCTGCGCCTGGGCGTAGGCATTGGCGGTCAGCGTGTGGCCCGAGATGCCCGCCGGAAAGCCGAGGTAGTTCTCGATGCGCGCGCTGGCGCCCGCCTGCCCGCCGGGCGAGAGGGCGTCCAGCACGATCACGCGCAGGCCTTCGGACGCCGCGTAGACGGCGGCGGCGAGTCCCGCCGGGCCGGCGCCGATGATGCCGACGTCGTAGACGCGGTCCTTGTCGAGTTCGGGCAGCAAGCCGAGGCAGGCCAGCACCTGCGTGGTATCGGGGCGGCGCAGCACCGTGCCGTTGGGGCAGATCATCAGCGGGAGGTCGGCCTCGTGGGCGTCGAACTTGCGCAGCATGCCGGCGGCGTCCTCGTCGGTGTCGAGATCGAACACCGAGTAGGGGTAATTGTTGCGGCGCAGCAAGGCCTGGAGTTCGACCATGGCGGCGTCGCTGCCGTGGCCGACCAGCGACGGGCCGCGCCCGCGCTGGATCATCGCCGTGCGGCGCAGGATCAGCGCCTGCATGATCAGTTCGCCGAGCACCGCCTCCGCCACCATCAGGGAGCGCAGGCAGGCCGGGCGCACGACGATGGCGCGCACATCCTCCATGGCGATGCCGTCCACCAGTTCCGGCATGCCGGAAAGCTGGCCGATCTCGGCCAGGAAGTTGCCCGGGCCGTGTTCCGTGACCAGCGTGCTGTCGCCGATGCCGTCACGCTGGACGATGCGCACCCGCCCTTCCACCACCAGCACCAGCCCGCTGGCCGGGTCGCCGGTGCGCACCACCAGTTCGCCGGCACGCCAGGTCCGTTCAGCGCCATAAGGCGCGATCCGGGCGATGTCTGCGGCGGTCAGGTGCGGGTACATCTGCCGACGATGAAACGCAATGACCGGAGCGCCCGGTTGCTCTCCCGACGCATCGCCAGCGGCGGTGGCGGAAGTGAGGGGGTTCGGGAGGGTGTCCATGGCGTTTTCGAGGGTGAGGTGGGCTTGGATTGCAGAGTAGCAGTCCGGCCCCGGAAACTCAGTCATGCACTCGGCGACTCCCGTACGACTTACGTATATCGATCCGCAACCGCTTCGACTGGGGAACAGCAGGAATGAACCGATCCGACACATTGGACCCGGCGGCAGGCGTGGCATCGATCGTCCCGGCGACGCCCTTGGCGCCCGGGGAGGCCATGGAACGTGGCTTCCGCGTCAGCCTCCCGAATCGCGCCGATGCGCTGTCCACGGGCTTTGCGGCGAGCTACGCCGGCATCATGGCCTTCATGGCGGTGGCCAGCGAGGGCAGCTTCGCCAAGGCCGGCGAGCGCCTCGGCATCGGCCGCTCGGCGGTGAGCCGCAACGTGCAGAAGCTGGAGACGCAGCTGAGCACGCGGCTGTTCCTGCGTACCACGCGCACCACACAACTGACACGCGAGGGCCAGCGCTTTTTCGAGAATTGTCATCAGGGCGTCACGCATATCGTCGAGGCCATGAACGACATGCTGGAGCTGCGCGAAGGCCCGCCGCGCGGCATGATCCGCATCAGCGCCACCGTGGGCTTTGGCCGGAAGGTGGTGGCACCGCTGCTGGAGCCATTCATGGCCGCCTATCCCGAGATCGCCATCGAATTGCTGCTCGACGACCGGCCCACCGACTTCGCCTCCGAGCAGGTCGACGTGGCCTTCCGCAACGGGCGCATCGAGGACTCCAGCATCATCGCCAAGCAGCTGATTCCGATGCAGATGGCGCTGTGCGCGTCGCCCGCCTACGTGGCGCGGCACGGCCTGCCCGATGCGCTGGAAGACCTGAGCCGGCATACCTGCATCAACTTCCGCTTTGCCAGCGGGCGGGTCTTCGAATGGGAGTTCAAGGTGGAGGGGCAACTGCGCAAGGTCATGCCGACCGCGCGGCTCACGTTCAACGACGCCGACCTGGTCCTGCATGCGGTCCTGCAGGGCTGGGGCATCGCGCAGCTGGCCGGGTACCAGATCGCCGAGCCCCTGGCCGCCGGGCAACTGGTGGTGGCGATGGGCCGCTACGCGCCCGACGACCGCGGGCACTACCTCTGCTACCTGAGCCGGCAGCACCTGCCCACGCGCATCCGCGTGTTTATCGACTTCATGACCGATGCGATCCGCGCGCAGGCGCTGAACTGCCTGACCGACTTCAACCCCGAGCCGGATCTGATCCCGGCGCCGATCGGTTGAGTGCCGCCGCGACGAAGTCGATGAACACCTTCGCGCGGGCGGGCAGGCGCCGCCCGAAGCTGTGCAGCACCTGCAGCGGCACGGGCCGCAGGCCGACATCGGGTAGCACCACGCGCAGGCGGTCGGCGTCGAGATCGGCCTGCACAGCCGTGCGCAGGATCTGGGCGATGCCCAGCCCGTTGACGGCGGCGGTGCGCAGCGCCTCGCCGCTGTCCGAGTCGAACGCGCCTTCCAGCGGCACGCGCGCCCCATCGGCAAAGGCGATCGGCACCACCTGCCCGGCCAGCCGGTAGCGCACGTGCCGGTGCGCGGCCAGATCCGCCACCGTGCGTGGCACGCCGTGCCGCTCCAGATAGTCCGGGGAGGCCACCAGCACCAGCGGCAGGTCCGCCAGCGGCTTGGCGAACAGGCCGCTGTCGACCACCTGCCCGGCGCGCAGGGCCAGGTCGAAGCCTTCACGGATCAAATCGACATGCTGGTCGCTGACGCTGACCTCCAGCGCCAGCCGGGGATGGCGCGGCATCAGGATCGCCGTGACCGGCCCCAGCAGCGAGCGCGCGAGGTCGCTCGGCATGCTGATGCGCAGCGTGCCCACCGCCGTGGACGGGGTGCCCAGCACCTCGGCGGCCTCCTCCAGCCCCCGCACCAGCGACGCCACGCGCCCGTAGTAGGCCTGCCCCTCGTCGGTCAGCTCGAAGGCGCGCGTCGAGCGGTGGAACAGCTTCACGCCCAGCCGCGCCTCCAGCCGCGCAATGCTCTTGGACACCGCCGAGGGCGTGGTGCCGAGCCGCCGCGCGGCGGCCGTGAACGAGCCCGCTTCCACGGCGCGGACGAAGGCGGACAAGCCATGCAGGCGTTCGATCGACATTGATGACAGGTTGGCACAAGTGATGGGTCTATTGTAGGGCTGGGAGGCCCCGGCCCGCTCTGGCTAAATGCGTAGGCAAACCCATCAGGGTTATCGAGGAACGCATATGAACACGCTAGCAGGAAAGGTCGCCGTCGTTACCGGCGGCAACAGTGGCATCGGTTTCGCCATCGCCCGTCAATTCGTCGACCAGGGCGCCCATGTGGTGATCGTCGGGCGCCGCAACGACGCCGTGGAGGCCGCCGTGGCCGAACTGGGCGCGAAGGCAGTCGGCCTGACCGGCGACATCGCCGATCTCGCCACCCACGACCGCGTGGCCGCCCTCGTTGCCGAGCGCTTCGGCGGCGCCGACATCTACGTGGCCAACGCCGGGATGAACATCATCACCGAATCCGCACAGGTCGGCATCGACGAGTACGACACCCACTTCGCCACCAACACCCGGGCGGTGTTCTTCGGCGTGCAGAAGATTGCGCCGGTGCTGCGCAACGGCGGCGCGGTGCTGCTGGTCAGCTCGATTGCCAGCGGCAAGGTGCTCGACGGCCACGCGGTCTATGCCGGCAGCAAGGCCGCCATCGAAGCCTTCGCGCGGAACTGGGCGCTGGAGTTCAAGGGACGCGGCATTCGCGTCAACGTGATCAGCCCGGGCCCGACCGAGACGCCGATCCTGGCCAAGCTGGGCGTCGGCCCGGCCGAGCGCCCCGGCTTCGAGGCCGCCATGGCCGCCGCCATCCCGCTGGGCCGGCTGGGCCGCGCCGACGAGGTGGCATCGGCCGCCGTGATGCTGGCAGGCAATGCCGGGAGCTTCATCACCGGCGTGAACCTGCGCGTGGACGGCGGCATCTCGCTGACCTGAGCCGGCTGATCCGGGCGCAGAAACGAGGAAGCCCGCCGGAAGGCGGGCTTCTGTCATGCGTACAGCGGTGTAGTGCTTACTGCGGACGGTTCACCGAGATGTCGAAGAACGGCACCGGCGCGCTGAGGCTGATCATCACGCCCACGCCGGTGTTGTTCAGCGTCATGGCAATGCCCTCGCGCACGCTGGCGGCGGCCGCGCGATAACGCAGGCCCGGCAGCGGGCTGTTCTGCGTCCAGGTGTCCGGACGGCCGTCGCCGCGCAGGCGCGAGTAGACGCCGGTCACCGGATCTGCCGCAGTGATCGTCGTCGACGCCTGTTCCATCAGGATCGTGCCGTCGGCGAAGGCCGTGGTGTCCCAGTACGAATTGGTCGTGCCGACCACCGGCACCGCGCGCGCGATCGCCTTGGTGGCGACCACGATGCCGTTGCCATGCGAGATCACGGCGGTGATCAGGCCATCGGTGCCCTTGAAGGCCACGGCTTGCGCCACACCGCCCGAGGTATAGGTCAGGCTGAAGCCGCCCTGGGGGTTGGCAGAGACCTCGGCCAGTTCCTCGGCGGCCCATGGCGTGCAGGCGCTGGTCCCCGTGCAATCCGAGCCCGCGGTCATCTTGCCGTCCGCGTTCAGGGTGAACGTCACGCGCGTCGGGGCGAACGCCACGGTGGAGTCGTCCCGCTCGAAGCCCAGGCCGTTCCAGTTGCCGGCCAGTTCCGCCAGCGGCAGGGTCTGCGCCGGGACGATCAGGGCGGGAATGACGCCGGAGGTGGTCGGCGGCACGAACATGCCCATGCCCGACTTCGCCATCATGATGTCGAACCCGTATGGGGCGATGCCGGCAGCGAAGTGGCAGTCATCGCCGCCAACGGGCGTAAGCGGCAGGGCGGGGCCCGGTTCGGCATCCGGGCTGAAGCTGGTCAGCGGGATGAGCGACGTGGTGTTGGCGTCAAACTTGAACGCACCGCCACCGCCGCCTACCGCCATCAGGAAATAGTTGCCCGTGCGCAGCCCCGCGCAGGTGGCCGAGGCCGGCTGCAGGATCGTGCCGATGGCGGTTGCACCGGCGTTGCTGCCCACTGCCGACGACAGGTCGGCCAGCGTGGTCTTCGCCGTGGCCAGGCGTGCCATCAGTTGGTCCAGCAGCTTGTCCAGCGCATTGCCGGCGTTGCTGCCGTTGGCGGCCACCAGCGGTGCCTTGAACGGGTCGATGCCCGTCAGGTCGACCACGCCGGTCAGGACCAGGCTCACGGCGTTGTTGGCCTTGGTCAGGCCGTCCGCGGTGACGAGGTTCTGGGCGTTCTTGTCGAACTGGGTGAAGAACGTCGTGGTGCTGCCACCCGCCAGCGCGGCGGTCAGCAGTTCGGTCAGCGGCGTGATGTTGGCCACGGCGCTGGTGCCGGAGCCGCCTTCCACCACCGAGTGCAGCGTCGTGCCGTCCGGCGTGGTCACGGCCAGCACGCACGGACGCACAGCGTTGTCGATATTGAGGGTGAACGTGCCGTCAGCGGCCGTGGTGGCCGTGCCGCTACCCGTGGCGCATTTCGCCTGGACCGTGGCGCCAGCCAGCGCCGCACCGACCGCAGCCGTGCCGCTGATCTTGGTGGTCACCGGCGCGCTGCCCGAACCGCCGGCCGGCGTGCTGGTGGTGCCATCCCCGGAGCCGCCGCCGCAGGCCGAAAGCACCGCAGCCGCCAAACCCGTCAACAAAATCCTCGATTTCATCCCTGACCTCTTTCTTATGATGTCTTTCCCCGCGCAGCGACCCGCAGCGCGTACCCGCGGGCAAATCTACGATGCCCGGCGGCGTGGAGTGTCAGGGAGTGGTCTTGCGCCGGCCAACCCGCTGTGGGGGGATTGACAACACAACAGGATTGGCACACTTCGGCGACTTTGTCTCAAATCGCAATAATGCGTTATTCGACACCTGAATCCTTGTCAGAGCGGCGGCAGCCGCCGCCTGACCGGCTGGGATTTGACGATGGACGAACTGGTCTCCGCCATATCGGTAATCCGCTCGAGAATATGGTCCAGGTGCTCGATGGAGCGGAGGTACAGCCGTCCGATAAAGCAGTCGTCCCCGGTCACCTTGTCGCATTCGCCGAATTCGGGAATCGATTCGATCAGCTTCTGCACCTGCTGGAGCTTCCCCGGCAGCGGCCGGATGCGGACGATGGCCTGCATCGGGTAGCCGAGCGTGCGCGGTTCGGCATCCACGGTAAAGGCGCGGATCACCCCGCGCTCCTCCAGCCGCCGCAGCCGCTCCGACGCCGCCGGCGACGACAGCCCCACCTGCTCCGCCAGCGCCTTCACCGGCATGCGCGCGTCCTGCTGGAGCAGCGCCAGGATACGGCGGTCCAGATCGTCGATCGACATAGGAAATTTCCCCCTTTTGCCTAATTAAGTAAGGAATATAGGCGACTTGCCTACATTCCGGCATGGGCAGCGGGCGGACGACCTCGTAAACTGCCTAGCCTCGATAGGAGGATTCGCAGTGGACGAGCGCAAACGCGGGATGATGGAAATGGTGGCGGCGATGGTCATCTCCGGCACCATCGGCTGGCTGGTGGTGGTGTCGGGCCGCCCGGTGACGCAGGTGGTGTTCTGGCGCTGCGCGTTCGGCGCGACCGTGCTGCTGGCGGTCTGCGCCGCCAAGGGCTACCTCAAGCCGGGCACGCTGAACCGCCGCCAGTTGCTGCTCGCGGTGGCGGGCGGCGTGGCCATCGTCGCCAACTGGCTGCTGCTGTTTTCGGCCTACGCGGGGGCGTCCATCTCGATTGCCACGGCGGTCTACAACACCCAGCCGTTCATGCTGGTGGCGCTCGGCGCGGTGTTCCTGCGCGAGCGGCTGACACTGGCCAAGCTCGGCTGGCTGCTGCTGTCCTTCGGCGGCATGCTGCTGATCGTGCAGGCCAAGCCCGGCGCCGGCGCGCCGCACGGCGACTACCTGGTCGGCATCCTGCTGGCGCTGGGCGCGGCGTTCTGCTACGCGCTGGCCGCGATGTTTGCGAAACAGCTCAAGGGCACGCCGCCGCATCTGATCGCCCTGATCCATGTGATCGTCGGCACCGTGATGCTGCTGCCGATGGCGGTGTCGTCGGATTTGCCGTCCGGCCTCGTGCCGTGGGCCACGCTGACCACCATGGGCGTGGTCCATACCGGCCTGATGTACATCCTGCTCTACGGCGCGATTCAGAAATTGCCTACGCACCTGACCGGCGCGCTGTCCTTCATCTATCCGATCGTCGCCATCCTGGTGGACCGGGTGGCGTTCGGCCACCAGTTGCACCCGACCCAGTTGGTCGGGGCGACGCTGATCCTGCTGGCCGCCGCCGGCATGACGCTGGGCTGGCCATGGCGCAAGCCGGCAGCAATGGTGGAGGTGGAGGGCAAGTCCTCAACGTGAGGCGGGGTCCGGCGCGCCGATGCGGTCGAGCGCCGCGAGCACGTCCGGCGCCAGCGCCAGCGTGGCTGCCTGCAGGTTTTCGCGCAGATGGCCGACCGACGAGGTGCCCGGGATCAGCAGGATATTGGGCGACCGGTGCAGCAGCCAGGCCAGCGCCACCTGCATCGGCGTAGCGCCCAGCGAGCGCGCGATATCCGCCAGCGCCGTGGACTGGATCGGCGAAAACCCACCCAGCGGGAAGAACGGCGTGTAAGCGATGCCCTGCCGCGCCAGATCGTCGATCAGCGCCTCGTCGTGGCGGTGCACGAGGTTGTACTGGTTCTGCACGCAGACGATCTTCGTGATGCGCTGCGCCTCCGCCACCTGCGTGGCAGTGACATTGCTCAGACCGATGTGGCGAATCAGGCCCTTTTGCTGGAGTTCGGCCAGCGCCACCACCTGCCGCTCCAGCGATCCTTCGGACGGCGCGTGGATATCGCCCATCGCCCGCAGATTGACGATATCCAGCGCCTCCAGCCCCAGGTTGCGCAGGTTGTCGTGCACGCCGCGCGCGAGGTCTTCCGGCTCCAGCGCCGGAATCCAGGCGGCATCCGCGCCGCGCACCGCGCCCAGCTTGGTCACGATCAGCAGATCGTCCGGATACGGGTGCAGCGCCTCGCGAATCAGCTGGTTGGTGATATGCGGGCCGTAGTAGTCGCTGGTGTCGATATGGTTCACGCCCAGCGCCACGGCCTCGCGCAGGACGGCGATGGCGGCGTCGCGGTCCTTCGGCGGGCCGAATACGCCGGGGCCGGCCAGTTGCATCGCGCCGTAGCCGAGGCGGCGAATGGTCCGACCGGCCAGCGAAAAGGTGTTCAGGGGTTGGGATGCCGACATGACGCGCTCCTTGGAAGTGGGTGAAGCGAGTATGAGAGCGATTGCGCTGTTCGATAATCCCATCTAGATTGCACAGGTTGTTCAATAATCTGCACAGTCCGTGCCATTGCTGCGATGGAATTCAACGACCTTGCCGCCTTTGTTTCAGTCGCCCGCGCGGGCGGGTTCCGGGATGCTGCACGGATCGGCGGGGTATCCGCATCGAGCCTGAGCATTGCCGTGCGCCGGCTGGAAGCGCGGCTCGGCCTGCGGCTGCTGAACCGCACCACGCGCAGCGTGGCGGCGACCGAAGCCGGGCTGCGCCTGCTGGAGAAGCTGACGCCGCTGTTCAGCGAGATGGAAGCCTCGCTCGACGTGCTGAACCTGTTCCGCGACAAACCCACCGGCACGCTTCGGCTCAACGTGCCGTCGAGCGTGGCCACGCTGGAGCTGACCGCGCTGCTGCCCCGTTTTCTTGAGACTTATCCCGATATCCGCGTCGAGGTGATCGTCGAGGACAGCTTTGTCGATCTGCTGACGATTGGCTGCGACGCCGGCATCCGCTATGACGAGCGGCTGGAGCAGGACATGATCGCCGTGCCGATTGGCGCGCGCGTGCAGCGCTTTGCGACGGCTGCGGCGCCGTCCTATCTGGATCGGCACGGCCGGCCCAGCCATCCGCGCGAACTCCTCGGCCATGCCTGCCTGCGCGGCCAGTTCGCGGGCGGCGCGATGCCGCCGTGGATCTTCGAGCGCGATGGCGAGGTCGTGACGCTGGACCCGCCCGGCCCGCTGGTCGTGAAGCCGGCCGCCGCCTTCCACCTCGCCTTCGAGATCGCCCTGGCGGGCGGCGGCGTGGTCCATTTCTTCGAGGGCGGCCTGCGCCGCTACCTCGACAGCGGCGCGCTGGAGCCCATCCTGGAGCCGTGGTGGCAGACGTTCTCCGGACCGTTCCTCTACTACCCCGGCCATCGCCACGTGCCCGCGCCGCTGCGCGCTTTTATCGATTTCGTGAAGGCGGCGTAAATCAGAACGGCGCCGCCAAGGTCAGCCGCACGCCCTGCTGCAATCCGCCCATGCCGAACATCACGTTGTAGTCCAGCCCGAAGCGCATCGAGCGGGTGCGCAGCTTGGCGCCCAGACCCACCTGCACGCGGTCGCGACCGTACGGCGAGCCGTTCACGGTGTAGGCCGGCCCGGCGCCGGCCAGGTCGGCATAGGCCAGCCCGGCCCCGCTCTGGCCGTTGAAGTCATGCTGGAATTCGACCCGCGCGAACGGCAGGAACAGGCCCCAGCGCGTGGGCTGCGCGTACTCGGTGCGCAGGCCCAGCGTGCCGGACACCGCGGTCACGGTCTGCCCGAAGTAGGTCAGCGAACTGAAGCCGGCGCCCGTTTCCGAATACCGGTCGAGCGTGCTTTCCGAGACCGACAGGCGGCCGTAGGGCGACACCAGCCACGCCGAGTCGCGGTACTCGTAGCCGGTGGAGACCGAGGCGAAGACCTGATGCCCGTCGCGGCTGCCATAGGCGAAGGCGCTTTCGTCGCCCACCCAGCGGCGCGAATCGAAATTCAGCGAGCCGTAGCCGGCCACCCCGTCGATAAACAGCGAGGGCTTCGGGCGATAGCTGCCGTAGAGCGCCACGCTGAAGGCGTCGGCCTTGCTTTGCGTGCCGGAGGCCCCGACGTCCGTCGAATCGCGCCCGTAGCCAAAGCCGAGGCCGAGCGTGAATTCGTCCGAGAACCGGTAGTCCGCGCCGGCGGTCACGCCGCCCGTGGTGAAGCGGAAGCCAGACCGTTGCGCCGTGGTGTTGGCGAAGCCGAAGTCCACCGTGCCGGCGGTCCAGAAGGCCAGGCGGATATCGTCATTGTCCGGCGTCGACGCGGCGCCGGCATTCGGCAGGTCTGGTGCGGTGCCCTCGCCGGTCCCATCGCCGGTCCCATCGCCGGTCCCATCGCCGGCGCCGGCTTCGGCGGCCACCGCGGCCTCGCGCGATCCCGCTCCCCTATCCATCCCACCGCGCCGGCCCGTGTCGGCCAGCCGGCTCGCGGGCAGCACGCCGCGCAGGCAGGCATCGCGCGCGGTCAGGTTCTGCTCGGACTCGCAGCGCCGCGTATCGCCCTCGGTGCGCGGCATCTGCACCGTGATCTGGTTGCCAGACGGCGCCCGACCCTTGCCGTGCAACTGCTCCAGACGCTGGTTGTAATTGCTGAGCTGCGCCGTCGCAAAGCGGCGCGCGGCCTGGATCTGGGCGTTGATCAGGCCCGAGACGTCCGGGTCGGTCGACGGATCGCGGCGCGCGGCCACGCTCAGCTCGAGCACGGCTGGCGACGAGGTGGCGATGGCATTGCTCAGCGTGTAGGTCACCACGGCGGCGCCCGAGAACGCGGCAGCCGGCGTGAACGTCACCGTGTAGCCGGCGGCGGCAGCCACCTGCTTGTCCGCGCTGGCGGGGCTCTTGGCCGCGCTGGCGGCCACGGTGGCACTGCCGGCGTTGGCCGGCGTCACCGAGACGATGGTCACGCCCGTGAACGGGCCACCCGTGGCGCCCTCGGTCACGTCCACGCTGACCGGCCGGTTGGCGAGGGTCGAGAGCTGCCGCTGGGCCACCGCGATCGGCACCGCGTTCACGTTGACGGTGACCGTCACCGGCGCCGAGGCCCCGGCGCTATTGTTCAGCGCGTAGGCGAACGTCACCGCGCCCGAGGTGGTCGGCGTGGGGGTGTAGACGATGTCCAGCCCATTGACGACCACGCTGCCACTGGCCGGCGGCGTGGTGATCGTCACGCCCGAGAACGGCGCGCCCGTGGCGTTGGCGGCGGCATGGATCGTCACTGGTCCGTTGGAGGCCGTGGTCACCGCCACCGGCGGCGCTGTGGGAATCGTCTGCGCCGTGGCCAGCGTGAAGCTGCGGGTGGTGGTGAATGGCGCGCCCACCCCCGTGCTGCTGTCCATGATCTTCACGGTAAAGGTGGAGGCGCCCGGCGTGGTCGGGGTACCGCTCAGCACACCAGTGCTCGCGTTCAACGACAATCCGGGCGGCAGCGTGCCGGCCGAGATGCTGAAGGTGTAGGGTGCCACACCGCCAGCGCCGGTCAGCGTCTGGCTGTAGGCGGTGCCGAAGGTCGGCGTGGGTAGCGTGGCGGGCGACAGCGTCAGCGTGGGCGTTCCCACGATCAGCGTGTAGGGCCGGCTGCCCGTGTATGGGCCGCCGCCGGTGCTGCTGTCCGTGGCGGTTACGGTGACGTTGAAGGCGCCACTCGCTGTCGGCGTCCCCGACAGCAAGCCCGCCGGGGACAGCGTTACGCCGGCCGGCAGCGCCCCGCTGGTCACGGCATAGGTATACGGCGCCGTGCCCCCACCTGCCGTCAGGACCTGGTTGTAGGGCGCACCCACGGTGCCGTTTGGCACGGCCGTCGGACTCATGGTCACCATCGGCACGCCGACGGTCATCACGTAGCTCTGCGTAGTCGAGAAGCCTGCGGTGTCGGTCGCGGTGATGCTGAAAGCGACAGCGCCGCCCCCGGTTGGCGTGCCCGCTAACACCCCACTCGGGCTTAGCGCCAGCCCGGACGGGAGCGTACCGCTCGTCACGGCATAGCTGTACGGCGCGGTCCCGCCGCTTGTCGACATGGTCTGGCTGTAGGCGATGGCGACCACGGGAGTCGGCAAGGTGCTCGGACTCATCGAGAGGGTTGGCGGAAGGACCGACAACGTCAGCGGACTGCTCGTCTTGGAGAACGGGCCGACACCTGTGCTGCTGTCGGTCGCTTTGACCGTGAAGACGTAGGTGCCGGCGCTCGTGGCCGTGCCGGCCAGCGTACCGTTGGAGGCGAGGCTGATCCCAGACGGCAGTGCGCCTGAGGCGAGCGTATAGGTGTACGGCGCGGCGCCGCCGGACGCCATGGCCAGCGACTGGCTGTGCGGCACGCCTGCGGTGGCGGCGGTTGGCGAGGGCAGCGCATAGCTGATCGTCGGCGCCGAAACCGTGACCGTGACCGTGGCCGGCGCCGAGGTACCCGCCCCGTTCGTCGCCGTGTAGGTGAAGCTGTCCGGGCCGGCATAGCCGGCAGTGGGCGTATAGGTGATCGTCGTGCCCGACGGCGTAGCGGTGCCATGGGAGGCCCCCGTCGCCACCGCGACGCTGGTGGCCGCGCCGCCGGTCAGATTTAGCGTGATCGGGTTGTTGGTGCTCCCGTAGGCCACCGTGGCGGATACCGCCCCCGCCGTGGGCAGCGTGACATAGGTGAACCTGTCTGCGGCGCTGATGGCGCTGGTGCCGTCTGCCGTGGTCACGGTCACATCGACCGTGCCGGCGGCCCCGGGGGGCGCTGTGGCGGTGATATTCGTCGAACTGCCCACGACGAAGCTGGCCGAGGTCGCGCCGAACCTGACGTCGGGTATGCCTGTGAAATCGGTCCCGATGATCGTCACAATCGTGCCGCCGGCGGCGGATCCGCTGGAAGGGCTGATCGACGTCACCGTGGGCGGCACCGCCCATGCCAGTTGCGCGACAGCCATCAGCCACAGCGCCAGGATCGTTCCCAGCCATCGCCGGAAGACCCTCGCCATGCCCGTGGACCCTGCGCGCGCCACCCCTGCGGCGCCGTGCTGGCAACCGCCTCGTTTTTTGTTGTTTTGCACCCGATTTCTCCCGCAACCCCGCTTTTATTTAGGGGGCTGTTCTTTTTTCAGACCGGGCAGACCATAAGCGAAAGTGGCGCCTACGGCACCCCCCCCTATTGGGTACTGTCGCCCGTGCAGCGGCCGCTTTGTCCATTTTTCACAACGGACTCGCCCATCAAAAATTCCTGAAAATTCCTCTTGAAATGAGATCGATTCCCATTTACACTGCTTTCACTGTCTGACGAACGGCACCGCCGGCGCAGACAAAACAGTTTTCAGGGCGTGGCAGCAATGCGGCGCCTGTTACCGACTTTTGTGGGGACCGCTCCGACACACGGAGCGTTTGGTAGTAGCCAGTCGCAGGAAGATCGGGAAAACATCCAGACCCCGTTTTCCCGATCGCGTCATCCTGCGACAAGCCAGGCCACCTTTTTATTCCGCGCGCCGTCAGGCACGGCGCGCCGCCCGGGACGGGCTGCCAGTCTGCGTCGTCCGGCCCGGGTGCTTCTCGCCTGATTTCCAGCACGCCTCGGCCGGTGGGCCATCGATACCTCGATACCCGCGCCCACCGCCTTCGGAATCCTCGTGGAGTCAACTAACTGAGCGCACCCCGCCCGGTGCGAGCCGCCGCATGTCCCTGTCATCCGTGAAGTCCAGCCCTACCCCTCTCCAACGCGCCGGCCTCAAAGCCACGTCGCCCCGCATGCATGTGCTGGAGGCGTTCCGGCGCAGCGACCGCCGCCACCTGAGCGCGGAAGATGTCTACCGGATCCTGCTGGCGCAGGAAGTGGATGCGGGCCTGTCCACGGTCTATCGCGTGCTGAACCAGCTGGTGCAGGCCAATATCCTCCTGCGGCACACGTTCGAAGCCGACCACGCCGTGTTCGAACTGAACGAAGGCGGCCACCATGACCACCTGATCTGCGTGAGCTGCGGGGTGGTGGAGGAATTCCGTGACGAGGGGATCGAGCAACGCCAGCGCAAGGTGGCGGCCGAGAATGATTTCGAGTTGCGCGAGCACATGCTGGTGCTCTATGGCCTGTGCCCGGCCTGCCAGGTGGTGCCGGGAAGCGAGTAATCGGCCGGGCAGAAGTGCCGGCCGGATCTCTTACAGAATTGGCCGATTCTGTTACAAATGTGCGTGAATAGTAATACGCCAGATGGGTAGAGTGGAGTCATAACCTCTCACCCCCTGGTGAATACTATGAACAAGCGTCCCCTTTCCCTGCTGGTTTTCGTCGCTGGCGCCGCCGCGCTGGCAGCTTCCACTGCCGCCATGGCGCGCGTCGATATCGACGTCAACCTCGGCGCGCCGGCCCCGGTCTACGTGGCACCCGCTCCCGTCTATGTCGAGCCCCGTCCGGCCCCGGTCTACATGCCGCCGCCGCCGGTGGTCTATCGTCCGGCGCCGGTGGTGGTGGCGCCGGTCGTGATCGGCTGGCATGGCGATCGCTACTGGGATGGCGGCCGCTGGTATGACCGCCGCCAGTACCAGGCGTGGCATCGTCACGACAACGGCCATGGCTATGGGTATGGCCGCGACCGTCACGATGACCATCGCGGCCATGACGACCACCGCGACCATGGTGACCGTGGCGACCACCGCCACTAAGTCAGACCAATAAGTCAGACCAATAAGCCAGTCGTCAGGAGCTTGCCGCAGCGGGTTTGACCGCCGGCGCGGCCGGCTTCAGCACCAGCCAGACCGCCGCGCCGATCAGCAGCATTCCGGCGGCATGCGCCCACGACAGCGTCTCGCCCAGGAACATCCAGCCCCAGACGATGCCGAACGGCGGAATCAGGAAGGTCACCGTCAGCGACCGCACCGGGCCCAGATCCGCCACCAGCCGGAAATACAGCACGTAGGCGATGGCCGTGCAGACCATGCCGAGGCCGAGCATGGCCGCCCACACGCCCAGGCCAGCGGCCGGCAGCGTGTTCTCGCGCGCCAGCGCGGCCAGGCTGAACGGCAGCAGGAACAGCGTCGCGCCGACCATGCTGCCCGCCGCCACGAGCCGGTTATCCAGGCCGCCGCGCGCGGTGATCCAGCGGCGCGTCAGGAAGCCGGCCAGCCCGTAGCACGAGGTCGCCACCAGGCAGGCCAGCGCGCCGAGCAACACGTCGTGCGAGAACACCACCGGGCCAGTGCGCGTGAGCACCGCCACCCCGGCCAGCCCGATCAGCACCCCCATCCCCTTGGCGCGCGTCAGCTTCTCGGCGAAGAACAGACTGCCGATCAGCACGCCCATCAGCGGCGTCATCGCGTTGAAAATGGCCGAATAGCCCGCCGGCAGCCACAACGCAGCCACCGAATACATCACGAACGGGATACCCGAGTTGATGATGCCCAGCGCGATCACCGGGCGCCACTTGCCCTGCATATCCCATTTCACTTTCATCAGCATCAGGCAGGCCGCCAGCGTGACGGCACCGATCAGCACGCGGAAGAACGCTGTCGGCAGCGGCCCCAGCACCGGCGCGCCGATGCGCACGAACAGGAAACTGGCGCCCCAGATGGCGGACAGCGACAGCAGACGAATCAGGTCGGAGGGTTTCATGGGCTTCGTGAGAAGCAACGATTCGGGCGCCTGCCGCGAAACCGTTGCGCATTGGATACAAAACGACGAAAAATCGATCGATATGCCCCGTGCCGTAGGTTGATTGAACAACACGACGCGCGACACCGTACTGCCATTACACCGCGCCCGACGGCAGGCTGCGCGCTGGAATCGGACCTGATCCTGACCACGAAAATGGCCAAAGAACACGCGCTAAAAGTCGCAAAGTCTGCCCAAAAGTGGGGCAAAGATCACCATTGTTGCGGAATCGCCGCAGAATCGCTTTCGGATGCCTTTCATACCTACCCCCCATATGTGGGGAGCCCTAGCACAGGGCGTGACATCGCGTATTCGATTCCGCTAAACTCTGTTCTGCGCCAGAGTTAATTGACCCCTCCGACGCATTCCCGACAAGCCGCCAGGCAACCCTGGCGGCTTCTTTTTTTTCTGCCGTCGGAAAGCGCCTATCGTATGCGACTTCGGCATCTCTTGGGCAGCGCCGCAGCGCGCGCGGTAAAATCCGCGTCAACCGCCAGTCCCCCCTTTGCGTTGCCTGCCTCATGAAACGACAGTTCCTCGGCTTGTTAGCCCGCGTCTACGTCTTGCAATTCGCCATGGAGGTGCCCGCCACCGTGGCCATGCTTGCAGAAATGCTGATGGAGTACGGATTCCAGGTGGATATCGGCACAGTGCGGCCTTTGCTGCGCGCGTTGCAGATGGATGGGTATCTGGAAAGTGTATTGCGCGACGGTATCGGGCGGGTCTACCAACTGACCGAACAGGGACGCGAGGAACTGGCGAGCAGCCGGCTGCGCATCGACGAACTGTACCGCCGGCTCCATTCGCCCAACGGCGAGGACGCGGCGGCGTCCATCGTCAACGGCTGAGCCCCGACTGATCCCCAGACAAGACAAACCCGGCTGTGCGCCTGAGCGCCAGCCGGGTTTTTTCATGGCCACAGCGAACCTGAAGCGTACCCGTTTCTGCGGCGCCGGATGGGTGCCGGAGGGGCCTCAGGCGACGCGCGAGAAGCCGTCTCCGGCCAGCAGCAGGTCGCGCAGCGCGTTCAGCCCCAGCGGTTGGGAGAACAGGAAACCCTGCACCGCGTCGCAGCCCTCGCCACGCAGGAAATCCAGCTGCGCGGTCGACTCCACACCTTCCGCCACCACGTGCAGGTGCAGTTGATGGCCGAGCGCGATGATGGCGGCCGCCACCGCGCGGTCGTGGCCGGGCACGGCCAGGTCATCGACAAATGACTTGTCGATCTTGAGCTTGCTGATCGGCAGCCGCGTCAGGTAGCCCAGGCCCGAATAACCCGTGCCGAAGTCGTCGATGGACACACTCACGCCCAACTGGCGCACGCGCCGGAACGACTCGATCGTGGTCTCGCCGCCATCCACGAGAATGCCTTCGGTGACCTCGATGGTCAGGCTCGGGGCCGGCAGGCTGGCCGCCTGGAGGCAGCGCGCGACGGTCTCCGGGAAGTCCGCCCGGCGCAGTTGCAAGGGCGAGATGTTCACCGCCACGTCGATGTCGCGGCCCAGTTCGTTGCGCAGGGTCTGGATGTCGCGGCATGCGGTGGCCAGCGTCCACTCGCCCAGCGCGTCGATCATCCCGCACTGCTCGGCAATCGGGATGAATTCGGATGGCTGCATCACGCCGCGCTCGGGGGTTTCCCAGGCGATCAGCGCCTCCACGCCCACCACGTTCAGCGTGGCGAGGTCGACGATGGGCTGGTAGCGCAGCCGGAATTCCTGTTCGGCCAGCGCGCGGCGCAGCAGCGCCTCGATCGTGAAGCGGGTCAGCGAAGCCTCGGCCATCTCGCTCGCAAAGCGCCGCAGCTGCGCCCGGCCGCCGCGCTTGGCCGCGTACATGGCCGAATCGGCGGATTTCAGGAGGTCGGTCAGCGTCTCGCCATCGTCGGGATAGATCGCCATGCCGAGCGAAGGCGTCACCCGCAGCGGCTGCCCGGCCAGGTGCCCGGCCAGCTGCAAGCCTTCGGAGACGCGCGCCAGGATCTTGGCCGCCGTCAGTTCGGCCTCGCTGTCATGGCGCAGGCCGCCCAGCACCACGGCGAATTCGTCGCCGCCCATGCGTGCCACCACGTCGCGCGGCTGCACCGTGCCGCGCAGGCGCTGGGCAATCGTGCGCAATACGTCGTCGCCCACCGGGTGCCCGAGGGTTTCGTTGATGTGCTTGAAGTGGTCGAGGTCGAGCAGCAGTAGCGCCACGCGCTCGCCATGGCGGCGCGCATCGTCGAGGACGGCCTCGGTGCGGCTGTGCAGCGCGGCGCGGTTCAGCAGCCCGGTCAGCGCATCGTGCTGCGCCAGATGGCGGATGTACTCGTCCACGCGGCGGCGTTCGGTCTGGTCCTGCGTCGCCTGGGCCTGGGTCACCTGCCCGGACGCCCGGCGGCTCCACCAAGCCCGCGCCGCCCAGCCCGCCAAAGCGCCGCCCGCTGCAACCAGCAGCCAGGGCAGAACGGGCAACCACGCGGACAAAGTCATGAAGGCAGGATAAAAGACGGTGGAAAATGGCGCCGGCTCCCCCTCGTTTGGGGGGCAATTTCGACACGCCGGCCGCACTATACCGTGCCGGCCCAACGGCGCACAGTGCTTCCGCACACACATGCGCGGGCCGCCAGCAGAAATGCGCGGCCGTTGTCAACGCCGTTTCCCCCGGCTGACTCAAACGGGTGATGCGTGATAGGTTCCCCCCGCTGCCGCACCCCCGGAATCAGGCACGGGAAGTGCGTGAGCAGCATTGTTTTCCACTCCCGCGCGCCCTCGCCCTCCGTATTGCCCGCGTTTGTCAGCATGCCCCGCATCCAACCCTCCCTGAAGGCGCGCATCGCGCTGATCACCACGGTGCTCGCCGCCGTGCTGGGGACGGGCATCGTACTCGGCTCGCTCTATTACGCGCACCGGGACCTGGAGGACGCCCTCCAGAACCAGCAGGACTCCATCGTCAAGCTTTCTGCCGACCAGCTCGACACGGCCATGGACGACCGCATCGTGATGCTGGCCCATATGGCACCGCAGATCGGCGCGGTGCTGGAGGGCGCACACGGCCGGGCTCGGGAGGACGTGCGCGCCGACCTGCTCGACGTCATCGGCAAGACCATCCCGGTGCCGGCGGCGTTCAATTCGGTGGTGGTGACGGATGCCACGGGCAGCGTGCTGACATCCTCCGGCCCGCCGATCGAGGTGGCCGACCGCGACTACTTCCGCGAGGCGGTGCGCACGCTGAACCCGGTGGTGGCCGCGCCGATCCACGCGCGCGTCGATGGCACGATTGGCGTGCTGGTGGCGATGCCGGTGGTCTCGGCGTCGAAGCAGTTCCTCGGCCTGGTGGGCGGCTGGCTCGATCTGTCGCGCTCGAACTTCCTGGTCGAGATCGCGCGTAGCCGGCTGGGTAGCACCGGGTTCTACTGTCTGGTGTCGGCGGGTGCCAAGCCGGTCTACGTGCAGCATCCGGACACCCGCCAGGCCCGCCAGCCGGCCCGCGCCGTGGGCGACACCTGCGGCGAGACGGACCAGACTGCGACGTTCGAATTCCTGATGCCGGAACGGCCCGTGATCGCGCGCTACCTGATGTCCACCACGGGCTGGGAGTTGATCGCCGTGCTGCCCGCGCGCGAGGCCTACGCGCCCTTGCGCCAGATGCAGCGACGCTTCCTGATGATGGCGGGGCTGGTGCTGGGCGGCGTGGCGCTGGCGATCTGGCTGGCGGTGCGGCGGCTGCTCATGCCGCTGTCGCGGCTGCATCAGGTGGTGCAGGCCAGCGCCGACGACGCCGACGCCTTCGAGCGCCTGCCGCGCCGCCCCCAGCGCGATGAAATCGGCGACGTAACGCGCGCGTTCATCCGCCTGATGCGCGATGTGCGCCAGCGCGGCCAGCAACTGGCGCGCAGCGAGCGCCGGCTGCGCGCGGTCACGGACAACCTGCCTTCGCTGCTGGCCTTTGTCGACAACGACGAGCGCTACGTCTTCAACAACATCGCCTACGAGCAGGCATTCGGCATGCCGGTGGAGGCGATCCGGGGCAAGACTGTGCGGGAGCTGCTGGGCGAGGAGCGCTACGCGCTGGCGCGCCCCTTCCTGCAACAGGCGCTGGCGGGCGCCGTGATCACGTTCGAGAGCGAATACCGCACGCCGCAGCCGCACTGGATGGAAATGAGCTACCGCCCCGAATGGAGCGAGGACGGCAAGCAGGTGGTGGGGGTGCACATCCACGTGCAGGACATCACCCAGCGCAAGCTGGAGCACCAGCGGCTGGCGCGGATCTCCCAAACCGATCACCTGACGCAGCTCGAGAACCGGAGCGCCTTCGAGAGCCAGCTCCACGCGGCCATGGCGCGCAGCCGTGATGAGAATAGTCTGATAGCGCTGCTGTTCCTCGACATGGACCGCTTCAAGGCGGTGAACGACGCGCACGGCCATGCCACGGGCGACATGCTGCTGCAGTCGTTCGCCCTGCGCGTGCGCCGCTGCGTGCGCGACCAGGACCACGTCGCACGGCTGGGCGGCGATGAATTCGCGGTCATCCTGGAAGACATCCCCTCGCCCGCCACGGCCCAGCGCATTGCCGAGTCCATCCTGGACTCCATCGGCCAGCGCTTTTACTTCGACGGCGTGATGGCCGATGTGGACGTCAGCATCGGCGTGGCGCTCTATCGCGGCAGCCCGATGACGGACGAGACGCTCAAGCGCATGGCGGACGCGCTGCTCTACCGCGCCAAGGCGCTCGGCCGGGGCCGCTACGAGATTGGCCCGGCGGAGCTGATGGCGCTGGAAGCCTGACGCCCTGAAGGGGCATCACCGGCGGACTTTCGGCGCTGAAAGCGCCACCCGCCCGGGGGCTCAGTGCTTGGTCGAGTCGTCGGACGCGTCCGATGCCTGCGGCGCGGCCTCGTCGAACGGCACGTGCCGGCCATCGGCCGACTGGTAGCCCAGCCGCGCGCTCTCGCCCATCATCCGCTCGTAGGCCAGCATGGCCTCGGCCACCGCCTGGGGTTCGCCCTTGAATACGACTACATCGTTGCCGCAGCTCGGGCACTCGCCGCCGAATACGGCGTCGATGCCGCGCAGGCCGGGGGCCGGAATCGCATCGAAATTGGTGAACGAGGTCTTGCACGCGCCGCAGACCAGTTGTGCGGGCCGCAGGGCGTCGATTCGTGCCTGCGCCTGCTGCGCCCGTTCCTCGGGCGTGCCCCGCCGTTTTGCTTCACCCATGATGCCGTCCTTTCTCGCAGCTTATCGCTGCCAATTTGCAACTTCTTCACGCTTCTCCGGCCATTCAAATCGATGGACCGGAACTATCCAACGCTGACGGCGCCGAACCTGAGGCGGCCATTGTAGACCACGCCACATTGCGGCAGGACGCCGAGGCGCCTGCTATTGTGGATAACGGTTGCTGGTTGTCGACCACCCACCCCCAAGGAGGACACCCGATGATTCGACCCACAGTGCGAGAGAATTTTGACCGGTATGCCGACTGTATCGCCGCCTGCAATGCCTGTGCGGCCGCCAGCCTGAAGTGCGCGGCCGCCTGCCTCGAGGAGCAAGACGCCCGGAAGATGACCCGCTGCATCGCCCTGGACATGGACTGCGCCGGCATCTGCACCCTCGCCGCCTCCTACATGCTGCGCAATAGCGAATTTGCTCCCCTCGTCTGTGAAGACTGCGCCGAAGTGTGTAAATGGTGCAAGGAAGAATGTGAACGACATGACCATTGGCACTGCCAGGAATGCGCCGCGGCGTGCCAGGCCTGCATGGAAATGTGCCTCAAGATGACCGCCTGACCCGCCGGCATCGACAGCAATCTCCACGGCAATCTAACCGCCTGACGGCGAAAGGGGCTTCAGCGCGAATGTGACGCGGGAAGGCTATGCTAGCAGTCCTGCCTGATCCTGCAGCCTTTCCTCAAGGAGTCCGTCCATGTCCGCCAAGCCCGCAAACCCCTCGTCAGCCACCCGCATCGAAAAAGACAGCCTCGGGGATGTGGCCGTGCCGGCCGATCATCTCTGGGGCGCCCAGACCGAGCGCTCCCGCCAGAATTTCCGCATCGGCACTGAGAAGATGCCCCCGGCGCTGATCGAGGCGTTCGCCGTGCTCAAGCTCTGCGCGGCCCGTGCGAATCGCGACCTGGGCGTGCTGAAGCCCGAGATTGCCGAAGCCATCGAGCAGGCCGCCGAGGAAGTCATCGCCGGCAAGTGGCCGGCCGAGTTCCCGCTCTCGGTCTGGCAGACCGGCTCGGGCACGCAGACCAACATGAACCTCAACGAGGTGATCTCCAACCGCGCCATCCAGCTGCTGGGCGGCGAGGTCGGCAGCAAGAAGCCGGTTCACCCGAACGACCACGTCAACGCGAGCCAGTCGTCCAACGACAGCTTTCCCACGGCGATGCACATCGCCGCCACGCGCGCTATCCAGCAGACCCTGCTCCCCTCGCTCGAAAAACTGCAACAAACCTTCGCAAAGAAGGTGGAAGCGTTTGCCGACATCGTGAAGGTGGGCCGCACGCACCTGCAGGACGCGGTGCCGCTGACCCTCGGCCAGGAATTTTCCGGCTACATGACGCAGGTGGCGGACGCGCAATCGCGCCTGCAACAGGCCATGCTGCGCGCGATGCCGGTGGCGCAGGGCGGCACCGCCGTCGGCACCGGCCTGAACGCGCCCCCGGGATTCGCCGCCGCGTTTGCCCGCTCGCTGGCCGGCTACACCGGCCTGCCGTTCGAGCCCGCGGCGAACCGCTTCGCGCTCCAGGCCGCCCATGACGCGCTGGTCGATCTGTCGGGCGCGCTGAACACCACGGCGTCGTCGTTCCTGAAGATCGCGCGGGACTTCATGCTGCTCGGCTCAGGCCCGCGCGCCGGGTTTGCCGAACTGCAACTGCCGGCCAACGAACCCGGTTCGTCGATCATGCCCGGCAAGGTCAACCCGACCCAGGCCGAAGCCCTCGCCATGGTCTGCTGCCGCATCATCGGCAACCATACGACGGTGACGCTGGCCAACAGCCTCGGCACGCTCGAACTCAACGCCTACAAGCCGGTGATCGTCTATAGCCTGTTGCAGTCTGTGGTACTGCTGGCCGACGCAGCGTCGAGCTTCGCCGAACACATGGTGGAAGGCGTGGAGCCCGACCGCGCGCGCATCCAGGAACTGCTCGAACGCTCCCTGATGTCCGTGACCGCGCTGAACCCGCATATCGGCTACGACAAAGCCGCCGAAATCGCCAAGCTGGCCGTGAAGAAAAACCTGTCCCTGCGCGAGGCCGCCATCGCCTCCGGCCACGTCACCGAGGAACAGTTCGGCCAGTGGATCGACTTCAAGGGGATGACGAAGGAGGTGTGAGCGCCCGGCTGGAAGGCGGTCAGCCCACGACCGCCACCAACCCTGCCACGCCCAGCGCCAGCGCCGCCAAGGCATCGCCGGCGATCAGCCCGCCGCCCACCAGCGAGGTCGTGCTCATGTCCTCGGGCAGCGCGGCATCGCCGGCGGGCGCCGAGCGGTTTTTCGCCACGCTGTTCGCCACACTATTCACCACGCTGGCCAGCACCCCGCCCGCCGCCATCCACGCAGCGGCCGGCAGGTTCACGAAGCCCCCGAACGACGACGCGTACGGCGACGGCAGCACGGCGGCATCGAGCAGGAAATCGACGGTCTTGCCGGTGCCGCCGGACTGCGCGAAGCGCCGGTAGCGGGCCGATGCGCGGATCGTCTTGCGCGCGACCTCGGTCACCAGGCCGATACCCACCCCGATCCACACCGCCAGCCGCTGGTAGGGCCGGTCCTCGGTCATGCTGCGCAGCGCGCCGACGATCTTGTAGGTCATCGCGGAGGTCCAGCGCGCCGGCTGCTGATCGGCCGGCAGCAGGGTCTGGTCGAGCCGCAGCACCGGATACGCCTGCATGAACAGCCGCGCCAGCAGCACCGCCAGCACCGCGCCCACGACGATGCCGGCCACCTGATAGCCGAACTGCGTCATCCGGTTGGTGCCGAGCCGCCAGCCGGTGGAGCGGTCCTGCTGCATGTCGCACGCCTCGGCCGTGGAGACGAGCAGCACGGTCGCGGCGATCAGGCCGATATGGGGCTCGCGCAGCCCCACGGCGGCCATCAGGATCACCGTGAGCACGAAGGCCGACGAGATCGGATTGGAGTCCACCATGCCGACCGAGATGCCGTTGACCAGCGCGAACACCAGCACCAGCGCCACGGCCATCAGCTGGTAGCCCACCGGCTGGCCGAACCACACCGCGCCGGCCGCCACCACCGCCGCGCCCCAGACCACCACCCAGAGCCAGATCCAGCGCATCGGCAGGCCGCGTTGTTGGGAGGCGGGGGCCGGCGCCGGGTTGGCCGGCTGCCGCTCCCGCCAGGCCCGCACGAGCAGCATCGACACATCGATCAGCGCCGCGCCCATGATCATGCCCAGCGCGATCAGGAAGGTGATCTTGCGATAGGGGTCGCCCGGCGCCAGCCAGCCAATCGACACGAAATACGGCGTCAGCGCCCATCCCGCCAGCCCCCCGACCAGCGCCGCGATACCGATGCGCGCGCCGACGATCATCCCGGCGCCGAAGGTGGACGCGGACAGGTCGATGGCGCCCAGCCACGCCACGCGCGTGACCCCCACCCCGGCCACCGCCCCAAGCGCGATGCCGCCACCCAGCCGCGCCACCGAGCGCCGCAGCAGCACCGGATCGGTCAACGCGCGCAGGATGTTGGCCACGGCCAGCCCGGACGGGAACGTCAGCTGCATGCGGTCCACCAGCAAGGGCGTGTAGAGCATGCCCACACCCACGCCATACATGCCGATGCACAGCATGTAGCCGATCAGGTGCCAGAGCGGCGGCGCATCCATGCCCATCCAGCCCATCGCCTGGATCACCACGACCATCCCGCCCATCCCGGCCACGGACGCCGCCGCCGTCTGGATGTAGTTCGCCCCATGCCGCCCCGCCGCGCCATAGCCCGCCGTCACCGCCGAACCCAGAATGCCGGCCAGCACCTGCCCGCCAATAAAGAACCCGAGCGAGAAGTTCATATAGGCCGCCGCCACGCAGCCGAGCGGCCCAAGCACCAGCATCCCCGCCGCGCCAAGCAGGGCGTGGTATTGCCAGGTATCAGGGGCGGGCAGCCAGCGCCAGCGGGGAGTGGTGAGGAGGGTGGACATGAGATTCCGGACGTGAATGCTCCCAAGCATAGTGGCGCGGACGCCACCGTGCGGTGAAGGCATGGTATCTATACGAAAACCGCCTATTTATGTCCTGTTACTGTATAGATAAGCTGGGCACCCGCAGGATCTGCACATATAATGACCAAATCTGTCCATTTATCGTAGAGATAATGATCCTCAGTGCCTTGTTGGCCACCCTGGAGCATTGGGATCGCGCCGGCATCTGGAGCTTTTCGCTTCCCGTCCTCAGCCAGCTTTTTGGGGAGTCCGGCGACACGCTCAACAAGTCGCTGTCCCGTCACCAGCGCACCGGGATGATCGAGCGGATCGCCCGTGGGCTCTATATCAATCCGCGGGCACGCTCCCTGCCGCCCGACGTGCTCAGCGCCCTGCCGGCGTTCCTGCGCCCGTGGGACCTTAACTACCTGAGCCTCGAATCGGCGTTATCCGAGGCGGGATGGCTGTCGCAACTCCCTTCGCGGCTGACGCTGATGACGACAGGCCGCAGCCAGACGTTCCACACGCCGTACGGGACGCTCGAATTCACCCATACGGCGCGGCACATCGACACCCTGCGCGACGATCTCGTCTTCGATGCACGGCGCAAAATGTATGTCGCCAAGCCCGAACGCGCGCTGAAGGACCTGCGCCGCGCCGGGCGCAATGTCGATCTCGTGCAGATTCCCTCGCAGTCTCCCCATTCGGACCATGCCATTTCGCACCCGTACTGATCTCCTGGCACTGGCCGGCCGATACGCCACCGAGCGGCGCGTGCCGGCGGGCACGATCGCCAAGGAAATCCTCCACTACGAAATCCTCTACGCCCTGCTGCAGAGCGGCGCGGCCGCCGCGCTGACCTTCCAGGGCGGCACCGCGTTGCGGCTCTGCTATCAGGGCACGCGCTATTCCGAGGACCTGGACTTCGTTGCCGGACGCGCATTCGATCCTACTGTCATGGCGCCGTTCGAGGCCCTGCTCCGACGGGAAATTGCCAATGCCTACGGCCTGGAGGTGGAGATCCGCACGCCCGCGAAGGATGCGGCCCCGTCGGACGTTCACGTCGCGCGCTGGAGCGCACGCGTGCAGATGCCACAGGCCGACCGCAGCGTGCCGCAGGGTCAGGTCATCCATATCGAGGTTGCCAATGTGCCGGCGCACGATCCCGATCTGGTCGCGGTCAGCGCCAACTATCCGCACTTGCCGGAACCCCTCCGCCAGATGATCGTCACGGCGGAGACGCCGCGCGAAATCCTTGCCGACAAGATGGTGGCACTGGGCGCCCGCCCCTACATCAAGGCGCGCGACGTCTGGGACATCAAGTTCCTGACGGACCGCCAGCTCACGCCTGACATGGCGCTGATCGGCAGGAAGCTGATCGACTATGGCTGGACCGTGCCGTCGTACAAAGACCGTCTGCGCGAGCGGCTGGCGCTCCTGTCCCAACCCGAGACGGCCAAGGCGTTCCACGCGGAAATGACGCGATTCGTCGATGCGGGCGTGGCGAGCCAGATCGCCAATCCCGCGCTGGCCGCGCAGTTCCTGCGGCGTGCGGAAACCCTGGCCCAGAAGGTACTCGACGCCGATCTCGCGGTCGCCTGATCCGGCCCGGATGGGGCCAAAGCGTACCCGTTTCTGCGCAGGCGTTTCCGCCGCCTTCCGCCTCCCCCGCCCCCAAACCGTACCCATTTCTGCGCGCCCCGACCCTTGCGTGGTCAAGCATTGATCCGGCGTCGGGCATAGAATGTCGCGTCGGTCCGCCGGCATCCTCCATTCACTTCCCTCGCCGTTACGTCATGAAGCCCGCCCTGCTTGTCCTGATCCAGCTCGAACCCGCTCATCTTGAACTCGTCTCCGCCCAGTACGACGTCCGCTACGCGCCCACGGCCGAGGGCCGGGCGGCGGAGGTGGCGGCGCACGGCAAGACGTTCCGCGCCGTGTTGACCAATGGCACGGTCGGCCTGACTGCTGCCGAGATCGCGGCCATGCCGGCTGTGGAGGTGGTGTGCGCGCTGGGCGCCGGCTACGAGAACATCGACCTGGCCGCCTGCCGGGCGCGCGGGATTGCCGTGGGTAACGGCGCGGGCACCAACGACAGCTGCGTGGCCGACCACGCCATGGCGCTGCTGCTGGCCACCGTGCGCCGCGTGCCGGCGCTGGACCACGCCACGCGCGACGGCATCTGGCGCAACACGCTGCCGCTGCCGCCGAACTTCTCGGGCAAGCGGCTCGGCATCATCGGCCTCGGCACCATCGGGCGGCGCATTGCCCAGCGCGGCCAGGGCTTCGACCTCGAGATCGGCTATCACAACCGCCGGGCGCGCGAGGACGTGTCGTTCTCGTACTTTGCCGATGTGGGCGCGCTGGCCGAGTGGGCCGACTATCTGATCATCGCCACGCCGGGCGGCGCGGAGACGCGGCATCTGGTCGATACGCCGGTGCTGCGCGCGCTGGGGCCGCACGGCTACCTCGTCAATATCGCGCGGGGCAGCGTGGTGAACACGGCGGCGCTGGCCGATGCCTTGCGCGCCGGCGAGCTGGGCGGCGCCGGGCTCGATGTCTATGAGAGCGAGCCGCTGCCGCCCAAGGAATTGTTCGATTGCCCGAACGTGGTGCTGACCCCGCACATGGCCGGCTGGTCGCCGGAAGCGGTGCTGGCGTCGGTCAGCCAGTTCCTGGAGAACGCGCGCCGGCACTTCGCGGGCGAGCCGCTGTTCGCGCCGGTCGGCTAAGCACCGACAGGCTCAGGCCGCGACGGGGAAAGTCACGCGCACGCGCAGCCCCGGCGCGGCGTCTTCCAGCGCCACGCGGGCGCCGTGCGACTGGACGATCTCGGCCACGATGGCCAGCCCCAGCCCGCTGCCGCCCGTGGGCGCCTCCGGTACGCGGTAGAAACGGTCGAACACGCGCGCGCGTTCGTCGGCGGGAATGCCCGGGCCGTTGTCGCTGACCTGCAGTTCCACGCCGCCATCAGACAACCTCGCCACCCGCACATCGATCCGCCCGCCGGCCGGAATGTAGTGCAGGGCGTTGTCGATGAGATTGGTCAGCAGGATGCGCAGCGCGTCTGCATCGCCCCGCACCATGGCACCTTCGGCATCATCGGCCTCCAGCCCCAGGTCGATATCGCGGTCGATGGCCGCCTGGGACATTTCCGCGATCACCCCCGCAGCCAGCGCGCGCAGGTCCACCGGCTCATGCGGCGGCGGCGCGGCGCCGGGCTCCTGCCGCGCCAGCGTCAGCAACTGCGCGACGAGGTGCGTCAGCCGCTCCAGCCCCTGCCGCAGCTGCGACACGGCTTCCTGCCGGGCCGGCGCGCTGTCGGCGCGCTCCACCAGTTGCGCCTGCAATTGCAGCGCCGCCAGCGGCGTGCGCAGCGCGTGGGCAGCGTCGGCCACGAAGGCGCGCTGGGTGTCGATGGCCTGCGCCAGCCGCGCCAGCAACTGGTTCAGCGCGTCGGAAAGCGGGGCGATTTCGTCCGGCATCTGGCGCAAGGCCAGCGGCGCCAGCGTGTTGGCGTCGCGCGCGCGCACCTCGGTGGCAATCTCGCGCAGCGGGCGCAAACCCCGTCCCACCGCCATCCAGATCAACCACGCCAGCAGCGGCAGCAGCAGCAACAGCGGGGCGACCGTGCGCAGCGCCATATGCGCGGCCAGCGTGCGGCGCGCGCTCATCGGCTGGGCGATCTGGACCACGGTCGGGCCCAGCTGCACGCTGTAGATGCGCCATTCGCCGGAATCCGTCAGCACGCTGGAGAAGCCGAGTTCCGCGCGTGGCGGGAGCACCGGGTGGGAGTGAGACAGGTAGAGACTGCGGCCCGTGCCGTCCCAGATGTGGATGACCACGTCCTCGTCCGCATGGAGCAGGTCCGCGCTGGCGCCGCTGCCATTGCCGCCGTCGAACGGCGGCGCCATCGGGCTCGGGAACTGGCTCGGCAACGCCGCGGCCACCTGCTTCATCTGGTAGTCAAACAGCGCGTTGGCCTCCTGCCGGGCCTGCGCGTAGATCAGCCCGGTGGCCACGGCGATGCCCGCCGCCAGCCCGGCGGCCAGCCACCACAACAACGTACGTTGGATCGAGCGCATCAGGACGGATGCTCCTCGTCGGCGCCGTCTTGCTTCGGCACCATGTAGCCCACGCCACGAATATTGCGGATCAGGGCGGCGCCGAACTTGCGGCGCAGCGCGTGGATATAAACCTCGACCGTGTTGCTGCCCACCTCGTCGTCCCAGCCGTAGAGGCGCTCCTGCAGTTGCGCCACCGACCAGACCTGCCCGGGGCGCGCCATCAGCGCGGAGAGCAGCGCGAACTCGCGCGCGGACAGCCGCACCGCCGTGCCGGCCTGCGTGGCGTCGCGCGTGGCGGGGTTGAGCACGATGTCGCCGTAGCGCAGCAGCGGTTCGGCACGGCCCTCGGCCCGGCGCGCCAGCGCGTGCATGCGCGCGGCCAGTTCCTGGAGGTCGAAGGGCTTGACGAGGTAGTCGTCCGCGCCGGCGTTGAGGCCGGCCACGCGGTCCGCCACGGCGTCGCGGGCGGTCAGGATCAGCACCGGTGTGCGCACGTTGCGGGCGCGCAGCGTCTTGAGCACGTCCAGGCCCGAGCGGCGCGGCAGGCCGAGGTCGAGTAGCACGAGATCGTAGCCGCCGTCGGCGCGGGGGCCGTGCTGGTCAGACGCGGCGTCGAGGCCGGCATCGCCATCGCGCACCCAATCGACGGTAAAGCCCTCCTGGCGCAGCGCCACCTTCACGCTTTCGCCAATCATGGCGTCATCTTCCACCAGCAGTACACGCATATCGGGATCAATCAGTCAGGGGTGGGCGGCGCCGGCATGGCGCATGTCGCCCTCCAGGCGGTCTGCCAGCGCGCGCGCCAGCCCGGGCAGCGCCGGGTAGGCGGCCGTGATCACGTAGACCGGGATGTCGGCCAGATAGGCGCCCATGCGACCCTTGGCGGCGAAGCGCGCGGCGAACGGCGAGGCCCGGAAGGCATCGACGAAACGCGGCACGATACCGCCGCCGAGGTAGACCCCGCCGCGCGCACCGAGCACCAGCGCGACATCGCCCGCCACCGAGCCGAGCAGGCCGCAGAACGCCGCGAAGGCGCGCTGGCACAGCGGGTCGCCGGTCTTGATCGCACCATCCGTGACCTCGGCCGGCGTCAGTGGCTGGGCCAGGGGCGTACCCGTTTCTGCGACCAGCGCGGCATGGATCTGGGACAGGCCCATGCCCGACAGCATCCGCTCCGCCGAGACCCGGCCCAGATGCTGATGGGCGTAGCGCCAGGCGATCCACTCGTCGTCGGTGTCCGGCATGATTTCGATATGGCCGCCCTCGCCGGCCAGCGCCACCGCGCCGCCGCCGGGCGCGGGAACCAGTCCCGAGACGCCCAGCCCCGTGCCCGGCCCCAGCAGCGCGCGTGGCGCCGTGGGCACCGCCGTGCCGTCGCGCACCAGCGCGAGGTCCTCGGCGGGCAAGTAGGGTAGCCCCAGCGCCAGCGCGGTGAAATCGTTGATGGCGACCAGCGTGTCGAAGTTGAGTGCGCGGCGCGTGGCGTCGATCGAGAACGCCCAGTTGTGGTTGGTCAGCTTGACGTGGTCGCCGGTCACCGGATTGGCCAGACCGATGGCCGCATGGCGCGGGCGCGGCAGGTCGTGCAGGCCGCGCAGGTACTGCTGCATGGCGGCTTCGAGCGACGGAAAATCCGCCACCTTCAGCGCGGTGACCGCACCAATTCGCAGCGGCGCCGTCTCCAGCGCCATCCGCACGTTGGTGCCGCCCACGTCGGCCAGCAGGCGGGGAAACGAGTCGGCTTGCGAATCAGGAGGAGGCATCGGGACCCTTTGTCGAAAACGAACGTTGGCGGGCGATCAGGTGCGGAACACATCCACGCCATGGCGGTGCCGCGCCAGCACCAGGCTCACCGGCAGCGCCGGCGTGGGCGCCTGGAGCGCGCGGGCCAGCACCTCGGCCTTCTTCTCGCCCGTGATGGCCAGGAAGGTGCGTTCGGCGGCCAGCAGCGCGGCGAGGTTCAGCGTCACGCGGGCGTGGTTCGCGCTGGTCGGATGGGTGACGAGGAAACCGGGCTTTGGCTCGGACAGCGCGGTCTGCAGCTCGGGCGCCTCCGGGAACAGCGACGCCGTGTGCCCATCCTCGCCCATGCCCAGCACCACCACGTCCGGCTGCTGGAAGCGTTCGTTGAGCCGCGCCACGGCGCGCTCCGGCTGGGACGCCTCGGCGGCATCCTCCACCAGCGGCACCCAGGCCGCCACGCCCGCGGCCTCGCGCAGCAGGTTGTGGCGCACCAGCGCGCCGTTGCTGTCGGGATGGTCGGGCGGCACCGCGCGCTCATCCACCAGCGTCACGGTCACGGCGTCCCAGCGGATGGGCCGATAGCGCAATCGCTCGAACATCGGCACCGGCGAGCGCCCGCCGGACACCGCCAGCACCGCCCAGCCTTTGGCCTGGATCACCAGATCCAGCGCATGGCCGATCGAGAGGGCCAGCGATTCGGCCTGATCCATCACGGAGGCATGTTCGTACTGGCGCATGATCGGTCCCTTTTATATATAGACAGGCGATGGGTCAGACTTCCTCGTGCCAGAGCGCTTTGTCGCGCGACATCAGCGCCGACGACGCCGCAGGCCCCCAGGTGCCGGCGGTATACGACTTGGGCGGCACGGTGCTGTCGGCCCAGGTGTCGATGATCGGCTCCACCCAGCGCCACGCCTGCACCTGCTCGTCACGACGCACGAACAGGCCCAGCCGGCCGCGGATCACGTCCAGCAGCAGGCGTTCGTAGGCCCCGGCGCGGCGCACCTTGAACGAGTTGGCGAAGTCCAGGTCGAGCGAGGTGGGGGTCAGTTCGAGGGTATCGCCCGGCTGCTTGACCAGGAAATACAGCTTGATGCTTTCCTCGGGCTGGAGCTGGATCACCAGCCGGTTCTGCGGCGACAGCGTCAGCGGCTTGGGGAAGATGGCGTGCGGCACATCGCGGAAGTGGATCACGATCTCGGCCACGCGTGACTGCATGCGCTTGCCGGTGCGCAGGTAGAACGGCACGCCCTCCCATCGCCAGTTGGCAATCTCGGCCTTGATGGCGACGAAGGTCTCGGTGCGGCTGTCCGGGGCGATGCCCGGCTCGTCGATATAGCCCGGCACCGGCTTGCCGCCGACCGCACCGGCGCGGTACTGGCCGCGCACGGTCTTCTCGGCCACGTCCTGCGGCTGGATCGGCCGCAGCGCCTTGAGGATCTTGATCTTCTCGTCGCGGATGGCGTCTTCCGACAGGCTCGCCGGCGGCTCCATCGCCACCATGCACAGCAGTTGCAGCAGGTGGTTCTGCACCATGTCGCGCAGTGCGCCGGTGCGGTCGTAGAAGTCGCCGCGCGACTCCACGCCCAGTTCCTCGGCGATGGTGATCTGCACGTCCTGCACCCATTCGCGGCGCCACAGCGGCTCGAACAGCGCGTTGCCGAAGCGGATCGCCATCAGGTTCTGGACCGATTCCTTGCCCAGGTAATGGTCGATCCGATAGATCTGGTCTTCGGCGAAATACTTCGCCACGGAGGAATTGATGGCCTCGGACGAGTCCAGGTCGTGCCCCAGCGGCTTCTCCAGCACCACGCGCACGTTGGGCGTGTTCAGGCCGGTGCGGCCCAGCTGCTCGCAGATCGGCACGAAGATATGGGGGGCAGTGGCCAGGTAGCAGACCACCACCTCGGGCTTGCGGGCCAGCACCTTCTCGGCGAGGGCGTCGAAGTGGGCGGGCTCGCGCGCGTCGGCCTGGACGTAGCAGATGCGTTGCAGGAACGAGGCCCAGGCGTCGGGCGGCGCGTGCTCCAGCGCGGGCCGCACGGTGTCTTCCAGCGTGGCGATGTACTGCTCGGTGGTCTGGGCGTGGCTGCCCGTGGCGAGGATGCGCGCGGACGGATGCAGCACGCCGCAGCGGTGGGCGTCGAAGAGGGCCGGCAGCAGCTTGCGCCGCGCCAGGTCACCGGTGCCGCCGAACAGCACCATGTCGAAATCGGGCATGCTCACCCTGGGCTCCTTGCGGGGGGAAGTGGGCGCCCCGGCCTCTACTGAGTGCCGGCGAGGGGCGGATAAGTTCCGGCCATGTTACGTCACTCGCCCGGGATTGGGCAGTGGGCGGGGCGGATTCGGCCGGCGGGCGGACCCCGAGCGTACCCGTTTCTGCGTAGCGTCGCGGACGGCACACGGGGGTCGCACCGGGGTTCACACCGTTGTCACAGGCCGGCGCGGAACATCCGGGCGTGTGAGCGATCCGACCTGTATCCGCTCACTTCGCGCCCCAGCCGCCCCCGGGGCGCATCCGGCCGATTTGGACTACGCTGATGGAGCGCCGCACGAAGCGCCCCACGCCTCACAGGAGAACACTCCATGCCACGCCACCCTGTCCTGGAGCGGGTTACGGCCCGCATCGTGACCCGCAGCCACGCCACGCGCCAGGCTTACCTCGACCGCACCCGCGCCATGGCCGGGCAGAAGGTCGAGCGCGCCAACCTGTCCTGCACCAACCTCGCCCACGGCGTGGCCGCCATGCCGGACGACGCCAAGATCCGCCTCAAGGCGCAGGAGCGCCCCAGCCTGGCCATCGTCTCGGCCTATAACGACATGCTGTCCGCCCACCAGCCGCTGGAAGCGTTCCCGCGCTGGATCAAGGAGGCCGCGCTGGCCGCCGGCGGCACGGCGCAGTTCGCCGGGGGCACCCCGGCCATGTGCGATGGCGTGACGCAGGGCCAGGACGGCATGGACCTGTCGCTGTTCTCGCGCGACGTGATCGCCATGGCCACCGCCGTGGCGCTGTCCCACCAGATGTTCGACGGCGTGCTGTACCTGGGCGTCTGCGACAAGATCGTGCCCGGCCTGGTGATGGGCGCGCTGTCCTTCGGCCACCTGCCGGCCGTGTTCGTGCCGGGCGGGCCGATGACCACCGGCATCGGCAACGAGGAGAAGGCGCACATCCGCCAGCTCTACGCGGAAGGCAAGATCGGGCGCGTGGAGCTGCTGGAAGCCGAGACCCGGTCCTACCACGGCCCGGGCACCTGCACCTTCTACGGCACCGCCAACTCGAACCAGATGCTGATGGAGATCATGGGCCTGCACCTGCCGGGCACCGCCTTCATCAACCCCGGCACGCCGCTGCGCGAGGCGCTGACGCGCCATGCGGCCACCCACGCGCTGACGCTGGTGCATGGCGGCGAGCGCTACACCCCGGTGGCCGATGTGCTCGACGAACGCGCATTCGTCAACGGCATCGTCGGGCTGGTGGCCACGGGCGGGTCCACCAATCACACGCTGCACCTGATCGCCATGGCGCGCGTGGCTGGCATCCAGCTGACCTGGGACGACTTCGATGAACTCTCCGCCGTGGTGCCGCTGCTGGCGCGCGTCTACCCGAACGGCAAGGCCGATGTGAACCAGTTCCAGGCGGCCGGCGGGCTGGCAGTGGTGATTCGCGGCCTGCTGACGCTGGGGCTGCTGCACGACGACGTGACCACCATCGCCGGCAAGGGGCTGGCCGACTACACGCGCGAGCCGGTGCTGCGCGACGGCAAGCTGACCTGGATCGACGGTCCCACGGCCTCGCTCGACGACACCATCGTGCGCCTGCCCGACCAGCCGTTCGCGCCCGATGGCGGGATCAAGCTGCTCGACGGCAATCTCGGGCGATGTGTTATCAAGACATCCGCCGTGAAACCCGAACATCAGGTGGTGGAGGCGCCGGCCATCGTCTTCGAACGGCAGGATGACCTGCTGGACGCGTTCAAGCGCGGCGAACTCGAGCGCGATTTCGTGGCGGTGCTGCCGTGGCAGGGGCCGGCGTCGTGCGGCATGCCCGAACTGCACAAGCTCACGCCTACGCTGACGCTGCTGCAGGACCGTGGCTTCCACGTGGCGCTGGTGACGGATGGGCGGATGTCGGGGGCGTCGGGCAAGGTGCCGGCGGCCATCCACGTCTGCCCGGAGGCGCTGCTGGGCGGGGCCCTCGGCAAGGTGCGCACCGGCGACATCGTGCGTGTGGACGCGCCAGCCGGCGTGCTGACCGTAAAGCTGGCCGATGCCGACCTGGCGGCGCGCGAGGCCGATCGGCCTGATCTCTCGCGCAACCGGCACGGCGTGGGGCGCGACCTGTTCGGCGGCTTCCGCGCCCATGTGAGCACGGCCGAGACCGGCGCGTGCTCGCTGTTCGCGGACGAAGGGGTGGAGCCGCGCTAGTTCGGCCGGCGCGGCGGGGTGCGGCGGGCGTCGTAGCGGTCCGCCTTGCCATCGCCGTCGGCCCCGTCTGCCAGCGCCTCCTCATCCATCTCCGGCACGTGGACTTCCTGCACCGGCACGGCGATCCGGCAGCCGGCGGCTTCCAGCGTGGGCTTCAGCTTGCTGAAGAAGCCGAACTGCACGTTCCAGAAATCGTCATTCGAGGTCCAGTAGCGCGCGTTCAGCGCGATGCCCCGGTCGGTGTACTTCGTCACCATGACCTCGGGCCTGGGCTCGGCCAGCAGCCGCGGCTCCTTGGCCAGCATGGCCTTGAGGGCATCCAGCCCAGCCTGCACGGGGCTGTCGAAGGTCACGGCGATCTCGATATCCATGCGCCGCGTGACGTTCTCGCTGTAGTTCATGATCGAACTGCCCCAGAGCTTGCCGTTGGGCACGCGCAGGCAGACCCCGTCGAAAGTCGTCAGCTCGGTCATGAACAGCCCGGTCTCGCGCACGGTGCCGGCCACACCCTGGGCGTCGATGTACTGGCCGACGCGGAACGGGCGCAGCAGCACCAGCATGATCCCGGCGGCGATGTTCTGGAGCGTGCCCTGCAGCGCCAGGCCGATGGCCAGGCCGGCGGCGCCGAGCATGGCGATGATGCTCGCGGTCTGCACGCCGAACTGCGACAGCACAAGCACCACGGTCAGCACCCGCACCACCCACTGGGCCACGCTCGCCAGCATCGGCCGCAGTGTGTCGTCCACATGGGTGTGATGGAGGCCCTGCCTGACGGCCCGCGCGGCGCGGCCGGAGAGCCACCAGCCGGCAAGCAGGATGGCCAGCGCGGCGAGGCAGTTCAGCCCCTGACTGACCGCGAACTGGGTGAGATAGGCCCAGGTGGCCTGGACTTTGTCGGCGTCGATATACGGCAATTCCATGCGTTCGCTCCTCAGTGCAACCCGGGCCGACTTGCGAAGGACGTGCCAGCCAGCCCGCCGGGCAATCCCAAAGCGTACCCGTTTCTGCGTGGGCCGTTGCCACGCAATGGCTCACGGCGGCCCGCACGGCGCGCCGCTTACATCACAGTCGGGGGAGAAAAGGCAGAGGGAGTGCAGGGATTACAACTTTCGGCCGTGAGCCGTTGTAATCCCTGCATGGAGAGCGCGGGCAACAGGGCCCGGCGGGAAGGTGTGCGCAGAAACGGGTACGCTTTGCCCGGATCGGAAGCGGTCAGCGCGCCGGGGCCGGGCGGTCGTGGGGATGATCGTGCAGGCGGTCTCGATCGGCCAGCGCCGGGAACAGCCGCATCCACGCGAACACCACCAGCACCGTGCCGGCGCCGCCCAGCAGCACCGCGCCCACGGGCCCGAGCAGCGCCGCCGTGACGCCCGATTCGAACTCGCCAAGCTGGTTCGACGCCCCGATAAACACCGAGTTGACCGCCCCCACGCGACCCCGCATGTCGTCCGGGGTATCGAGCTGCACCAGCGTCTGGCGCACCACCACGCTGATCATGTCCGACGCGCCCAGCACCACCAGCGCCCCCATCGAGAGCGGCAGCCAGCTGGAAATGCCGAAGACCATCGTCGCCACGCCGAACAGCGCCACCGCGCCGAACATCACGCGGCCCACGCGCCGGTTCAGCGGGTTCCGCGCCAGCCAGAGCGCCGTGACCAGCGCGCCGATGGCCGGCGACGAGCGCAGCAGCCCCAGCCCCCACGGGCCAGTGTGGAGGATGTCCCGCGCATAGATCGGCAGCAGCGCCGTGGCGCCGCCGAGCAGCACCGCGAACAGGTCCAGTGACACCGCGCCCAGCAGCACCTGATGGCTGCGGATATAGGCAAATCCAGCAAACAGCGTCTTGATGCTGACCGGCGTGGTCAGCCGCTGCGCGGCCTGGCGCAGCTTGAGCGTGGCCACCAGCACGGCGGCGATGGCGAACAGCACGGCGCTGATGGAATAGACCACGCCCGGGCCCGCCACGTAGGCGAAGCCGCCCAGCGCCGGGCCGATGATGATGGCGGTCTGGCTGGCGGAACTGGCCAGCGCCACCGCGCGCGGCAGCTGGCGCGGCGTGACCACGCTGGGCAGCAGCGCCTGGAGCGTGGGCGTCTCGAACGCGCGACAGGCGCCGATGGCCGCCACGAACAGGAAGATGTACTCGCGCGTGATCCCGCCCGAGAAGCTCGCCACGGCCATCGACACGGCAATCACCGCTTCCAGCGCCTGGCAGGTACGCACGATCCGCCGGCGGTCGAAGCGGTCGGCCACGTGGCCGGACATCAGCAGCAGAACGATCGACGGCAGGAACTGCACCAGCCCGACCATGCCGAGCATGAAGGGATCGCGCGTGAGGTCGTACATCTGCCAGCCCACCGCCACCGTGAAGATCTGGTAGCCGATGGTCGTGCAGAGTCTGGCGAACCAGAAATGTCGGAAGGCGGGGTCGCGGAAAACGGTGTCCGGCTCGGCGGCCGGCACAGGTGTGGCGGTGGACATGGGGGGCGGCAGGAAGGGATGCGATGTGCGCCGGATGACACACGTGATGGCAAACGGGCGCGCGGCTCGTCGGTCATCGTACAAAGCTGAGAATTCTAGCCGACCCGACCCGAGGGCGCTGAATTCTCCATGTATCAATCTTGATGCATTCCCGCCACACCGGGGACAAATTGCGCCGTCATGGGAATCATTCGTATTTATAATCCGGGCAACTTTTGGCAAGTATTCCCTGGACCTCATCGTGCTGCCCGCATTTCGCCTCAACGTCGCCGCCACTGGCGTCGCCCTGCTCTGCCTCTCTGTGTCGGTCTCGGCACAAACCGCTCCCGAATCCGCCGAAACCCCGAACGCCCCTGCCAACGGCAGCACGCTGAACGCCGTGACGGTGGTCGGCAACTGGCTCGAGGCGCCGAACGAGGAAAAGGTGCTTGAGCACCCGGGCGCGCGGACCATCGTCGACCGCGAAGCGATCAAGGAGACCGGCGCGAACAATGTGCGCGATGTGCTGCGCCGCATTCCCGGCGTGCAGGTCCAGGACAGCAACGGTACGGGCGGCAGCGACATCTCGCTGAACGTGGGCGTGCGCGGCCTGACCTCGCGGCTTTCGCCGCGCTCCACGATCCTGATGGACGGGGTGCCGCTGGCTGTGGCGCCGTATGGCCAGCCGCAGTTGTCGATGGCGCCGCTGTCGCTCGGCAACCTGGAAGCGATCGACGTGGTGCGTGGCGCCGGCTCGGTGCGCTACGGCCCGCAGAACGTGGGCGGCATCATCAACTTCGTGTCGCGCCCGATTCCCAAGACGTTCGCGGCCGATGCCTCGATCGAGACCGATATCTACAGCCATGGCGGCAACGCCAAGGCCAATCCGACCGCGTTCATCGGCGGCACCAACGAGCAGGGCCTGGGCGGCGCGCTGCTGTACTCGGGCGTGCACGGCAATGGCTACCGCGAGAGCAACGACTACGTCGATATCGACGACCTGATGCTCAAGGGCGCGTACCGGATCTCGA
Organism: Cupriavidus sp. OV096; assembly: GCF_900115455.1. Classification (NCBI taxonomy): domain Bacteria; kingdom Pseudomonadati; phylum Pseudomonadota; class Betaproteobacteria; order Burkholderiales; family Burkholderiaceae; genus Cupriavidus; species Cupriavidus sp. OV096. The sequence continues at coordinate 527,267 of NZ_FOWM01000004.1, forward strand.
AGAACGACGAGATTTCGGCGGCCTTCCACTATTACGAAGCCCACGCCGGCATGCCGGGCGGGCTGACCTCGGCGCAGTACGCGGCCAATCCGTTCCAGTCGGATCGCCCGTATGACGATTTCTCGGGCCGTCGCTCGGATATCTCGCTCAAGTATTCGCACAACGACGCCAACCGCAAGTTCGAGGTGCTGACGTACTACACCGACAGCTTCCGCGGCAGCACGATCGAGCAGCAGGGCACGGGCGCACAGGCCGCGCAACGCCGCCTGACCACGGCGCCGCGTAATTACCACGTGTTCGCCTTCGAGCCGCGCTACTCGCAGCTCTTCCGTACCGGCAGCGTCAGCAACGAAGTGAGCGTGGGCTACCGCTACCTGCGCGAAGCAAGTGATGAACAAGCCACTCGCACGGCGTTCTATCGGCCCGGCTCGGTGAACGCGCCGGACCTCGCCGCGCCGGTCTACCAGTGGCGCACGGGCGGCACCACGGCCAATGCGGTCTATATCGATGACACGATCAATTTCGGCAACTGGACCATCACGCCCGGCCTGCGCTACGAATTCATCCGCTCGGACCTGACCGACCGCTTCACCAACGTGCGCACCGATGTGTCGTCGAACGAGCCGCTGCCGTCGCTGGCCGTGCTGTACCACATCAGCGACAACTGGACCGCGTTCGCCAACGCCGGCGTGTCGTTCGGGCCGCTGCAGTATTTCCAGATCGCCTCGACCACCAACGGCCTCGTGCCGGAGAAGGCCAAGACCTACGAGGTCGGCACGCACTTCAACAGCACCAACGGCTGGGGCGGCGAGCTGACGCTGTTCAACATCGACTTCGACGACGAACTGCAACTGCGCGGCGGCACGGGCGGCGCGCCGGACGCGTGGACCAACCTCGGCGCCACGACGCACCGGGGCGTGGAATCGTCGATCCGCTATGACTTCGGCACGCTGTCGAAGACGCTGGCCGGCCTGAGCGCGTACGCCACGTACACGTTCACCGACGCCACGTACAACCAGGGCAACTTCGCCGGCCGCGACCTGCCGTTCTACTCGCGCCACGTGGCCACGCTGGGTATGCGCTATGCGCGCAACCGCTGGGCGTTCAACCTGGATGGCTTCGCGCAGTCGAAGCAGCGTTCGCCGGGCGACCCCGCCACGGCCACCGCCTACCAGACGGCGGAGACGGCCGATGGCCGGCTGGGCGATATTCCGGGCTACGCGCTGATGAACATGCGCCTGGGCTACGACTTCGGCAAGTCGGCGCAGAACCTGAAGCTGGCAGTGGGGATCAAGAACGTGTTCGATCGCCGCTACTTCACGCGCTCGACCGACAACAACTTCGGCAAGTACGTGGGCATGCCGCGTACGTTCTACATCCAGGCATCGCTGGCGTATTGAGCGATTGTGCTGGCAGCTCAAACGCTGCCGGTTTGCTCCCTCTCCCGCATGCGGGAGAGGGGCCGGGGGAGAGGGATTGAGCCAGCGGCGCGATCCCCACTTCCCCAGGTCAGACGATCTCGCGCGTTTCCAGGAACTGGAGGTTCGGGAAGCGCTCCTGCGTCAGGCGCAGGTTGACCATGCTGGGTGCCAGGTAGACGTGGTCACCGGCGCCGTCCAGCGCCACGTTGTGGCCGGCCTTCTCGATCAGCTTCTCGATCTCGGCAGCATCGCCACGCAGCCAGCGCGCCGTGGCGCATTCATGCGATTCGAAGATCGCATCGACCCCGTACTCGTGCTCCAGCCGGTGCGCCACCACATCGAACTGCAGGATACCGACCGCGCCGAGCACCAGATCGTTCGACGCCAGCGGGCGGAACATCTGCGTCGCGCCCTCTTCGGCCAGCTGCTGCAACCCCTTCTGCAACTGCTTGACCTTGAGCGGGTTGTTCAGCCGCGCGCGGCGGAAGAACTCGGGCGCGAATGACGGAATCCCCGTGAACTTGAGTCCCTCGCCCTCGGTGAACACATCGCCGAGGCGGATCGTGCCGTGGTTCGGCACGCCGATGATGTCGCCCGCGTAGGCTTCCTCGGTGGTGTTGCGGTCCTGCGCCATGAAGGTGATGGCGTTGTTGATGGCCACCGTCTTGCCGGCCGAGACGTGCAGCAGCTTCATGCCCCGGTCGAACTTGCCCGAGCAGACGCGCACGAAGGCGATGCGGTCGCGGTGGCGCGGGTCCATGTTCGCCTGGATCTTGAACACGAAGCCGGTGAACTTGGCTTCCTCGGGCTCCACCACGCGGCTCTCGGTCTGGCGGGCCAGCGGCGGGGGCGACAGCTCGCACAGCGCGTCCAGCATCGACTGCACGCCGAAGTTGTTGATCGCCGAGCCGAAGTAGACCGGGGTCTGCTTGCCGGAGAGAAAGGCTTCCCTGTCGAAGGTATGCGATGCACCGCGTACCAGTTCGATTTCCACGCGCAACTCGTCCGCCTGGCTGCCCAGGATGCGGTCGAGTTCGGGGTTGTCCAGCCCGTCCAGGATCGCGGCGGTGCCCTTCTCGCCCTTGGGGTCGAACAGCTGCACCTTGTCCTCGATCATGTGATACACGCCGCGGAACGCCTTGCCCATGCCGATCGGCCAGGTCATCGGCGCGCACTGGATCTTGAGCACGTCCTCGATTTCATCGAGCAGTTCGATCGGCGAACGGCCTTCGCGGTCGAGCTTGTTGATGAAGGTCAGGATGGGCGTGTCGCGCAGGCGGCAGACGTTGAGCAGCTTGATGGTCTGCGCTTCCACGCCGTTCACCGAGTCGATCACCATCACCGCCGAGTCGACGGCGGTCAGCGTGCGGTAGGTGTCTTCCGAGAAGTCCTCGTGGCCCGGGGTATCCAGCAGGTTGACGATGTTCTCGGGGACGTCCGGCCGGCGGCGGTAAGGGAACTGCATGACCGACGAGGTCACCGAGATCCCGCGCTGCTTTTCCAGTTCCATCCAGTCGGACGTGGCGTGGCGGTCGGCCTTGCGGGCACGCACTTCGCCGGCCACCTGGATGGCGCCGCCGAACCACAGCAGTTTTTCGGTCAGCGTGGTCTTACCCGCGTCAGGGTGGGAGATGATGGCAAAGGTGCGACGACGCGCAATTTCGGAAACGAGCGAGCTCACGGCAACGGAATCTGGTGACTGACAGGCAGGATCGGGTGGAGGGCCCCGGGCGGGGCACAGGGAATGGGGCGGTATTTTACCGGTTCGCGGCCCCCGGCGGGGTGGCGCCGTGCGCGGCACCCGGCCCCGCGCGGTTTTCCATCGCCGGATCCCGCCCGCGCAGGCTGCCGAACTGCAACGCGTACTGGCGCGTCAGCTCGGCGCCGAAGAAGAAGATTTGTGCCGAATAGTACACCCACAGCATCAGCGCCACGACCGAGCCGGCCGCGCCATAGGACGACGCCACCGCGCTGTTCCCCAGATAGATCCCGATCAGCCGCTTGCCTACGGCGAACAGCAGCGCGGTGATGATCGCGCCCATCGTCACATCCCGCCAGGCGATGCGCGCGTTCGGCAGCATCTTGAAGATCACCGCGAACAGGGCCGTAACCACCGAGAACGAGAACACCGTGGAAATGGCATCCGCCACCGGGGCGAACCAGGAGGCCGTCCACAGCGCGCCCCAGAAGCGGTCGATGACGGCCAGGGCCGCGTTGACCACCAGCGAGACCAGCAGCATGAAGGCCAGCGCCAGCACGATGCTGAACGACAACATCCGCGCGCGGAGCAGCTTCTTCCAGCCCGCGCCAGCCGGGGGCGGGGCGTGCCAGATGTCGTCCAGGCTGCTCTTGAGTTCGGCGAAGGCACTCGTCGCGCCGACGATCAGGATGCCGAACGCGATGGTCGCCGCCACGCCGCTACCCCCGGCGCGGTGCGTGGCGGCCAGAATCCCCTGGATGGCGGCGGCGCCCTGCTCGCCCACCAGACCGTTGAGCTGGGAGAAGATCTCGCCGCGCGCAGCCTCGGCGCCGAAGAACAGGCCGGCGATCGAGATCACAAGCACCAGGATCGGCGCGAGCGAGAACAACATATAGAAGGAGAGCGCCGCGCCCTTGCTGGCCGCGCGGTGCTCGAACCAGGACTGGATGGCGGCCGAGACCACGCGGAAGGTGCGCGCGGCCGTGTGGCGGTCGGGCAGGATGCGTCCACGCTGGGGCCGGGGCGGCGCGCCCTCGGGCGGCCGGGAAGCTTGTTCAGGAGGCATGCCGGATCTCGGATGGTGGAGGGTGATGACCTCGTCACGTTCAGAGCATGGACGACGCGGCCGGGGCTGTCTGTCCGCGCGCGTCCGACCTGCGTTCATGATAATGCGCATCCGGAGCGGCGCCGGTGCAACCTGCTACAGTAAGTTCAGGCACACCCGCCGGCGCGCGGACCCGCCGCGCCCGGCCAGGAACAGGAGACTTCCGTGATCCGCACCTCGATCAGGCGCCCCGTTGCCGCGCTCTGCCTTGGCCTGCTGGCGCTGGCCGGCTGCGAACAACAGCGTGGACAGCCGGGGCCGAAGCCCATTTCCGGCGCCACGTCCAATGTGACCCCGGGCGACCGTCCGGCACCGATGGCGCCGAGCGCATCGGTCCCGTCGGGCACCCCGCGCTAGCCGCCGGCGCCTCGCGCCCATCCTCCCCTGCCCTGCCACGCCGGCTCGACGCCCGGCGAGCGTACCCGTTTCTGCGTCGATCCTCCCCGCCACCCTCATGTTTCAGCCCTGCAACCGGGTGCACACGCGTGCCGCGCCTCCGTGCGGGCGCGTCCGGGCTGCGCATCAGGACGCGCCATCGGCCCTGCCGCCCCACCGGCACGCGCAACGGCGTGCCGCCGCGCGGTCATTCGGGGGCGACATGTCCTGCCGCCTCCCACTTTGGCAGCGTTGGCAAGGGCCAGGGCAACGCGCGATGACGCGCCGATCGCCCCAGCCGCCCTGCCACATGTCACACGACCACGCGCGCCTCCGTCCGCTTGCGTTACAGCGGCGAAACCGATCGACGCCGCCTGGCGTCCCGTTCCGGGGCTGGCACAGGTGCCGACGTCGCGCAGCCCCTATAAAACAAGCGTTCGGCGCGCATTGGCACACTTGTCGCTCTGTACCGGGCAGGGAGAAGCACGCGCCTTAGACAACTATTCGACTGACACGCAGGAGGAACCTCCGCCATGCGTCATCCGCCCGCGCGAATGACGGCACGCAGGCGCGCCCATCGGTTGGCGGGCCCCGCACCGTCCGTGATTGACCTGCTGTCGCCGCCCCTGCTTCCGTCGCCCCGCCAGCCACTGCGCCCGATCGCCTCGTATTGCGCCGCGGCCAGCCGCACGCTGGCGGTGTCCGCCAGCCGGCGCCGCAACGGGTTGCCGGCAGGCTGAGGGCACGCCGCAGGGACAACATGAGATGACAGCCGACATCGGCATTGCTTGCAGTATTTGAAAGCTTTACGTGCTCCGTCCCCCGGCGGGCACCTTTTTCCAGCAAGGGAGTGAGCCACCCATGAACGCCAGAGTCCCCGCCATCATCGCGCTGGCGCTGCTCTCGACCGCGACGACTGCCGCGTTCGCCGGCAACTACGCGTACTTCGACCGGCCCGACTGCGCCAACCTCAACAGTCACGCCGCCCTCAGCAATGACAGCTATGTGCGCAGCTTCGCCTGGGCCTGGGGCGATCTGACCTTCGCGCCCGACCAGAGCGCGAACCACCCCGACGAGCGCCAGGCGCGCGACAGCGCCGAGCCGCGCGACCCGCTGCCCACGCGCGGGCCAGTCGACGCCACGCCGCCAAGGCACCGGCGCGACAAGATCAGCATGAGTTGAATGGACTAAGGAACGAAGGGAGGGAGGCAGGAACGATTCTTGTGTGCGATCGAGATTGAGGACGATCTCCGCGCGGGCCAGGCCGCGCTAGCCTGCCGCTGCTGTCCGGGCGGTGGGACGAAGGGGGTCCGGCGAGCGGACGTCGCCGGGTTCCCCCTGGCACTTCGGCACGGGCGTGCCCGGGGCGAATTACTCCGCCACGGCGCCCGGTTGCGAATCGACGCGGATGTTGTGCTTGTGCATGAGCCGGTACAGCGTCACGCGCGACACATTGAGTTCGCGCGCCGCCGGCACCACGTGAAAGCCGTGGCTGGCCATCACCGTGCGGATCGCCTCGCGCTCCGCCTCCTCGCGGATGGCATCGAGCGTCTTGCGCGGCAACTCCACGCCCCCATGCAATTGCAGGTCTTCCGCAGTGATCTTGCGGTTGTCCGTCATGACGATGGCGCGCCGGACCCGGTTGATCAGCTCCCGCACGTTGCCCGGCCAGGCGTACTGCATCATCGCCTGCGTGGCGCACGCGGAGAAGCCGCGAATACGCCGGTGGGCCTCGTGCCCGTGCTCGGTCAGCACCGCGTTGGCCAGCAGCAGGATGTCTTCGCCCCGATCGCGCAGCGGCGGAATCGTCAGCGTCAGCACGCAGAGTCGGTGGAACAGGTCGGAGCGGAAGCGGCCGTCCGTCTGCGCCAGCACCAGGTCCACGTGCGTGGCCGAGATGATGCGCAGGTCGAGCGGAATCGACTGATGCCCGCCCAGCCGCGTGATGCAGCCCTGCTGCAGGAAGCGCAGCAGCGCCACCTGGCTCTCGAGCGGCAGGTCGCCGATTTCATCGAGGAACAGCGTGCCGCCCTGCGCCTGCTCGATCCAGCCGATCTTGCGCGCGTTGGCGCCGGTGAAGGCGCCTTTCTCGTAGCCGAACAGTTCCGACTGCACCAGGTGCGAGGGAATGGCGCCGCAGTTGATCGCCACGAACGGGCCCTTGCGGCGGCTCGATGCCTCGTGGACGGCCTGCGCGGCCAGTTCCTTGCCGGTGCCCGACTCGCCCGAGATGAAGACCGGCGCGTCGTTGTGGGCCACCTTGGCCAGCGAGCGGAACATCACGCGCATGACGTTGCAGTCGCCGATCATCGGGCCGTGCGGCACATGCTCGGGCGCGCGCACGCCATGCAGGCTGGCCATGCCGTGGGCGTGCTTGAGCGTGTACGCCAGTTCATCGAACGAGAACGGGGTGCGCACGTAATCCACGCAATAGTCGCGGATCATGCGGCGGATGCGTTCGTCCTCGATCATCTCGTTGGAGGTGATCGCCACCCAGGTCACGTGCAGATGCTGGAGGCCCTGCTCCAGTTGGGTCAGCTCCGCATCGGAATAGGTCGATTGCAGGTCGAGGATGCCCGCCATGGGGGCACTGCCCCGCACCACGCGCTCCAGGTCGCGCACCTGCTGCACGCGCCGGATCTCCCAGCCCTGGCCGAATTGCTCGGCACTGAATCCAAAATCTTCGAAACGCGACACCAGCACGATCTGTGCGGAGCGTGTCGACGCTTTGCACAGTCGGTCCATGCCGTTCTCCCTGACGTTTGTCTTTTTGTTCGCGGTGGCCACCCCGGCAATCGGGCCGGAAGCGGGCCACATGGCCCGGCTGGTTTCCGCCGGCTGCGGGGGCTCCCCCGCGCGCAACGTCGGCATCACGGTCTGGACAGACTGCGAGACTGTTCTTCGAGCACGCTGTCGTAGTCACGGCCGGCGTGCAGTTCGTCGCGGATGCGGCGGCGCACCATGTCTTTCTCGCGCATCAGGTCCACGCTGGGCGCTTCGGGCGACTGGCCGGAGTACTGGAAGTAAAGCGCCTTGTAGGTGAGCTGGCTCAGGATCCATTCCTGGAGCAGCGTGCGCTGGCGCGCGAGTTCCTCGGCCAGCATGCGATGGCGTTGCATCAGGGCCTCGACGGCCTGGCGCGTGCGCGGCGAAATCTCCGTGTCCTCGGCGAGCAGCACGGCGACTTCGGTGTCCGGGCCGCCTAGGTCGGCGTCCCGTAGTGAAATATCGGACGCGTCACTGGCCAATGGCGCGCGGTGAATCGATCGACTGGCGGATGCACTGATGGGCCCGAATTCGGGACGCCGGATCTCTCCTGCGGTCATGATTTGTTCCCCGTTGAACAACACCCCCGGCACTGCGTACGATTACCACTGTCTATGTTTGGTTTTGAGCTGTCTGTTGTCTGCCACACGTGTCGGCCGTGTGGTCTGTTATGACTTCTGTGACTTCCTGGTGGCCCCGCCGCCGCTGCGAGACGGTCTCGTTGGACGCTCTCGGCCGATGGCGGCCGCCGCGCGCGGGCCGCGGCCCTCCATATAGGCCGGAGTCAAGAAAGGGCGCTCTCACGCGCCCTTCTTCTACTTCGCCTCTAGTTCAGTGCATTTGAGACGGTTTGTCCAGCCCGAAGTGATCGGTTTCAGCCATGTCTCATACTTTAGTGTGAGATCAGAATCTCACACTGCAGGCGACCCGTCAGGTTAATGAGCGCTCACATTTAACGCAGAATCGGGTACGGCGTCGGACGTTTTCGGTCGGTTTCAGTGCCCCGGCAGGTAATAGAACTTGAACAGAAACACGGCGGCGATGATCCACGCCATGACCGGTACTTCGCGCGCGCGGCCGGTCAGCGGCTTCAGCACCGCGTAGGCAATAAAGCCGAACGCGACGCCATTGGCCACCGAGTACGTAAACGGCATGCCGAGGACGGTGAGCACGGCGGGAACGACCTCGGTGACATCGGTCCAGTCGATGTCGACCAGCTCGCGCAGCATCAGGCAGGAGACATAGAGCAACGCCGGCGCGGTGGCATACGCCGGCACCGTGCCGGCCAGCGGCGCGATAAACAGGCAGGCCAGGAACAGCACGGCCACGGTCACGGCGGTCAGGCCGGTGCGGCCGCCGGCCTGCACGCCAGACGCGCTCTCGATATAGGCGGTGGTCGACGACGTGCCGAGCAGCGAGCCGGCCATGATGGCAGTGCTATCGGCCATCAGCGCCTTGTTGAGCCGGTGCATCTTGCCAGCCTTGAGCAGTCCGGCGCGGTTGGCCACACCCATCAGTGTGCCGGTGGCATCGAACAGCTCGACCAGGAAAAAGACCAGCACCACGTTGATGATGCCGATGGACAGCGCGCCGGCGATATCTAGCTTGAACAGCGTGGGCGCGATCGACGGCGGGGCCGAGAACACGCCGTGGAAGGTGTTGCCGCCGAACAGGAAACTGAGCACGGTGGTGAGCAGGATGCCGATCAGGATCGCACCCTTCACCTTCAGGCGGTCCAGCGCGACGATCACGAAGAACCCGATAGTCGCCATGATCGCGGGAGGCTGGTGCAGATCGCCGATGGTCACCAGGGTGGCCGGGCTGGCCGCGATGATGCCGGCGTTCTTCAGCGCGATGATCGCCAGGAACAGCCCGATGCCCGCCGTGATCGCACCCCGGATCGCATGCGGGATACCGTTGACGATCATCTCCCGGATGCGGAACAGCGTGACCAGCAGGAACAGGCAGCCCGAGATAAACACCGCGCCCAGCGCCGCTTCCCACGGCAGGCCCATGCCTTTGACGACTGTATAGGCAAAGTAGGCGTTGAGGCCCATGCCCGGCGCCATCGCGATCGGATAATTCGCAAAGAACCCCATGATCAGCGTGCCGATGGCCGCGGCCAAGCAGGTGGCGACGAACACCGCGTCCTTGGGCACACCGGCATCGCCGAGGATGCTCGGATTGACGAAGATGATGTACGCCATCGTCAGGAACGTGGTCACGCCGGCCAGCACTTCAGTGCGCACGTTCGTGTTGTGCTCGGCCAGGCGGAACAGGCGCTCGGCCAGGCTGGCGCTGGCCTGGCTGGACTGGAAGGCGGGCGCGGAATCGCTGCCCGGCCGCTCGGCGGGGTCCGGTAGGGACATGTCGGGTCTCCTGGAATGTGTTGCGCCTGCTTTCGTCTGGCTCGCCCGGCCCGGGCGGCAGCCATGGGCTGCATGACAGACAATAGGCAAAAGGCGGGATGATCCCATAGGCCAACGTGACGGTGCCAGCCCCTGGCGGGGAATCCCCACCTTGACGAAGCCGCGAATCCCCCGTATAAACCACAGCTAGATTCAAGCGACGAGGCAACAGTTCATTCGTTAGCCACCGTTGGTACTTCGGTTGTCCATGGTGTCCTTTCCTTGAGTTGGCAGTGCGATGGTGTGTGCACCATCGGTTTCTTTTTTATCTTTTTTTGGAAAGCAATACCATGCAAACCGGTATCGTCAAGTGGTTCAATGACGCCAAGGGCTTCGGCTTTATCAAGCCGGACGCAGGCGGTGATGATCTGTTCGCCCACTTCTCCGAAGTGCGCGCCGACGGCTTCAAGTCGCTGCAGGAAAACCAACGCGTGTCGTTCGAAGTCAAGAACGGCCCGAAGGGTCTGCAAGCTGCGAACATCACGCCGCTGTAAGCCAAGGTAGCTCCGGCACGCCGCAAGGTGTGCCAGCAACCGAAAGAGCCCCGCCATCACTGGCGGGGTTTTTTTTCGCCTGTTTTCCGCCGGATCGGGCTTCAGGTCGACCGGCTTCAATTTGTCGTGCGTCTTTTTTCGTGCCCCGCGCAGTCGCGCCGCAGAAACGGGTACGCCTTCCTGATTGATCTCCGCAGAAATGGGTACGGCTGGCGGCTGGCCGTCGCCTCGGCAGGCCGCTATCGCACGCAGAAACGGGTACGCATTGGCTTGTGGCGTCCCATCGCTCGAGGCCGGTTTCCTTCGATTTTTGCCTGGCTAGGGTGGGAATCCCCCGCGAGTTGTCCCCGCAGAATCGGGTACGCCGCGAAAGCCCGCCGTATACGGTCCGCAGCCTCGTATGGGGTCGCAGAAATGGGTACGGTTTCAGCAGCAGGTGACGTCGGAGGTGTGGATGCACGCGCAGAAACGGGTACGGTCGCTCAGGGCGCGGGAGATGTATACGTTCCGAGCGGCACTGCGGGGCGTCAACGTAGCGCAGAAACGGGTACGCAGCGGATTCCTCGGTTTGATTCGGTATACGTTGAGAGTGAGTACTGGCTTTTAAGCAAAGCTAATGCTATAGTCGGACTGGTTTTGCAGGCTGACGCATTGCGCCCGCAATTTGCGCAGAATTGGGTACGCACTTGGCATTTGCTGGCGCTGGAATCGCCGCAGAAATGGGTACGGTTCCCGGCAGCGCAGCAAAATGCTGCCAACTCGCAGAATTGGGTACGCCGCAGAAACTGGTACGCAACGAGGCTGGGAGGCTTCGAACCGGCCCAGCGCAGAAATAGGTACGCTTTGAGCCGCTTGGCCCGCAGAATCGGGTACGCATCGACTGGCTGGAAACCTCACGGCGCACCCATTTCTGCGGGGATAACGCGGTTGTTCACAGCCCCTCCACGCAGGGAAACGGCCGTCGGGTACGGTTCGCGCAGAAACAGGTACGCTTTTTGCCCATCCCGCTGTGGAAAAGCCTGTGGGATCAGTGAGTTATCCCCGCAGAATCCGGTTCGCTGTTTCCGCTGAAACGGGTTCGCCCAGCCGCAGATTCGGGTTCGGGGCTTCGCAGAATCGAGTACGCTTCCACGCAGAATCGGGTTCGCGGGGCGTACTTTTCCCTTTTGAAATCAACGGCGTTTTCCCTCCGTATACGGTTTACAAGTAGTTAACCCGTAACGGTATCGTTTACTTGTAGCTGATGCGCCGCCAACCGTGGACAACCCTGGCGGGTTGCCCACCGCATGCCGGCCATCCTGCCAGTCGTGAGAAACCCGACACCCGAAACAGATCGCTTGCAGACAAGCCCGTCAGCGCTGACAGGGAACCGCAAGCTCGGGGGCAACGCGACCGGACAGCCAAAACACACAAAGAACGTATACGTACCTGTTTCTGCGTGACAACGTTTACGGGTTCGCGTAAAAAGGCGGGTAATCCGAAGCCCGTCAATATGCCCATCAAACGCTCCCTGGCCACCGAGGGGGATCGCTCCGTCCTGCAAGGGGATCACGAGCCTTCCCGCATCATCGTTCCCGGTAACGAGAACGTCCTGGTTCCGTCCGAGAAATTCCAGCGCCTCTTCGACGAGGCCCAGGCGATGGAGCGCGAGGACGCCTGGCACAGTGGCGAAGTGGGCTTCCTGAGCCGCGCCAGCGTGCAGGTAACCCTGCCGTATCGCGCCCCGAAGGGCGCGCCGCCCGTGTGGACGCGCACCAGCGGCAACATCTCGCTGATGATCCAGCCGGGCTACTTCACGCAGCAGCGCTCCGAACGAGCGGCCAATGGTCGTCAGAAGCTCGTCTCCGAAACCGTGTCACTCGGGTATCCGTACGGCTCCTATCCGCGTTTGATGCTTGCCTGGATCGGCAAGGAAATCATGGCGAAGAAGAAGCGCGGCGAGTTTACGGGCACGGTGGAGGACCGCCGCATCTCGCTCGGCAATTCGCTGTCGGAATTCATGTACAACCTCGGCATTCCGATGGCCACCGGCGGCAAGCGCGGAACCATGACGCTGGTGCGCCAGCAAATGATCCGGCTGTTCTCGGCGACCATTGCGATCGTGCAGAACAAGTCGACGCCGACACCCAATCAGACGCCGAATCACGAACCCCTGTCGATCGACCGTGTGGGCTACCTGCTGGCCGACCAGCTGTCGACGTGGTGGGACCCGATGCAGCCCGGTCAGGGCTCGATGTTCGAGAGCTTCGTGGTGCTCTCCGAGCCGTTCTTCAACGAGCTGGTGAACCGTCCCGTACCGGTCGATATGCGCGCGCTCAAGGCGCTTAAGCAGTCGCCGTTCGCACTGGACGTGTATTCGTGGCTGACCTACCGGTTCTTCACGATCCAACGACGCACCGAGATCCCTTGGGAAGCGCTCCAGATGCAGTTCGGTACCGAGACCGAGAGCGAGCGCAAGTTCCGCGCGCTGTTCCGCAAGGCGCTCAAGGATGTGCTGGTGGTGTATCCGGGCGCCAAGGTCGACGCCGATTCGTCGAAAGCCCTGGTCCTGCAGCCGTCCCGCACGAGCGTTCGCAAGCTGGCCTGAAGGCGAACTGACCGCTGGAACGAAAAAGGCAAGCGACGAGCGCTTGCCTTTTTCTTTTACCCGTCACGCGCTTGCGCGCATGGCAGGACGTTCAGTGAGACAGGGTCAGGCGGGCTTGATCGCCGATGCCTGCAGACCCTTGGGGCCCTGCTTCACTTCAAACGTCACACGCTGACCATCCTTCAGGGTCTTGAAACCCGAGCCCTGGATTTCCGAGAAGTGCGCGAACAGATCTGCACCACCGTCGTCCGGGGTAATGAAGCCGAAGCCCTTGGTCTCGTTAAACCACTTGACCGTACCGGTTGCCATAGGAATTTCCTTTCGAAGCAAGTTCTTGTACACAACGCAAACAACCGTTCAAGCACGTTGAGGTCTCGTAGATACCGAACGGAAGCCAACGAGGTTGACACGACTTGACTCGACTGTAGCGCGCATCATAACCAGTTTGTTCTGCTGTGTCATGTGCGGGGTAATGCGCACTATCTTTACTTTAGGCGGATTCTCTGCCTCTTTTCAAGAGGAAATCTCCGCAAATTTGAGGTAGGCGGTGTTTACCCTTTCACCGTGGCGTGGAGGTATCACGCTACGAGACATAAAATTTGAATAATGAAAAATGGGTTGTAGCGCACTGCCGATTTGGCTACAGTTCCGCCTGTAGAGAACTCGTCATGTGCGCTTTCAGCGCTGAAAGTGAGGCCAGTGTGGCAGCAAAAATCATTACCGTGTTCAACCAGAAAGGCGGCTGTGGCAAGACCACGGTAAGCATGCACCTGGCTGGCACGCTGGGCCTGCGCGGCGCCCGTTCCATGCTTGTCGATATGGATGAGCAGGGCACCGCCACGCGATGGGCCGCACAGGCGACCGACGAACGCCCATTTCCCGCTTCCGTGATCGGCCTGGCGCCGTCCGGCGGCGCGATGCACCGCGAAGTCCGCAAATTCATCCACGACTACGACTACATCCTTGTCGACTGCCCGCCCGCCGTGCATTCGGCCGCGCCGTCGAGCGCGCTCCTGATTTCCGACCTCGCGATCATTCCGGTTGTCCCGTCGCCGCCTGACCTGTGGGCGGCCGTCGCAGCGAAGACGCTTGCGCAGCATGCACAGGTCCAGAATGAGACCCTGCAGATACGCGTGATGGCCAATATGGTCCAGCGACGCGTCTCGATTGCCCGCCAGGCCATCGAGATCCTGGGGGATGACGGTGATGTGCCGCTGCTGAACGCCCTGATCGGCTCCCGTTCGGCGTTCCGGGAATGCCAGGCCATTGGCTGCACCGTGCACGGTGTGCCGGGCGCCCGCGAGGCCGTGCAGGAGGTCGACATGATGGTCGACGAAATCCTGTCCCTGATCGAGTAATTCCCATGGCAACGAAACTGAAAAGCCTGAAGGCCGGCATGCTGGCCGGCATGGCGGCGGAGAAAACCCGCAACGACACGATGGATCGCTTCGCCAGGGCGGAAGCGGCGATCTCCCAGCACCCGAATGGCCTGCTCCAGACCCAGCGTCCCGAGCGTCCGGTAGTTGCCGAAATCCAAACTTTCAGCGCTGAAAGTGCGGAACCGACTGAAACGGGTCGAACGCTGATCAAGATCCCCATTGCGCAACTGCACGACAATCCTTTCAATGCGCGTCGAATTTATGATCCCGCAGTGGTCCAGGAACGTGCTGCGTCGATCGCTACGCATGGGCAGAAAACGCCCGGTCTGGCGGCGCCGGACCCGGTGCGCCCCGGGCACTACATCCTCATCGATGGTCACTATCGCAAGCGCGCCCTGGCCTCGGCCGGCAAGCTCGAGATGGAATGCTTTATCGAGAGCGACCTCAGCGACCTCGATTTCTACCGACTCTCGTTCCTGCTCAACGAGCAGCGCTCGGACCAGTCCGCACTCGACAACGCGATTGCCTGGCGGCAGTTGCTGGACGAAGGCAAGGTCCAGAAGGAGGAGGAGATCTGCGAGCTGACCGGGATGTCGGCGGGCACGGTTAACAAGACCCTGGCGCTGCTGAAGCTGCCGGACTCGGTGCTCGGCGTGATGCGTGAGCGACCGAGCGCCATCGGGATTGCCGCCGGTTACGAGCTGACGCTGTTCTGCAAGATCGCCGGCGAAGACCGCACGCGTGATCTGGCGACGCGCATCATGAACGACGGCCTGTCCAGCCGCGAGGTCGAGGCGATCCGTAAACATGCGCAGGAAGGGAAGTCGCGCAAGGTCAAGGAGATCAGCCGGCAGTACAAGATCCGGACCGAGTCGGGGCAGCTTCTGGGCACGATCAAGGAGTGGGATTCGGGCCGGGTAATGCTCGATGTTCAGCTGTCCGACCGCAATGCCCGGGAGGACCTGCTCGAGGTCCTTAAGGCACGCTTCGGATTGGATAAAACGCTACTCTGAGTTTTTTGCAGTCGCGTTCGCTAACTCATTGTTTCATCGAACATTTGGATCGCAGCAAAAGGTACGCTCGGGGTCATTTTGGGCCGTCCGGCAACGGACGCCCGGCGAGCGCCAGGAGGCGCGGCGTGAACCCAATTTCGGCCAGTTCTCGGCCCGCCGCGAAGCGCTTCCAGGTACCCCGTAGCAACTGGTCCAAACCACTCGCGGCGTAGCCCGCACCGACCTGCGCCTGCTTGGCGCGACCTCGCGCCGTGGCCGGAAATTCGCTTGGTGCGAGCAGGGCGGCGTCGGCGTTCCAGCCGGCCTCCACCTGAATCCCGCGATCGGCCCAGTGCGCGCGCAGCGCCATCCAGACGTCTTCATCGAGCCGCAAACCTGAATCTTCGGATTCATTTCGGCCCCGGGGCAGCAGCCGCGCGCCGCGTCCGGCGAGCCGGACATCCCCCAGCCGCATCGCCGGCAGTGCCGAAATCCGCACCCCGTGCCGATGCACCAGCAGCGCCGTCGCCCGTGCGGCCCGGTGTCTGGGGGAGGCCTCCACCGCCCCGAGCCATGCCAGGAAGTCATCGACAACACCGGGCGGAAGCAAATTCGAGCGATTCGTTTCGATAGATTCCGACGCAGCAACGGGTACGCCCCCGGCCGGTACAGCCGCACCGCCTTGCCGCACCCCCGCCCGCACCATCGCCCGGAGCAGGGCGCGAACCACACGCAGGGAAGCCTCGATCGAGCTCGCGCCGAGTGGTCCCTCGAACGGCCGCCAGTGCGCCCGGTCTCGGGCGCCCGCCGGGCCGCACCAGAAGGCCGCCGGCTGGGGATCCGCCAGAAAGCTGCGGTAGCGCACGAGATCATCCGTCTCCAGCCCCCGGACCGAACCACGCTGCTGGGCGACCCAGAGCAGCAGCCGCTCCGCCTCCCGTCGATAGCTCCCGGCCGTATGCGGGGAGCCGCTGTGGCGGGCTACCCAGTCCCGAATGAACCGCAGGTCATCCCCGAGCACCGCCGCGCCGGGGTCGCCAGACGATGGCGCCAGCATGTGTTCGAGCGGAACGGGTTCGCGCATCGCCGGCCCCAGCCGCTCCGGGACCAGTGCGGGTCTGCTCCGGTGTTGTGACGGCGAAAGCACATATGGCCGCACCGCCGTCGCGATCACCGACTGCTGCTGACCCAACCATCGTGTGATGACTTCGGCGGATTGCTGGCCGATGCGTGGCACGGCACGCCACCAACTACTGCCACGCTGGTTCGCCAGATCAGTCAAATCGGCGATGGTGCGCACGCCCCCCGTCGCCAGCCGGCGGGCGAGGCTGGGGCGGAACCACAGCGATACCTGATGCCCCGGCAGCGGCCGGCCCTGGCCGAGCCGCTCGATGGACGACAACGCGTCCACCCGGCGCGTCATCCCGGCGTCAGACCGCCCGCGCAGCGCCTCGAACATGGCCGCGATATCGGGCCGGTCGTGCTGGAGCGCGAACTGCACCAGCCGGTCGCGCAGCGTCAGGATGCGCTGTACCGCCTGATGCTCGGTCAGCACATCGTCATCGTCCGGATCGAGCAGGTAGCGATTGGCGATGTCCACCGGCCGCATGCCCTGGGCATACGCCCGCACCACTGCAAATTCGGTTCGAGTGAGCTTGGTAGCGGCGAGCGTGTCGGGATCCGTGCTCATGAAGAAGGGGTGGTAAGTGATTGAGTTATAACAACTTTAGCGGAGTGCCAATCCGTACCAGGCACTTTTGAATATCAAAGTGCAATGTAAATTATTTTCGATGGGAAGCCAAGGGATTTGCCCGGGATGGCCCCCTGGGCTCACCGTCTGCCGGTTTCGCTGAAACGCTTAAAACAGACCCCCAAACATTTGACTTCCGTTCTTCAGCCCAGTCTCCAGAATGAGGAAACCTCGCTGGTCAGTGTTAAGACCAAGCGGGCGAAGGGAGGCGACCCATGGTCAGCAGGCGGAGAAAGGCCGGCGTCGGCGTGGGCGCCGTGGGCGGCGTCGTTCTGGCGAGTCTGTCTCCCGCCGCGCACGGGCAGGCGGCCTGCCCGACCATCGGCACGGGGCAGGTATCCGCCACCACAGCCTGCACGGTCAGCGCTTCGGCCATCGGCACCACGGCAGCGGCGCCGGTGGCGATCACCGGCACCGGCGCCGGTGCGGATGTGACGGCGTCCGGCGTCACGCTGAGCCTCGGCGTGGCCAATGCGAACGGCGTCAACGCCTTGAGCGGGGCCCGGGTCTCGCTGACGGGCGGCGCCATCAATACCACCTCCAACGGTGCGGCGGCGGCCAGCCAGGTTGGGCTCAAGGCCGTTGGCGCGGGCTCCCGCGTGGTGGCCGATAACGTCCGGCTCAACCTGGCGCCGGCCAACTCGGTGTCGATGCAGGGCGTACGGGCCGAAGGCGGCGGGTCCGTGACGCTGACCCAATCGAACCTGACCGTGGGCGCCGCCGGCAGCGGGCGCAATTTCAACAATGGGCTTGTGGCCACCGGCGCGGGCAGCCTGATCACCGGTTCCGGCAACACCGTCGCGGTGGCGTCCAACTTCTCGAATGCCGCGCGCGCCGAACTGGGCGGCGCCATCGAGCTGTCCAGCAGCACGCTCACGGCCACCGGCACTGGCAATGCCGCGAGCGGCCCCGTGGCCGCCGCCGCCGCGGTCTCGGGCGGTCGCATTGCCATTGGCGGCAGCGGCAACCTGCTCACCGGCGGGCCGGCGACGATGGCGCACGGCGTGTTCGTGTCGGGCACCGGCTCCTCGGCCACCATCGACCAGGCTACGATCCGTGCCAGCGGCAACAATTCCGCGGGGGTCGCGGTCGACCTGGGCGGCATTGCGACCCTGACGAACAGCACGGTCAGCGCGCCGACCTATCGCGGCGTGTCGGTCACTGGCAACAGCGACGCCATGCTGACCGACGTCTCGGTCGATAGCGCGGGCAGTGCCGCCATCGCGCTGGGCTCCGGCTCGCGCATGTCGATCACGCGCGGCACCCTCAGCAGTGGCGGGCAGGTGCCCACGGTGAATGTCGGCGGCGTGGGCTCGACCTTGACCACCGAGGGCGTGGCGATCGTCTCCACGGGCAGCGCCAACGCACCCGGCATCGCTATCACCCAGGACGGCCTGGCGACGATCAACGGCGGCACGGTCGATACCTTCGGCACCACGGCCCGCGCCCAGCGCGTGAAGGGCGTCACGGCCGCCTTGCCCAATGCGCGGCTCGTGACCAATGGCCTCGCCATCCACAACCGGGGCGACGAGGCGATTGGCGTGGCCGCCGACGATGGCGGCACGATCGAGATCAACCAGACCTCAGTACTCACCGACGGCCGCAACGGCATCGGTGTCTACGCGGGGGTGGACCCGCTCAAGCCCAACGTGGCAACGGTGGTAGCCACGGCGTCCCACATCGAGACGATGGGCGAGATCGCCCACGGCGCGCTGGCGCAGGCGCGTACCGTGCTCGACGTGCCCGCGCGGGTCTCCCTGACGAATGGCACCACCGTCATCACGCACGGCACGGGCGCGATGGGGCTGCGCGCCGTGTCGAAAGGCCGGGTCGAGGCGCTGTCCGGGTCCAGCGTGACGACCGAAGGGGCCGCCGCGCATGGCGCCTTTGCGCGCAACGCGCTGAGCCTCGTCCTGATCGATAACGCCACCGTGAGCACCAGCGGCGTGGGCGCGCACGGCGCCGTGGCGCTGGACGCCGGCCAGGTCAGCGGCAACCGGGCGACCGTGACCGCCAGCAACGCGGACGCCGCCGCGCTCTACGTGGCCGGCTACAACGACACGTTCACCGCGCAGGTGCCCACCGGCGCGGATTTCACCGCCTCCGTGCTGACCAGCCGGAGCGGCCCGGCCATCGCCGTGGCCGGGCCGGGCACCGTGACGTTGGCCGGCTCGACGGTTTCGGGCGTCGAGTGGCTCCGCGTCGGCTCGATCGGGGACTTTCCGACGCTGCCGCCGCCCGAGGCCCCCATCGCCCGGCCGGAGCCGCTGCCGTCCGTCGACGATCCCTCAACCCCGCCGTCCGATTCGGTCGCGCCGCTCGCAGCCCCCCTGCCAGCGATCAAAAAGCCCCTGGCCGTGGGCGATGTCGCCACCGTCGATGTCTCGGCCTCAACGCTGACCGGGGCGGCGACCACGCTACCGGGCACCACGTCCATCGTCACCCTGCGCGACCAGACCACGTGGCACCTCACCGGCAACTCGACGCTGACCACGCTCACCAACGCCGCGAGCCAGATCCTGTTCACGCCGCCGTCGGCGGGCACGTTCAAGACGCTGACGGTGAACACCTACACGGGCGCCGCGGGCGGCATCGGCCTGAACACGGTGCTGGCCGGCGACAACGCACCGTCGGACAGGCTCGTCATCGACACCGGCACCGCGTCCGGCACCACCGGGCTGACGATCACCAACGCCGGCGGCACCGGCGCGATCACGCAGCGCGATGGCATCCTGGTCGTCGATGCCGTCAACGGCGGCACCACCGCTCCCGGCAGCTTCGCGCTGGCCCGCCGCGCCGTGGCCGGCCCCTATGAGTACCGCCTGTACCGGGGCAGCCTGGACGGCAGTCAGGCCGATGCCTGGTACCTGCGCTCCGAGCGCGATCCGTCACCCGATCCGCCCCCGCCGGGGCCGCCCACGCCAGGGCAGGCGCTGTTCCGCCCCGAGGTGGCCGCCTATCTCGCCAACCAGCGCCTGGCCGGGCAGATGTTCGTGCACAGCCTGCACGACCGCCTGGGCGAGCCGCAGTACGTGGAAGGCCAGCCGTTCGACAAGGCCGAGGACAAGCCGCGCTCGGGATGGCTGCGCGTGGTCGGCAAATGGGAAGGCAGCCGCAGCCAGGACGGCAATTTCAAGGTCGATACCGACAGCTTCCTGCTGCACGGGGGCGCGGAATTCGCCAAATGGAAGGTGGCGAGTGAGGAAGACCGCCTGCATCTGGGGCTGATGGGCAGCTACGGCTATGCCAGCAGCGACGCGAAGGCGGCCGGCAACCCGGCGTCCGCCAGCGGCAAGGTGGAGGGCTTCAGCGTGGGCGCGTACGGCACCTGGTACCAGAACGACGAACGCAAGCTCGGTACCTATATAGATACGTGGTTCCAGTACGGCTGGTTCGACAACAAGGTCGAAGGCGACACCCTGCCCACCGTGAAGTACCACGCGCAGGGCTGGGCGGTCTCGGGCGAACTGGGCTACGCCGTGCCGCTGCGCCACGACTGGGTGATCGAGCCGCAGGGGCAGCTGATCTACGTCGACTACCGCGAACACGACATTACCGAGCCCAACGGCACGCGTATCGCGGGTGCCGACTCCACCGGCCTCATCACGCGGCTCGGCGTGCGGCTGCATCGCACCTATGTCCGTGCGGACGCGCGCAAGTGGCAGCCGTACGTGACTGTGAACTGGTGGCATACCAGCACGGACAGCAGCGTCCGCTTCAACGAGGTGCCGCTCGGCACGCTGTATCCGTCGAATCGCTATGAATTGAAGCTGGGGCTCAACCTGTCGATCTCGACGCGCTGGACCGGCTGGGCCAACGTGTCGGGCGCCTGGGGGGCGCAAAGTTTCCACCAGTATGCGGCCCGGATCGGGGCGAAATATACGTGGTGAGCGCGGGTGTCATACATGTGATGTATGGCAAACACCCGCTGTAAAAGTGCTTGATGAGGCATTTTGTGCCGCAAGCAGCCTAGGCAAAAACCCAACACGGGAAAACCCCCGCAATGCAGCATTCGCTTGCAATCACTCCGCGTGCTTCCTATGCTGAACACCAGAATTCAATTTAATTTGAATCTGAGTTGCGAAGCATCTAACGCGTGTCATACGCGAAACGGGGCGGTAGGCATCCTCCGAGGGAGGGCCGGGCAGGACAGCAGCGAGCCAGGACGGGAAACGCTGCGAGGCTCAGGAGGCGATACCTATCGTATGGGCGTGCAGCCGTGCCAAAAGCGGAGCATGTCCAATCAGCGCGCAGTGGATTGTACGCGGCATCCGCGCGCGCCAATAAGAAGTGAGCGGCCATGGCCACCATCCTGTTGCTCGAGCCACATCCTTTGCTCCGCCTTGGGCTGCGCCACCTGTTGGCACAGGCGCATGTTCCCGGCGATCTCGTCGATATCGACCCCCAGTCCCTGCATGAACCGGATCCCTGGACGCACCACGCCGATCTGCTGATCTATGGCCTGCCCGCCGATGCGGAAGCCGGCTGGCTTGGCCTCGCCGGCCTGTGCCAGCGGCTGGAGCCGCAACGCGTGCTGGTGCTGGCCGAACACGTGCCGGCGCCGCTGCCCGAATTCGGCCTGCCCGAGACCGTGCGCGGCCTGCTGGCGAAAGCCTGCTCCGCCGAGGCGCTCGAAGCCGCCATCCGCCTGGTGCTGGCCGGGGGCGAATGCTTCCCGTCGCAGCTCCCGGTCATGCGTGGCGCCGAGCCGGCTGCCCATCCGTACGCCCAACTGGGCGGCGAGCATGCCCACGCCGCGCCGGTGCCGGTGCCGGTGCCCGCAGCCTACGCCGACGGCCGCGACAGCCGCCATGCCGCCGCGCCGATCGTCGTGCCGCTGCACGGTGTGCCGAGCCACGGCCCGCAGTCGCACGCCACGCCGCTGGAAACCCCGACGGCAGGCGCCCATCTGCTCAATATCACCGAGCGACAGTACGAAGTGCTGGCCCTGCTCGCGCGCGGCTATCCGATCAAGACCGTCAGCCGGCTGCTCAATATCTCGGTGGCCACGGCGAAGACCCATGCATGCACGCTTTATCAGCGGCTGCACGTGCGCAACAAGGGCGAGGCGGTCTACGTCGCGCTCCAGCGCGGCGCCACGCTGAACTGGCAAGGGCCGACGGTCACCGCGCCGGCCTCGATCCGCCCGTCCGCCGTCCTGCAGTCCCGGGAGGCCTGTGAGGCCGCCTGAGCGCGGTCGCGCAGCCATCCGCTCGCGTCCCCCTTCTGCCGGCCCGCCCTCATCCGAAAGCATGAGGCGGTGACCGGCTGCGGTTGCTAGCTTTATTGCAGGCCGATTTGCAGACCCATTGCGGACGGCGTCACCCGACGCACGCCGCCACCGTCATCCATCCCCAGCCTGCCATCTGTGCCTTCCCGGCTGCGCCTGCCGCGCGGGTAGGTCGCGTGTGCCCAATCGGCACGCGTTCAGTGAACCGACGTCCGATAACCGTCGCGCCAGCGGTGACCCACGCCGCGCCGCGCAGACGTCCAACATGCCCGATCTCTGTCGATGACGACCTACCTGATCGCCAGCAACGAAATGATGTGCCGCATCCTCGCCAGACGCATGGAGGGGCAGGACATCTCCATGCCCGTGCGATGGCACGCGCCTGACTGGCTGCTCGATACCCCGGACCCGGAGGCGCGCGCCGCCTCCATCGACAATCCGGACGCCTCCGAGACCGTGCCGGACGCCCCGGTGGACATGGCCATCGTCGACTGCAGCGGCGTGGAGGGCGACCCCCGCGCGCTGCTGGACCGCGTGCGCGAGCGGCTGGCCCCGCATCGCTGGCTCGTGTTGTCCGATTCGCTCGATGCCGCGCTGATGGTCTACGCCGCGCAGATCGGCGCCAGCGGCTGCCTGGCCGTGCCCGCCCCGATCGAACTGGTCTGTGCCGCCGCCGCGCTGGTCTGGGCCGGCGGCCAGTGCTTCCCGCGCGCGGCCCTGGCGCTGCTGCGCGCCCAGCCGCGCCATGCCGGCACCGCGCCCGTCTCCCACCTCTACCCCCACCCCCACTCCGCTGACGGCACTACGGCAACCGGATGAAGGCGCGGCCGCGTCGCGCGACCTATGCTTGCGAGAAGTCCACGGTCTGAAGCCGGTGCCTTTGAGAGGCCGGCCGCCGTGGCGACGCAGGGGGTCGTATGGAACACGGAGTCAATATCCTGGTCGTGCATGGCTTTGCCGTGCGCGAGGGCCGGGGCAAGTGGGCATGTTGTTTCGAGATTCGGCTCGCCATCGCAGGAGGCGGGCCGTTGTTGTTTCGGGGCGAGCTGCACGGCCGGTGCTTCGCCACCGAGGCGGCCGCCGTCCTCGCCGCGTGCGAGTTCGGCGAGCGGGAGGCCACCCGGCACATGGCCACCGCGCGCGCGATGATCGCGGCGGACGACGACGAGGCGTCGCGCCAAAAAAGAAGCCCGCCGACCGGGGGACCATGCGGGCTTTGAAATGGCGCCGTCCTGGACGTGCGCCATTCATGTGACGATAGCCAAACGCCGGCAACGGGCGTATTGGCCAGAAGCATCACGCGCCGCATGGGGCGCACGCCCCGGTCACCGGGCCTCCACCTTCCCGCGCAAACGCATGCCCCGCGCCGGGCGCGCGCCCGCCGCTGGCACGCCGCGCGGCACCGTCTCCACCTTCTGGCTGGTTGAGGCGGCTGAACATTGCGTCGCACACTGCGGGCGCGACGGTGCGAACCTCCGTCAGCCGGCCTAACCCCGTCATCCTTTTCTGTGAGCTGCCGCACCATGTCTGTCTGGCCCCTTGTCTCCCGCGTTGGCGAAAGCGCACTGCTCATGCCCTGCGCGCTCGTCGTGTTCGCGTGGCTGCAGTCGGGCCGCGCCCCGCACGACCGCGACAACGCCATGCGCTGGGCACTCACGTTCGGCGGCGCCGTGGCGCTGGTCGTGGCCAGCAAGCTGGCCTTCATGGGCTGGGGCATCGGCAGCCGCGCCTTCGACTTCACCGGCATCTCCGGGCACAGCACGATGGCCGCCGCCGTGCTGCCGGTGCTGGCGCGGCTGCTGGTGCCGGAGCGCCATCGCGTGATGGCGGTGGTGGCCGTGGCAGTGAGCGTGGCGGTTGCCATCGTGGTGGGCGTGTCGCGGCTGGCGCTGGAGGTACATTCGCCGGCCGAGATCGTGGCCGGGCTGGCGCTGGGCTTCGGCGCGAGCGCCAGCTTCCTGGTCTGGTCCGCCCGGCCGCTGCGCGCCGCGCCGCGCGTGGTGGCGGGCGTCGTGCTGCTGCTGGCGCTGGCGGCGCCGCATCCGTCGGTGAGCCTGCCGACGCATGGCATGCTCGAGCGCATCGCCAGCCATCTCGCCGGGCGGGAGGAGCCCTACCGGCGCGGCGAATGGCACGATGGGCTGGGTGGGCACGGCAGGCATGAAGCGCGACAGGGACACGCTGCCGCGCTGACCGGCGACGCCGCGCGCTGTGTGCGCCACCAAACAGACCCGCCCGCCCGGCAGCACGACGATACCTGACAGGGTGGCCCGCTCCGCCCCGGCAGGAGAACCAACATGTCAGCAGTGCGCGCCTTCGTCGCTGGGCGACAGGGAACCTTCCAGTACCTGTACCGCGCGACCGACGCCCTCGTCATCGGCGCCACCGGCTTTGCCATCGGCGAACTGGTCTTCCCCGAAGGCCTGCGCGGCGCCGCGCCGGTCCATGGCTTCCTGACCGCCTTCTGCGCGCTGGGCGCGCTGCTGATCTTTCCCGCCTGCGGCCTGTACGGGTCCTGGCGCGGACGCAGCAAGGCCGGGCTGGCCGTGCGCGTGCTGGCGGCCTGGAGCGTGGTCTGCCTGCTGGCGCTGGTGTCCGCCTTCCTGCTGCACCAGGTGGCTGGCGTGTCGCGGCTGTGGTCGGTGCTCTGGGTGGCGTGGTCGGCGGTCGGGCTGGTGAGTTCGCGCGTGGTGCTCTACGGCACCCTGAGCAGCGTGCGCCAGCAGGGCATCAACGCCAAGCGCGTGGTGATCCTCGGCTACGGGCCGCTCGGGCACGACATGTTCCGCCGCGTGGCGCAGATTCCGGGCGCTGGCTACGAGGTGGTGGGCATCTACGACGAAGCCGGCACCGACGACCTCCCCGAAGGCGTGGCCCCGCTGCGCTCGCTCGATCAGGTCTGCACCTTCGTACACGCCCACCGCGTGCGCGAGATCTGGCTGACGCTGCCGATGGCGGCCTGCCGCGACCTCTACGACGTGGTCTTCCACTTCCGCAACGATCTTGTCGATATCCGCTGGGTGCCGGACATCATGTCCGTCGAGCTGCTCGGCCATCGCTTCTCCGAATTCATGGGCCTGCCCGTGATCGACCTCAACAGCCCGCCCGACTCGGGCGTGACCGGCCTGGTCAAGGCCAGCTTCGACCGCGTGTTCGCGCTGGCCGTGCTGCTCGGGTTGTCGCCGCTGCTGCTCGCCATTGCCCTCGCCGTGCGGCTGTCCTCGCCGGGTCCGGTCCTGTTCCGGCAGGCGCGGCTCGGCATGGACGGCCAGCCGTTCCACGTCTTCAAGTTCCGGTCGATGGTGGCGCACACCGATGCCGGCGTGACGCAGGCCGCGCCCGGCGACCCCCGCGTGACGCGCGTGGGCGCCTTCCTGCGCCGCACCAGCCTGGACGAGCTGCCGCAGTTCCTGAACGTGCTGCGCGGCGAGATGTCCGTGGTCGGCCCACGCCCGCACGCCATCGAGCACAACGAGCTCTACAAGGAGATCGTGGACCGCTACATGCTGCGCCACCGCGTGAAGCCCGGCATCACGGGCTGGGCGCAGATCAACGGCTGCCGGGGTCGCACCGACACGGTGGAGAAAATGCGCCGGCGTACCGAGTTCGACATCTTCTACATCCGCAATTGGTCCTTCGTCCTGGACCTCCGCATCATCGGCCACACCGCCGTCTACGGCTGGACCGGCCGGGACGCCTACTGACGGCTGACCCGGCGCGGCAATGTGACCTGTCGCGCGTGCCCCGGGGAGTTTGTTGGACACCGCACCGAAGCCGTGCCCCCGCTGCGGCCCAATGGCACCGTGAGCAGGAACCGATCCTAAACAGGCGCCCGCCACGGCCGCCGCCACACCTGCCTTCTGACCAGGAGATATGCCATGAAGGAAACCATCCGACAGATCCTTGCCGAAGTGGCCCGCCTCGACGTCCCCATCGAGACGCTGGACGATCAGGCCGACCTCTACCAGGCGGGCCTGTCGTCGCTGGCCACGGTGCACGTGATGCTGGCCATCGAGAACGCGTTCAACATCGAGATTCCGGATCACATGCTGACCCGCCAGCTCTTCAAGAGCGTGAACTCGCTCGCGGCGGCGGCCTCGCAACTGCAGGAGGCTGCGTGATGAACCCCGTTCTCGCCGCGGTGGACCAGGCGTCGCCGCATCCCGCACCGGCGGACCCCGCCGCCCTGATCGCCGCCGCCCAGGCTGCCGCCGCCGTCGCCGCCACGCATGCCGATGCGGTGGACCGCGACGCGCGCTTCCCGGATGAAGCCTTCGTCACGCTGCGCGAGCACGGCCTGCTCGGCGCGATGATCCCGACGCACCTCGGCGGCGCCGGCGCCACGCTCGATACCGTGGCCGCCATCTGCCGCGTGCTGGGCGGCGCCTGTGCCGCCACCGGCATGGTCTACGCGATGCACCAGATCCAGGTGGCGTGCGTGCTCGAGCACGGCACGGGCAGCCCGTGGCACGAGGGCCTGCTGTCCCGCGTGGCGGGCGAGCAGCTGCTGTTGGCCTCGGCCACCTCGGAGGAAGCCATCGGCGGCGCGCTGCGCAACAGCGGCTGCGCGGTCAACGCCGAGGGCGAGCGCTTCCACCTGCTCAAGATGGCGCCGACGATCTCGTACGGCGCGCACGCGGACGGCATCCTGATCACCGCACGCCGCAGCGCCGACGCCGCGCCGTCCGACCAGGTGCTGGTCTGCGCGCTGAAGGCTGACTACACGCTGCAGAGCCTGAACACCTGGGACACGCTCGGCATGCGCGGCACCTGCAGCAACGGCTTCCGCCTCGAAGCGGCGGGCGACGTGGCGCAGATCCTGCCGGTGCCGTTCGGCCAGATTGCCGACGAGACCATGACGCCGGTGTCGCACATCGTCTGGAGCGCACTCTGGCTCGGCATTGCCGGCGATGCCGTGCAGCGCGCCAAGACCTTCTTCCAGGGCCAGGCGCGCGCGCGTCCGGGCTCGATGCCGCCGTCCGCACCGCGCGTGGCGGAGGCCGTGAGCCTGCTCCAGATGATCGAGGCCCGGCTGGACCTCGCGCTCGCCCACCAGCGCGCGCGGCATGTGGCCCAGGGGGTGTCGTCCTTCACCCTGGCCGCCGAGATGAACGGGCTGAAGACGGCCGTCTCCACCATGGCGCTCGAAGTCGTGCAGCAGGCCATGCTGGTCTGCGGCATGGCCGGCTACAAGCACGGCACGCCGTTCAGCCTGGGGCGCCATCTGCGCGACCTGTGGTCGGCGCCGCTGATGATCAACAACGATCGCATCCTGTCCAACACGGCCAACCTGCTGCTGGCCGACCGGACCTGAGAGAAGTCGAAACAAGGAGCTTCCATGGACGCCCAAACCGTAACGGCAGACGCGCAGGCCATCGGCGGAGCCGGTGGCAGCGCGGCTGCGCCCACCTTCCTCGAGCAGCTGACCGAGGCCGGGCTGCTGATTCCCAGCGGCGTGCTCGGGCTGTATGGCCGTAGCGAGACCTTCGAGGCCATCGCCGAAAGCCTCAACCGCATGGTGATGCGGCTGGGCGCGGATCACCATGCCGAGACGCTGCGCTTCCCGCCGGCCATCGGCCAGCACGACTTCGAGACCAGCGAGTACCTGAAGAGCTTTCCGCAGCTCGCCGGCACCATCCACAGCTTCTGCGGCGACGACCGCGGCCATCGCCGCCTGCTGGCCCGGCTCGAGGACAAGGAAGACTGGACCGACCAGCAGCAGCCCACCGGCGTGGTGCTGACGCCGGCCGCCTGCTATCCGGTGTATCCGGTCGTCGCGCGGCGCGGGCCGCTGCCGCCCGAGGGCAAGATCATCAACGTGATGTCCTACTGCTACCGGCACGAGCCGTCGCTGGAGCCCACCCGCATGCAGCTGTTCCGCCAGCACGAATACGTGTGCATCGGCTCGCCCGAGCAGATCATCGCGTTCCGCCAGTTGTGGATGGAGCGCGGCCAGGCCGCCGTGCAGGCGCTGGGCCTGCCGATGGAGGTGGAGGTGGCCAACGACCCGTTCTTCGGGCGCGGCGGCAAGATCGTGGCGGACAGCCAGCGCGAGCTGAAGCTCAAGTTCGAGTTGCTGATTCCGGTGAACGACGGGCTGGGGCCCACCGCCTGCATGAGCTTCAACTATCACATGGACCACTTCGGCGCGCTGTGGGGCATCCGCACCGCCGATGGCGGCACGGCGCACACCGGCTGCGTGGGTTTTGGCATCGAGCGTCTCACCTTGGCGCTGCTCAAGCATCACGGGCTGGATCCGGCCCGTTGGCCGCAGTCGGTACGGGAAACGCTCGGAGGCCAGTAAATGTACGGTGACGGCAGGCTTCGGCCGCGGGGCGGCCCGGCATTGCATGGTGGCAATCCGGTGTGGGCACACGCCAATCGCCATATCGATCTCTGGGTCGAGCTGCTGCATGGATGGGAGCTGGAGCCCGTGGCGGCCCTGCCGTTCGCCGTGACACAGGATTTCGAGGGCGACCAGTTCACGCTGTCGAGCTTTCCGCCTGGGGATCTTGAGCGCCTGTACGGCATCCACACCAATGAGCTGTCCACCTACGACAAGCTCGAGACCCACGTGGCCGCGCAGACCTGCCGGGGCAACGTGGTGCTGCTCGAAGTGGACGGCTTCTACCTGCCGCAGCCGCCCAATGCCTACCGCCGCCAGCACACGCGCTCGGCCATCGGCATCGACGTGCTGGTACCGGAGGCCAATGCCGTGGGCTTCTATCATGGCGATGGCTACCACACGGCCAGCGGGGACGACTACACGGCCATCTTCCGTCAGGCGACCATCGCCCCCGAGTGGGAGGCGCCCGCGTTCCCCCATGCCGAGGTCGTGCGCCGGCGCTTTCCGGCGCAGGCGGGGGAGGCGCTGGTCGCGGCCTCGCTGGAACTGCTGCGGCACCACCTGGCCTGCCGGCCCCGCCAGAACCCGATCACCGCGTTCCGCAGCGCGTTTCCCGCGCACCTGGAGCAGCTGATGGCGCGCGGCGAGCCCAACTTCCAGGTCTACGCGGCCAGCGTGCTGCGGCAGCTTGGCGCGAACTTCGAGCTGCTGGGGCGCTACCTGCGCTGGCTCTCGGAACACGGCCAGCCGCTGCCAGACGCCATCTGCGAAGCCTGCTACACGATGGCGTCCGAGGCGATGGTGATGCAGTTCCGCCTGATGCGCGCCGTCATCAGCCACAAGCCGGACCCGTGCCAGGACTGCCTCGACCAGCTCGAACTGTCGTACGAAGGCACCGTGCCGGCGCTGGCCGCTTATTTCGGGGAGACCGTCTCATGACTGCGCGTGATCCGGAACCGGCGCTGCAACCTGTCCTGTGGTCCGGCGTGGCCGTGGGCGATGCGCGGCTGGAGGGCGACTGGACCTTCCTGGAGACGCTGGCCGGCGCGGCCACGCATCCCCGTGAACTGGGCGAGGACGGGCACTGGCTGCCCGCGCCGGTGCCGGGCACGGTGGCCAGCGCGCTGCGCGCCGCCGGCCGGTGGGACGAGTCCGCCCCGCCCCCGCTGCACCAGCACGACTACTGGTACCGGCTCCACTTCGCCGGCAGTGGCCGCCGCGTGCTCCGCTGCAACGGGCTGGCGACGCTGGCCGAAGTCTGGCTCAACGGCGTGCAGGTGCTCACCACGCGCCATATGTTCGTGGCGCACCAGGTGGCGGTGCAACTCCAGGGTGCGGACAACGTGCTCCATATCTGCTTCCGCGCGCTGCATCCGTGGCTGCGCACGCAGCGCGGCGCGGTGCGCTGGAAGCCGCGCATGATCCAGCCGCCCACGCTGCGCGCGGTGCGCACCACGCTGCTCGGCCATATGCCCGGTTGGTGCCCGCCCGTGCACGCGGTGGGCCCGTGGCGCGACATCGAACTGCTGCACCCCGAAGGCGCGGACGTCGTGCATGGCGCGCGCGCCGTGCTGGCCGGTCATCTCGATGGCCGCGACGGCGTGGTGGCACTGCAACTCCACTTTCCCGGCCCGGCGCCGATGCAGGGCAGCTTCCGGGCCGAAGGGTCCGATGGCGGGGTCTGGCAGGGCGAACTGCGCCGTGTGGGCGCGCATTCGCTGGCCGGCACCCTGCGCGTGCCCGATGCCCGGCGCTGGTGGCCCCATACCCACGGCGAGCCGGCGCTGTATCGCGTGCAGGCCGAAGTGGGTGGCCATGCCATCCCCTGCGGCCAGACCGGCTTCCGCACCATCACCGAAGATCGCGACGGCGAGCCCGGCGCGTTTGCGCTGCGCGTGAACGGCGAGCGCGTGTTCTGCCGGGGCGCCTGCGTCTCCAGCCACGACCTGCCGGGCCTGGCCGACACCGACGACGCCGTGGCCAACTGGCTGCGGCTGGCGCGCGATGCCGGCGCCAACATGGTCCGCGTCAGCGGCGTGACCTGCTATCCCGGCGAAGCGTTCTACCGCCAGTGCGATGCCCTCGGCCTGATGGTCTGGCAGGACTTCATGTTCGCCAATTTCGACTATGGCAGCGAGACCAGCGCGTCGCCGGCCCTGATGGACGACGCCGCGCGCGAGGTCGCCCAGTGGCTGGCCGGCACGCGCGCCCATGCCAGCCTCGCCGTGCTCTGCGGCGGCAGCGAGGCCGAGCAGCAGGCGGCCATGCTCGGCACGCCGCGCGGCGCGTGGCGCCAGCCGCTGTTCGACACCCTGATTCCCGCGCTCGTGGCCGAGCATCGTCCCGATGTGGTCTATGTGCGCAATTCGCCCAGCGAAGGCGCCTGGCCGTTCCAGCCCGATACCGGCATCACGCACTACTACGGCGTGGGCGCCTACCAGCGCCCGCTGGCCGATGCCCGGCTGGCCAACGTGCGCTTCACGTCCGAGTGCCTGGCCTTCGCCAACGTGCCGTGCGCGCGCACGCTGACCGAGGCGGGGCTCTCGCAGCCGCTGCACGACCCGCGCTGGAAGGCGCGCGTGCCGCGCGACGCCGGTTCCGCCTGGGATTTCGAGGACATCCGCGATTTCTACCTGCGGGCGCTGTACGAGGTCGATCCGCCCCGCCTGCGCTACGAGCAGCCGGCGCGCTACCTCGCGCTCTCGCGCGCCGTGGTGGCCGAGATCATGACCGACGTCTTCAGCGAATGGCGCCGCGCCGGCTCCACCTGCATGGGCGGGCTGGTCTGGCAACTGCAGGACCTGTTGCCGGGCGCCGGCTGGGGCATCGTCGATGCCCGGGGCCGGCCGAAATCGGCCTGGCATGCGCTGCGGCAGGTCTGGCAGCCGCTCCAGGTGCTGATCACCGACGAGGGCCTGAACGGGCTGCACGTGCACGTGGTCAACGAATCGGCCACGCCGCGCACCGTGCAACTGACCTTCCGCTGCCTGCGCGATGGCGAAATCGCCACCGTCCACGCCACGCAAACGCTCACGCTGGCCCCGCGCGAGACGCGCCGGCTCGTCGCGGCGGAACTCATCGATCACTTTTTCGATTTCACCTACGCCTACCGCTTCGGCCCGCCCGCGCACGACGTCGTCCTGGCCACCCTGCACGACCCCGCGGACAGCAACGCGTTGCTCAGCCAGGCGGCGTATTTGCCGGACCGCCGCGCCGCCGCGCTGCGCGCGCCAGGGTTGAGTGCGCAGGCGGAACAGTTGGAGGGCGTGTGGTGGCTGACCGTCAGCGCGCAGCGCTTTGCACGCTGGGTGCACATCGAGGACCATGCGTACCGCCCGGAGCAGGACTGGTTCCACCTTGGACCGGGGGAATCGCGGCGTATCCGCCTGATGAATGAGGCAGGGGGAGGGGGCGGGTCGGACGCCATTCCTTCAGGCGAGATCTCCGCCCTGAACGCCGAGCGCCCGCTCTCCTACGACGCCTGATCTCATCCTCTCAACCCCTGCCCGCTGCGCCATATGCGGCGCGGCAGGGCGGCATATCCGCCGGGTCCGGCCCGTCGCGCGTCATCCCCGCGTCATCCCCGCCTCTCCGCCGTTTGTATCCTCCTTCCCTCCCAAAGCATGACCGCCGCACCAACCGTCTGCCTACTGTCGATTCTGATCTGCATGGCCCTTAATAGAGTCAACAACGAGATAGCAAAACCGGGGCCCGCGAGGTGCCGGGGGTAAAGAGGGTGGCAGCTACGGGGCTGCCAGAGATCGCCAGAAAACGCAAACGGGTGGAGCGGCGAGATCGGGTCACAGCCTGCATGGAGATTGCCATGCGGGGTGGAGGACCGATGCTGCTCCCGGGTCAGAGGGAGGAGAATCACCATGATTACGCATCGGTCAGACTTGCATGTCAATCACCTGCTCAACGCGTTGCCGCGTCACGAATGGGAAACGCTTTCGCGGCATTTCGAACTGGTCCGGCTCCGCGCCGGTGAGCTGCTGACCGACTCGGGCCAGCGCATCGTCCACGTGTACTTCCCGACCACGTCGGTGGTTTCGCTGCTGTCGCTGCTCGAAGACGGCGCCACGGTGGAATTCGCGGCCGTCGGCAACGAAGGACTCGTCGGCATTCCCGTGGTCACCGGCGGCGACACCATGCCGAGCCGCGTGGAAGTGCGCAGCCCCGGCTTCGCCTACCGTATCCCCGCCCGCGCCCTGCGTGCCGAACTGGCCCACATGCCCGCCCTGCAACGCGTGACCCTGCTCTACGTGCAGGCCGTGCTGACGCAGATCGCGCAGACCGCCGCCTGCAACCGCCACCATTCGCTCAACAAGCAACTGTGCCGCTGGCTGCTGCTGGCCATCGACCGCATGAGCTCCAACGAACTGGTGATCACGCAGCAGGTCATCGCCAACATGCTCGGCGTGCGCCGCGAGGGCGTGACCGAAGCGGCGGGCAAGCTCGAGGACCTGGGCCTGATCCACCATAGCCGTGGCCACATCACGGTGCTGGATCGCTGCGGGCTGGAGAAGCATTCCTGCGAATGCTACAAGCTCGTCAAGCGCGAGTACGACCGCCTGCTGCCGGCGCTGGTGCAAGCCTGATTTCCGCAGGGCGATGCGGCGCGGCATCACGCCGCGCCGCATCGCATTCCTGCCGAAGGATCCTTGCGCCAACCGGAGAGCCCGCTATGACGGTCACCTCGCTTGACTTGCCCGACCTCGATGCCAAGCCGGGCGGCGACGCCCAGGCGGCAGTCGTCCCGCTACGCATCGGCCTGCTGCTGGACAGCCCGCAGGCGTTGCATCACCTCTACCAGCTCGTGCTCTGGGCCCGCAAGCAGCCGGGCCTGGCCATCACCCATCTGATCGTGCACGGGCCCGTGCAGGGCGGCGTCTCGCCGTGGGACCGCCTGCTCGCGGCCACGCTGCGCGGCCTGATGCGGGCCGAAGGCACGGTGCTGCGCGGTACCTATCGCGGCCACCTGACCCGCCACGACCTCGCGCGCTCGATCCCCGAGCGCCTGGACATTGCCGCGCCGATGCCCGGCGCCAACGGTCACATGCAGTTCGACGTCGCCGCGGTGGAACAGGTACGCGCCCTCGGGCTGGACCTGCTGCTCGGCTTCGGCCCCGCCACGGTCGATGCGCGGATTGCGGCTGCCGCGCGCATCGGCACGCTGTGGATGCGTTATGGCCGGGGCGGCGTGGCGCCAGCCGCCGGCTTCGACGAATGCCGGCACGCCGAGCCGGCCACCGGCTTCGCCATCGAACGCATCGACGGCACGCGCCGCGTGCTGCGCGCGGGCCGGGTGGGCACGCGCGTGAGCTACCTCGAAAACCAGGCCCACCTGTACCGCAAGGCCGATGTGCACCTGCGCGCGCTGCTGACGGGCATCGCCACGACGGGCACGCTGCCCTCGCCGGCCGGCGCGCCGGTTCCCGGGCTGGCCCGGCCCCGTGCGCGCGACCTCGTCGGCTACGCGGGCCGCCTGTTCAAGCGCGCGGCGATCAAGGGCACCCAGCGCGCGCTGCACATGCGGCGCAAGTTCGGCATCTCGATCCTGCAGGGCTCCTGGCGCAACGCCGATCTGCGGCAGGCCGTGGAGGTGACCGCGCCGCGCGGCCGCTTCTGGGCCGATCCCTTCCTGTGGACCGGGCCCGATGGGCGCGTGGTCTGCTTCGTGGAGGACTACCGCTACGCCACCGGCCGCGCCCATATCTCGGCGCTGGAAATCGTCGGCCATCGCGCGGTGGACCTTGGCGCGGTGATCGTCGAGCCGTACCACATGTCGTTCCCGTACCTGTTCTCGTACGAAGGGGCGCTATATATGTGCCCCGAATGCTCGGGGTCCGGACAGATCCGCGTCTATCGGTGCGCCGAATTCCCGCTCAAGTGGGAGCTGGCCGCCGTGCTGATGGACAACGTCTCCGCCGCGGACACCGTGCTGTTCCCGCGCGACGGCAAATGGTGGATGCTGACCAGCATGGACCCCGCCGACGTGAAGGACCATTGCAGCGAGCTGTACCTGTTCTCGGGGCCGTCCCCGCTCGGCACGGACTGGACGCCCTGCGCGGCCAACCCGGTGCGGATTGACCCGGCCGGCGGGCGCAATGCCGGCCTGATCATGGACGGCGGGCGCATCTACCGGCTGGCGCAGCGCCAGGGCTTCGACCGCTACGGCGAAGGGCTGATCGTCAACGAGGTGCTGGCGGTCTCCGACGAGGCGTACCGCGAGCGCGAGGTGCGCCGCATCGACCCGGACTTCGGCCGGCGGCTGATCGGCTCGCACCATATGACCAGCACCGGCACGGTCACCGTGGTGGACCACGTGCGGCGGGAGTTCGTGTTCTGAGTGCCTTGGGCGCCCGGCTACGGGCGCCCGATCGACCGCTGTACCGCCTTGGTTCAGCGCAGCGCCGGCTCCGGATCGATGCCGGCCACGAGGGCCGCGATGGTGTCTGCGTCCTCGCAGAAATGGGTACGCAGGTACTGGTCGAGCATGGCGTAGACCGCCTCGCGTGCCGCGTAGGACCGCAGCGCGTGGTCCACTTCATCCGAAATCACGCACTTCACATGACGATAGCGCCGCAGTTGCCGCCCGCGCGCGCCGAAGTGCGTGGCGAGTTCCCCCAGGCCCGGATCGTAGCCGCCGAAGACCAGCCACACCGGCACGCTGCGTTCATCGAGCCGACGAATGAGGCCGTGCACCTGACGCACTGCCGTATCAGCGCGAGTAATCCACGCGGCCAGTGTCTGCGCCCGCGTGCGCACGCGGGCCACGATGCGGCGGCTCAACTCCATGGCAATCGAGCCGATTTCCGCGTCGCCCTTGAACACGCGTACCCATTTCTGCGTGTCCAGCGCGGCGGTTAGATACACGCGCGTGGCCGCCTGGCGCGGGCTGGGGCGCTGCTGCACCACGTCCTGGATGCCGAGCCCTTCGGGCCACTGGAACTTCTGCACATTGACCAGCACCGCGCCCGCCACGTGCTCGCTGCCGGTGGCCGCGTGCAGCCCCACGAAGGCGCCCGAGCAGATGCCGAACAGCACCACCCGGCCGAAGCCCTGCGCGGCCAGCCACGCGGCGGCGGCGGTCACGTCGCGGCGCAGGTGGCTGCCGTAGGGCTGGAAGGCGTACTGGGGCAGCGCCAGCGAGACGCTGTCGCCAATCCCGCCCAGATCCATCCGCATCGACGCAATGCCGCGCCGCGCAAGGTAGCGCGCGCAGAGCACGCCCATGCGCGCATCGCCCACATGATGGCCAGCGCCGGTGTTGATGATGAGCACCACCGGCGCGCCGTCGCCGCGCGCGGCGGCAGGCGGCTCGCACAGGATGCCGAACAGGCCGTCGGCGCCGTAGTGCGCGCGGCGCTCCACGAAGCGGTCGCCGTGCAGTACCGGCGCGTCGTCGGCGGACAGGCGGCGCACGCGCGCGTTGTCGGGCTCGCGCACATCGGTCTCGGGTACGCCGGCCAGCCACGCCGTGGTGTGCCGGAACGCCTGCCAGGGCAGGTCGTTCAGCTCGGGATAGCTGACATAGGTCTCGTATTCGTCGAACGGCGCCTGCGTCACGTCGCAGCCGAGCGCGGCGGCGCTCTCGGCCAGCCGCCCGGCGCCGTCGAGCGTGCTGGCCGACAGGATCAGCATGCGTGCGGCGGGCCGCTGGTGCAGCTGCCCGGGTTTGCCGAGGTCGCACGTCTGGATGGCGTCGATGGTGTCGCGGTAGAAGCGGTTGCCGACCACGGTCATGAAGTCTTCGGTCTCGGCCGGATCGAGCTGGTCGGCCGGGGACGATCGCGCGGTGCTCTGCAACGCGCGCAGTTCGCGCAGATGGTCACGCCCACGCACCACCGGCGCCAGCAGCACCAGCGCGTCGATCGCCTCCGCCTCCATCTCCTGCGTGGCGAGCACCGCCAGCAGCGCGCCGAGGCGGATGCCGCACAAGGCCACGCGCGTCACGCCGGTACGTTCGCGCAGGACGCGCACGGCGGCCACGATGCTGGCCGTCCACGCCTGCAGGCGGGCAGGATCGCTCTCGTCGCCATCGGAATCGCCGGTGCCGTGGTAATCGAAGCGCAGCGCCGGCATGCCGTTGGCGGACAGCGCCGTGGCGAGGTAGCGCCAGCCACGGTGGGTCATGATCGCTTCCTGCCCGAACGGGTTGCACAGCACCACGCCGCAGGGATCGGCAGAAAGGGGGGCAAGGGGGGCAAGGGGGACGATGGGCCGGTGCAGCCAGCCGTAGCACCCGTCGAACAGCAGCGGTTCCATCACCGCGTGCACCATCCCCGGGCCATGCGGCCCGTGGCCGCCGTGCCCGTCCCCGTGCCCGTCCTCGTTCGGGCCGTCGCCCGCGCCGCCCATGGCGCCGCCGCCCTCAGGCACCCGCATGGACGTGCACCGGCCCCGCCGCGCCGAACGTGGCCACCAGGCCAGACAGCGTGCGGTCGTAGGCGGACTCCAGCACATCCAGGCAGTCCGAGCAGGCATCGGTCCGGCCGCGCGCCACCGCGCGGGCCAGCCGGAACTGCAGCACCTTGGCTTCCGTGGCGATGCTGTGCGCCGCGTCCACCACAGGCTCGGGCACCTTGTGCCCCTGCCGCGTGAGCCACGTCAGGTAGTGATGCAGCATCTCGAAGTTGGCGCCGAGCTGGCGCGGCACGTTGAAGGTGTACTGGTGGAAGTAGGCATCGCCGCGCGCCAGCATCCGCTCCATATGCGACGGAAACACCGCGCGCAGCCGGCTCACCGGGTTGGCGGCGGGGCGCCGCGCCAGATGCTCGCGCAGCAGCCGCACCGAGGCATCGGCCAGCATGCCCGGCGCCACCGGCGCGCGCACGCGCTTGGCGCACTCGGCGTAGGGAAACAGCAGGTCCGGATTGCCGGAGAGTTCGGGCGTCAGGCGCAGCAGGCCCTCGTAGTCGTCGCCATTGACCGTGTGGTAGCCCAGGCCGTGGTAGTAGCCCAGCCGGCGCGCCTGCGCATCGATCATGTCCACGCCGATCGAAGTCTTGACGTGTTTCTGCCGATAGGAAGTGGCCTTGGTGTCCGGCAGGTAGTAGCTGTCCACCTCCACCAGCACCGTGTGGCCGCGCCCGACCTGTTCGACGAGATGCGCCTCCAGCGCATCGTAGAGCGCCATCTCCTGCACCACGGTGCCGTAGAGCCGCTCGATGTCGTTGGTCGGGTATTTGAAGAAGGTGAAGTGATCGCCCTCGAAGTCCTGCGTCACGGTGAACGGCAGCGCGGCGCGCGGTTCGAGCCCCCAGCCGTTGAGCAGTTCGATCCACAGGTCGATGTAGCAGTTGGTCTCCTGCCAGATCACGTCCTCGCCATGCAGCGCATGCGGCGCGGGCTGCGGCGTGCTGCGTGCCAGGGTCGCCGTGACATTCATATGGATTCTCCTCCGCTGTGTAGGCATGCCGCGCAGCCGGGCGCGGCCAGACGGTCTCCATTACAGCCCCAACCGCGCCAAAGATTGGTGCGCGAGGCAACACAGGCGCCGCAGCAAGGTGCACGTTTGCGCGCATGCTGGCGGGGCACCGGCAAGGGGCAGGCCGCGTGCAGGCAGTGGCACTTTTCCCGGCCTTTTCGCGCTCTGATGGGCACGCCACCGCACGCCGGGCAAGGTGTGCGGAAGCGTACAGAGACGGCGAGGGGCCGTTCCTACACTGCAACTCATGGATTGGGACGCGTGCCGCCAGCGTTGCGGCGCGCGCATTGAGAGACAGCGGTGAGCATGGGGAGCGTGAGCGCAGTGCGCAGCGCCGTCCATGCCTTTGGACAGACCAGGAAGGCGGGCATGAACTGGGTGGACAAGGAATTCAGCGAGCTGACCACGCGGGAGCTGTATCAGATCCTGCGCGTGCGCAGCGAGGTCTTCATCGTGGAGCAGGGCAGTCTGCTGCTCGACGTCGACGGCAAGGACATCGTCGGCACGCACGTGCTCGGCGTGGAGCCGGCCGAGGACACACAGCAGGTGGTGGCCTACGCCCGCCTGCTCAAGGGGGAAGGCAGCGAGATCCGGATCGACAAGTTCCTCACGCGCATGTCGCGTCGCGGCGACGGCACGGCCGAGGCATTGATGCGCAGCGCGCAGGAGGCCATCCAGACGCGCTGGCCCGGTGCGCCGGTGGGCATCCAGGTGCCGTTCTACCTGCGCGAATTTTGCGAGGGGTTCGGCTTCAGCAAGCGCGAGGGCCCGTACCTGGAACACGGTACGCATTTCATCGGCATGGTCTGGCAGCCGCCCCGCGCGCGCGCCCGGCTGTTCCGTCTGACACGCTGAGCCGCATGCGGCCCGGCCGGGAGAGCATTCCATGAACCAACCGATTCCGGTGGGCCTGCCGCCCGTTACGCTCGGCGCAGCCCTCGCGCCGCCCGTGACCGCGGCAATGCCCGTCATCCAGTTTCCGATCCAGCCCGTGATCATGGCCGGTGGCGCCGGCACGCGGCTGTGGCCGCTCTCGCGCGAACAGTTTCCCAAGCAGCTCCTCAACCTCGTGGCGGAAGACACGCTGCTGGAGGCCACCGCGCACCGCTTCGACGGCGTGGCGGTGCTGGCAGGCCGCCCGGCCGGCATCGAGCCGCCGCAGCTGGTGGTCTGCGGCGAGGAACATCGCTTCATGATCGCGGACATGATGAAGCGCGCCGGCAAGCCCGCGCGCCTGCTGACCGAGCCCTGCGGCCGCAACACCGCCCCGGCGCTGACCGTGGCGGCGCTGCACGCGATGGCGGCTACGGACGGGGGCGATGTGGTGCTGGTGGTGACGCCGGCCGACCACAGCGTGACGGACGTGCCGGCGTTCCGCCAGGCGCTCGCCACGGCGGTGCGCCATGCCGACGCCGGTGCCATCGTCACGCTCGGCGTGGTGCCGGTCTCGCCGGAAACCGGCTACGGCTATATCCGCGCCGGCGGCACGGCGGTCGATGGCGCCTACACGCTCGAAAAATTCGTCGAGAAGCCGCACCTGGAACTGGCCCGCCACTACGTGGACTCGGGCGGCTACTGGTGGAACAGCGGCATCTTCGTGGTGCGCGCGGCAGTGTGGCTGCGCGCGGTGAGCCAGCTCCAGCCCGAGATGTATATGCAGTGCCGCGCCGCCTACGAGGCTGGCGAGGCGGGTGGCGACACGTACAAGCTGAACCGCGAAGCCTTCGGCGCGTGCCAGTCGGACTCCATCGACTACGCCGTGATGGAAAAGCTCGAAAGCCTGCCCGACGTGCCCGGGCGCGTGGTGCCGCTCGATGCGGGCTGGTCCGATGTCGGCTCCTGGGCCGCGATCTGGGACATCGCGCCCAAGGATGCGCTTGGCAACGCCGCGCGGGGCCGCGTGGTGTTCGATGGCGCGACGGCCTGCCTCGCCCACTCGGAAGGCCGGCTGATTGCCTGCGTGGGCGTGCATGACGTGGTGGTGGTGGAAACCGCCGACGCCGTGCTGGTGGTCGACAAGGCCCACGTGCAGGACGTGAAGAACGTGGTGCAGCGCCTGCGCGCCGAGCATGGCAGCGAGGTGGTCAACCATCGCAAGGTGCACCGCCCGTGGGGCTGCTACGACGCCATCGACCATGGCGACCGTTTCCAGGTGAAGCGGATCGTGGTCGAGCCGGGCGCCAGCCTCTCGCTGCAGATGCACTACCACCGCGCCGAGCACTGGGTGGTGGTGCGCGGCACCGCGCGCGTCACCTGCGGCGAGACCGTCAGCATCCTCAGCGAGAACCAGTCCACCTACATCCCCATCGGCACGCTGCACCGGCTCGAAAACCCGGGCAAGACGCCGCTGGAGATCATCGAGGTGCAGTCTGGCGCCTATCTGGGGGAAGACGACATCGTGCGCTTCGAGGACAACTATGGCCGCAAGTAAGGAGATGCCGCGATGACCGGGCTGATTGCCTGCGCGCTGGACCTGCTGCTGGTGGCGGGCAGCGCGCTGCTGGTGCACCAGCTCATGGTGCCCGCCGCGCTGCCGGGCCATGGCCTGCCGCTGGCCTGGTCGGACACGCAGACCATGCTGGTGTTGTTCAACGCCCTGCTGGCGGTGGTGCTGTTCGCCGCGTTCGGGGTCTACGGCCAGTGGCGCGACCGCTCGCTCAGCCAGCTCACCCACCGGGTGCTGGCGGCCTGCGGCGTGGTGGCGCTGGCCGGCATGGCGCTGCTGTGCACGCCGCGCCTGGAGAACGTGCCGACCTCGTGGTTCATCGCCGTGACCGCCGCCTCGGCGGGCATGCTGGTGCTGGCGCGGCTGGTGCCGGGCTGGGTGGCGCGACGGCTGGGCCGGGCGGCCACGCGCACGCGCACGGTGGCCGTGGTCAGCACGCGCGCCCATGCCCGCAACATGCTGGCGCAGCTGGCCCACGCGCCGGGCGCGCAGTATCGGGCGGTGTGCGTCTATGACGAGAGCGACGATGCCCCCGAGTGGCTGCACAACGTGCCGGTCTGCGCCAACTTCCGCGACTTTGCCGGCATGGTCCGCGCGCGCGCCATCGACGAGATCTGGCTGGCGCTGCCGCTGGCGGACCAGCATCTGGTGCGCCGCTTCGTGCGCGAGTTCCGCAACGACTTTGTCGACATCCGTTACATGCCGGACCTGCGCGGCCTGCCGCATCTGCAGTGCTCGGTGGACAAGGTGCTCGGCTATCCCACGCTGAACCTGGCCGTCTCGCCGGCCGATGAATACCAGCTCTGGCCGAAGGAGATCTTCGACCGCGTGGCGGCTGCGCTGGCGCTGGTGGCGCTGGTGCCGCTGTTCGTCGTGGTGGCGGCGCTGGTCAAGCAGTCCTCGCACGGGCCGGTGTTCTTCCGGCAGCGCCGCAAGGGCTACGACGGCCGCGAGTTCGAGATCCTCAAGTTCCGCACCATGTGCCTGCACGACGAGGCGCCCGGCACGGTCACGCAGGCGCGGCGCGGCGATCCGCGCGTGACGCGCGTGGGCGCGGTGCTGCGGGCGCTGTCGATCGACGAACTGCCGCAGCTGCTAAACGTGCTGCGCGGACAGATGTCGCTGGTGGGGCCGCGCCCGCATGCGCTGGCGCACGACGATCTCTACAAGAACCTGGTGGAGGGCTACATGCACCGCTACCGCATCCGCCCTGGCCTGACCGGCTGGGCGCAGGTGAACGGGTATCGCGGCGAGACGTCCACGGTGGAAAAGATGGAAACGCGGGTCAAGTTCGACCTGTTCTATATCCGGAACTGGTCGTTCTGGTTCGACATGCAGATCATCCTGCGCACGCCGGCGTGCATTTTGCTCCGGCGCAATGCCTACTGAGAGCAGCGCGGGCGTACTGAGACACGGTATGTGATGTGGCGGCAAGGCAGCGCGGCAATGGAGCCCGCCCGCTGATCCGCCGGGGGACGCCAAGATGGACCTATCGGTAATCATTCCCAGCTACAGGCGCTGCGACGACCTGGACCGCTGCCTCCGCGCGCTGGCGCGCCAGCAGCGCCCCGCCGACGAGGTGGTGGTGGTGGCGCGCGCCGACGACGCGCCCACGCTGGCGCTGCTCTCGCGCTGGCTCTCCACGGCCAGCGCCGACACCCTGCCGGGCCTGCGCCTGGTGACGGTGGACGAGCCGGGCCAGGTGGCCGCCAACAACCGCGGCTTCGCGGCTGCGCGCGGCGACATCCTGTGCCTGACCGACGACGACGCCGCGCCGCATCCAGACTGGCTGGCGCGTATCGGCGGCCATTTCGCGCGCGATGCCAGCCTCGGCGGCGTGGGCGGGCGTGACCGCGTGCACGAAGCCGGCCGCGTCCTGCAAGGCGCGGCGAACTGCGTGGGCCAGGTGCGCTGGTACGGCCGCGTGATCGGCAATCATCACATCGGCGCCGGCGCGCCGCGCGACGTGGACGTGCTCAAGGGCGTGAACATGGCGTGGCGGCGCAGCGCGGTGGCCGGGCTGCGCTTCGACACGCGGCTGCGCGGCGCGGGCGCCCAGGTCCACAACGACCTCGCCTTCAGCCTGGCCGTGCGCCGTGCGGGCTGGCGGCTGCTGTACGACCCGGCGCTGTGTGTCGATCACTTTCCGGCGCCGCGTGCCGATGCCGACCAGCGCGCGGTCTTCAACGCCGAGTCCTATTACAACGCCAGCTACAACCTCCACCTGGTACTCGACGAGCACCTGCGCGCCACCGGCGTGCCGGCCAGCCGCCGGGCGATGGCGGGCGCGTGGCAGGTGCTGGCGGGCTCGCGCAACTACCCGGGCTGGCTGCGCGCACTGGCGCTGTGCCTGGGCGGCGAGGGTGGCCGCGCCTGGCGGCGCATGGCGCTCGCGCAGCGCGCCCGGGCCGATGCCCTGATGGCGCTGCATGCCCCCGACGCCATGCGGCGCATGCCCCACGTGGTGCCGCCCACGTCCGGTGTGCCCGAACGTGCGGAAACAGACGTCCGCCCCGATGCCGGCGGCGCTTCAATGACTCCCATCGGTATGCAGCAACAAGGGCGCGCAGGCGCCGACAAGGAGAAGCTGCCATGGTAAATCGATTCCTCCCCCGCCTCGTTACGCTGGCCATGCTGGCCGCGCTTGGCGGCTGCACCTGGGCACCGGGGCCCGCACTGGACAGCAGCCGCATCCAGGACGACCTGTCCGCCAAGACCGGCACGGATGTCTATCCGGTCAAGCTGATCACCGCCGACGTGGTGCGCGCCCAACCGGACTCCATCGCGCTGGCCGCCGCCGTGCCCGATTCGCCGGCCCGCACGGGCAAGCTGGGCGACGACCTCGACGGCTACGAATACCTGATCGGACCGCAAGACCTCGTCGGCGTGACCGTGCTCGACCACCCCGAGATGAGTTCCGGCCTGCTGACCGCCCCGGTCACCGGCGCCACCGCGCCCGTGCCCGGCGTGCCGCAGGTCACCCCGACCGGGCTGCCATCGGACCAGAGCGGCTACCGCGTGGACCGTACCGGCGAGATGTACTACCCGCCGGTGGGCAAGCTGCGCGTGGGCGGCAAGACCGTCGACCAGGTGCGCGCCATGATCACCGGGGCGATCAAGAACACCGTGCGCGACCCGCGCGTGGACGTGCGCGTCATCGCCTACCGCAGCAAGCGCGTGGACGTGACCGGGCAGGTCCGCACGCCGGGCATGCTGCCGGTGACGGACGTGCCGGTGACGCTGGTCAACGCCATCACGCGGGCCGGCGGCTTCGCGCCGGAGGCGGACGTGCAGAAGGTGCGCCTGACCCGCGACGGCAAGCTGTTCGAGTTCGACCTCGAGGCGCTGATCGAACGCCGCAACGGCGCGCATGACTTCCTGCTGCGCGGCGGCGACGTGGTCTACGTGCCGGACCGCCTGTCCAGCCGCATCTTCGTGCTCGGCGAGGTGGCGCGCCCGCAGTCGCTGCTGATGAACAAGGGACGGCTGTCGCTGGCCGACGCGCTGGCAGGCGTGAACAGCATCGACGTGAAGGCGGCCGACCCGCGCCAGATCTTCGTGATCCGTGGCATGCGCGACAAGCCGCAGACGCCCGACGTGTACCGGCTGGACATGACCCAGGTGGACGCGATGCTGCTGTCCACGCAGTTCCGGCTCGAGCCACTTGATGTGGTCTACGTCGGCACCTCGGACGCCGTGCGCTTCAACCGCGTGCTCGACCAGATCACCCCCACCATCCAGACCCTGTTCTTCACAGTGGAACTGGCTCGCTAGCATCGTCAGGACGGAGCCGACATGAATACCCCTTTCCAGCGTCCCTACGGTACGCCACTGCCCCTGGAGGACGACGAGTTCATCCTGCGCGATCTGGT
This sequence comes from Cupriavidus sp. OV096, assembly GCF_900115455.1. Classification (NCBI taxonomy): domain Bacteria; kingdom Pseudomonadati; phylum Pseudomonadota; class Betaproteobacteria; order Burkholderiales; family Burkholderiaceae; genus Cupriavidus; species Cupriavidus sp. OV096. The sequence continues at coordinate 571,567 of NZ_FOWM01000004.1, forward strand.
GCGCATGGTGCGCCAGCAGCTTGGCTGGGTGATCGGCATCACGGCCGTGGTGGCCGCGGTGGCCACGCTCTACGCCTACTCGCTGCCGGCGATCTACGCGGCGGATGCGCTGCTCCAGGTGCAGGCGAAGAACTCGGACAGCCCGCTGTCGCGTGCCTCGCAGGTGATGGGCGGCACCTCGCAGCTGGGGACCGAGACCGAGATCGAGATCATCCGCAGCCGCTCGGTGCTTGAGCCGGTGGTGAACGCGTTCCGACTCAACGTCTCGGTGTCGCCGGTGGTGATGCCCTATCTCGGCAACCTGGCGCGGCGCTTCGCCAAGTCGGGCGAGCCGGCGCCGGCCTGGTTCGGCCTGTCGCGCTACGCCTGGGGCGGCGAGCAGATCGACCTGGAACTGCTCGGCGTGCCGGCGGCGCTGGAAGGGGTGCCGCTGACGCTGCGCGCGCTCGGCAACGACAGCTTCGCGCTGTACGACCCCGAAGGGGTGAAGCTGCTGACCGGGCAGGTGGGCGAGATTGCCGACGACGGTCCGCTGCAGATCCGCATCGGCAAGCTCGTGGCGCGGCCCGGCACCGAGTTCACGGTCACGCGCTCGAACCAGCTTGCCGCCATCGGCGGGCTGGCCAAGTCGCTGCTGGTGCTGGAGCAGGGCAAGCAGACCGGCATCGTGCAGATTTCGATGGAGAGCAGCGACCGCGTGCGCGCCATGCAGATCGCCAACGCGGTGGTGCAGTCCTACGTGCGGCAGAACCTGGAGCGGCATCAGGAGGAAACCGCCCGCACGCTCGACTTCCTGAACGCCGAGGTGCCGCGCGTGCGCGCCGACCTGGAGAAGGCCGAAGACGCGCTGGCCGCGCTGCAACAGCGCCAGGGCGCGGTGAAGCCGACGTCGGAAGCCCAGTCCTACCTCGCGGGCGGGCTGGAGCTGGATCGCCAGATCGCCCAGCTGAACCTGCAGCGCACGCAGCTGCTGCAACGCTTCATGCCGGGCCATCCGCAGGTGCAGACCATCGACACGCAGCTCGGGCAGCTGCGCGCGCTGCAACAGAAGCTGGAATCGCGCTTCCACGACATGCCCGCGTCCGAGAAGGCCGGCGTGCGCATGGAGCGCGACGTGAAGATCGCCCAGGAGATCTACATCTCGCTGCAGAACAAGACGCAGGAGCTGATGATCAACCGCGCCGGCATGGTCGGCAATGTGCATGTGCTGGACGAGGCGCTGGTGCCGTCGTCGCCGGTCAAGCCCAAGCGGGCGCTGATCATCGCGGCCGGGCTGATCCTCGGACTGGTGCTGGCCGTGCTGACGGTGTTCATGCGCCGCGCGGTGTTTGGCCGCATGCACGAGATGGAGGAGATCGAACGCCGCCTGGCGCTGCCGATGTTCGGCGAGATTCCGTTCAGCCCGGCGCAGAGCTGGCTGGAGGACTACTCGCGGCTCGAGGCCACGGCCCCGCCCGAGCTGCCGCTGCCGGTGGAACTGGCCGGCGCCGAGCACGTGCCGGTGACGCCCGAGCGCGCCGAGGAATGGCTGCCCGCCGCCACCCGTCCGGTGCTGGCGGAGAGCCGGCCGCACGACGAGGCCATCGAGGCGCTGTGCGGCATCTGCACCCAGTTCCAGTTCACGCTGGAGCAGATGGGCCACCGCGTGGTGGCGATGGTCGGGGCCACCTCCGGGGTCGGCAAGAGCTTCGTCACGTCGAACCTCGGCACGCTGCTGGCCAAGTCGAACCGCCGCGTGCTGCTGATCGATGGCGACCTGCGCCGCCAGCGCCTGTCCGGCTACTTCAACCGGGCCGCCGGCATGGGCCTCTCGGAAATGCTGGGCGGCCGCATCGACGCCAACCAGGCCGTGGTGCCCACGGGCGTGTCGAACCTCTGGATCGTGCCCGCCGGCAACTTCGGCGCCACGCCGGCCGAGCTGCTGATGAACACCCGCTTCCGCCAGGCGCTGGACACCTACTCGCGCACCTACGACCTCGTCATCATCGACACCCCGCCGGTGCTGGACCACAACGATGCGATGGCCGTCTCCGCGCTGGCTGGCGCCACCGTGATGGTGCTGCGCACGGGCGCCCATACCGAGGAACAGATCGTCGATGCGGTCAAGCGGCTCAAGCGCGCTGGCGGCAACGTGGTGGGGGGCATCCTCAACACCGTGGTCGGCGAGGCCGTGCCGCAGTCCGACAGCCTGAGCGACACGCTCGCGCGCGCGTCCGGGCAGCCCGCCTGATGCGCCGCCCCGCACGTCACGCACACCACGCACCCCTCCCGGGAGCCCGCCCGTGATGACCCTCGCCCTCGACGGCCCCCGCCGCGCCAACCGCCAGCTCCACCCGGCGCTGGTGCCGGGGCTGTTCTTCGCCTTCGTGCTGGTGCTGATCCTGCTCAGGCTGGGCCGCGTGGTGGAGCTGGCGTACCCGGTGGGCGCCGTGCTGGTGGGGCTGATGTGCTACCGGCGCAACCCGGCCGAGTACGTGTCCTTCATGTGCTGGCTCTACTTCCTCTCGCCCGAGGTGCGCCGCATCGCCGATTTCTTCAACGGCGCCTACAACCCGATCAGCCCGATCCAGATGGCGCCGGTGCTGGTGGCCATCCTCAGCGGCCTGACCGTGCTCACCCACTACCGCGTGGTGGCGACCAAGCGCGCCTTCCCGTCGCTGCTGATCGTGCTGGCGATGACGTACGCGCTGGTGGTGGGATGCATCCGCAACTCGGTGCCGTCCGCGCTGTTCTCGTTCGGCTACGCCATCATCCCGGTCTTCGTCGGCTTCCATGTGCTGGCCACCTGGAAGCACTTCCCGGTCTATTCGCGCGTGCTGGTCTCCACGTTCAGCTGGGGCATGTTCGTGATCGGCATCTACGGGGTGATCCAGTACGTGCTGATGCCGCCGTGGGACGCCATGTGGATGCTGAAGTCCGGCATTGGCTCGGTGGGCGAGCCGCTGCCGTTCAGCTTCCGCGTGTTCAGCACGCTCAACTCGCCGGGGCCGCTCGCCACGGTGCTGATGGGTGGCCTGCTGTTCATGCTGGCCGGGCGCGGCAAGGTGGTCTGGGTGGGCGCGGTGTCCGGGCTGGTGGTGCTGATGCTCACCGCCGTGCGTTCGGCCTGGGGCGGGCTGATCATCGGCGGGATCTACGCGCTGGCCTGCATCGACGCCCGCACGCGTGCCCGGGTGATCCTCGCCATCCTGATCGTGTCCGCGCTGTCCGTGCCGATGTTCGCCGTCGAGGAGTTCGCCAAGCCGGTGCTGGACCGCATGGAGAGCGTCACCTCGATCAAGGACGACCGCAGCTTCCAGATCCGCATGCGCTTCTACGAGTCCTTCCTGGCCGCGGCGACCAGCGACATCGCCGGGGCGGGCATGGGTTCGGTCGGCATCGGCACCAAGCTCGATTCCGCCACCAGCCAGCTCGGCAAGTTCGGCGTGTTCGACAGCGGGCTGATGGAGATTCCGTTCGTGATGGGCTGGCCCGGCACGCTGCTCTACCTCACCGGGCTGCTGTGGATGATTGGCCGGGCGATGAAGCGCGGGCTGGCGATGAAGTCCAACCGGCTGCTTGCCGCCGCCGTGGGGACGTCGATCGCGCTGGTGTCGATGCTGGTGTTCAGCAACACGCTGAACGCGTTCGACGGCATCCTGTTCCAGCTCGGCGTGACGCTGCCCGTGATCGGCCATCGCTACGCGCGCATGCTGGCCGCATCGGGCGGGGCCACGCCATGATGCCGGCATCCGCCACAGGGGCCTCGGCAGTGTCGGCCGTGCCGCCGCTGCGTGTCGCCATCGTCACGCACGTGGTGGACCGCAACGACGGGCAGGGCCGCGTGAACCACGAGATCGTGGCGGCGGCGCTGGCGGCGGGCTGCGAGGTGACGCTCGTGGCCAGCCAGGTGGCGGCGATGTGGCGCGAGCATCCGCGCGTGCGCTGGCACGCCGTGCCCGAGGCGCGGCTGCCCACGGCGCTGCTGCGCTACCAGGCCTTCGCCGTGGCGAGTGGCTGGTGGCTGGCGCGGCACCGCCGGCAGTTCGACATCGTCCACGTGAACGGCTTCATCACCTGGGCCCATGCCGATGTGAACACGGCGCACTTCGTGCACCACGGCTGGCTCCATTCCGGCTACTACCCCTACCGCCTGCGCGACGGCGCGCGCGCCGCCTACCAATGGGCCTACACGCGGCTCAACGCCCGGCTGGAGCGCATGGCGTTCCGCCGCGCGCGGGCGGTGGTGGCGGTGTCGCCGCGCATCGTGGCGGAACTGCGGGCGACCGGCGTGCCGGTGGATGGCATCGAGGTCATCCCGAACGGCGTGGATACCGCCGAGTTCGCCCCGGGCAAGGTCTGCCGCGCGCGCTTCCGGCTGCCGGTGGGCGTGCCGCTGCTGCTGTTCGCGGGCGACCTGCGCACGCCGCGCAAGAACCTGGATACCGTGCTGGCGGCGCTCGCCCAAGTGCCGGAGCCCGTGGCGCTGGCCGTGGCCGGCAACGCCGAAGGCAGCCCCTATCCGCAGCGCGCCCGCGAACTCGGGCTGGCTGACCGCGTGCACTTCCTCGGCCATGTGGCCGACATGCCCACGCTGATGCGCAGCTGCGACGCGCTGGTGTTTCCGTCGCGCTACGAGCCGATGGGGCTTGTGGTGCTCGAGGCCATGGCCAGCGGCATGGCGGTGCTGACCGCGCGCTCCACGGGCGCGGCCGGACTGGTGCCGGACGGCGCCGGCATCGTGATCGACGACCCCGACGACGCCGTGGCGCTGGCCGCCGCGATCCGCCACTTCACGGCCGACCCCGGTGCGCTGCGGCGCATGGGGCAGGTCGGCCGCGCCGCGATGCTGGCGCAGGGCTGGGACGCGATGGGCCAGCACTACCTGCAGCTCTACCGCCGCCTGGCCGTGCGGCCCGTACCCATCCGATCGCAGGAATCCGACATGACGCTGAAGGGAGAGACCCGATGACCGCACGACTGGCGATTGGCGACCTGACTGCACCGCATCATCCCCCTGGCGCGCTGCGCGTGCAGCCGGGCGCGAACGACGCCGGCCCCGAGACGCTGGCGGCACAACTCGCGCAAGCCGCGCGCCCGCCGCTGTCCGCGTTCCAGATCGGCATGCACTGGTTTCCCGAGCGCGCGGGCGGGCTGGACCGCATGTACCACGCGCTGACCGGCGCGCTGCCGGCAGCCGGGGTGGAGGTGCGCGGCATGCTGGCCGGCTCCGGCGCGGCGGCGGCCGACACCCACGGCGCCATCAAGGCGTTCGCGCCGGCCGACGCGAGCGTGCCGATGCGGCTGCTGCGTGCGCGCCGGACGCTGCGCGCGATGCTGGCGCAGGAGAAGCCCGATGTCATCGCCTCGCATTTCGCCCTCTACACCTTGCCCGGGCTGGACCTGATCCGCGATTACCCGACCGTGATGCATTTCCACGGCCCCTGGGCCGCCGAGAACCAGGCCGAGGGCGTGGCGGACGCGGCCAGCCGCATCCAGCATCGCGTGGAGGCCGCCGTCTATGCGCGCTGCCGGCTCCATATCGTGCTGTCGATGGCCTTCGGCCGCGTGCTGCAAACGCGCTACGGCGTGGACCCGGCGCGGATCCGCATCGTGCCGGGCTGTGTCGATGCGGCGCGCTTCAACGTGCCGATGGACCGCCGCGCCGCGCGCCAGGCGCTGAACCTGCCGACCGATCGCCCGATTGTGCTGACGCTGCGCCGGCTGGTGCGGCGCATGGGGCTGGAGGATCTGATCGATGCGATGGCGAGCGTGCGCCGGAGCGTGCCGGATGCGCTGCTGCTGATCGTCGGGCGCGGCACGCTCGATACCGAACTGCGCGAGCGCGTCGCCGCCATCGGCCTGCAGGATCACGTGCGGCTGCTTGGCGCGCTGCCGGATGCCCAGTTGCCGCTGATCTACCGCGCGGCGGACGTGAGCGTGGTGCCCACGCTCTCGCTGGAGGGATTCGGGCTGACCACGGTGGAATCGCTGGCGGCCGGCACGCCGGTGCTGGTAACGCCCGTGGGCGGGCTGCCCGAGGCCGTGCGCGACCTGTCCGAGGCGCTGGTGCTGCCGTCCAGCGGCATGAGCGCGCTGGCGGCCGGCCTGACCGATGCGCTGCGCGGCAACCTGCGGCTGCCGGACGCCTACGCGTGCCGCCGCTACGTGCGCGAGCGCTTCGACGTGCCGGTCATCGCGGCGAAGGTGGCCCAGGTGTACCGCGAGGCGGTCAATCAATGCGAATGAACAGGCCAGCAGGATCGAGGGAGTAAAGATGAAAGTTGCAGTGGTCCATGACTGGCTGGTGGCCTACGCCGGCGCCGAACGGGTGCTCGAGCAGATCCTGCGCTGCTATCCCGAGGCGGACGTGTTCAGCCTGATCGACTTCGCCGAGGAACGCGCCTTCCTGCAGGGGCGGCCCGTCACCACCTCGTTCATCCAGCGGCTGCCGTTCGCGCGCACGCGCTATCGCGGCTATCTGCCGCTGATGCCACTCGCCATCGAGCAGCTCGACGTGTCCGGCTACGACCTGGTGATCTCCAGCTCGCACGCGGTGGCCAAGGGCGTGCTGACCGGCCCCGACCAGCTCCATATCAGCTACGTCCACACGCCGATCCGCTATGCGTGGGACCTCCAGCATCAGTACCTGCGCGAGAGCAACCTCCAATACGGGCTGCGCTCGGTGCTGGCGCGGCTGCTGCTGCACTACATCCGCAACTGGGACGCCCGCACGCGCGATGGCGTGGACCACTACATCGCCAACTCCGCGTTCGTGGCGCGGCGCATCCGCAAGATCTACGGCCGCCATGCCAGCGTGATCCATCCGCCCGTGGACGTGGAAGCCTTCGTTCCCGGCGGCCCGCGCGAGGACTACTACGTCACGGTGTCGCGGCTGGTGCCGTACAAGCGCGTGCCGCTGATCGCCGAGGCCTTCGCGAAGATGCCGGACCGCAAGCTGATCATCGTCGGCACCGGCCCGGAGCTGGACAAGGTGCGCCAGGCGGCTGGGCCCAATGTGCAGGTGATGGGCCACCTGCCGTTCGAGGCCATGCGCCGCACCATGCAGCACGCCCGGGCCTTCCTGTTCGCGGCCGAGGAGGACTTCGGCATCTCGGTGGTGGAGGCGCAGGCCTGCGGCACGCCGGTCATCGCCTATGGCCGGGGCGGCGCGCTGGAGACGGTGCGCGACGAGAAAAGCGCCATGCCCACCGGGCTGTTCTTTGCCGAACAGACCGTGCCGGCGATTATCGACGCCGTGGAGCGCTTCGAGCGCCAGCCCGAACTGTTCCGCCCCGAGTACTGCCGGCTCAACGCCGAGCAGTTCTCGGCCGACCAGTTCCGCGAGGCGCTGCTGGGCTTCGTGGCGCGGGCGCGGGCCATCGCCGCCGGGGGGAAGTCGTCCGGCGGGGGCGACGATGCCTCCCAGCCCGTGCGCGATGACCAGCTCGACGGCTTTGCGGGGTGGCGCGATGGCTGATGCGCACCGGGTGCCGCCCGCGTGCGTGCCCCGGCCAGGCCAGACGCGTTTCGGTCCCTGTCTCGGTTCCTTCCTCGCCACGCTGGGGCTGATCGTCCTGCTGCTGCTGTGCACACCAGTGGGCGCGGCGGGGCTCGACTACCGCACGTCCTGGGTCGGCAATACGCTGGGGTTCGGCAATGGCCGCTGGGTGCCCAACGCCGTGGAGGACATCGCCGTCACGCCGGAGGGTGTGGTGGTGACCAACACCGAGTGGGACGAGGCCGGCGGCGAGATCACGCTCATCCGCGACGGCAAGGTCGATGGCGTGGGCGACCACACCCACGGCTGGGGCAACTTCGGCGGCGACGCGATCGCCGTGGGCGACGGCTACGCCTTTACGGCGGCGCGCATCGAGAATGCCGGCGGCAAGCTGGCCAACCGGCCCGGCTATCCCGAGAAGAACACGGTCTGGTTCGGCCTGATGCGGCGCGAACTCGACCACCTGTCGCGCGGCGCGCCGTTCGAGGGCGGGGTGGGCAATGCCGACGACGTGAACCCGAGCCCGGTGCTGAACAGCTTCCTGCGTATCACCGCCGTGCGCGAGGGCGAGGACGCCGCCGTGCGCGGGCTGGCGGTGCAGAACAACGTGCTCTACGCGGCCACGCCGCTGCGCAACCGCATCGACCGCTTCGACACGCGCACCATGCGCCGGCTGGGCACCTGGGAGGCCGAGCAGCCGGGCAAGATGGCGCCGGACGGCGCCGGCAACCTGTGGGTGATCCTGCGCACGGCGGGCACGCAGGGCCGGCAGGTGGTGCGTTTCGACGCCGACGGCAAGCGCACCGCGCAGGTGCCGCTGCCGGCCGGCACCCTGCCGGTGGACATCGCCGTGGGCGTGGACGGCCGCCTGCTGATCGCCGACAACGGCCCGAACCAGAACCTGCTCTGGTTCCAGGTGGAGGGCAACACCGTGACCCCGGCGGGCGAGCTGGGCGAGCGCGGCGGCGCCTACAGCACCCGCAACGGCGCGCGCGCGGGCAGCGTGGGACCGCTGCGCTTCCAGGGCCTGACCAGCGTGGGCCTGGATCGCAAGGGCAATATCTACGTGGCGATGAGCGGCATGGGCCCGCGCCCGGTGGGCCATCGCCCCTACCATTTCGGCGCCGTGCTCGAAAGCTACACGCCGGACGCCAAGCCGCGCTGGCGGTTGGAGGGCCTGCTGTTCCTCGACACCGTGCATGTCGATCCGGGCGACCCCGGCTGGGCCTACACCGGCACCCGGCGCTTCCGGCTCGACTTCGACCACATGGACCCCGGCAGCGAGTGGCGCTACACCGGCATCACGCAGGACCCGTTCCGCTACCCGCAGGACGCCGCCTTCGCGGCGGGCCCCGAGGGGCGCGGCTTTCCGCTGATGCGGCGCATCCAGGGCCGGCTGTTCGGCTTCTTCACGGACCGCCACGCCAAGTACCTCAAGATCTATCGCTTCGATCCGGCCCGCTCGGAACTGGCCGTGCCGGCGGGGTTCATCTCGACCCGGCGCATCGAAGGCAACTGGCCGCCGTTCCAGCCGCCATCGGGCGAATGGATCTGGCACGACGACAACGGCGATTCCCGCTTCCAGGCCAACGAGTTCGAGCGCAACAGCGGCCGCGACGCCCCCGCCATGCAGGCCTGGTGGGTGGACGACCGGGGCGACGTCTGGGCCGGCTCCTACGACCAGGGCATCCGCCGCTTCCGCCTGCGCGGGCTGGACCGCCAGGGCAATCCCGACTACAGCTTCGACACCGTGGAGCGCGAGCCGATGCCGGCGCCGTTCACCAAGGTGCAGCGCCTGCAATATTTCCCGGAGACCGACACCATGTACCTGACCGGCGCCACGGCCGCCAAGCCCTATGACCCCGGCCAGTGGGACTCGATCGGGCGCGTGGTGGCGCGCTACGACAACTGGCGCGGCACCAGCCGCAACACCGTGCGCAAGCCGCGCTATGTGGTGGAGCTGGACAGCCTGCCGGGCCGCCGCCCGACGCAGGGCATCGAGGGCATCGCCGTGGCCGGCGACTACATGTTCCTGGTCGAGGCCGAAAAGGCCCATGTGCGGGTGCTGGAGAACCGCACCGGCCGGCATATCGGCGTGATGACGCCGGGCGGCGAGGTCGGCAACGAGAGCGGCTGGGTCGATGTGCCGATGGGCATCACCGCGCTGCGTCGCCCCAATGGCGAGTATGTGGTCTTCGTCGAGGAAGACGCGCGCGGCAAGAACCTGATGTACCGGTGGCGCCCGGCGGCGGTGGCGGCGGCATCGGCCGGGGAGGCGAAACGGCCATGATGGACGTCACCCTGCGGCGCAACCTGCTGATCAACCTGACCGGGCTCGCCCTGCCGACGCTGGTGTCGCTGGTCACCGTGCCGCTCTATATCAAGGTGCTGGGCGTGGACCGCTTCGGCGTGATGACGCTGGTCTGGGTGCTGGTGGGCTATTTCACGCTGTGCGACTTCGGCATCAGCCTGGCCGGCGAGAAGCGCATCGCCCGCGCGCTGGCCGTCGCCGACCGCACCGACATCGCCCTGACGTTCTGGAGCGCGCTCTGGACCAGCCTGGTCACCGGGCTGATCGGCGCGGTGATCCTGTGGGGCGTGGCCGGCGCCTATTTCCACTGGGCCACGCACGCGCCCGAGGCGCTGCTGAACGAGGTGACGCGGGCGCTGCCGTGGATCGCGCTGTCGATCCCGGTCGGCAACGTGGCGCTGGTGTTCGCCGGGGCCATCAGCGCAGCAGAGCGCTTCTCGGTCTTCAACATCAACCAGACCATCGGCACGGTGATGTTCCAGGTGCTGCCGGTGACGGCGGCCTTCGTGTTCGCGCCAACCCTGCAGGTGGCGCTGTGCACGGCGGTGATCGCCCGGGCCATCAGTGCGCTGATGCTGGGCGTGGCGGCGGTGCGGGTGCTGGAGATCGACACCGTCCAGCGGGCCCAGCGCGCCTGCGTGCGCGCGCTGTTCGGCTACGGCCGCTGGCTGCAGCTGACCGTGGCGGCCAACATGATCGGCGAGTCGCTGGACCGCGTGGTGGTCGGCGCGCTCCAGCCGCCGCGCTTCGTCACGTACTACGCGGTGCCGCAGAACCTGGTGTCCCGGCTGAACCTGCTCTCGGGTGCGCTCTCGCGCACGCTGTTCCCGCGCCTGGCCGCCGCCCCGCGCGAGGAGGCGGTGGAGATCGCCCATCACGCGCTCGGCTTTCTCCAGACGTTGCTCACGCCGGTGACGATTGGCGCGCTGTTCGTGCTGGAGCCGTTCCTGCGCTCGTGGGTGGGGCAGGAGCTGTCGTCCAGCTCGGGCGAGATCGGCCGGATCATGATCCTGGGTGTGTGGCTTGGCGGACAGACGACCGTGGCGCGCAACCTCATGCTGGCCCAAGGCAAGGAGGCGGGTGTGGCGCACGTGTCGCTGCTGCTGCTGCCGGCGTTTGCGCTGCTGCTGTGGGGCGGGGTCTACGTGTTCGGCATCCAGGGTGCGGTGATGGCGGTGCTGGTGCGCGGGGTGGCCGAGTATGCGGCGCTGCTGCGGCTCTGCGGCATGCGCGCAAGGCCGCTGGTGCATGAGATGGCGCCGCACCTGGTGTTCGTGGCGCTGGCGCTGCTGCTGGCATCGCACGTGGACGGCTGGCTCCCTTGCCTGGCGGCGGGCACGGCGCTCGCCCTTTGCAACATGGGATGGTCGCTGCACAGCTCGGCTACGTTCCGGGATGTGGCGAAGTCGGCCTGGCGGCGCGTGTCGCCGCGCCCCACGCCCGATGGCGCGGCACCGGATGTCGCCGCGCCCGCTAACCACGAAGGGAAGACATGAGGATCCTTCACCTGGCCAACCACGCCCGCGATGTCGGCAACGGCATCGTGAACGTCATGGTGGACCTGGCGGTGGCGCAGGCCGCGGCCGGGCACGCGGTCACCATCGCCTCCGCTGAATGCGGGTTTGGCGAACTGCTGGCCGGCTCGGGCGTGCGGCACGTGACGCTGGCGCAGCGCAAGCCGCTCGCGCTGCCGCTGGCGGTGCGCGAACTGCGCCGTCTGACGCGGGAGACCACGCCGGACATCGTCCACGCGCATATGGTGTCCGGGGCGCTGGTCGGCGCGCTGGCGCGCCGCGCGGGCGGCGGGCGCTACGCGCTGGTGACCACGGTCCATAACGAATTCCAGCGCAGCTCGGACCTGATGCGCCTGGGCGACCGCGTGGTGGCCGTCAGCGGCGCCGTGGCGGCGTCGATGATCGGGCGCGGCATTCCGGCGGACAAGATTCGCGTGGTGCGCAACGGCACCATCGGCTCGGCCCGGCTGGCGCGCCTGCCGGCGGCACGAAAGACGCTGGCGGGGCCGTCGATCGTCACGGTATCCGGCCTCTACGCGCGCAAGGGCGTGCTCGATCTGATCGATGCCTTCGCCGATGTGCACCGCGCCGTGCCGGGCGCGCAGCTCTATCTGGTCGGCAACGGCCCGGACCGCGCCGCCTGCGTGCAGCTGGCGGAGGATCTGGGCGTCAGCGACGCCGTGCACCTGCCCGGCTTCGCGCGCGACCCCCGGCCGTGGATGCGGGCCGCCGACGTATTCGTGCTGGCCTCGCACTCGGAGTCGTTCCCGCTGGTGCTGAGCGAAGCCCGCGAGGCGGGCTGCGCCATCGTCGCCACGGCGGTGGGTGGCGTGCCCGAGGCGCTCGGCTACGGCGCGGCGGGCCTGATCGTGCCGGCCCAGCGGCCCCGCCTGCTGGGCGAGGCGCTGTCGAGCCTGCTGCGCGACCGCGACACGCTCGACGGCTGGCGCGCGCGCGCCGCACAGGACATCGACTGGCTGCGCGTGGACCGCGTGGAGCGCGACTACGGCGCCATCTACACCGAATTGCTGGCCGAGCAGTTGGCGGGGGCGCGACCGCCCCAGCACGTCCCCCATGCCCCCCTTCCCGTCGCCGGCGTGACCGAGCCCGCCAAGGAGCTTGCGCGCCATGGCTGAACAGGACCCCCCACGTATGCTGCACGTAGACCTGCTGGCCCATGGCGCCAGGACGGGCAACCATCAGCCGTCGCCTGCACGGCGCGTGCTGTTCGTCGACCAGAGCGGCGAGATCGGCGGTGCGCAGCTCAGCCTGCTCGACATCGCGCGGCATCGCCGGCATGACAGCGAGGTGGTGCTGCTCGCCGACGGCCCGTTCCGCGAGCGCCTGGCCGCGCAGGGCGTGGTGGTGCGCGTGGAGGCGAGCGACGCCGTGGCGGCGCTGCGCCAGCGCGGATTCGGCGCGAGCGCGCTGCGCGGCCTGCTGGCGCTGCCCTCGCTGGTGCGGCGCGTGGCCCGGCGTGCGGCTGGCGCGGACGTGGTCTACGCCAACACGCAGCGCGCCATGGCGGTCTGCGTGCTCGGCAAGTGGCTGCACCGCCGCCCGGTGGTCTGGCACCTGCGCGATATCGTCGATGACAGCTTTTTCGGCGGCACGCAGTTACTGGCGATCCGCTGGCTGTCGCGCGGGCTCTCGCGCGTGGTGGCCAACTCGCAGGCCAGCGCGGACGCGTTCCGCAGGCTGGCCGGCGAAGGCGTGCCGGTGGACGTGGTGCATAACGGCATCGATCCCGCGCCGTTCGACGCCGCGCTGCAGCGCGACCGCATGGCGCTGCGCGTGGCGAACGGCCTGCCCGCCCGGGGCCTGGTGGTCGGCCTGTTCGGCCGGCTGACGTCCTGGAAGGGCCATCGCGTGCTGATGGATGCGGTGTCGCGCATGCCCGACACCACCATGGTCGTGGTGGGCGGGGCGCTGTTCGGCGAGCACGCCTACGAGGCGTCGCTGCGCGAGCGCGCGGCGCAGCCGGACCTGGCGGGGCGCGTCCATTTCACCGGCTTCCGGGCCGATGTGGCCGAACTCATGCACTGCATGGACGTGGTGGTGCATGCCTCGACCCGCGCCGAGCCATTCGGCCGTGTGGTGGTGGAGGGCATGCTGGCGGCGCGCCCGGTGGTGGCGACGGCGGCCGGCGGTGTCACCGAGATCGTCGACGATGGCGAGACCGGCATCCTGATCCCCTGCGACGATGCCCCGGCGCTCGCGGCGGCCCTGACCCGGCTGGCTGACGCCGCCGAGCGCGACCGGATGGGCGTCCGCGCCCGCGCGGCAGCGGTGGCGCGCTTCTCCCCCCAGGCCATGCTCACGGCCGTGGACCGCATCGTGGCCGACGTGGCACGCCGAGACGGCGTGGCGCAGGACGCGCCCGCCGTCTGACTTCCTTCCTGACTAATTAGATAGATCAGCGTGGCGTGATGGTTGCCGAACCGGTTGCCGAACCGGTCACCGAGTCGGCGGTTATCGGCGTCACGCCGCCGGTGGTGCCCGCGCCGCGCGCGTGCCGGTGGATGTAGCCGCAGGCCAGCCGCGTGGTGCGCCACGCCTCAGCCACGCCGCGCAGCCCCTGCTGGCGCACGTTGTGGGCCAGGTTGTGGGACACGGCCGCCATCAGGAACACCGCGGCCTTGGCCGGGCGGCGTTCGCTCCAGCCATAGCGCTTGAACGTGGTGTAGATGCGCGAGGCGTGCAGGAACGGCCGGTAGTAGTCGCGGTTGGCTGGCGACGGGAAATGATGATTGGCCGCGCTGGCCAGCCATTCGATGCGGAAGTTGTGCTTGAACACCGCCCGGCTGGCCAGGTCGATCTCGTCGTAGCCATAGACCAGCTGCTCGTCGAAGGCCACGTGTTCGAACAGCTCGCGCGGAAACACGGTGCTGTTGATCACGATCGAGTACATGCGCTCGCCGCAGCGGTAGTTGTGCTGCTGGAAGCCGAGGAAGGCGCCCTTGTGCGGCCGGACGCGCTCGCCGTGGCAGACCTCGGTGCCGGTCAGGATCAGCCGGTTGGCGGGCCCGCCGGCGGCCACGTGGTGCACGTGGTCGTCGAGCAGCCGTTCGGCCATCTGCTGGAGGAAGGTCTCGCCCAGCGTGGCGTCATCGTCGATAAACAGCACGTGCGTGCCCGTGGCGGCAGCCAGGGCGCGGTTGCGGTTGGCGCAGAGGCCGCGGCGCGGCCCTTCGACGTAGGTGATGGCCGGGAACTCGCCCAGCATCATGTCGCGCGTGCGGTAATCCGTGCTGTCGTCGGAGACGATCAGCTGGTGCACGGGCGTCGTGGAGGTCTGGACCGATTGCAACGCGCGGCGCAGGTCGTCGGGCCGGTTTCGCGTGCAGATGCACAGCGAGAACGTCGGCAGGAAGCTGGCTGACATGGCGATTTCTCCCGTCGGGCTGGTGCCCGTATCGTCGTTTGCAGCCTGTGCGGCTGTCTTCGTCAGTCTGGGAGGCGCGGCCACCGGGGTCTGTACGCTCGCTCACTCACTCCCCGGCTCCCGCGCCTGCGCGCGGGGAGCCCCGGGGAGGGGGGAGCAAACGCGGCTCAGATGCCGGGCTGCGTGGGGAAGGACGCCTCGCGCCGTACCGCCGGCGCCGCGCGCGTGGCGCGCTCGTCGCCGCTGACCCAGTCCAGCGTGGCGCCGCGTTGCAGCGCGGCGTAGACCGCTTCGCCCTTGTTCTTGACCTTCAGGCGCTGGTACAGCGTGCAGGCGTGGCTCTTCACCGTGGCCACCGAGATATTGAGCATGCGGCTGACCGTCTTGATCGGATAGCCGCGTGCCAGCAGCACCAATACCTCGTACTGGCGCGGCGTGATCTTGAGCATCTCGGCTTCGTCGTAGCTCGGTTCGTCCTCGGTCAGCGGCTGGGCCGTGGCACGCAGGGCGCCCATTGCGGCGCGGGGCGTGGCGGCGCAGGCGGCCAGCGCGTGCGGATCGGTCTGCACCGTGGCGGTCAGCGGCAGCGGCGCAGCCGAAGCCAGCGACAGCGTGGCCGGCAGCGCCGAACGCGAGGCGGCCGGGGCGGTCGCCACGGCGGCCGGCAGGGCATCGCCCGCGAACATCAGGCCCTGCACGCTGGAGATGGCGAGCCGGATGGCGGCTTCGATCACGGCCAGCGAGGCCGATTTCGGCAGGCAGCCGCAGATACCCCGCGCGGCGTCAGCCGTGGGCGCATGCAGCGGCAGCTGGTCGGACAGCACCAGGATGCGTTGCGGCGCAAGCCGTTCGCGCGCCAGTTCCAGTTGTGTCCAGCCGGCGAACTCGTCGGCGGGCATACCGAAGACCAGCAGGTCGGCATTGCGGTGTGGGGTGTCCAGTTTGCCGATGTCGGCTGGCGCAAGCGCCAGTACATGTCCGGATTCCTGGATGGTTTCGAGCATCTGCAACAGCCCGAGGCGGAGCAGTGGATGCTCCTCGATCAGCAAGGCGTTCATTATTCTTCACTCCCCGTTGGCGGGTGAGCTGCGGGCGCTTTGCGTAAGGGAATATCACCGGCAGGGCGGCCACCCATGACAGATGCCGCGAAGACCGCTTGAACCCCGTGCTTCCGTGTCAGTCGATGTCCAGTTGTGAGATTGGACTTTGCCGCGCGACCGGAAGGTTGACCCGAACCCTAACCCGAAAAAATCTCGCTCCTAAATTCGGCTTAAATTCATCTTATGGGCTGGTTCATCCGAAAGCAAGCGGGTGGAATTCAGCGTCTGCTGAGGTGGAATGAAAACGAACTCATAATCCGTTGCTAAACCGAGCCACCCCTCATGCGTTTGGGCGGCGATGTTCGCCAAACGCCATCTGGCACAGGCTGGCCGCCCGGTTGCAGGCCTGATACAGGCGGTCCCGAATATGTTTCACCACTGCAACCATATTGAATAAAAGACACACGATAAATGGAAAAAGCTCACCCGACTGGGGGGTATGGCATTAACGAAAGTCTGCTTTATGCGCCAGTTTTGCAACCATTACAAAATGACTGGCGGATGGCGGCAGGAGCAGTTCTCCTTTCGTGGGGAGTCTCGTGGCCTAGTGCAAAAGGATGAGAGTGAAATCCCACCTCCGGAGGAAAGTAATCGAGGGTGTTAAGGGGGCGGCGCCCGGCTTGCCACCCACCTTCGTGGGGATACACCCCACCTCCCGGGGGAGGGCTGAAAGCCCAATGGACCGATTGCCGGAATAGGAAAAGGAAGGGAAACGAAAAGGAAACGGGCCGGACCACATGCCCATGGTCCGGCCCGTTTCCTTATTCAATGGCTACGCTTAGCGCGCCCAATACCCTGGACGCCTCACCCAGCCGCGGGGGCTCTGCACCCAGCGGTCCGGCACATAGCGGTAGCCGGGGCGCGCCGCCTGGTAATAGCCGCCGCGCCAGGCGTAGTTGCCCTGCACGCGGTCGTAGTGGCCAGGCACCCAGACCTTGCCGGGCCGCGGCGCCGGGCGCACTTCATGGCGCGGCGGCGGCGGGCGGTCGTCGTAGCCATTGCCATGGGCCTGGGCGGGCGACATCAGCCCGAAGGCACTCCCGGCGGCAAGGACAGCGGCGGCAAGCATCAGTTGGCGTTTCATGGTGGTTCTCCTTCTACCGGGTCATCCGGTCGGGCAAAGCAAGCTGCGGGATTGGGTTTGTTCGATGAAGTCCGACGCCGTGGCCGATCAATAGCGGCCGCGGTCGTGGTAGTGGTAATGGCCGCCGCGCGGCGGCACGACGATGCAGGCCGAAAGCAGGGCGCTCGTGGTGGCCAGCAAAAGGGTCAGGGCGATGGCGCGTTTCATGTGGGACTCCGTATGCGATTCGCTCGGTGGCGGTTCGCGTTGAACACGGCTTCACTGTAGCGACGCACCCCCGCCCCGCGCGGTTGCACTTGTAAGGCAGTCTTCGCGCCGGATGCGGCGAAAACGCCTCCCAATCGGCTTGGCCCATCGCCCGCCAGCCCTTGTCGGATAAGGCTTTGCGGCGAAGTGACGCCTACGCCCGCGGCGGGGCTGGCCGCAAGGCCCAGGGTAATGTGGCGTTACATCGGAAATGTCTGCTGCAAAGATTTGCCACGGGGGCAGCGCTGTCCTGATCCATTGACGTCGCCACGCTTCGCGCAGAAACGGGTACGCTTCAGCCTGTGCGCCCCGCACGGCGGGCTTCCCCGCAACGGTGCGCACCCCGCGCCGACGCCCTCGCCGGTCTCCGAAAACGCCCCACGGTGCGTCATCGGCAGCCGATTCCGGGGCCGCGCGCGTGGCACGAAGCTTGCGCCAGTCTGTTCGCCGTATTCCCGAGGGAGGACGTCATGCCGGTCATGTTCATCGTGCTGATCCTGCAGGCGCTCGAAGGCCTGAGCCCGCTGTCGGTGCCGCGTTTCGCGCGGATGCAGTTCGAAGACAGGGGCGATGCCGTCGCGGTCATGGAGCGCTCCAGCGTGCCGTGACCCCATCCGCCGTTCTCTCCCGGGCCAATGCCAAATACCAACGGAGGGAACATGAATCGCAGTGACGTGACCGATCTGATCATCGAAGCCAAGGTCAGGCGCGGGATTTCCTGGGCGCAGGTGGCCGAGCGCGTGGGCAAGAGCAAGGAATGGACGACGGCCGCGTGCCTGGGCCAGATGGTGTTCGACGAAGCCGGCGCGCGCGCCGTGATGGAGATCTTCGACCTCCCCGCCGAAGCCGAACCGTGGCTGCGCACCGTGCCCTACAAGGGCTCCCTGCCCACCCAGGTCCCCACCGACCCGCTGATCTACCGCTTCTACGAGCTGGTCAGCGTCTACGGCACCACTTTCAAGGCGCTGATCCATGAGGAATTTGGCGACGGCATCATGAGTGCCATCGACTTCCGCATGGACCTCCAGCGCGAAGCGGACCCCAACGGGGACCGCGTCCGGATCGAGATGTCCGGCAAGTTCCTGCCCTACAAGACGTATTGAAGGGCGCCGGGGCGGGCAGGCCGCCCCGGCATTTCCGTGTGTCGGATCGCACAGAGGCCGCGCGCCTCCCCTCGCCAGAATGCAGGAAACTGCCATGCGGCAACCCAGGGGGAGACACGGGCCATGCAGATCACTTACGACAAGCAGACCATCAACGCGTCCAACCCGCTGGCACGTTTTGCGCACCGGAGCCGGATCGCGCTGGGCCTCGGCATGGTGTCCGCCCGCTGCCCGCACGGCGGCACGGTGGTGGACTTCGGCGCGGGGCCGGGGTTGTTCCTGCACCGGCTTGGCCAGGCGCGGCCTGACCTGTCGCTGGCCGGACTCGACCCCTACAAGACCCCGGACTACCCCGAGATCCGCTATCTGGCCGAAATGGACGCCCAGCCCGCCGACTCGGTGGACATGCTGACCGCGTTCGAAGTCTGCGAGCACCTCTATGCGGACGAGGTCGACACCTTCCTCGACGACGCCCTGCGCATCCTGCGCCCCAGCGGCACGCTGATCATCTCGGTGCCGGTGATGTATGGCGTCGCCATCGTGCCGAAGCTGCTCAACGGCATGGTCAGCGAGCGCACGTTACGCATGGATCACACGCCGGGCGAGGCACTGCGGGCGCTGATGGGGTTGCCGGTCACGCGGCCGGACAATCCCCGCCATACCCACAAGGGTTTCGACTTCCGCAAGCTGCGCGCGCAGGTGAGCATGCGCTTCGACGTGGAAGCCGAATCCACCAGCCCCCTGCGTCAGCTGCCGTGGTGGCTCAGTTCGCAAGTCTTCATGATCTGCCGGCCACGCGAGGCCTAGGGCCCCGGAGGCTGGCTTCAGCCGAAGAACTCGTTGTAGTAGCGCGTGCAATGGCCCGATTGGCGGAAGGTGTAGGGCAGTTCCGCCATGGCGGCTGCGTCGAGCGAGCCGAAGGGGATGTCGAGGTCCAGGTCGTGCTGGGCGGTCTGGTCGTCGGTGCGGGAAGTCTGTTGCGGATTCACGGTAACGCTCGCTCAAGTCAATGGCGCGTTCTGGGCGCCGGGGTCTGGAAGTTCGACGGGCGGGATCGCCGCCACGGGTTGAATCCTACGCAAGCAATGCGTATCGATCATCGGGGCGCGCCTCAAAACACTATTTCACGATCGCCATCAATCGTCGGGACCTATCGGGCCGATAGGGTCCACCCTTCCCCCATCACTCGCCCCAGAAAGCGCCGCCGCCTTCCCGTGACGGGTCTATAGTGGGCTGGGGAGCCGCTCCCTCGCGGCGCCTGTCCCCCTGTCCTTCCAGTCACCGCCAACGCCTGCGGGAGCACGCCATGACACTACCGCCGTGCTATGCCGACCGCCGCGAGGCGGGCACCTATCTGGGCCGGGATCTCGCCGAACGCGGGATGGGCCATACCGATGATGGCCAGCCGGCGCTCGTGCTGGCGCTGCCGCGCGGTGGCGTACCCGTGGCTTTCGAGGTGGCGCGCGCGCTGGACGGCGCGCTGGACGTGCTGCTGGTGCGCAAGATCGGCGCCGCCGGCTACCCGGAACTGGCGCTGGGCGCGGTGGTGGAGGGCGATGCCAGCGGCGGCGAGCCGCATACCGTGGTCAATGACGATCCGTGGGCGCAGCGTTCGGTGGAGTCCGGCGCCTTCGATGCCGAGCGCGGCCGCCAGCTCAACGAGATCTGCCGGCGCCAGCAGCGTTATCGCGGCGGGCACGCCGTGACGGCGATGCAGGGGCGGCAGGTGATCGTCGTCGATGACGGCGTGGCCACCGGCGCCACCATGCGCGCGGCCCTGCACGCGGTGCGGGCCGCCGGCGCGGCGCGGGTCGTGGCGGCCACCCCGGTCGGGGCGGCGGACGGGCTCGATTCGCTGCGCGAAGTGGCCGACGAAGTGGTGTGCCTGAAGACCCCGGACAGTTTCGGCGCCGTGGGCGCCTTCTACCTCGACTTCACGCAGACCAGTGACGAAGAGGCGCTGACCCTGCTGCGTGAGGCGCAGTTGTCAGCGATCACCGCCGCGGGCAGCCAGCCGGGCCTTCAGGTGCGGCACCAGCCCACCCGCCCGTAGCAGCGCGCGCAGGAAGTCCGGCATCGGCTCGCACGCCAGGTGCGTGCCGTCTTCGAGCCGGATACGCGCGCCGTCCAGATCCAGCGTGGCGCGCGCGCCATCGGCCAGTAGCGCCGCCTCGGCGCACACCATCACCGGCAGGCCAAGATTGAGCGCGTTGCGATAGAACAGTCCCGCGAAGGATGGCGCGATGACGGCCGCCACGCCGAGGTGGCGCAGCGCCTGCGGGGCCTGCTCGCGCGACGACCCCATGCCGAAGTTGCTGCCGGCCACGACAAGGTCGCCGGGGCGCACCGAGGCCGGAAACTCCGGCCGCAGCGAGGCCAGGCAATGCTGGGCGAGCACGTCGATGCCGGCCTTCATATAGGTGCCGGGCGCCATGGCGTCAGTATCGACATCATCGCCAAAGCGCCAGATCCGGCCGGCTTGCGGCAGGGGGAATTCGGGGGCGGGGGGCATGTAACGCGTTGTCTGTCTCTTTCTGGTTTTTATGGGGATGCTACGGATGATGCGGGTGCAGCGAGTCAGGCGAGCAGCGTGCGGGGATCGGTAATGCGCCCGGTCACCGCGCTGGCAGCTACGGTCATCGGGGAGCCCAGCCAGACTTCGCTGCCGGCATCGCCCATGCGTCCCGCGAAGTTGCGCGCGGTGGAGGCGATGGCGTGGCTGCCGGCCGGGAAGCGGCTCGCGCCATAGCCGGCACAGGCGTTGCAGGCGTTGGGCAGCAGCGCGGCGCCGGCATCGGTCAACACTTGCAGCGTGCCTTCGCGCGCGGCCTGTTCCTGGTCACGCAGGGAGGCCGGGGCCACGCGCAGCGACACGCCGGGCGCCACCTTGCGCCCGCGCAGCACGCTGGCCGCCATGCGCAGGTCCTCGAGCTTGGCGCCGGTGCAAGCGCCCAGGTAGGCAATCTCCACCGGCTGGCCGGCGCTGACTTCCACCGGCGCGCTGTTGGCCGGCGAATGCGGCGCGGCCACCTGCGGCGCGAGCGTACTGGCATCGAAACAATGGGTGGTCAGGACCGGCGCACCGGCGTCGCTGCGCCAGTGGCGGGTGTCGATGGCGGCCAGCGCGGCGGCATCCACGCCGGCTTCGGCCAGCCATGCGAGCGTGGTGGCGTCCGGCGCAACCAGCCCGGTCTGCGCGCCCAGTTCGGTACTCATATTGCACAGCGTCATGCGTTCCTGCATCGGCAGGGCGGTGACGGCGGCGCCGGTGTACTCGATGGCCTCGTAGTGGCCGCCGGCCATGCCGAGCTGCGCGCACAGGAACAGCATCATGTCCTTGGCGCAGACGCCGGTGCCCAGCGCGCCGCGCCAGTCGATGCGGATGGTCTGCGGCACGCGCAGCCAGATCTCGCCGGTGGCCAGCACGCCGGCCATCTCGGTGGCGCCGATGCCGAACATATAGGCGCCGAACGCGCCGCCGGTGGGCGTGTGGCTGTCGCCGCCGACGATGAAGCGGCCCGGCAGCACGTGGCCCTGCTCGGGCAGCACCACGTGGCAGATGCCCTGGCCATCGATAAAGTTCGAAATGCCGGCCTCGCGGACCCAGTCGCGCGTAAATTGGACGATGGCCTCGGCGTCGGGGTCGGCGGCCGGCACGTAGTGGTCGGTCACCACCACGAAGCGCGTGGGATCCCACACCTTGACGCCCAGCTCGCGCAGCAACGGTGCCACGCGGCGCGGGCCGCTGGAGTCGTGCGCCATCGCCAGATCGACCTTGCACATCACCACCGTGCCGGGCGTGACGTGCGCCACGCCGGCGGCCCGGGCGACCAGCTTCTGCGCCAGCGTGGCCGGCGGGGCGGCGGGGGGCTCGGCGGCGTGGCCGCTCGGCAGCGTCATTCCGGCTGGGCTCCCGAGTACTTGACCACGGTGGCCCAGCGCTTCACGTCCTGCTTGACGAAGGTGGCGAAGGCGTCCGGCGCCATCGCGCTCGGCTGGGCGCCGTCGTTCTCGAGCCGCTTGCGCACCGCTGGCGATTCCAGCCCGTGGCGCGCGGCCTGATACAGCGCCTGGGTCACCTCCGGCGGCAGGTTGGCCGGCCCGAACAGGCCGAACCACGCGCTGGACTCGAAACCCTTCACCGTCGCGCCAATCGGCTGCGCGCCCGGGAACTGGGGCAGCGGCGCGGGGCTGGTCACGCCCAGCACCTTGAGCTTGCCCGCCTTCACGTGCTGGGCGACGTTGAGCGTGCTGGCGAACATCAGGTCCACCTGCCCGGCGAGCAGGTCCGTGATGGCCGGCGTGGTGCCCTTGTAGGGGATGTTGACGATATAGGTGCCGGTCATCATCTTGAACATGTCACCGGCCAGATGCACCGACGAGCCAACCGAGCCGATGCCGAAATTGAGCTTGCCCGGCTCGGACTTGGCCAGCCGGATCAGTTCGGGGATGTTGTTGGCCGGCAGTTTCGGCGTGGCCACCAGCACGCTCGGCACCGTGGCCACCAGCGTGATCGGCGTGAAATCCTGGATCGGATCGAACGGCAGCTTCTTGTAGAGCGTGGCGTTGATGGTATGGCTGGTGAAGCTCATCAGCAGCGTGCTGCCATCGGCCGCGCTCTTGGCCACCATGTCCGCCGCGATGTTGCCGCCGGCGCCGGGACGGTTCTCCACCACCACCGGCTGGTCCAGCGACTGCGACATTTCCTGGGCGATGGTGCGCGCGAGGGTGTCCGTGGTGCCGCCGGCCGGCGCACCCACGAGGATGCGGATCGGCTTGCCGCCGGCTACCGCGGCGTGCGCGCCGGCGGGCAGCACGAGTGCCACGCACAGCGCCGCCGAGGCCGAAGCCATCAGCGCGGCGGGAAGGTGTTGGAACAGACGGTGGAAGGGGCGAAGAACAGCAGCGCGGGCGGGCGGACAGGCAGGCGGACAAGCGAGCTGGTGCGCGCGCGGGCGGACGACTGGCATGACGGTAGCTCCTCGACAGTGTGATCAGGAGTGCGCAGTATCGCCCGGAATCCGCCGCGCGCGGCAGTGGACAGGAGGGGGGTCAGTCGCGCAGGCCGGTGCGGGTCTCGTTTTCCACCCACACGTTGGCGCTGTCTCCGCCCATCGGCGACAGGTCCATGCGGTACTCATAGCGGTCGGGCCGGTACTGGCCCAGCAGCAGCTGCACCGGGCGGCCCGCCTTGTCGAGCACCACGCGGCGCACGGCCAGCAGCGCGCCGCCCACGGGGACGTCGAGCAGCGGGGCCACCACCACGTCGGCCAGGCGCGCGGTCAGCACCTGGCTGGCGCGGCCCAGTTCCACCCCGGCGGCCTCCAGCAGGCGCAGGATCGGCGTGCCTTCCAGATCCTTGCGTTGCAGCGGGCGGCCCAGGTCCACGGGCAGGTAGACGGTGATATGCGAGAGCGGACGGTCGCGGTAGTGGCGCACGCGCACGACCTTCACCACGGGGTCGCCCGGTTCGATCTTGAGCGCCTCGGCCACATCGGGGGTGGCGTGCACTTCGTCGATCGAGATCACCTTGACGGCGGTCTTCTCGCCCATGTCGATGATGTTGCCGAGCAGGCTGGTGGTGCGCTCTTCGGTGGCGGCCGGCTTCACCGGATGCGGGTTCACGAAGGTCCCCAGGCCACGATGACGCCGCACGAGACCTTCCTGCACCAGGCGGTCGAACACGCGGCGCATGGTCACGCGGGAGGCGTGAAACTGCTTGGCGAGGTCGATCTCGCCCGGCAGCGGGCCCTGCCCGAAACGGCCTTCCACGATCTGCTGGCGGAGGACTACGTAAATCTGGTGATACAGGGGAACGACGGCTTCACTCATGGTTTCCCTTGCGGATGCGCTGACAAGTCCTAGACGAGACTAATGTACGTTAAATCAGACATAGAGCCTAGCATGAAACAGGCTGGCGGCGCTCTGAGCACTCCGTACGCCCGCATTTGTTGCGGTCCCGCATCGCCGGCGCGGCGCGCGCAAGAAAGGCCCGCCGCCGGGCGGGATTCCCTCTGAAAGCCGGTGCTCACGTCGCACTGGCGCCGGGGCGCGGGGTAGGGTGCCTATCAGGGATTGCAATTCTTGACATATCAGGCACTTCGCACAGGCCATGTGATTGCGTAGCGGTCACCTCGGCCCGGCTGTTTCACCGCCGTAACGGGCCGCAGCGTTGCGGGGTTCCCCTAGGCGCCGCGCCAAGCCACTGAAAAATCACGGTTTTTTCGCAATTGCACGGGGCCCCCACGCAGCCATGCGGCTGGCGGTGTCTCAACGGTGTGACATGTCTACTGCGGTTCACAGCATCGCAGCATCGCCGGAGATGGGTGGCCGCTAGAAAAGTTCCCGCTCACCGGTTGGTAGCCCTTGTATTTCAACGGATTACACGGCGCGGGGCGCCCGCTGGCACTGTTTGTGCGCAAGGGGAGGCTGGTCTGGTCCCGTGCCGGACCTGAACCTCCAGCCGATGTTCTCGAGAGCGCCGGCCGGAGGCTGAGCCGCAGCACAAACTTCCTGGGAGCATCGTATGAAAAAGACATTACTGGCGTCGGCGATCACATTGGCCTTCTTTGGTAGCCAGGCCTATGCGAACCCGACAACCAACAACGACTCGGGCGAGGGCGACAACACGCAGACCGCCACCGCAACTTCCACCCAAGGCGATGGCGCCAACGCCAACGAAAATTCCACTGCGACTCAGGACAACAGCACCACTACCACCAACAGGACTTCGAACAGGACTGCCACGCTGACGCTCAACAAGACGTCCACCCGCGTCAGCACCCGCGTTCGCCAGAGCGTGGATGGCTACGGTAATGCCGCGGCGGCCAATGGCGGCACGGCCACGTCGTCGATCGCCAACTCCTTCAACTCGACCAAGGCCATCGCCGTCAGCCGACTCAGCGGCACGGTGTCCGGCAATACCATCAGCAACATCGGCAACTATGCCACCAACAGCGGCAATGCCAATGGCGCTACGGGTGGTGCAGGCGGCCGTGGGGTTGGCGGGACCGGCGAAGGCGGCAGCGGCGGCAATGGCGGCAACGGCGGCAATAGCGGCAATGGCGGCTCGGGCGGTTCGGGCGGCAGCGCCACCAACGGCAGCGCTACCAACGGCGCGGCTACCAATGGCAGCGCCACGGCAGGCAATGGCGGTCGTGGCGGCAACGCCAGCGGCAGCGCCGGTGATGGCGGCAACGCCCGCGCGAGCGGCGGCAGCTCCCTCAGCGCCAGCCTTGGCGTGGGTGGCCGTGGCGGCTCGGCCCTTGCGGGTGCTGGCGGCGGCTACAGCGGCGCGATTGGCGGCGACGGTGGCCGTGGCGGTGGCGCACTGGGCGCCGGCGGCAGCGCACTGGGCGCTGGCGGCGGGGCACTGGGCGCAGCCGCGGCACTGGGCGGCAGCAGCGGTGCCGGCAGCGCGGCCAGAGAGCGCGGCGATGGCGCTGGTGGCTCCAGCACGGCCACGGCCGGCGCAGGCGGCACGGGCACGACCGGTGCGGTATCGGCGAGCGGTGGTGCCGGTAGCGGCACGGGCGGCTCGGGTTCGGGCACGGGCGGCGCAGGCGCGGCCGGCGGCACGGGCACCTCGACGGCAGTGGGCGGCACGGCCACGGGCTCGGGCGGCGCCGGCGGCGCAGGCACGGGCGGTGCGGCAACGGCCACGGCTGGCGCGGCAACGGCCTCGGGCGGCGCAGGCGGCGCGCAAACCAGCACTGCCGGCAACGGCGGCACGGGCGGCGCGGCGGCCAATGGCAGCGCCACATCGTCGGCCTCGAACGGTAGCGCCACGGCCGGCAACGGCGCTGTGGGTGCCGCATCGGGCACGGGCGGTGCAGGCGGCGCCGGTGGCGTGGGCAATGGCGGCGCGGGCGGTACCGGCAACGGTGCAGTGGGCGGCGCTGGCGGCAACGGCGGCTACAACGTCGTCGATGCTGGCGCCTTCAACATGTCCAACACCATGACCAGCGTCGGGCAATCCGCCGCAGGCGTCATGATCGCCAGCCAGAACAGCGGCATGGCGTCGCTGGTGCAGCAAAGCGTCAACGTCCAGGCGAACGTGAATGCCGGTCGCTAAGTCCGAGTGAGTCCTCCGGCTTCGGCCGGAGGCTTGCACGGTTGGCATTCGAGATGACGGGTATCCCGGCGCCTGCAAGGGCCGGGATGCTTGTCTGTCGAGGTGCCTGGGAGGTCCGATACCGTGGCCCGGATGGGAGCCGCGAGGTCGGAACAAGAGGGAGACGCACCATGTGTTCGCATCGCTCCGCTGTCATGGCAGTCACGACAGCTCTCCTGGCCTGGCCGTTCGCCCAGGCTGTAGCAGGACCACCGACCGCCGAGGCATCGGCCGTGGCGGTGGCCAGCAGTGAATCGGGCGCAGCCACCGCGGTGGCCGGCGCAGCGGCAAGCGTCACGGCGGTCAAGCCGGACGCGGCACCCAGGAACAATCTGTTCGGCACCACGGCACGCGCGGTTGGCAGCGACAAGCTGGACGGCGTACGCGGCGGCTCCGAACTCGTCGTCAACGACATGCGCCTGCACGGCACCGTGGCGGACAACGCCGCCATCAACACGCTGTCTGGCAGCAACATCGTTTCCGATGGCGCGTTCTCGAACGCGGCGGGCTTGCCCACCGTGATCCAGAATTCGGGCAATAACGTGCTGATCCAGAACGCGACCATCCTCAACGTCCAGTTCAAATGATCATGCGCCGCCTGTTGCTGGCCGCCGCTACCGTGGCGGCGACGCTGGGGAGCTTCTCCGCTGCCCGCGCCGACTACATCAACGTGCCCGCCGACGGCGGCAAGAACTACTACGTGCCGGTCACCAGCCTCCGCGAGGCCCGGTATCGCACCACCATCCGCCAGCAGTTCGACTTCAGTTGCGGCTCGGCCGCCATCGCGACGCTGCTGACCTACCAATACGGCTACCCGGTCACGGAGCAGGTGGTCTTTGCCAACATGTACGTCAACGGCGACCAGGCCAAGATTCGGGCCGAAGGGTTCTCGCTGCTCGACATGAAGCGCTTTCTGGAGTCGCGCGGGTTCCTGGCCGATGGCTACGAACTGCCGCTCTCCAAGCTGGAGGAAACGCAGGTACCGGCGATCGTGCTGATCGTCGAGAACGGCTATCACCACTTCGTCGTGGTGAAGGGCGTGAAGGGCAACCGCGTGCTGATCGGTGATCCGGCACGTGGCACGCGCGCGCTGGAGCGGGAGCATTTCGAGCGGATCTGGGACAGCCAGCTGCTGTTCGTGATCCACAACCGCACAGAAAACGCGCGCTTCAATCTGGTGTCCGACTGGCGCGTCGCGCCCTCGGGCCCCTACTCTTCGGGGATCAACCGCGACAGCCTGTATTTCACCGTCATGCCCAAGCATGGCGTGAACGATTTCTGAGTCGAGGAGCAGTCATGGTCCTGACAACCGCTTCACCCGCACTCCGGCGCAGAGCCGGCAGTGCGGCGGCGATGGCCCTGCTGGGCGCGGGTCTGGCCTGCGCCGGCAATGCCTACGCCGACATGGGTGCGCCCATGCCCGATACGGCAATCGACATCGCGCTGAGCGCGACCGCCGACGTCCCTACCGTGCCCGCAGCGCCGGAACTCCCGGCCGTGGCCGTGTCCCATGCCATCGATCTGCCAGCGATGCCCACGCAAGTGGAGCTGGCCGCCGATATCCCCGTGCCGCCGCCCGTTGAACGCGTGGCGGCACCTTCCGCTAACCCTGTTGTCCCTGTTGCCCAAGCGCCTGCGTCCGAGGGACCGGTGGCCAGGGCCCCCACGGCGAAGCACCGCGCAGCCGAGGATCCGCTGGCAAAGGCCATGACCGTTGCCACGCGCGACCCCGACGCGCCGGTGACCGATGCACGCGGCGGCATGGCCAAATGGAAACCGGTGGCGCAGGCGCGGCTCGACAAACAGCGTGGCGGGTTTGACGTGGCCGGCCTGCAGGTCAGCTTCGGCATCGACCGCGCGGTCTTCGTCAACGGCGCGCTGGCCGTGGCCACCAGCATCAACATTCCCGATGTAAGCCGCATCACGGCGGCGCAGGCGCAGCAGCTGCAAGCCACGCTGGGCGGCGTGGCGGCTGCCGTAGCCAACGCCAACAACGCCGCCACCGGCGCCGTGGCAGCCGCCAATGCCGCGGCCGCCAATGCACAGGGTGCGGCGGGCGCGGCGGGGCAGTCGGCCACCGCCACGGCCAATGGCGCGGCCGCCAGCGCCCAGGGCGCGGCAGGCACGGCCCAGGCAGCGGCCAACGCAGCCGCGCAGGGTGCCAATGCCACGGCGCAGGGCGCGGCGGGCATGGCCTCGCAGGCCGTGGCCACGGCCACCGGCACGGTGACCACCAATGGCCTGTCGAACGTCGTGCAGAACGGCGCAGGCAATACGGCCAACGTTGGTGCGATGGCGAACATGCCGAGCACGGTGATCCAGAATACGCTTAACAACCAGAGCATCCAGAGCCTGATGACAATCAACGCCAGCGTGAACACGCTGGCGGCGTTCCGCACGCAGATGGCAAATACTGCGCTGAACAGTGTCATCCAAAGGACAGCCAGCATGAGGTAAGTCGCGAATACGCGGACAAGCGGTACAGGTTGCGGGCTCCTGCGAGACAGCCCGCCGTCCCCGGGGGAGGAAGACGTCATGAAGAAGCGTTCGCTGCAGGGCATCCGTTTTGCCGGCTGCTCGACGATGCTGTTGCTGGGCGGCATGAGCCACGCCCAGACACCGCCGGACGCGGGGCCACCGGCCGCCGCCCGGCTGGAGACGCTGCAGAAGGAACTGACCGAACAGTCCCGGCAGCTCGAAGCCATGAAGCGCGCGCTGGCGGAGCAGGAAGCCACCATCCGCGAGCTGCGCAATACCATCAGCCCCGACTCCCTCGCGCGCAAGCGCGGCGGCCAGCGTACCGGCGCCGATGTGTCCACCAACTCGGCTGCTGCGGCCGCCGGCAGCAGCGCCACCCAGATCAACAACACGGTGCAGCAGGGCATGCAGCAGCAGGCCCAGCAGCAGCCTGCCGGTCCGGGCGATCCGCAGAACCAGGCCCCGCCAGACAACGTGGCGCAGGGCGCCCAGCAGGGCGAGTCCCTCGCCGGCGCCGAGGAGCCGGTGGGCCGCGCGCCGGTGTCGGACGGCCGTCCGCCCGAGATCGCCCCGATCTTCGACCAGCCTGGCGTGCTGACGGCCCAGGGCAGCCTGGTGGTGGAACCGAGCTTCCAGTACGGCTATTCGTCGAACAACCGCGTGGCGCTGGTCGGCTACACGGTGATCCCGGCCGTGCTGATCGGCCTGATCGATGTGCGCGAGGTGAAGACCACCACCTACCTCAGCGCGGTGGCGTTCCGCTACGGCCTGACCAAGCGGCTCGAGATCGAAGCCAAGGTCCCCTACGTCAGCGCGAAGTCGCAGACCGTGAGCCGGGAAGTCTTCACCGGCAGCGCGTTCGACAACGTGTTCAACTCCAGCGGCAACGGCCTGGGCGACGTGGAGGCGACGCTGC
This sequence comes from Cupriavidus sp. OV096, assembly GCF_900115455.1. Classification (NCBI taxonomy): domain Bacteria; kingdom Pseudomonadati; phylum Pseudomonadota; class Betaproteobacteria; order Burkholderiales; family Burkholderiaceae; genus Cupriavidus; species Cupriavidus sp. OV096. The sequence goes on from NZ_FOWM01000004.1 coordinate 601,297, forward strand.
GCTACCAGCTCAACTACGGCAACGAGAAGATGCCGTACTTCATCGGCTGGCTCCGCTACAAGTCGAATACCGGGAAAGATCCGTTCGAAGTGGTGACCGATTGCGTGACGCGCTGCGTCAGCAATACCACCGGCACCGGCCTGCCGCTGGGCATGCCGACGGGTACCGGCTTCCAGGCGATCCAGCCGGGCGTGACCTGGCTGCTGCCGACCGATCCGGCGGTGTTCTTCGGCACCTTCAGCTACCTGCACAACTTCGCGCGGGACAACGTCAGCCGCACCGTGCTGAACGGCCAGACCGAGTCGCTGGGCAAGATCGCCCCGGGGGACATCTTCCAGTTCAACTTCGGCATGGGCCTTTCGCTGAACGAGCATGCCTCGTTCAGTATCGGCTATGACCAGAGCATCATCTGGCCGACCAAGCAGAACGGGCAGACCATTCCGGGCTCGGTGCGCATCACGCAGGGCACGCTGCTGGTGGGCTACTCGTACCGCTTCAGCCCACGCTACACGCTGAACCTGTCGGTGGGTGCCGGCCTGACCCGCGACACGCCGGACCTGACTGTCACGCTGCGCCTGCCGATCACATTCTGACGCAGGCAGATAGCGCGAGGTGACGCGCGGCGCGCATGCGCGATGTTTCAAGCGCGCGTCACCACGGAGCGTGCCGCAGCGCGCCTTGCAACCGGTCTGCGAACGGAGTAGAACGAACCTATCCCGTCCCGCACCGACGGATACCCAAGCCGGGGCGGCCTGAGCCTGAAGAGGAGACTAGCCATGCGCAAACGCATCTTCTGGTTGTTGCCCGACCTGCCAAGCGCCCGCCGCACCATGGACGACTTGCTGCTGGCCCGCATCGAGAATAGCCACATCCATTTCGTGGCGCGCGATGGGTCAGACATGACCGGATTGCATGAGGCGAACCTGTTCCAGACCTCCGACATCGTCCACGCCGCCGAGATGGGGCTGATGGTGGGCGGTGGCGTGGGGATCGTGGCCGGTGTGGTGGTGGCGATGTTCCCTATCGTCAGCGACACGCCGCAGTGGGGCCTGGTCGGCGTGCTGGCCGTGCTGGGCGCGGTGTTCGGGGCCTGGGCCTCGAGCATGATCGGCAGTTCGGCCCCCAACAGCCGGCTGCGCGCCTTCGAGAAGGACATCGAGGCCGGCAAGCTGCTGCTGATGGTGGACGTGCCGCGCGGCCGCATCGAGGAAATCGAGATGCTGCTCCAGCGCGCCCATCCGGAAGCCCGCTTCGCCGGGATGGACCCCGCAGTGCCGGCGTTCCCCTGAGCCCTTCCTGGGCCCTTCGCGGAACGCTTCGCTGCATTGCAACGCTTAGCCTGCGCGCCCCCGTGGCGCGCCCCGGCGCACGGCTTGTCGTGCGCCACGCTGCGGCCACACCCGCGCCGCCACCCGGAGCTTTACAGGCAAACGGTGTGCTGCCGCAGCAACACCCCTCCCGACCCTCCCCATCTGGATGTTTGAACATTTACCCCCGTTGAGGTAAGTTGCGGGCATCGCACGGCCGTCCTCACGGGGCGCGCCGCGCGCCGCAGCGGCAAAAAATTACTAGTCAGCCAGCAGCTTTTGGAGGGGTCACAATGAACGCAAGGAGCTTTGCGTGCGGCATGCTTGCCGCCACGCTGGGGTTTGTCGCGCCCGTGGCGGTGCACACCGCGCACGCGGAACCGGGGATCAGCAAGGGCACCATCCGCATCGGCCAGTCGGCCGGCGTGACCGGCCCGGTAGCCGGCTCGGTCAAGGAGCAGATCGCCGGGGCGCAGGTCTACCTGAAGACCGTCAACGCCAACGGCGGCGTGGCCGGGCGCCGCATCGAGCTGGTGACCTACGACGATGGCTTCGACGCCAAGCGCACCCCCGACAACGTCCGCAAGCTGATTGCCGAGGACAAGGTCTTCGCGCTGTTCATGGTGCGCGGTACGCCGCAGAACGAGAGCATCCTGCCGATCATCGGCGCGGAGAAGGTGCCGCTGGTGGCCCCGCTGACCGGCGCCATCACGCTGCATCGCCCGGTCAACCGCTATGTGTTCAACGTGCGCGCCAAGTACCAGGACGAAGTGGCCCGCGCCATCAACCACCTCGCCACCTCCGGCATGAGCCGGATCGCCATCTTCTACGCCAACGACGGCTTCGGGCAGGACGTGTTCGAAGGCTTCACCACCGCGCTGCAGGCGCGCGGCGTGCAGCCGGCGGCGGCGGCCTCGTTCAACCGGCCGATGGGCGATATCGGCCAGGGCGTGGCCAACGTCCACAAGGCCAATCCGCAGGCCGTGATGGTGATCGGCTCGGGCTCGGAAGCCGCGCGCATCATCAAGGAACTGAAGCGGGCCGGCAGCGAGGCGCAGTTCGTCACGCTCTCCAACAACGCCGCCGACTCCTTCATCAAGGAACTGGGCGATGACGGGCGCGGGCTCATCATCACGCAGGTGGTGCCGGGCATGAACTCCAGCCAGATGAGCATCGCCAGCGAGTACCGCAGCATGGCCAAGGCCCAGAACGTGGAGCCGAGCAACGCGGGCATGGAAGGCTTCATGTCGGCCAAGGTGCTTGTGGAAGGGCTGCGCCGTGCGGGGCCGGAGCCCACGCGGGAGAAGCTGGTGACCGCGCTGGAAGGCCTGCGCGACTACGACCTCGGCGGCATCCTGATCAGCTACAGCCCCACGCGCCACACCGGCTCGTCGTTCGTCGAGATGTCGATCGTCTCGTCCACGGGCAAGCTGATTCGCTGACGCGTCAGGGAACCCCCGGCGCCATGCCGGGGTGTTTTTCCGGCTGCTGCGCTGCGGTATAGTCGCCGCATGCCGATTTCCACCGCAGTCTCCCCATCCCCCTTTTCGCTCGATGGCCGCGTCGCGCTGGTCACCGGCGGCGCGCAGGGCCTTGGCCGCGCGATTGCCGCCGGCCTGGCCGCCGCCGGCGCCCACGTGCTGGTCTGCGCCCGCAGCGCCGACCGCGTGGCAGACACCGTGGCGCAGTTGCAGGCCAGTGGCGGCAGCGCCGAAGCCCTGCCGCTCGACATCACCGACGAAGCCGCCGTCGCCGCCACCTTCGCGGCGCTCGCCACCCGGCCGGGCCGGCTCGACATCCTGGTCAACAACGCCGGCACCCGCAACCGCGCTTCCATGGTCGATCTCGACGCTGGTGACCTGCGCGCCATGCTCGAGACCAATCTCGTCGCGCCCTACACGCTGTGTCGCCACGCTGCGCAACTGATGCAGCGCGGGCAGTACGGGCGCATCGTCAATGTCTCGTCGATCGCCGGGCAGGTGGCGCGCGCCAACGACGTGCTCTATCCGGCCACCAAGGGCGGGCTGGACGCCCTCACGCGCGCCATGGCGGCCGATCTGGGCCGCCACGGCATCACCGTCAACGCCATCGCGCCCGGCTACTTCGCCACCGAGCCGAACCAGTCGATGGTGGCGGACGGCACGGTCGCCGAATGGCTGCGCAACCGGACCTCGCTGGGCCGCTGGGGCCAGCCGGACGAAGTGGCCGGCGCGGCGGTCTTCCTCGCCTCACCGGCGGCATCGTACGTCAGCGGGCAGGTGCTGGCCGTCGATGGCGGCTACCTCGGCCACTTCTGACGCAGGCAGTCGATCATCGCCGCCGCGGCGGCCGAATCGCCCCGCTCCTTGAGCCGCACCAGGCAGATGTCGCGCACCAGCGACGGCATCTGCAACGGCCGCACCGCCAGCCCCTCGCGCCGGAACTGGAACAGCGCCAGCGCCGGCACCACCGAGACCCCCAGCCCCGCCTCCACCAGCGCCGCCACGGTGGCCAGGTGCTCCACCTCCATCACGCCATTGACCCGCAGCGGATGCAGCGCCGCATCCAGGTGCTGGCGCACGCTGCTTGTGCGGGAGAGCTGGATGAAGGGCAGCCCGGCCAGCGCCTGCGGCGCGATGCGTCGCTTTGCCGCGAGCGGATGGTCTGCCGGGCAGACCAGATGGAAGTTGTCGTGGACCAGCGGCTCGATGCGCAGGTCGGCATCCTGGGCCGGCGCCGGGGCCAGCGCGAAGTCCGCCTGCCCGCGCCGCACGAGATCGATGCAGCCATCGGCCAGTTGATCGTGCAACTCCAGCGAGATGCCGGGGTAGCGGCGATGGAAGTCCGCGAGCAGCGGCGGCAGGTCGCCGCCCGCCAGCGAGGGCAGCGCGGCGATGGCCACGCGGCCCTTGCGGCGCTCGGCGTGGTCGCGCAGGTCCTCGAATGCCGTCTCGAAGTCGGCCAGCAGCCGGCGCGCCACTTCCTCGAAGCGGCGGCCGTCCGCGCTCAGCTCCACATGGCGCGTGGTGCGCTCGAACAGCCGGCTGCCGGCCTGCTCCTCCAGCGTCTGCACCAGCGTGCTGAAGGCCGACTGGGAGAGGTGGCACGCCTGCGCCGCGCGCGTGAAATTGCGGTGCGTGGCCAGCGCCACGAAGGCGCGCAGGTGCTTGACCGACAGGTTCGGGATCATGGCGGGCGGGATTTATCCACAGAACCGATAGATTAATCCAAATGATCTGTTTGATGGTGGGAGCGGCGAAGCCTAGAATCGGATCGCCTTCCCCCCTCTTCCGCGAACGCCCATGACTGCTCCCCTGCTGATCGGCTCCGGCGCCGGCTTCTCCGGTGACCGTACCGATGCCGCCTTGCCCGTGGTGCGCACGCTGATCGCCGCCGGCGGCCCGGCGGCCCTGATTTTCGAGACGCTGGCCGAGCGCACGCTGGCGCTGGCGCAACTTGCGCGGCGCAGCGATCCCGAGCATGGCTACGAGCCGCTGCTCGACCAACTCCTGACGCCCGTGCTCGGCCTGTGCCTGGCCAACGGCATCCCCATCGTCGGCAACTTCGGCGCGGCCAACCCGCGCGCGGCGGCGCGCCGTATCGGCACCCTGGCGGCGCAGCTTGGCCTCGCGGCACCGCGCGTGGCCGTGGTGGAGGGCGACGACCTCTCGCACGACGCCGGCCGCGCCGTGCTGCGCGGCATCGTGGGCCCGTCCTTCCCGGAAGCGCGCTTCGTCTGCGCCAACGCCTATATCGGCGCGCGCGGCATTGCCGATGCCCTGCGCGACGGCGCGCAGGTCGTGGTCTGCGGCCGCGTGGCCGACCCCGCCCTGGCCGTGGGGCCGGCCATGGCGCACTTCGGCTGGGCCTGGGACGACTGGGACCGCCTGGCCGCCGCCACCATGGCCGGCCACCTGCTCGAATGCGGCGCCCAGGTCAGCGGTGGCTACTTTGCCGATCCGGGCATGAAGGACGTGCCGGACGTGCACGCGGTGGGCTTCCCCATCGCCCAGCTCGACGCCGACGGCGGCATCGAGATCTTCAAGGCGGCCAACACTGGCGGCTGCGTGGACCTCCGCACGGTGAAGGAGCAGTTGCTGTACGAAGTCCACGATCCGAGCGCCTACCTGACCCCGGACGTTGTGGCGGACATCGGCGCCGTGACCGTGTCCCAGATCGGCCCGGACCGCGTGGCGGTGCGCAACATCCACGGCCACCCCCGGCCCGAGCAACTCAAGGCCAACCTGTTCTATCAGGGCGGATGGTTCGCGGAGGGCGAGATTTCCTATGCGGGGCCCAACGCGGCGGCGCGCGCCCGGCTGGCGGCCGACATCCTGCGCAAGCGGATGCAGGGCCTCGGCCACGATGTGCCGATCCGCTTCGACCTGATTGGCGTGCTGAGCGTGTTTGCCGACGATGGCGGCGCCATGCTGGCGGCGCCCCAGCCGGGCGAGGCCGCCGCGCAGGATGTGCGCCTGCGCGCCGCGCTCGCCCACGAGGACAAGGCGGTGGCCCAGACGCTGCTGCGCGAGGTCAACGCGCTCTACACCTGCGGCCCGGCCGGCGGCGGCGGCGTGCGCACCGCGCTGCGCGCGCGGCTCAATGCGATGTCGTGCCTGGTGCCGCGCGATGCGGTGTCGCCCACCCACGTCCTCGTTGCCTGACCGGAGACCGCCATGACTGCCACCACCGCCGCCACCGCCCCGCTCTACCAGTTTGCCCACGGCCGCACCGGCGACAAGGGCGACCGCTCCAATATCAGCGTCATCGCCTACGACGCGCGCGACTTCGATCACCTCGTGACCCATGTGACCGAAGACGCCGTGCGGGCCCTGTTCGCCCACCGCCAGCCCACGGCGGTGAAGCGCTACGTCGTGCCGTCCATCCAGGCGATGAATTTCGTCATCGATGGCGTGCTCGACGGCGGCGTCAACGACGCCCTCAATCTCGACACGCACGGCAAGGCGCTCGCGTTCCTGCTGCTGGGCCTGCCGATTCCCGTGCCGCCGCGCCTTGCCGCCGGCACTTCCTGATCGATTCTTCGCTTTTTTCTGATCCAGCGACCTCTTACAACAAATCGAGGAGACAACGATGTACGGATTCCGCAGCCCGCTTACCCTGGTCGCGCTCGCCTGCCTGGCCCTGCCGGCCGGCAGCGCCTGGGCCGAATACCCCGACAAGCCGATCCGCTTCGTCGTGCCGTTCGCGGCCGGCAGCGCCACGGACCAGCTCGCGCGCGCCGTGGGCCAGGCCATTACCGTGGACAGCAAGGTCACCGTGGTGGTGGACAACAAGCCCGGCGCCAACGGCTTCATCGCCGCCAGCGACGTCGCCAAGGCCAGCCCGGACGGCTACACGGTGCTGATCACCACCAACACCACCCACGCGGCCAACGAGCACCTGTTCAAGAAGCTGCCCTACGACCCCGTGAAGGACTACGCGCCTGTGACGGCGCTGGGCCGGGGCGGCCAGATCATGGTGGTGAACCCGCAGGTGCCGGCCAAGACCGTGGGCGAGTTCATCGCGCTGGCCAAGAAGGAGCCGGGCAAGCTGAGCTTCGGCAGCGGCAGTTCGTCGTCGCGCATCGCGGGCGAGCTGTTCCAGCAGATGGCCAACGTGCAGCTGCTGCATGTGCCGTACAAGAGCAATCCGCTGGCGATTACCGACCTGCTCGGCAACCAGATCCAGATGATGATCACGGACACCGCTACCGGCCTGCCGCAGGTGAAGTCGGGCAAGCTGCGCGCGCTGGGCGTGTCGGGCAAGGCGCGCTCGCCGCTGGCGCCGGACGTGCCGACCATCGACGAGGCAGGGGTGAAGGGCTACGAGATGAGCTACTGGTTCGCGGCCTACGCACCGGCCGGCACGCCACCGGCGGTGGTGACCAAGCTCAACCAGCTGCTGGTGAAGGCGGCGAAGAGCGACACCGCGTCCACGTTCTATCAGTCAACCGGGACCGAGGTGTTCACGAGCACGCCGGCCGAGCTGGCCAAGTTCCAGGGTCAGGAATCGGCCAAATGGGGCCGGATCATCAAGTCGGCGAACATCCAGCCGGAGTAATCCGCCCACGCAGAAACGGGTACGCCCGCTGCTATGAAAAGACGCCCGCTATTGCAGCGGGCGTCTTTTTTTGCCTTACGGCTTCAGCCCGAGGCGGTAGGCCACTGCGTACGGCAGCTTGCCGGGCTTGGTCGAACCCACCGGCTGCGAGAGCGCCGTGAACTCGGTTTCGTTCAGCGTGGTCAGGCCGCCCAGTTGCGCGGCGGTCTTGCCGTTGCTGACCACGGCGTCCGGCGCCAGCGCCACCATGGCGGCCGAGGCGCGGTGCACGGCGTCGAGGTAGCTCGCGGTGTCGTCCAGGTTGACCGTCTTCAGGTCCACCACGCCGCGCAGCCAATCGCCCCAATAGAACTCCGTGAACTCGGTGGCATCGGTCGGCTGGCTGTAGCCGATGTCGCGCGTGAAGTAGACCAGCGCGCGGTACGGGTCGTTGCCGAGGCCGTTCTTCAGGCCCAGCGCGCGCGGCAGGTCAGCCGGGTAGGTCGGCTGGTTGGCGCCGTCCTTCGACCAGATCAGCTTGCGCTCGCGCAGCGTGCGGAAGAACGTGGCGCGGTTCAGCGTGGACAGGTTGTCCTGCACGCGGATCCACATCTTCGACTGCGCGCCGCCGGTGTCGGCGTCCCAGATCGACGTGAACGAGTGGTGTCCATCGGTCAGGAACGGCTCGCCGTAAGGCCCCACCACCAGCGTCTTCATGTCGGCCGGCTTGTTGCCGACCGCCTTGGTGCAGCTGAAGGAGGCGAGGTCGCTGAGGCGGGACGTGGCTGCATCCCAGGTGCTGGTCTTGTTCTGGCCGTTGGTCTCGCAGGCGTCGTCGAACTTCTTGATCGGGTCCGCGGCGTAGCGGCCGAGCTTGTAGTAGATCTGGTCGCGGCCGATGGCCGGCTGGGTGGGGCGCAGATCGGCCAGCGTGACGAGGATGTTCTGCCCTGCAGTGGCCGTCAGGTAGGTCGAGACCGGCGTCGGCGCGGCCATCGGGGCGCACACGGCGGGAAGCTGTCGCGTGCTGCCCGGCACCTGCCGGAGCTGGTACGCGAGGTTCTTGCTCACCGGCAGCCAGGTCAGGCCGAGCGATTGCGCCTGGCCGGCCACGGTGGCCTGCCACGTGCCCGAGACCAGCCCGTTGGCGGCGGCCCCGCCGGCGCGGTTGTAGGCCAGCGTCACGTCCACGGGGATGTTGTCCGCGGCGAGCGTGGTGCCCGCCACCGAGACGATGTTGCGGCGCGTACGGCCCGTGGCGGCGTTCTTGTCGTCGAGTTCCGGCTCGGCGCAGACCCAGTCGCCATCGATGCCATTGGCGGCGACGGCCGTGGCCGTGCGCACGACCCAGCTACCGGTGGGCGCCGTGGCGCTGGCGCCGGTTTCGTCGACGAAGAGCGCCACCTGGCCCTGCTGGCGGCCTACGAACAGGCGGCCGACCGTGCTGCCGCCCAGCGTCAGCGCGAAGGCGCCCGGATAGCGCGACTGGTCGGCATCGGCCGCCAGCTTGCCCGACTGGCCGCCGGCGCAGTCGGCGCTGTAGCCCAGCCCGGCGCAGACGCGCACGTTGCCATCCGCGCCGATATTGAGCTGGCCCGCGCTGGCGGCGTCGCCGGCCTGGCGCAGGTAGCTGTAGGTGCCGGCGATGTCGGCCAGCTGCGCGCCACGGTTGCCGGCCGAGATATAGCCCTGGAGCAGGGCGCCGTTGCCGGCCTTGACGTTGGGCACCTGGCCCAGCGCGCCGGAGAGCACGCCGTCATCGAGCGTGAAGCGGAAGGTGATGGCGGCGGCGGCGGCAGCCAGTGCTGCCGGTACGTCGGTGCCGCTGGCGGCGAGGCCGGTCACGCGGTAGGTGCCGTCTTCCAGCACGTACTGGCCCACCAGTGCCCCGGCCAGGCCGAAGCGGGAATCGAGGAAGCGCAGGGTGAGCTGGCCGGCGGCGGGTTTGTCGAGTTCGACGGATACCGTGTCGCCAAAGCTGACCGCGCCGACGTACAGCGATCCGCCCGACAGCGGCTGCACCGATGCCGGCTGCGTGGTGCCGCCATTGCCGCCGTTGCCACCATTGCCACCGGTACCGCCATTCGCGGCGCTGCCGTTGTCATCGTCGCCGCCGCAGGCGCCGAGCGCGAGCGTGGCCGAGATCAGCGCGGCAAAGGCTGCCTGCCTGGTCCTCTTTCCCATGATTTCCCCTGTTCGTTGTTGTAATCGATAAGTGCCGAAGACGGCACGTGGTCGCGCGTCAGTCTAGGCAGCGGCGATGACACTCCCATGACAGCGCCGGTGGCGTGGATTTCGCCTAGAGTGGCTAGATCGGAACTGCTGGAGCGAGGCCATGGGGCACGAATCGACACACATGCACCGGGGCCGGCGCAGGGTGCTGGGGGCGATGGGGCTTGTGGTCGTGGCGGGCGCGCTGCCGGCCATGGCGCAGACGCCAGCCAAATCGAAGATCGGCGTGATCGGCTCGGGGCGCATCGGCGGCACCGTGGGCGGCCTGTTCGTGAAGGCTGGGCACCCCGTGATGTTCTCCTCGCGTCACCCGGAGTCCCTGAAGAGCCTGACCGATTCGCTCGGCCCGCTGGCACAGGCCGGCACGGTGGCGCAGGCGCTGGCCTTTGCCGATGTGCTGCTACTGGCCGTGCCCTACGGCGCCGTGCCCGAGGTGGGCCAGCAGAACAAATGGCAGGGCAAGATCGTGCTCGATGCCACCAATGCGGTCTCGCCGCGCGACGGGGCGATCGTGGAGGAGGTGAAAGCCAACGGCATCGGCGCCACCACGGCCAAGTACCTGGCCGGCGCGCGGATCGTGCGCGTGTTCAACTTCACGGGCGCGGCGGAGTTTGCCCGCGAGAGCCATCGCCAGGGCGCGCTGATGGCGGTGCCGATGGCTGGCGACGACGCGGCTGCGCTAGCCGTGGCCGCGCAACTGGTGCGTGAGGTGGGGTTCGAACCGGTGGTGGTAGGCGGCCTGTCGACGGCGGACCGCTTCGCGCCGGGTGGCAAGCTGTTCCGCCAGATGGGCTCGGCGGACGCTTTCCGGCGCGCGATGGCGGAGTAACAGTGGTGGAGTAACAGCGGCGGAGTAACAGCGCCGGAAAATCAGCGCCGCCGCCACTCCATGGCGACCATCGACGGCGCAAAGCCGAGTTGGCCGAAGAAGGCGGCTTCCGAGGAGCGTGCCGCGCGCAACACCCAGACGATGTCGGGATCGTTGCCCATGACCTGGCGCACCAGCGCCCGGCCGATGCCGCGCCGGCGATGCTGCGGCGCCACGGCCACCATCGAGATGTAGCCGTTGGCGATGTCGTCGCAGAGGGCGCGGGCGAAGCCGATCACCTCGCCCTTCTCCACGGCCACGGCTACGCGTTGGGAATTGGCGATCAGTTGCGCGAAGCGTTCCGCATTGCCGACCTGTTGCTCCCAACCGTTGGCGGCCAACAGACGCCTGGCCGCCTCGATCTCTGCGGGCAACGGGTTACGGATTTCCATCGACGGCTCCTCCTGCCAGATACCATGTCGCGTGCCACACCCCCAACCAAAGTGGGGAGCGCAGCGGCGTTTGCGCCACGAAGCTGCGATGTGCGGCGCGAATGGCGACAGAGTGTAGCGAAGCGGATATGGATGCGTCAAACAATGCACGGTGCAAAGCGCACAAGCGTTCGTATTCCCACGCAACGCCATCGATTGCCGCCACGGCGCGATGCCGCGCGGTATGATGGTCGCCATGAACGCCTCGATCTTCTCTTCCGCCCATCCGGCCGATCAGTTGGCCGAGTTCTCTGACGCGGACAGCGCGCTGGCGCGCATTCGCGAGATCTACGACGGCTCGGTCGCCGCCGTGCGCGCGCGCTTCGACGCCTTCGCGCAGGGCAAGCCCCTCCCATCGGCGGCGCACGCGTGCTACCCGTACCTCGGCATCTCGGTCAACCTCGAAACCATGGTGACCGACAGCCGCCCTTCGTGGGGTACGGTCGCCTACCCCGGCGTGTACGGCACCACGGTCACGCGACCGGACCTGCTGTGCGACTACTACCGCGACCAGATCGAGCGCCTGATGCGCTATCACCGCGTGCCGGTGGTCGTCGGCCTGTCGCGCCGGCCGATCCCGCTGCCGTTCGTCATCGAAGCTTCGACCACCGACATCAGCTACACCCAGGCGCGCGAGCTGGAGGCGTCGTTCGTGCTGCCCGAGCTGAGCCGCATCGACGACTCCATCGCCAATGGCACCTACGAGCCCACGCCCGGCGAAGCCTGGCCGCTCTCGCTGTTCTCGGCGGAGCGCGTGGACCTGGCCCTGCAGCGGCTCTACCACTACACCGGCACGGCGCCGCACCACTTCCAGCGTTTTGTCCTGTTCACGAACTATCAGCGTTATGTCGATGAGTTCGTCGCGCTGGGCCGCTCGCTGATGTCTGGGGATGGCGGCGACGGCTACGTGCGCTTCATCGAACCGGGGGACGTGACCCAGAACCTCGGCGAAAGCGAACCCGACGACGCCACCCGCCCGCGCGCGCTGCCGCAGATGCCGGCCTACCACCTTGTGCGCGAGGACAAGCTCGGCGTCACGCTGGTCAATATCGGCGTCGGGCCGTCGAACGCGAAGACGATGACCGATCACCTCGCCGTGCTGCGTCCGCATTGCTGGCTGATGGTGGGTCACTGCGGCGGCCTGCGCCGCTCGCAGCAGCTTGGCGACTACGTGCTGGCGCACGCCTATGTGCGGGACGACCACGTGCTCGATCACGACCTGCCGCCATGGGTGCCGGTGCCGCCGATCGCCGAGATCCAGGTGGCGCTGCAGGAGGCCGTCGCCCGCATCACCGGCCTGTCCGGCAACGAGATGAAGACGCGCATGCGGACCGGGACGGTGGTGTCCACCGATGACCGCAACTGGGAGTTGAAGTCGAAATCGCTCTATGCGCGCTTTAACCAGTCCCGCGCGATTGCCATCGACATGGAAAGTGCGACGGTCGCCGCCAATGGCTTCCGGCTGCGCGTGCCCTACGGCACGCTGCTATGCGTGTCCGACAAGCCCTTGCATGGGGAGTTGAAGCTGCGCGGCATGGCCAATACCTTCTATCGGCAGCGCGTGAGCCAGCATATGACGATCGGCCTCGAGGCGATCCGTATCCTGCGGGAGAACGGCGTGGAAGAACTCCACTCGCGGAAGTTGCGCAGCTTCGACGAGCCGGCCTTCCGCTGAGCATTGCCCCCCGCTCCGGGCGGAGCGGGGCGTCCGACATCAACACATCAGAACCGGTAACCCACGCCGGCGCTGAACAGCCACGGGTCGAGCTTGACCGTGGAAACCTTCACACCGCCCGCATACACGTTGCTGGAGATCCAGACCTTCTTGGCGTCCACGTTCAGGAACCAGTTCTTGGTGAGCTTGTAGTCCATGCCGATCTGCAGGGCAGGCCCCACGCTCCAGCGGTCCAGGTTCAGCGTGTTGCCCGCGATGTCCGCGCCGTAGACGCGCGTCGCGTTCACGCCCGCGCCGATGTACGGCCGGAACGTGCCGTTCGGGATGAAGTGGTACTGGAGCAGCAGGCTGGGCGGCAGGTGCTTGAACGTGCCGATCTTCTGGCCATCGAGCGAGACGTCCTGCTTCTGCGGAATCGTCAGCACCAGTTCGGCAGCGATGTGCGGCACGATGAAATACGTGATGTCGACTTCCGGAATCCACTTGTTGTTGACGTGGATGCGGTCCGACGCGCCCACGCCGCCCACCGGATCGGACTTGTTGGACATGTCGAGGAAGGTGCCGCGCATGCGCACCATCCAGTTGCCCTGGGCTTCCTCGGCAGCCATGGCCGGGGCCGCGAACGCGGCGGAGGCCGCCAGCGCGGCCAGGGTGGAGCAGAGTGTCTTGCGAGTGAGAGAGATGTTGGTCATGTTGGTATGCACAGGCGAGGAATAACTGTGCGACCAGTGTGGCCTTTGCCTCTCATCCCCACCTTGACCCAGCGCAAGCCGCGCGGCCTCGCGTGGCGGCCGCGCGACAGCCGATGATTCCGGGCGTGCGCCCGCTCCCTTCTATTTACATGCGGATTTATTCGTGGCGCCCGCGCGATGCGGCCCGTACGCTGTGCGCACGTGGTGAATGCATCGCGCATGTCGTGGGCGTCCGCAAGGACGTCTTTCCGGGTGTGCCCCGTGGGGGCGGGGCACACCGGTTTTCTCCACGGCGGCGGGACTCAATCCGCCGTAATCCGCCTCAGGCCGCCTGTGCTTCCTGGGTGGCGCGCCCGATGTGCCGGTTCACGCCGCACACCACCGCGCGCAGGGACGCCGTGACGATGTTCGCATCCACGCCCGCGCCGAAGCCCGTCGGCGAATCGCCGACGCGCACTTCCACATAGCAGGCCGCACGCGCATCGGCGCCGGCGGTCAGCGCATGTTCGTGATAGTCCATCACCCGCACCGGCAGGCCCAGGCCGCGCACGAAGGCGTCGACCACGGCGTCGATCGGGCCATTGCCCGCGCCGCGCGCCCGCACCGGCTGGCCATCGCGTACCAGTTCCACCTCGATCTCCACGCTGGCGTCGCTGGCCTCGCTCGTCGACACCATGCGATGCGAGACATAGCGCAGCGGCGCGTCCACGTCGAGGTACTCACGGCGGAACAGCGCGTAGAGGTCGTCGGCGCTCGCTTCCAGGCCCGTTTCGTCGGTCATCGCCTGCACCGCGCGGCTGAATTCGATCTGCAGGCGGCGCGGCATGAAGATGCCATGCGCCTGTTCGAGCAGGTAGGCCATGCCGCCCTTGCCGGACTGGCTGTTCACGCGGATCACGGCGTCGTAGCTGCGGCCGAGGTCGGCCGGGTCGATCGGCAGGTAGGGCACTTCCCAGATCGCGTCCGGCTTCTGCTGGGCGAAGCCCTTGCGGATGGCGTCCTGGTGCGAGCCGGAAAACGCCGTGAAGACGAGATCGCCGACGTATGGATGGCGCGGATGCACGGGCAGCTGGTTGCAGTGCTCCACGCACTGGCGTACCTCGTCGATATCCGAGAAATCGAGTTCCGGGGCCACGCCCTGGGTGTAGAGGTTCAGCGCCAGCGTGACGAGATCGACGTTGCCGGTACGCTCGCCGTTGCCGAACAGGCAGCCTTCCACGCGGTCCGCGCCGGCCATCACGGCCAGCTCGGCGGCGGCCACGGCGGTGCCGCGGTCATTGTGCGGATGGACGGACAGCGCGATATGCTCGCGCCGCGCCAGATGGCGATGCATCCATTCCACCTGGTCCGCGAACACGTTAGGCGTGCTGCATTCCACGGTGGTCGGCAGGTTCAGCACCATCGGGCGGGTGGCGGACGGCTCCCATACAGCCGATACCGCATCGGAAACCTCAAGCGAGAAATCGAGTTCGGCCAGGCTGAAGGTCTCGGGCGAATACTCGTAGGTCCAGGCCGTTTCCGGCATCGCATCGGTCAGTTCGCGGATCAGGCGCGTGCCACTCACGGCCACCTCGCGGATTTCCTCGCGCGAGGCATTGAAGACGATGCGGCGCCACGCCGGCGCGATCGGGTTGTACAGGTGGATGGTGGCCTGGCGCGCGCCACGTACCGACTCCACGGTGCGCCGGATCAGGTCCTCGCGCGACTGGGTCAGCACCACGATGTTCACGTCGGCGGGAATCCGGTCTTCTTCGATCAGCATGCGGACGAAGTCGAAATCGGTCTGCGAGGCCGACGGGAAGGCCACCTCGATCTCCTTCAGCCCCACCTTCACCAACTGCTCGAAGAAGCGCAGCTTGCGCGCGGGGTTCATCGGCTCGATCAGGGCCTGGTTGCCGTCGCGCAGGTCGGTGCTCATCCAGCGCGGGGCGCGCGTGATCTGGCGCGACGGCCAGGTGCGGTCAGGCAGGTTGACGGTGGTGGCGGGGCGGTACTTGGCGGCGGGATTGCGCAACATGGGTGTTCTCCTTCCTCGCGGGAAGATGCGACAGGCAAAAATCAAAAATTCGGGGAAAAAACGGGAAAACGGTGGCGATAGACGGCTGCCGAACTGCCACGGGGCGCTAGGCCCGGCAACCGGTCGTTAGGTCTAGTAGTAGCGAGGAGGGGGATGCGGCCAGGCCGCCGCGCGACAGCCGGCCAGCCCGCGCCACGCACGCGCGCACGGCGGCATCGATGCGCGGGGCATCAACGGCGTGGCGGAGGAGGAGGGCGGAGGCGTGCATCGTGCGCGAAAGGGTTAAGCCGCCAGCGTAGTCGAAATCCGCACTTGGCGTCAACCGCTTGCCGTAGACCGGGGATGACCTCATCCCGATATGTGGGGTGGCGCTCAGTCCTCTGGCCAGTACATCGCCTGGCGGATCGCGCCTAGTCTCGTAGCACGGGAACGGGACATTACAACAGAAGGGGACAAACCATGACGACACGTCGATGGATATCCTGGCTCGCCTGCGCGGCGACCGTGGCGCTGATGGCAGCCTGCGGCGGCGGCGGCGGGTCCAGCGGGGGAGGTACCTCGCCGACGGGCAGCGCCGGCAATGGCGGGAGCGGTGGCAACGGCGGCAACGGCGGCAACGGCGGCAATGGCGCGACGGCTGCCAAGTCGTACACCGTGGTGATGAGCCAGACCTCCGGCCAGGTCTCCGTCGGCAGCTCGATTTCGCTGACTGCGTCAGTGGTGGACAACAACGGCAACGACGTCACCGGCAACACCAGCTTCGTCTGGACCTCTTCGAACAGTTCCGTAGCGGCCGTGGGCAATGGCACGGTGCCGGGCAGCGGCGTGGTGACCGGCGTCGGTACCGGCACCGCCACGATCAGCCTGCTGGCCACCGTCACCGGCGCCAGCAACGCCACCACGGCGTTGCCGCAGGTCTCGGCCGTCATCACGGTGGTGGCGCCCGGCACGCGTACCTACAGCCTTGCGCTGCCTTATCCGGTGTTGTCGATGACTGACGGCCAGGTGCTGCCCGTCACGGCGTCCCTGATCGACAGTGATGGCGCGGACCGCTCCACGGCCGGCAGCGGCTGGAACTGGAGCAGCAGCACGGCGGCCGTGCAGGTCACCGGCGCGATCAACTTAGGCATGCTGCGCGGCGTGAATGCGTCCGACACGGTGGCCCAGTCGGTGGTCTCGGTCTCGGTCACGGCGCCAGACAACTCCGTGCTGACAGGCGCGTTCCTGGTGTCGGTGGTCAAGACGGGCGTGGCGAGCTTCCGGCTGGTGCTGTCGCAGAACGGCGCCCAGATCAATGCGCTGAACGTGCTGAACGGCTATCCGCAGGTCTATGCGTCGAAGGTGGTGCGTAATGACGAGAGCGATGTCACACCGGACTTCAACGGCCTTTGGACCTTCACCACGACCTCGCCGTCGCTAGCCGTGCTGCCGGATGGCGCCACGCGCCTGACCACGGTCAGTACAAGCCGGCCGAATGGCGCGTCACCGCTGCAAAGCGTGCTCGCCGAGTTCGCCAGCAGCCTGTCGCTAACCGCGACGCCGCGCGCCAACCTGCTCGTCACCGAGCAGCCGACCTGGGCGCTGGTCTACAACGGTCCGCAGCCGCTGGTGGTGCCGCCGGGTATCGGGGCGACGATCGCGGTGCATCTGCTCCATCGCGGCATCGACGAAGGCATCTCGCCGTGCTTTGGCAGCTGGGCGTGGTCTACTGCCAGCAGCAACATCATCCTGAACCAGGTGGTGATCGCGCCGAACTCGGCATCGATCACGCCGCTCGCCAACGGGCCGTTCACGGTGACCGCGCGCTGCACGGCCGGACCCGAGGCAATGCCTGTGTCGATCACGCTGGCCGGCGTGGTGCAGTAAATCGGCTGGACGATGGAACCCGCCGCGCTTCCCGCGCGGCGGGTTTTTTCTTTGCCCGTTGCGGATGCAGGACGGCGGCGGGCGTACCCGTTTCTGCGGGCGTCGGACGGGTCTGGCGGGACGAGCGTACCCGTTTCTGCGTGCAGCGATCCGGGGTCAGAATGCAAAAACGGCGGTCGCAAGGACCGCCGTTCTTTGTCGGGATGGGCTCTGCGCCGTCAGGATTTGCGCACGAACCGGATGATCTGCTCGTTCTCCGGCGGGGCCGAGGCCGAGGCCGCAGGGGACGTATTCGACCCGCACGTGCCGCAGCCGCTATTCGTCTCGCACCCGGAGGCGCAACCGGCGGCGGCCTGCGGCGCCAGACGCCGCGCCAGCCATGCGCGCCAGCCGGTGGCGCCGGCGCCACCCAGGCGCACGGCCAGGGACGCCTTCACGCGTTCCCGCGTGCGCGGCATGTAGCGGCCCGTCACGTGGACCGCGCAAGCCGCCACGATCAGCGCGACCACCAGGATTTCGAAGGCGTGATAGAGCGTCATGGCCGTTGGACCCAAGTCGGTGTCGCCAGTTTCAACCTCGTCTCAACCAAATGCCAGCGCCGCACGATACGTGATGAACGACGCGAGGTAGGCCAGCCCCGTCAGGTAGGCCGCCGAAGCCGCCATCACCGCCCAGGAGTTGGTCTCGCGCCGGATCACCGCCAGCGTGGAAATGCACTGCGGCGCAAACACGTACCACGCCAGCAGGGACAGCGCCGTGGCCAGCGACCACTGCGCGGCAATCATCGGCGCCAGTTGCACGGCCACCGCGTCGTCGCTGCCCGAGAGCGCATAGACCGTGGCGAGTGCGCCAACCGCCACTTCGCGTGCGGCCAGACCCGGCACCAGTGCGATACAGATCTGCCAGTTGAAGCCGATCGGCGCGAATACATGTTGCAGCGCCCGGCCGAGCATGCCGGCGAAGCTGTAGTCGATGGCCGGCAGCGTGGCGCCTTCCGGCGGCGACGGGAACGTGGCCAGGAACCACAGCAGCACGGTCAGCGTCAGGATCACCTTGCCCACGCGCGACAGGAAGATCCGGGCACGCTCCCACAGGCCGATGGCGATGTCGCGCGGATTCGGAATCCGGTACGACGGCAGTTCCATCAGCAGCGGATGGTCGGTACGGTCACGGCGGAAGAACTTGAGCACATAGGCCACCACCAGGGCGCTGACGATGCCGGCCACGTACAGCGCGAACAGCACCAGGCCCTGCAGGTTGAACAGGCCGGCCACGGTGCGTTCGGGGATGAACGCGCCGATCAGCAGCGCATACACCGGCAGCCGCGCCGAGCAGGTCATCAGCGGCGCCACCAGAATGGTGGTCAGCCGGTCGCGCGGGTCCTGGATGGTCCGCGTGGCCATGATCCCTGGAATCGCGCAGGCGAAGCTCGACAGCAGCGGGATGAACGAGCGCCCCGAGAGCCCCGCGCCCATCATCAGGCGGTCCAGCAGGAAGGCGGCGCGCGGCAGGTAGCCCGACTCCTCCAGCGTGAGAATGAAGAGGAACAGGATCAGGATCTGCGGCAGGAACACGATCACGCTGCCCAGGCCGGCGATCAGCCCATCGACGATCAGGCTGTGCAACAGGCCAGCGGGCAGCCAGCCGCCCACGACCTCGCCGGCCAGGTGCACGGCGCCTTCGATGCCGTCCATGAGCGGCTCGGCCCACGAGAACACGGCCTGGAACATGAAGAACAGCAGCACGGCCAGGATGACCAGGCCGAACACCGGGTGCAGGATCACGCGGTCGAGCGCGTCATCGAGCCTTGCGGTGCGCGTCGGCATGGTCACGGCGGTGTCCAGCAGGCGCTTGACCTCGGCGTGCGTGTCCAGCTCGGACATCGCCTCAACGGACTGCGGCGGCACCGGCGGGGCTGGCGGCAGCACGCCGTCGAGCAGGTCGATCAGCGCCGCGGCGCCATCGCGCTTGACCGCCACGGTCTGCACCACGGGTACGCCGAGCGCCTGCGACAGCGCGTCGCGGTCGATCAGGATGCCGCGTTTTGCCGCGGCATCGCTCATATTGAGCACCACCACCATCGGCACGCCCAGCCGGCGCAGTTCCAGCACGAAGCGCAGGTGCAGGCGCAGGTTGGTGGCATCGACCACCGAGACGATGAGGTCCGGACGCGGCTCGCCGGGGCGCTGGCCCATGCAGACCTCGCGCGTGATCGCCTCGTCCAGGCTGGCCGCGTGCAGGCTGTACGCGCCCGGCAGGTCCAGGATGCGCACGCTGCGGCCGGCTGGCGAGACGAACTGGCCTTCCTTGCGCTCGACGGTCACGCCGGCGTAGTTGGCCACCTTCTGGCGGCTGCCGGTCAGGCGGTTGAACAGTGCGGTCTTGCCGCAATTGGGATTGCCCACCAGCGCAATGCGCAGGGCGGATGGAGGTTGTGCGACGGACATGTTGGCAGGGGGTCCTGATCGGCCTGTGGCAACGCCCTCAGGCGATGCGCTGGGCGGCGGAGGCGTCGGGCTGGGTAGCCGGGGCGATGCTGGAAACGGTGGCGCTTACCACTTCCACGGTGATGCGGGCCGCTTCGGCGCGGCGCAGCGCAAAGCGCGTGAAGCCGACCTGCGCCACCAGCGGGTCTTTGCCGAAGGGGCCGAACGCGATGATCTGCACCGCTTCGCCCGGCACAAAACCGAGATCGCGCAGGCGGCGCGAGATGGGATCGTTCGCGGTGGCATCGTCCACCGATTTCACAACGGCGGCCGTGCGCCGGGGCAGTTCAGACAACCGCATAGGTTTCCAGTGCGCAGGCAGGATCGCCGCCCCGCGAAGGTAAATAAAAATCGTTCTCGATTGTATAGCATTCGTGCGGCTTCGGCGCCGAAGCCATACCGGATCGCGGCAGAAGCCGTCCGTTTTCGTACGCGGGGGCGTTTTCTCCACGTCCGCGCGCGGGCTAGGGATTACGCCAGTATCCGCACTAATCTGGGGCCCGGGCGCCGGCATTCCATCGAATACCGCATTTGTGGTATTGGTCCGCCGGGAGGGGGGCGCTATGCTCCAGACACGCTGAACACCCCGTTCCACGCGTACTTCAGAGCCACTGGTCCTTGGACCGGTGGCTTTTTCTTTGGCGCACATTGCGCACCGGATTCTAAACGCCGGCCTGCGCGGCGGCCAGCCGGATGGTGTCGACGAAGTGGTCGCGCGCCGGATGATCAGGCGCCCGCTTCCACACGCAATAGACCTCGGACGGCACCGTGGCATCGGCCAGCGGCCGGAAGGTCGCCCCCGCCATGCCCGAGCGTGCAAGTGCCGCCGGCACCACAGCCACGCCCATCCCCTGCGACACCAGCGACACCACGGACAGCCAGTGCCGCATCTCGTGCCGCACCTGCGGATAGAAGCCCTGCGCGGCGCACATCTCGAAGATCCGGTTGTAATAGTCGGGCGACGCCTTGCGCGAAAACAGCACGAAGGGCTCGCCGCGCAGGTCGGTCAGCGCCACCTCGGCCCGTGGGGCCAGCGGGTGGCCTGCCGGCATGCAGCAGACAAAGGGCTCGCGATGGGCCAGCTCGGTGGCCAGTTCATCGGGCACCCGGCTGGTGTGGATGAAGCCCGCGTCGAGTTCGCCGTGTAGCAGGGCGTCGATCTGCTCCTGCGAGTTGAGTTCCGTCAACGCCACCTGGATGCCGGGGTAGCGGTGCTGGAACTCGTGCAGGCGCTGGGGCAGGCCCCGGTACAGCATCGAGCCGACAAAGCCGACGCGCAGCCGGCCCACCGCGCCCGCCTCGATCTCCCGGGCCAGCTGGCGCGCCGACTCGGCCTGCGCCAGCAGCGCCGTGGCCGACTCCTTGAACGCGCGCCCCGCCGCCGTCAGCCGCACGCCGCGGCTGTCGCGCTCGAACAGCCGCGCCCCCACCGATGCCTCCAGTTGCTGGATGTTGAGCGAAAGCGGAGGCTGGGAGATCGACAGCCGCCGCGCGGCGCGGCCGAAGTGCAGTTCCTCGGCCAGCACGAGGAAATAGCGCAGATGACGGAATTCCATGGCGATATAAATTTTGTATGGATCAAGCCAATTTTAGAATTAGACACGAATCGTTGGCGTTCGAATAATGGATCCCAAACAAGGAGACAGCCATGCCGACCAGCGCCGCCCGGATTCCGTCCGCTTCTTTGACCGATTCGCGAGATTCGTCTCAAGATATCGCCCATCCGGTACCGGACCGGCACGGCACGAGCCTGTTCACGGCCGACCCGGACCTGCGCGCGCTGCTGCCGCTCTACCTGCCGGCCGACCTGTTCAATCACCTGCTGCCGCATCTTGAGCGCATGGGCGCGCTGGCGGGTGGCGTGCTCGATACCCTCGCCAATGTGGCGGATCATGCACCACCCACGCTCTCCCATCGCACTCGCACCGGCCTCGACGCGCAGGCCATCCACAAGGATCCTGCCTATATAGAACTGGAGAAAGTGGCGTTCGCCGAATTCGGCCTCGCCGCGGCCTCCCATCGCGGCGGCGTGCTCGGCTGGGACAAGCCCATGCCGCCTGCGGCGAAGTACGCACTGACTTATCTGTTCGTCCAGGCCGAGTTCGGGCTGTGCTGCCCGCTGTCGATGACGGACTCGCTGACCCGCACGCTGCGCAAGTTCGGCGACCCGGCGCTGGTGGAACGCTATCTGCCCAACCTGACCACGCAGGTCTTCGACGACCTGTACCAGGGCGCGATGTTCATGACCGAGCAGGGCGCCGGCTCCGACGTGGCGGCCACCGCCACGCGCGCGATTCGGGACGACAGCGTGGAAGGCGGCTGGCGGCTGGTAGGCGACAAGTGGTTCTGCTCCAACCCGGACGCCGCCCTGGCCATGGTGCTGGCCCGCATGGAGGAGCCGGACGGCACGGCCACGCCGGGCATCAAGGGTGTCTCGCTGTTCCTGCTGCCGCGCACGCTGGCCGATGGCAGCGCCAACCACTATCGGATCATCCGTCTCAAGGACAAGCTCGGCACGCGCTCGATGGCCAGCGGCGAGATCCGGCTCGAAGGCGCGCACGCGTGGCTGGTGGGCGAGCCGGGCCGGGGCTTCGTGCAGATGGCGGACATGATCAACAACTCGCGGCTCTCCAACGGCGTGCGGGCGGCCGGGCTGATGCGCCGCGCGCTGACCGAGGGGCAGTTCATCGCCCGGGAACGGCGCGCGTTCGGCAAGCGGCTGGTGGACATGCCGCTGATGCGTCGGCAGCTGCTCAAGCTCACGCTGCCCACCGAGCAGGCCCGCACGATGGTGTTCCAGACCGCCGAGGCGCTGCGCCGCGCCGACGCGGGCGAGGCCGATGCCTACCCGCTGATGCGCGTGCTGACGCCGCTGATCAAGTTCCGCGCCTGCCGTGACGCACGCAAGGTCACCGGCGACGCCATGGAGATCCGCGGCGGCTGCGGCTATATCGAGGAATGGAGCGACCCGCGCCTCGTGCGCGATGCGCACCTGGGGTCGATCTGGGAGGGTACGAGCAATATCGTCGCGCTGGATGTGCTGCGCGCCATCCGCCGCGAGGGCTCGCTGCCCGTGCTCCAGACGTATCTGGCTGGCCTGCTGGCCGATACGCCGATGCATGCCACGGCTCGGGCCACCTTCGCGCAGGCCATCGCCAACGCCGCCGCGCTGGCTGCACGCGCCGCCGAGGCCGGTGCCGAAGGCGATGAGCTGGCCCGCCAGGCCGCCTCCGCGCTGTACCACGTGACCAGCGCCGTGGCGATGGCGTGGGAAGCGGGCCGCATCGGCTCGGTCCGTCGCATGCGGCTGGCGCAACTGGTGCTGGTGTACCGCGTGCTGCCGCAGGACCCGCTGGCCGGCGGCGCCGAGCCGGCATGGCTGGCCGAGACTGTCGCGCCGCCCGAGGACGGCGCGCTGCGCCCCGCCGGCCAACTCGACGAGATCAACGTGTTTTGACCTGTTTTGACGTGTTCCTGCGTTCCAAATAGACAAAAAAGCCTCACCCGGAGACAAACCATGCCCCCCAAGCTTCATTGGCACCGCCGCGCGGCCCTGGCGGCCTTCACCGCGCTCGCCGCCGCCACGCTCGGCCTTGCCGCCGCGCCCGCCTTCGCCCAGAAGGACTTTCCGACCAAGCCGATCATGATGGTGGTGACCTACCCGCCGGGCGGCCCCACCGATGCGATGGCCCGCACACTGGCCGCCGCGCTCAAGAGCAGCCTGGGCCAGCCCGTGGTGGTGGAGAACCGCGCCGGCGCCGGCGGCAATATCGGCGCGGAGGCGGTGGCGCGCGCCGAGCCGGACGGCTACACGCTGATGTTCGGCACCTCGGCGCCGCTGGCCATCAACGTGAGCCTGTATCGGAAGATCAACTACGACCCGGTGAAGAGCTTCGCGCCGGTGATCCAGATCGGCCATCTGCCGAACGTGCTGGTGGTGAACGCCAACGTGCCGGCGAAGAACGTACAGGAGCTGATTGCCTACGGCAAGGCGCATCCGGGCAAGCTGACCTATGCGTCGTCGGGCAACGGCGCGTCGTCGCATCTGGCCGGCGTGCTGTTCAACAACCTCGCCGGCACCGACTTCCAGCACATTCCGTACAAGGGCACCGGCCCGGCGCTCAATGACCTGCTCGGCGGGCAGGTCAGCATGACGTTCACCGACGTGCTGACCGCGCTGCCATTCATCAAGAGCGGCAAGGTGCGCGCGCTGGGCGTGACCACGCGCGGCCGCTCGCAAGCGCTGCCTGACGTGCCGACCGTGGCCGAGCAGGGCGTGCCCGGCTTCGACGTGTCCGTGTTCTTCGGCGTGGTGGCGCCCGCCGGCACGCCGCCGGAGGTGATCCGCAAGCTCAACGGCGCCTTCGCCGAGGCGCTCAAGCAGCCCGAAGTCCGTCAGACGCTGGTGGCGCAGGGGCTGGAGTTCGCGCCGTCCACCTCGCCCGAGCAGCTCGGCGGCTTTGTGAAGTCGGAAGTCACCAAGTGGCGCGCCGTGGTACAAAAGTCGGGTGCGCAGCTCGACTGACGCGCGCAAGCCATCCAAAAAAACGATAGCGAGGTAGACACCATCATGACGACGCCCCCCACTCCCGGCGCGCTGGCCGGCATCCGCGTGGTTGATTTGTCGCGCATCCTGGGCGGGCCGTTCTGCGGCCAGATCCTGGG
The DNA here is from genome assembly GCF_900115455.1 of Cupriavidus sp. OV096. Taxonomy (NCBI): domain Bacteria; kingdom Pseudomonadati; phylum Pseudomonadota; class Betaproteobacteria; order Burkholderiales; family Burkholderiaceae; genus Cupriavidus; species Cupriavidus sp. OV096. The sequence continues at coordinate 625,554 of NZ_FOWM01000004.1, forward strand.
CGACCACGGCGCCGACGTGCTCAAGATCGAGCCACCGCAGGGCGACGACACGCGCACCTGGGGCCCGCCGTTCCGCGACGGCGTGGCGTCGTACTACTTCGGCCTGAACCGCAACAAGCGGGTGATGCGGCTGGACCTCACCGCCGATGCGGACCGCGAGGTGCTGCTGTCGCTGCTGGCCGAGGCCGATGTGATGGTCGAGAACTTCAAGACCGGCACGCTCGAGAAATGGGGGCTGGGCTACGACGTGCTGTCGCAGCGCTTTCCGCGCCTGGTGCACTGCCGGGTGTCCGGGTTTGGCGCCGATGGCCCGCTGGGCGGCCTGCCCGGCTACGACGCGGCGATCCAGGCCATGGCCGGCATCATGAGCATCAATGGCGAGGCCGATGGTGACCCGCTGCGCGCCGGCCTGCCCGTGGTGGACATGGTCACCGGCCTGAACGCGGCGCTGGGCGTGCTGCTGGCGCTGCAGGAGCGCGCGCGCAGCGGGCGCGGCCAGTTCGTCGAGGCGGCGCTGTACGACTCGGGGCTCTCGCTGCTGCATCCGCACGCGGCCAACTGGTTCATGAGTGGCAAGACACCGACACGCACCGGTAACGCCCATCCCAATATCTATCCGTACGACACGGTGGCCACGGCCACGGACCCGATCTTCCTGGCCGTGGGCAACGATCGCCAGTTCCGTATCCTGTGCGAGCACCTCGGCGTGCCCGCGCTGGCCGATGACGAACGCTACGCCACCGCCGGCGCGCGCTCGGTCAATCGCGATTCGCTGAAAGTGGAACTCGAAGCGCGCATGGGCACGCATGATGGCAAGGCGCTGGCCGATGCCCTGGCGGCGGCCGGGGTGCCGTGCGCGCCGGTGCTGTCGGTGCCGGACGCCCTCCAGCATCCGCACACCGCGCACCGCGAGATGGTGGTGGAGATGCCCGGCGGCTACAAGGGCCTCGGCGCGCCGGTCAAGCTGAGCCGCACGCCGGCCACGTACCGCTACGCGCCCTTGGCGGAGGGCAACCAGTTCCTGCCGCGCGAGGCCGCGAACGAGGGCTGATCCGTCGCAATCTCATCGCGCGGCAACGGGAGCGTACCCGTTGCTGCGCATTGAATGCCAATGCATTCAACGAGTTAACAATCGCCTACACCAGCGCCGCCGTGGACAGCTCGCGCTTCACGTAGGCATAGAAGATCGGTCCCGCAATCACGCCGGGTATACCGTAGAGCGTCTCCATCACCAGCATCACCGTCAGCAGCTCCCACGCGGCCGCCTGTATACGCGCGCCGATGATGCGCGCGTTCAGGAAGTACTCGAGCTTGTGGATCACCACGAGGTATACCAGCGACACCACGGCAATCGGCAGGGACACCGACAGCGACGCCACGAAGATCGCCGTGTTCGAGATCAGGTTGCCGAGCACCGGCAGCAGCCCCGCGATGAACGTGATGGCCACCAGCGTCTTCGAGAGCGGCAGGTGCTGGCCGAACAACGGCATCACCACCAGCAGGTAGATCGCCGTCAGGATGGTGTTGATCAGCGAGATCTGCACCTGCGCGAAGATGAACTGCGAGAAGGCCACTTGCAGCGTGCTCGCACGGGCGATCAGTGCGCTGGCCAACGGACGGCGATTGGGGCGCGAGATGGCGCGGTACAGCGCTACCATCGCCCCGATCACGAAGCCGATCAGGATATGCAGCAGCGTGCGCAGGATGTCCGCGCCGAGCCGCTGCGCCATCTGGGCGTGCTCGCGCAGGGTGGTGATCAGCGTGGTGGCGAGTTCTTCCACGCCGCGCGGCAGGGAGTCGCTCACCCAGGGCGGCATCTGGTTGCGGGAGCGGTCGATGATGTCGGCGGCGTGGTCCATCAGCCGTTCGAGCGTGTTGCCGTCGCCGCTGATAAAGCGCACGAGCGCCCAGATGCCGCCGCTCAGGGCGAAGAGGATGATCGCGGACAGGATCAGCACGGCCAGCGCGTCCCGCCGGGAATGCCGTGTGAGGCGCGGGGCCAGCACTTCGACCAGCGAATACAGCAGCAGCCCGGACAGCAGGGCCGCCACGAGGTTGGCCTGCATCACCAGCAGGAGCGCGCCGGCGGTCAGCGCATATGACGCCGCCGTGACACTGAACCAGCTGCCCGGCGTCAGGCGCCGGACGGGGTGGAGCGGATCGGGGTTGGGCGTGCCGTCTCCGGTCTGGGGGCGGCCTGGCGTGCGGTCTTGTTCCACCTGCGGCATGTCTCGGCTGTCGCGTTCGCGTTGGGTTGAAGGGTTGGGCGCATCGATTGTCGGCGCGCGGCGCGCCAATAGCAAGTCACATCGGGCGTGAAACTTGCGTGCCAGCTCGCGTATATTGAAGTCACGCAGCGCACGCTTTCCTCCCGGAGATCTGACGCCATGCCCTTCACCCATACCGTCGGCACGCGCCGGCATGTCTTTGCCGACTTGCGCACGCTGCTGGCCCGGGCCAGCCCGGCGCGCTCGGGCGACGCGCTGGCCGGCATCGCCGCCGGGGACGAGGAGGAGCGCATGGCCGCGCGCATGGCGCTGGCGGATGTGCCGCTCGGACACTTCCTCTCCGAAGCGCTGATTCCCTATGAGGACGACGAGGTCACGCGGTTGATCGTCGATCGCCACGATGCCGCCGCCTTCGCCGAGATCGGCGCGCTGACCGTGGGCGGTTTCCGGGACTGGCTGCTGCGCCACGAGACCGGCGAGGCCACGCTGCGCCGCGTGGCGCCCGGCATCACGCCCGAGATGGCGGCGGCGGTCAGCAAGCTCATGCGCAATCAGGATTTGATCGCCGTGGCGCGCAAGTGCCGCGTGGTCACGCGGCTGCGCAGCACCATCGGCCTGCCAGGCAGGCTGGCCGTGCGCCTGCAGCCCAATCATCCCACCGACGACCCGCGCGGCATCGCCGCGTCCATCATCGACGGCCTGCTCTACGGCTGCGGGGACGCCACCATCGGCGTGAACCCGGCTGGCGATAACCTCGCCGCCATCGTCAAGCTGCTACGGCTGATCGACGATGCGCGCACGCGCTACGACGTGCCGACTCAGTCCTGCGTGCTGACCCACGTCACCAACACACTGCGGGCGATGGAACTGGGCGCGCCGGTGGACCTCGTGTTCCAGTCCGTGGCCGGCAGCCAGCGCGCCAACGAGGCGTTCGGCATCTCGCTGGCCCTGCTCGACGAAGCCCGGCAGGCGGCGCTGGCGCTGCAGCGCGGCACGGTGGGGGACAACGTCATGTACTTCGAGACCGGCCAGGGCAGCGCGCTGTCCGCCAACGCGCACCATGGCGTGGACCAGCAGACCATGGAGGCGCGCGCCTACGCCGTGGCGCGTGCGTTCGAGCCGCTGCTGGTGAATACCGTGGTCGGCTTCATCGGCCCCGAGTACCTGTACGACGGGAAGCAGATCATCCGCGCCGGGCTCGAAGACCATTTTTGCGGGAAGCTGCTGGGCGTGCCGATGGGCTGCGACGTCTGCTACACCAACCACGCCGAGGCCGACCAGGACGACATGGACACGCTGCTGACGCTGTTCGGCGTGGCCGGCATCAACTTCATCATGGGCGTGCCGGGCGCGGACGACATCATGCTCAACTACCAGAGCACGTCGTTCCACGATGCGCTGTACCTGCGCGAGGTGCTCGGCCTGCGCCCCGCGCCCGAGTTCGAAGCGTGGCTGCAACGGATGGGCATCCTCGACGATGCCGGCCGGGTGCTGGAGCCGGCCGCGCGCGCGCCCCTGCTGGACCTGGCGCGCACGCTGTAACGCACGATGGAGCCGATCATGCCCAAGCCGCCCGCCGACATCGATCCCTGGACCCAGTTGCGCCAGTACACCCGGGCGCGCGTGGCGCTGGGCCGCACCGGCCACGCGCAGAAGACCGGGGATGTGCTCGCCTTCGGCCTCGCCCACGCGCAGGCGCGTGACGCGGTGCACCTGCCGCTCGACGTCACGGCCATCGACATGGCCTTGCAGGAGGCGGGACTTGCCCCGCAGCACGTCCACAGCGCGGCACCGGACCGCGACCAATACCTGCGCCGCCCCGACCTCGGCCGCCGGCTGGACGCCGAAAGCCACGATGCGCTGGCCAACGAGCGGCCCGCCCAGACCCCCGACGCCGTGTTCGTGATCGCCGACGGCCTCTCCGCGCTGGCCGCCCAACGCCACGCCGTGCCACTGCTGCGCGCCGTGCTGGCGCGGCTGGCCGACTGGCACATCGGCCCGGTCGTGGTAGCCCGCCAGTCCCGCGTGGCCCTCGGCGACGAAATCGGCGATCTCCTAGGCGCCCGCCAGATCGTGATGCTGATCGGCGAACGGCCCGGCCTCAGTTCGCCGGATAGTCTTGGGATTTATCTGACCTACGATCCGAAGCCCGGACGGACCGACGCGCAGCGGAACTGCATCTCGAATGTCAGGCCGGAGGGATTGCCATACGCGACAGCGGCGGACAGGCTGGTGTTTTTGATGCGCGGCGCGGTGGCGCTGGGAAGGTCGGGGGTGGAGTTGAAGGACGATAGTGAGGGGGGCGACCCCGTCGGGCTGCCGGGCTAGCGGGAAAACGCCCTGCCGGCGTATTTCAGGGTTTTACGATTGTAGTGGTTCGCTCGTCGCTTTTAGTATGCCGCATGTGCAGTGCCAGACACTGCGGCGGCTACGGAGCGATGACTGATGGCAGAGGGTTTCGACGCGCTCGGCGCAACGTTGAGCGGGCAGCAGCAGTACTT